>CAVPYO010000012.1:0-106897 GCA_963710025.1 uncultured Alphaproteobacteria bacterium | reverse complement strand
AATCGGGATAGAGCGCCTGGATGGGCACCTGGAATATTCGGGCGAGTTCGTAGAGCCGTCCCGCGCCGATCCGATTGATACCTTTTTCGTACTTCTGGACTTGCTGGAACGTGACGCCAAGCTGCTTGGCGAGGTCCGATTGGGAAAGGCCGCGCTCCTTGCGGCAGGCGCGGATGCGCGTGGCTACAAGTTTATCGACCAGCTCAGGCTTTTTGGTATCCATGAAACGGGTTCCTCAACCTGCTTTGCGTGTGCCTTCCACAAGGCCATCGAAGGGGCTCTTTAGAGTTTTGCCGTGGTACTCTTTCAAAAGCTCGGCAGGTGCAATGAATTCGTCCCGGAACCATGGGAAGCTCCTGGGAGAAAACGCCTTGGTCAACCAATCGATGAGGCGGCGTACGCGCGGTATTCGCGAAGCGCCCGCATGATAGGTCATCCAGATGTCCACATAACGATGGGCATTGAAGTCGAGCGGAATGATGGGCGCGCCTACTGCGTACACGTAGGTCGGTAAATGGCCGATCCCCGCGCCTTTCACGATCGACCAGTAATGGACGCTGCTCACATTGCTGCGTAACGCAACGAGACCCTCGGGCCGGATTCCGGGAAACAAATGATCGAAGAATTGCTGCGCCTCCGGGTCATCGTCGGCCTGAAGCACGATACGATGATTGGCAAGATCGGTAATGCTTTTTGGTACACCATAGGTGTCGATATAGGTTTGGGCGGCAAAAAGAACGAGGTGAAGTCGCCCGAGCTTCACGACCCGCAATTCCTTTGCCGTGGGTCGGGTCAGCTGAATTGAGATGTCCGCCTCAAGACGCAGTACGTCGGCGGAACGCATGGCGGCGTTGACGTCGACCATGAGTTTCGGATTGGCGCGTTGGAACTCAACGAGTTTTGAGCCAATCCAAAGAGCCCCCAATCCTTCGGTTACGGCAAGTCGGACCTCGCCCGTGAGCGTGCGTTCGGAACGGCCGCAGGCTTGTATCAGTTCAAAGGAGGCCTGCTCCATTTGACCGGCCGCGTTGAAAATCTTTTCTCCTTCCGCAGTCGGCCTAATCCCGTCTACATGGCGCGTGGCAAGCGTCACCCCGAGAGATTTCTCGAAGTTGCCGATTCGCGTGCGCAGCGCGTTGACCGATATGTCGAGATGATCGGCGGTTGCCCGAAAACTTCCGTGTCGAACAAGCTCCAGAAATAGATGCGCGCCTTCCCAGTCCGACAACATCTTGGAGGGGCGCCGCAGCGCGTGTTCGCCCACAAGAACACCCCGTTCGTTCGGCGTTTGCATACGGATGATCCTCCTCCGCCTAGCATTATACCGGAAAACTGGTGGGAGTAAAAAATGACCGAACATTCACTTGCGCTCGTTCGATCCGGCAAGGCCGGCAACGCCGAGGGCAAAAGCCATCCGCTTGAACAGATCGAGTCAACGTGGTTGGCGCGACGGCTCCTCCTTTTTCGGCCGGATGCGGCGAACATCGAACGCTTGCTTAAGGAAGCGGAAGCCCGCATGGGCACTCTGGCAAGCGCCGCCGTCGTACACGAGGTTGGCTCGCACCATCCGGACTCGCTGTGGGCGATCGCCCGCAAGGCATCTTTCGATCCGGCACACCCCAAAGGTGAAGGATTTCTCGGGGTTATTTTCCTTAACAAACAAGGCCTTAGGGCTCTTGCAGCGGGAACTTTCGACTACCTGCACCCCTCCATCGCGATGATGGTCAATCCCGGAGAGCGACCCGCAGGAATTTATATCTGGGCTGCTTACGCCCCGGGGACACTCGCCCCAGGTGTTGGGCTCATATTTGAGAAGCTTTCGGAGCCGCCCTACGACGGTGTGTCGTTGTTCAGTCACGTCACGACAACGGAAGGCGCCCGCTTTACGGAAGCCCTTGGGTTCCGAAAAGGCGCCGTGGTCGATGGTGTCAATGCGCCGCACCTTTACACCTACGAACGCCCGCAACCCAAGGCGAGCAACGCCCCCCTTTATGACACCTATCGTGCCCAAAGCAGCCAGCGTTCGCTTTCCGTGACCGTAGCACGGGACATCAACGATTGGCTGCGCGTGGCGAGCATCCGAAGCGCCGTCTATATCGGCGAACAGGAATGCCCCTACAACGAGGAGTTCGACGGCAATGATTTTACGGCCGTTCATCTCCTCGGGTATGTCGGCGATGAGCCGGCAGGCTGCATTCGCATCCGGCATTTCGCCGACTTTGCCAAGGTCGAGCGCTTGGCGGTGCGAAAAGAATTCCGCAATACGAAGCTGTCGTTCCAGTTGGTAAGGGCCGCTATCGAACTCTGTCGCACCAAGGGCTACCGCCGCATTTATGGGCACGCGCAACGGCGCCTTTTGAACTTTTGGGGCCGATTTGGGGCGGTGCCGCTTCCCGGCGGCAAAGAATTCACGTTCTCGGATTTCGATTATGTCGAAGTCATGCTCAATATCGAGCCGCACCCCGAAGCGATCACCATCGGCACCGACCCTTACGTGATCATCCGTCCGGAAGGCCGCTGGCATGAGCCCGGCATTCTCGAACGATCGGCAAATCGGCCCGTGACCAGGCCCTCCGTCGGTGTGCCTACATGATGGGCGCCGTGATCCCATTCGAGCGATATCACAAGCGGCGGCTTATTCCGCCGCTTGTGTTCGTCGAAATGCACCAAGAACAGTTGGCCTACAACCCAACCTTCGGCGCGAACGATGTAATGCCGGTTCTCGCCAATTGCCGATCTCTGCTTAACCGCGCTCGATCCGAGGGCTGGCCGGTGGCATTCGTAACTCCGTTCCAGCGAGTGCGCGGCCATAAGCAAACAGGCTTTCGCTGGATCGAGGGCTTCAAGCCGCAACGCAATGACATGATTTTCGAACCGATTGCGGACTCGTGCTATTCGAGCGCGGAATTCGCAGAGGCGATTACAGCGTACGGTAAGTGCTTTACGCTCGCCGGTTTTTCGGGCGAGCGCGCCTGTCTTTCGACGCTCATCGACGCGTCGCGCCACGATCATTTCGCGGGCTTCATCGTGGACGCCTCAGCTACCCGGCCGCTGCCCGGGTGTGATGCCGCGGAAAGTCATCGTGCGGTCGTTGCCATCGCGAGTCGTTACGCGACCATCGTTACGGCCAAGCGTTGGCTCGAAGTCGCTGGAACAAGAGAAGCCGAACTGGAGCCATCGCATGACATCAGCGCCAATTGACAAAATAGAAGAAAGTTCGCTCGTCTTGCGCCACGAGATCGAGAAGCTCGACGAGCTCGGCCTCACCTTTGCAGCCTCTCTCGTCAGAATCGCTCATCTCGATCTCCAGATGAAGCTCCATAACGTTACAGAAGAAGAAATCGATGTCCTCAGCTTTGCCGTCAGGGTGATCGAACAGGAACAGCAAGTCAGGGACGGACCGAAAAGCGAGACGCTCGAAACAAGTCCGACGCTGGGTTCTAAAGAAGCAGGATAATGGCTTGAGCGCCTGCAAAACCGCGCATACCAAGCCTTAGGATGTGCGTTGACCGGCGACCGTCGCCCGTTGACTAAACTCGTGCAATGTCTCAATTCATTTGGAAGATTGCGGCAGTGCAGTGTATGTATCCCCAATGATCCACGAAATCGTCGCCTTCATCGGCCGCCACGCAATCTGGGCCGGGCCGGTCATGTTTGCGGTCTCGTTCGGCGAGTCGTTCGCCTTCGTAAGCCTGTTGTTTCCCGGCACGACTATCATGATTGCGGCAGGAGCTTTCATCCCCAGCGGTACGCTGAGCGCCTGGCCGCTGCTTATCGGCTGCATCTGTGGGGCGACCAGCGGCGACGCCGTCTCCTATTGGTTGGGACGGCGGTACGGGCATCTGGTCGAGCGGGTTTGGCCTTTCACGCGACACAAGGAGCTGTTGGCGAGGGGATACGCTTTTTTTGAGCGCCACGGCGGCAAGAGTGTTTTTATCGGCAGGTTCTTCGGCCCGTTGCGCGCCGTCATTCCGCTGGTCGCCGGAATCTCCAGAATGCCCGCCGCCCGGTTCTGGATTGCGAATATCTCATCCGCGTTCGTCTGGGCGCCCGCGCTGCTTTTGCCTGGCGCACTCACAGCGTTGTTCGTGCATACGCTTCATCTCGCCAGGGACTTGGAATGGCTTCTGCTCGCGGTGATCGCCGCATTCGTTGTGGCTGCAATTTGGGCCGCGAAGAAATATCGCATTTTCGGCGAGCGCAGCGAACCGTGAGCGCAAGGGAATGAAAATACCAAAGTTCGTCACTCTTCTTCGCCTCGCTCAACTTACATTCTGGGCCACGCTTCTGTTCACCTTCGCAGAGGCGGTGATGCCACCGAAGGATGCGATACCGCTTTTCCCATGGGACAAGGCAGAACACTTCGCAGCCTTTTATGTTCTTACTGTGCTTGCGGCGGCCGCGTTCCCGCGGCGTTCTTTGCTCTTGATCGCGGTTATGATGTCCGCCTTCGGCGCGTTCATCGAACTGGCTCAAGCCCTGCCGATCGTGAATAGAGATTGCGATTTCTGGGATTGGGTTGCAGACACGATCGCAGTCGCCGCCGCGCTTGCGCCCATGGCGCTAGTGTGGTGGAGAACCGAGGCCGGGCGTGCAATTGGACCAAATCGGTCTCCGTTCTCATCATGATGCCCAGTGTCTCCCATCTCGTCGGCGTAGGGGGCAGGCTTCTTGAAAGGCATCGCAAATTGTCCACCGCGTGCTCTGGTGCCGTCGACACAGGATTTATTGCGCTCGGTTACGCCAAAGTGGCTATCCTCGGCGTGGTCCAAGGGATAACCGAATTATTACCGATCTCTTCCACTGCTCATATGCGTATTATCCCTGCTCTATTGGGTTGGCGCGATCCGGGGTCGGCGTTCTCGGCGGCGATGCAACTGGCGGCACTCGCAGCAGTGGTCAGCTACTTCTGGAGTGACGTGCGCGGAGTGGTCGTCGGATCGGTCTCGGCTGTCGCACGGCGTGATTTCGGGGATACGTCACTGCGCTTCTCGGTTGGTATCGTGCTAGCGACGATTCCAATTGTCATCGCCGGTCTCCTTCTCGCTCCCATTCTCAACGCGTGCAAGACGCCGCTGCGGGGAATAATGGTCATCGGAGTGGCCTGCCTCGTAATGGGCGGGCTCCTTGCTCTCTCGGAGATTATGTGCCGTCACCGGCGAACAATCAAAGAAATGAGGCTTGTCGATGCGATTATCGTAGGCATCGCGCAGGTCGGTGCGTTGATTCCGGGTGTTTCACGTTCGGGTTCAACCTTAACCGCCGCAATGTTCTTGAATTTTGAACGCGAGCAGGCCGCGCGATTATCTTTCCTGCTCGGCCTGCCGGCGATCACCTTGGCTGGGGTCAAGGAGTTATGGACCCTGCATCTTGCAGGTCTAGATTCGTATTCTTGGTCCATGCTGGCTGTTGGACTTGCGGTCGCCAGCATTTCTTCGTTCTTTGCCATTTGGAGCCTGCAGCGTATTCTTGAAAGATTCTCGGCATGGCCGTTCGTGATTTATCGTCTCCTGATTGGCGTAGTGCTGATCGTTGGATCAACGCTGCATTTCTTGAATTGAGTGTTTGACACTTACTTCGACAACCGCTGCGAAGCACTAGGTCATGCCTCGAAACAACGTACTGCTGGCCCTACTTTTGCTTCGCATTCCGACAGTTACCGGACTTGATCCGTTTTGGCACGTCACCCCTGTGCGAGCAAGGATGCAGGATGCTTGAAGTTCTCAAACCCGGCGCGAAGTTCGTGGCGAACGCGGCGCTTTCCGTCCTGCCGGGGCAGGCGCGCAAGCGGTTCAAGGAGTATCACGAGCTGCGCTATTGGCGCGGCGTTACCGCTCCCATCGCGCGCGACCGGGCGAAACTGGAGCACGAACGCGCGCACTACGAATTCTTCTTCACGACGTTCTTCGGGTTGAGCGCGGACGATTATGCGGGCCGCGCCATTCTCGACATCGGTTGCGGCCCGTGCGGCAGCCTGGAATGGGCGAACGGCGCGCGCGAACGCGTCGGGCTCGATCCGCTGGCCGATCGCTACCGCAAGCTCGCCCAAGACAACCAAGCGATGACCTATTGCGCCGCTTCGTCCGAAGCGATCCCGTATCCGGACGGGCATTTCGACGGCGTTTCGACCTTCAACAGCCTGGATCACGTCGACGACGTCGCCGCGACGATCCGCGAAATCAAGCGCGTCACCGCGCCCGCGGGCCGCATTCTGCTGATCGTCGAAATCGGACACGCGCCGACGCCCACCGAGCCGCATTGGCTGGACGAAAGCGTGCCTGCGCAGTTCGCCCCCGAATTCAAACCCGTCGGCGTTCGGCTGTTCGGCGTCCGCGAGGACCACAATCTCTATGCCTCGCTCAAGCACGCCATTCCCTATGCCGCAGGCAAGCCCGGCATTCTCGCCGCGCGCCTGGAACGCGCCTGAATGGCGTAGAACCTATCCCTTCGGCTTGGCGGGCGAGCGCCAATGGTGGACGATGTCCGCCAACGTTTCCTTGTCGATCTCAGAATGCTTCCAGGCGCGCGAGAACGCGGCGTGCTGGTTCTCCGCGATCTTGCGGCCTTTCAGGTCGTGAAAGCGGATGCGCATCGGGATCACGACGCCCTGGCCCAGAACGACGGCCTCGCGGTCGCCGAGCAGCGGCAGGAAATCCAACAGGTCCAACGCGCCTTCATGGGTATTGGCGCGCACGACGCTCTGATCGCGCTCGGTGGAAAGGCGCATGGCGATCACCGTGCTGCACTGGGATAGGATAGTCGGATCGAGTTCGGACGGCCGCTGCGTGATAAGCGCCAGCGATACGCCGTATTTGCGGCCTTCCTTGGCGATGCGCGCCAGCGCCTGCCTTGTCGGCATGAATTTCCGCCCGGCGTCGGCCGGCGCGTAACGGTGCGCTTCCTCGCAAACGATCAGGATGGGAAGCCGCGCGTTGCTCCAGCTGGCAAGATCGAACGCGAGGCGGGAGACGACTGAGATCACCACATCCATGATCTCTCCCGGCACCGTAGAAAGGTTGAGCACGGTGAACGGTTTACCGCCGACCGGCACGCGAAACAGCCGGCCCAGAACGTCGATCATCGTGTCTTCGATCATCAGACTGCCGAACATGAAGCTGTAGCGGGAGTCGCTCACCAGCGTTTCGACGCGGCCCTTCAGGCGTTTGTAGGGCAGGGTGTTCAAGGTGCGATCCAGCCTGCCGAGCTGTTCGTCGATGTAGGCGACGAGATCGGCCAAACGGAACGGCACCGGCGTATCCACGGTGATGCATTGTCCATCGACGGATCGGCGCACGCGCCCCGTGAACGAGTCGGAATAGCGCCGCTTCGCCCACAGTACGGCATCCCCCAGTATTTCGATCTCGGCGTCGCGATGCTCGTCCGCGCTGGCGAAGGCGGCGGTCAATTCCTGGAAGTTCAGCAGCCAGAAAGGAAGATTGAGACTCGACGGATCGATCGTCTCTGCCTGTTCGCCGAACGCGGCCGAGTATTCGTTGTGGATGTCGAGGATGACGACGCGCGCCTGTTTGTAATCCGGCAGAAGGCTTTGCAGGATGCAGGTGAGCGCCGACGATTTTCCGCATCCCGTCGTGCCGACGATCAGGAAATGCTTGCCGAACAGGTCGTCGACCAGCAACCGCGCCGGGACGGCGGAATTTTGATAAAGTGTGCCGACGTCGATCGTGGCCGATTCCGGCTGGGAGTAGGCCAGCGTCAAAGCCTGGCGATCCGCCAGATAAACGCCATCCCCGATGGTGGGCAGGCTCGAGACCCCGCGGCGAAAGACAAGCCGCGAGCTATTCTGGTCCACCACGATCTCGCCACCGAGATTGAGTTCGATCAGGCTGACATCGTCTTGGCCGGCCGCGGCGTCGGGCATCGGCACGCTCACCGCCGAGACGAGTCCGACGACCGTTGCGTGCGGGGTGGAAATCGTCATGGTCGCACCGATCTCGACGCGTACCGGGACCCCGCCGGCCGCGGTGGACCGTTCCAGGATCGCCACGGCCTGGGCGCCGGACACCGAAACGATGTGAGCGACGCGCGGCGATATGCTTGGCTGTTGCAGCTCTCCCGTCGCGTCTGCGGCGCCCTGAATGGCGACGCCCGCCGCTGTATGGCTCATGACAAATTCTCCTTGGCCGAATGGTCCGGCGCGGTCTGCGGAAGGGTGAACGAAACGGTGGTGCCGGCGTTTTCCTTACTTACGATGGAGAAGCTGCCGCCGTGCTGTTCGATCAGCGCCTTGGCGATCGGCAGCCCGAGACCGGTTCCTTCTTGGCTGCGCGTCCGGCTCGATTTCACCTGGCCGAACGGCTTAAGCGCGACGGCGATCTGCTCGCCCGTCATGCCGATGCCGGTATCCTGCACGCTGACGCTGATCGTTCCGTCCGCACCCGATGCGGCGGTCAGGACGATGCGTCCGCCTTCGGGCGTGAATTTGTGGGCATTGCTCAAGAGATTGATGAGCACCTGCTTCAGCCGCCTGCCGTCGGCATTTATCGTGGGCAGGATCGGGGACAGTTTCAGCGCCAGCGTCTGTTTCTTCTCCGCGATCCGCGGTTCCACCAGGGCGACGCTGGCGACGATCACTTCGCGCAGCGCATAGCGTTCCGGAGTGAGCTCGAAGGTGCCGCTTTCGATCTTGGAGATGTCGAGGATGTCGCAAATGATGTTGAGCAGATGCGCGCCCGCGCGGTTGATCAGGCCCGCATATTCGCAGTTTTTCGCGCTGAGCGGATCGCCGGCCGTCTGGTTCGCTATCAGATCGGAAAATCCGATGATCGCGTTGAGCGGCGTGCGCAGCTCGTGGCTCATGTTGGCGAGGAATTCCGACTTGGCCCGGCTTGCCAGTGCCTGTTCCATGGCCGCCGCGCGCAGGGCCCGTTCGGAACGCTCGCGCGACAGACATTGTCCCAAGTCGGCGCAATATCGGGAGAGGAGCGATGTGCGCCCGCGGCGCACGCGGCCATTCTCACATATATCCACTTCGCCCTCTTCACGTCGCTCCCCGTGACCTGTGAAACTAACAAGACGTGGCTAATCATTCCTTAAGGACCGAATTTAGTAACCATGGCCGCGGACAGCGCGGGGAATGCCCGATCGCGCATCAACGCATCGACGGTGATACCGCGCCCGCGTCGACCGTGTTTCCGAACGCGCGGTTTATCTGGAGCCGATCCCGATCTTCCTCGGCGCTGTGCTGATGGCGTTTGATTTCGTTCTAAAACTCAGGCCCTTGCTGCAAACCCGCAATGCAACGGATGAGGTGCGACAATAAGCCGACATGCCGGTGAGGAGCGCCGGCAGCGACCCTGCGCGGCAAAGCGTATTCTCCCCTTGGAGCGTCCACGGTCACGGCCGAGACGGCGGTGACCGCGCGGCCGATGGAGACACCGCCTTGCGCCTTACTCTGCATACGGATTATGCGCTGCGCCTGCTGATGCTGCTGGCGCTGGAACCCGACGGACTGCACACCATCGCGGAAGTGGCCCGGCGCTATAACATCTCGCGCAATCATCTGGTGAAAGTGGCGCAGACGCTGATCCAGGCGGACTTCGTCGACAGCGTCCGCGGCCGACGCGGCGGGCTCAGGCTCGCCAGGAAGCCGGCGGAGATCAATCTGGGCGCCGTGGTGCGCGCCACCGAGGACGGCTTCGACCTGGTCGAGTGTTTCGACCGCAAGCGGAACACCTGCGTGGTGATGCCGGTCTGCGGGCTGCGCCGGCCGTTGGCGCAAGCGGCGACCGCCTTTCTCTCCGTGCTCGACGGCTATACGCTGGCCGACGCGGTGCAGAACGCCGGGCGGGGTACGCGCATGCGCCGCCTGCTCGAGGACGACGCGGCGCTGGCGCCTAAGAGACTGTTTGAATAATCCGCGTGAGCCGCGTTTCGAGCGAAAATCGGCCGGATAGCAGGAGAAAGCCGAAGGTCGTACCGGGGAGTACGGCCGAGGCTTTCGACGAACTAGCCGGCGATTTTTGCCGAAACCCTTCGGGATGCGCCGATTTTGCCCGCCCGGTTTGTCGCCGCGCTTGCCCGATGTCCCGCATCGCGCTGCGCGCCGTCGCTGGCTGTCGCCAGCTCCACCTGCCGGAAACGGGCAAAATCGGCGGCGTCGCGGCCGCGGGGATTATTCAAACAGTCTCTAAGCGGAAATTTATTCCTCGAAACGCGCCACCGAAGTGCGCTTGCCGGCCAGGAACGCATCGGCGACGAGGCGGAACGGCGTCGCGTCGATTTCCGACTTTCCGGCGGCGATCAGTTCGGCGAAACGGCGGTAAAGCGGCGCATATTCGGCATACGCGCCGTCCTTGTGCGGCGGAAACTCCAGTTGCCGTCCGTCGATCGACAGCACGGCGCCGGCGAACGAAAGTTTCAGCGTCCCGCCGTCCGTTTCCACCTCGATGTCCCAGATCGCGTCCCCGGTATAGAGAAAATCGAAAGCGGCCGAAATTTTCGCGCCGCTGTCGGTACGGAAGATCAGGTTGGCGGCGATCGGCGCTTGGCAATTCTCGGGCACGAAATGTTCCGCCGATTCGACGAACATCGGCTCGGGCAGAATTTGGGTCAGGACCGAAATGGCGTTGATGCCAGGATCGAAAACCCCGAAGCCGCCGGCTTGGAATATCCAGCTTTGTCCGGGATGCCAAAAGCGCACGTCTTCCTTCCAGACGATGCGCGCGCCCAGGATTTTGCGCCCCTTGAGCCAACGTTCCGCATCTTCAACACGCGGCGCGTAGCGCAGATGCCAGGTTTGGAAGAACGTCAGCTTCCTGGCGCGCGCCAGTTCGGCCAATCGCCCTAGTTCGGCCGTGGTGGCGCAAGGGGGCTTCTCCATGAACACATGCTTGTCGGCCAGGAGCGCGCACTTGGCGGATTCATAATGCACCTGCGGCGGCGAGCAGATCACGACGGCGTCCAGCTGCGGACCGCTCGCCAGCATCTCTTCGACGGTCGTGAAATTCGCCACGCGATCGACGCGGTTGTTGCGGCTCGTGCAGGCGACGAGTTCGTAGTGCGGGTCCGCGCGCAGCACCGGGATGTGCTGGTCGCGGGCGACCTTGCCGATCCCGACCAAACCCACACGAATTATCGTCACCGGCTTCCTCCTCGCCCGATCGGTCATCGGCATGTCGGCGCACGGTCCCCGAGAAGACGACCGCAGTCAAACCGTTCTATAGTATTATTTATATTACTAACAAAGAACCAGCCTCTACAGCCCGCAAAGAGCCGAAAAACGTCCGTTCCCCGCCAGCCCGTCAAGCGGATCAATCCTTTCGCCGTCCATCGAAGGCCTGCGTCTGCCCGCCGCAATTGCGGCGCCTTTGCCGGGCCGTCTCAATCCGATGTCGAATATAAACGCTCGCATCCCCGGAGGGGAGGGTCTTCTTCATCAATAGTCACGACGCAGCGACGCGGAGGACTTCGCGCTTGCCGCATTTTCATCGTTTACCATTGCCCGAGGCGCGAGCCTTGGACCCGGTAGCCGCGTCAAGCAGGATGCGCCGGCCCGCGTCAAACACGACCGCTCGAAAACGATAGTTGGAGGTAACACTGCCAATGCGATAAGCTGCGCTTCGCCCGCCATGAAAGGCGAAGCGAACGGGGCCTTTTCCGGTATTGTGAATCGATCGCTATAACGAGCAGTACGTCAGACTTGCCTAACATTCCGCAGAAAAACGGTAGAAAGCATCGCGGCGCCGCCACGATCCATGACGTGGCGCAGCGCGCCGGGGTCTCGCCGATGACTGTCTCGCGCGTCGTCAACGGCGAGAAGAACGTGCGCGAAGCGACGCGCGCCACGGTCATGTCCGCGGTTCACGACCTCAAATATGCTCCCAATCCCGCAGCGCGCAGCTTGGCCGGCTCCTCGGGCGCGCGCATAGGCCTGCTCTACAGCAATCCGAGCGCCGCTTATCTGAGCGAGTTCCTGGTCGGTACGCTCGACGAGTCGAGCCGCAAGGGTGCGCAGATCGTGCTGGAGAAATGTGAACTCACCAGCGCCGCGGCCGAACGTGCGGCCGTACGAAAGCTGATCGACGGCGGCGTGGCCGGTATGATTCTGCCGCCGCCCTTATGTGAATCCCTCGACGTACTGCACGAACTCCAAGAAGCGAAACTGCCGGCGGTCGCGGTCGCGACGGGACGGTTCAACGCGCAGGCCTCGTGTGTGCGTATCGACGATTTCGCCGCCGCCTACGAGATGACGAATTATCTTTTGTCGCTCGGCCATCGCCGTATCGGCTTCATCAAGGGCCATCCCAACCTGAGTTCCAGCCTGGAGCGCGAACGCGGGTACGAGGCCGCCCTGCGCGAAGCCGGCATCCGCAGCGATAAATCGCTGATCGTGCAGGGATATTTCAGCTACCGTTCGGGCCTGGACGCGGCCGAAAATCTGCTGACGCGAAAAGTGACCCCGACCGCGATCTTCGCCAGCAACGACGACATGGCCGCCGCCACGGTTTCGGTGGCGCACCGCAAAGGCCTCGATGTGCCGGGCGATCTTTCGGTGGTGGGTTTCGACGACACCTCCATCGCCGCGACCATCTGGCCCGAGCTGACCACCATCCGTCAGCCGATCACCAGCATGGCCGAAATCGCCGTCGATCTCCTCACCCGTGCCGTGCGCGAGCTCAAGGCCGGTCACGAGCCGAAGCTCGTCGACCATCTCGTCACTTATTCTTTGGTCAAGCGCCAATCGGCGGCGGCTCCGAAGAAGGTTTAGAGCCTCACTTGACAACGCTGACTCCAGCTTTGACGTTAACGACGGCGGCAGGAGTTCGCGATGGCGTTTGACAAGCCGAAGAGGCGGTTTCGTTCTCGGGACTGGTTCGACGATCCCGCGCGCATGGACATGGTGGCGCTCTATCTCGAACGCTGGATGAACAACGGGCTGACGCCGGAGGAATTCCGCTCGGGTCGTCCCATCATCGGCATCGCCCAAAGCGGCAGCGACCTCAATCCTTGCAATTTCGTGCATCTCGAACTGGCTCGGCGCGTGAAGGAAGGCGTGCGCGACGCCGGCGGCCTGCCGCTGGAATTCCCGACCCATCCGCTGTTCGAGAACTGCCGGCGGCCCACCGCCGCCCTCGACCGCAATCTCGCCTATCTGGGACTGGTGGAAATCCTGTACGGCTATCCCATCGACGCGGTGGTGCTGACCACGGGCTGCGACAAGACCACGCCGTCCGCGATCATGGCGGCGTCGACCGTCGATATTCCGGCCATCGTCCTATCCGGCGGGCCGATGCTGGACGGCTGGTTCGAAGGCGAACTGGTGGGCTCCGGCATGGCGATCTGGAAAAGCCGCCGCCGCCTGGGCGCGGGCGAAATCACGGAAGAAGAGTTTGTGCAGACCGCCGCGGCCTCGGCGCCGTCGCTCGGCCACTGCAACACCATGGGCACGGCTTCCACGATGAACGCTGTCGCCGAGGCGTTGGGCCTGTCGCTGCCCGGCTGCTCCGCGATTCCCGCGCCGTACCGCGAACGCGGACAGATGGCCTACGCGACCGGCAAGCGTATCGTCGAGATGGCCAACGAGGACCTGAAGCCTTCACAAATCCTCACCCGCCAGGCGTTCCTTAACGCCATCGCGGCCGTCGCCGCTCTCGGTGGATCGACCAACGCCCAGCCGCACATCAACGCCATGGCGCGCCATGCCGGCGTCGACATCGCGCCCCAGGATTGGATGGGCGCGCGCGACATTCCGCTGCTCGTCAACATGCAGCCGGCGGGGAAATACCTCGGCGAGCGCTTCCATCGCGCCGGCGGCGTGCCGGCCGTGTTGTGCGAACTGCTGCGTGCCGGAAAGATCGACGGCACGGCGGCCTCGGTGACCGGCAAGAGCATCGCCGAGAACCTCAAGGGGCGCGAAAGCACCGACCGTGAAATGATCGCCGCCTTTGAGGCGCCGATCCAGGAACACGCCGGATTCCTGGTGATGAGCGGCAATCTGTTCGACTTCGCGATCATGAAGACCAGCGTGATCTCGGAAGAATTCCGCCGCCGCTATCTGAGCGAGCCGGGCCGCGAAGGCGTCTACGAAGGCCGCGCCGTGGTGTTCGACGGCGGCGGCGACTATCACGCCCGCATCAACGATCCGTCGCTCGGCATCGACGAACGTACCATCCTGGTGATCCGCGGCGCCGGTCCCATAGGCTGGCCCGGATCGGCGGAGGTCGTCAATATGCAGCCGCCGGATGCGCTGCTGAAGAAAGGTATCGCCAGCCTGCCGACCATCGGCGACGGACGGCAGTCGGGCACCTCCGACAGCCCGTCCGTCTTGAACGTCTCGCCGGAAAGCGCGATCGGCGGCGGGCTTGCCTGGCTGCGTACCGGCGACACGATCCGCATCGACGTGGAGCGTGGCCGCTGCGATGCGCTGGTGCCAGAGGACGAGATTGCGCGCCGCAAGAAGGAGCCGCCGCCGCCGATCCCGCAGAGCCAGACGCCTTGGCAGGAATTATTCCGCGCCACAACCGGGCAACTCGACAAGGGCGCGGTGATGGAGCTTGCGGTGAAATATCGCGGCGTCGCGGCCAAGACGCCCCGGCATAACCATTGATTGCCGGGACCCGCCGAGCGATTTCGCGTCTTCCGCCGGTCAAAATCGGGCAACTTGCGCGCTTGCAGAGTGTTAGCGCTACCATTAGGGTCACGCCGCCGGGCAAGAATAGGGTACAAACCCAACGGGGCTAAAAGCTCCGATTCCGGCGGGAGAACGAGAAACGCTGCGTCCACAGAGGGGTCCCCAATGGCCAAGGCCAACACGACTCTTGTCGTTGCATTAACGCTCACCGCGGCTCTTGGCGGGCTGCTGTTCGGTTACGACACGGCGGTGATTTCCGGCGCGGTCGCGGCCATCGACCATAACTTCATCAACCCGCAGATCGGTTTGTCGGAAACGGCGCGCGGCAGCCTTTCGGGCTGGACGGTGTCGTGCGCGCTGCTCGGCTGCGTGATCGGCGCCTTCGTCGCGGGCCCCGTCTCGACTAAATGGGGGCGCAAGCCAACGCTGATGTTGGCAGCCGTGCTGTTCTTTATCGGCTCGCTCGGTTCGGCCATCCCCGAACTCGGCTTCGGACCGATCGGCGGCATGGGGCCGGCCGCGCTGACCCCGTTCATCGTCTACCGCATCATCGGTGGCGTGGGCGTGGGCATCGCCTCGATGATTTCGCCGCTGTATATCGCCGAAATCGCGCCGCCGGCCATCCGCGGCACGCTCGTCACCTTCCAGCAGATCGCCATCGTCGGCGGCATGCTGGTGGTCTATTTCGTCAATTGGGCGATCGCTATCCAAGGCAACGATTCTTGGATCCTCTCCGTCGGCTGGCGCTGGATGCTGGCGTCGGAAGTAATCCCCGCGCTGCTGTTCTTCGGGCTGATGCTGTTTGTTCCCGATACGCCGCGCTGGTACGTGATGCGCGGCAAGGACGAACGCGCCCTTGCGGTTCTCAAAAAACTGACGGACGAGACCGATGCCAGGAAGACCCTGAAGGAAATCGAACAGACGCTGGTCCAGCGCACGCGGCCCTTGTTCAGCTTCGGCGTGCTGGTGCTGTTCGTCGGCATCATGCTGTCGGTGTTCCAGCAATTGGTCGGCATCAATGCGGTGCTTTATTACGCGCCGTTGATGTTCAAGAATCTGGGCGCCTCCACCGACAGCGCTTTCCTGCAGACCATCGTGGTGGGCGTCGCCATGGTGACGTTCACGGTCGTCTCGCAGGTCACCGTCGACCGCTGGGGCCGCAAACCATTGCTCATCACCGGCTCGGTGGTGATGGCCGTCTCCATGATCGCGCTCGGCTTCCTGTTCAATGCGTCCGGCAACGGCACGGCCTCCTTACAGATGTCGCACGCGGCCGGCATGTGGGGCCTGGCCGCCGTGGTCGTCTATATCGCCGGTTTTTCCTTGTCGTGGGGCCCAGTGGTGTGGGTGATGCTGGCGGAAATCTTCCCCAACTCCATCAAGGGCAAGGCGATGGCGATCGCGGTAGCCGCGCAGTGGATCGCCAATCTGTTCGTTTCCTGGTCGTTCAAGGTACTCGACGGCAATACCGTGCTGAACACCGCTTTCAATCACGGCTTCGCCTATTGGATCTACGGCGTGATGAGCGTTCTGTCGGCGCTGTTCGTGATGAAGTACGTGCCCGAGACGATGGGCCGCAGTCTGGAAGCCATTCAGGAATTGTGGCATCACACGCCGGACGATTCTAAGTAAGCGCGACGGGTGCGCTCAACGGGAAGAGCCGGCGCATGATCGCATTGGCGCAAGGCGGCATGGAACTCGATGTCGCGCCCGAGATCGGCGGATCCGTGACGCGTTTAGCCTTCGAAGGCACGGACGTCCTTCGTCCGGCGCCTAAGGGTGCGTTCGTCCAGTGCAATGCGTGCACCTTCGCGCTGGTGCCGTATGCCAATCGCATCGAAAACGGCGTGTTCCATTTCCGGGGCCGTGAAATCCGGTTGTCGAGGAATTTCGGGGACCATCCCCATTCCCTGCACGGTCATGGCTGGCAAACCGCTTGGCGCGTGGCTTCGCTTTCGCGCGACCAGGTAACGCTGGCTTACGACTACGAAGCCGCCGATTGGCCTTGGACCTATAGCGCCGAGCAGGTGCTCACCTTGGCCGACGGCGGGTTTACCCACCGCCTCACGGTGCGCAGCCGCGACGCCAAAGCGATGCCCGCCAGCCTGGGCTTCCACCCTTATTTCCCGTGCACGGCCACGACGCGGCTGACCGCGACGGTCGCGGGCATGTGGAAGGCCGATTCGACCATGATCCCGACGGACCATGTGGAGGGATCGCCCTTGCTCGATCTTGCCCACGGTGCGCTGGTGGCCAAGGCGCCGTTCGTCGACAACTGTTTTACGGGCTGGCGCTCGCCCGCGCGCATCGATCAGCCGGACAGCGGCTTGACGATCTCGCTGGAAGCGTCGCCGGAATGCACTTTTTTCCACATCTTTATACCGGTCGGACAGCGCTTCTTCGCCGCCGAGCCGGTGAGTGTCATGCCCAACGCCTTCAACCGGCCCGAGCCGGCGAGTATCACTGGCGCAAGAACGCTTGGCCCCGGCGAAAGCTTCTCCATCGAGATGCGCATAGCGGTCCGCAGGCATTAGGCGCGTGTCTTCGGGTTTGTTTTTTCACAACGGATAGCGGCGGATGACAATCACAGCGCTGGCAAGCGTAACGCGGAACATTTCGGCGCAAGGCCCGGTCCGGCTTCGCGGGCTGCGACGGGTGCTGCTGGCGCTGACGGGCGCCCTGGCACTCGCCGCCTGTTCGTCGCTGCCGCACATCGATAGGGTTGCCTCCATGATCGGCATCTCGAGTGCGCCGGCGCAAACGCAGTCGGCGCCTACAGCGCCCGTGCCGGAAACGCATATCGATTTCGCGACCTCGACCGAGGTTCATCCCGACATCTGGCCCGCGGGCCAAAGCGGTGCGGCGCGCGACCCGGATATCGAGGCCCAGGTCGCGCAGCTGCTTGCGCAAATGACCCTGGAGGAAAGGGTAGGCCAGGTCCTTCAGGCGGACATCAGCTACGTTACGCCCGACGACGTGCGCAAATACCATCTCGGCTCGATTCTGAATGGCGGCAATTCCGGTCCTTATGGCAACGACAGGGCGCTGGCGCCGGACTGGCTGAAACTCGCCGACGAAATGTACAACGCGTCCGTTGACGTGGCGCCGGGCCGTCCCGTGATCCCGGTGATCTGGGGCCAAGACGCCGTCCACGGCAATTCCAACATCATCGGTGCGACGCTCTTCCCGCACAATATCGGGCTGGGGGCGATGCACGATCCCGACCTGATGCGCAAGATCGGTGAGATCACCGCCAAGGAACTGCGCGTCATCGGCGGCGACTGGACCTTTGCGCCGACCATCGCGGTGGTGCGCGACGACCGCTGGGGGCGCACCTACGAAAGTTATTCGGAAGATCCGAGGATCGTCGCCGAGTACGCCGCGGCGATTGTCGAAGGCATCCAGGGCAAGCCGGGCGATACGGATTTCCTGATGGGCGAGCACGTCATCGCCACCGCCAAACATTTCATCGGCGACGGCGGCACCGACAAGGGCCGCGACCAGGGCGATAACCTTTATGGCGAGCCGGCGCTGCGCGATATTTTCGCGCCGCCCTACGAGGCCGCGATCAAGGCCGGCGTGCAGTCGGTGATGGCGTCCTTCTCCAGCTGGCGTGGCCACGGGATGCACGGCGACAAACAGTTCCTCACCGACATCCTAAGGGACCGCATGGGCTTCGACGGCTTCGTCGTCGGCGACTGGGACGGCCAGGCCCAACCTAGCGGGTGCAATAAGTTCAATTGCCCGCAAGCGATGAACGCGGGCCTCGACATGTACATGGCGCCGGACAGCTGGAAGGAGCTCTATGCAAATTTGATAGCGCAGGTCCAAGCGGGCACAATCCCGATGGCGCGCCTCGACGAGGCGGTAACGCGTATCCTGCGCGTCAAGCTGCGCGCCGGCGTGCCGAGCGAGGGCAGGCCCTCGTCGCGCCCCTTCGCCGGACAATATAATCTGCTCGGTTCGCCGGACCATCGCGCGGTCGCGCGTCAGGCCGTACGCGAGTCGCTGGTGCTGTTGAAAAACGACGGCGGGCTCCTGCCCCTGTCGCCCACGGCGCATGTGCTGGTGGCCGGCGATGGCGCGGACAATCTGCCCAAGCAGGCGGGCGGCTGGACGATCTCCTGGCAGGGCGACGGCAATACGCGCGCCGATTTTCCGAATGGCAATACGATCTTCGAGGGCATCAAGGCGAATGTCGAGGCGGCGGGTGGCACCGCCGCGCTCAGCGTCAACGGCGATTTCCGCGAGAAGCCGGACGTCGCCATTGTGGTTTTCGGTGAAGATCCGTATGCGGAGTTCCGCGGCGACCGGCCGAATGTCGATTTCGAGGCCGGCGACCGGCACGATCTGAGGCTGCTGCAGAGGCTGCGCGCCCAAGGCATTCCGGTGGTGAGCGTGTTCCTCTCGGGCCGGCCGCTTTACGTCACGCCCGAGATCAACGCCTCGAACGCTTTCGTGGCGGCCTGGCTGCCCGGTTCCGAGGGCGCCGGCGTCGCCGATGTGCTGTTCTCCAAGCCGGACGGTTCGGTGGCCTACGATTTCAGCGGCAAGCTGTCCTTTTCCTGGCCGCG
This sequence comes from uncultured Alphaproteobacteria bacterium, assembly GCA_963710025.1. Classification (GTDB taxonomy): domain Bacteria; phylum Pseudomonadota; class Alphaproteobacteria; order Micropepsales; family Micropepsaceae; genus Rhizomicrobium. The sequence goes on along the minus strand of CAVPYO010000012.1, from coordinate 87,733 downwards.
CGCGCCCGACCAGACGCCGCTCAATGTCGGCACGGAGCCCTACTATCCGCTGTTCGCCTATGGCTATGGGATGACCTACGCCACGCCGAGCAACCTGGGTGCACTGCCGGAGGCGGCGCCGACGAATGTCGCCGCGGCCGCGCTCAACACCATCGTGGACACGGGGCGCGCCGCAATGCCTTGGTCGCTTTTGCTGGTCGACGTAAACGGCGCGAAGGTTGCCGCCGACCCGGCGCCCGCAACGGTGCCCACCGCCGCACTGCGCGTCGTGCGCGGCGAGCGCAACAAGCAGGAAGACACGCTCCTCGCGACCTGGAGCGGCATCAGCAAGGCCAGTCTTGTTGCGGTGGCGGGCGAGGCTGTGAGCTTCACCAAGCGGACCAATGACGGCATGACCCTGACGCTGGATATGCGTGTCGACAGCGCGCCGGAGAGGCCGGTGACGCTCGGGATGGGCAGCGCGACCGCCCTGGGCACGGTCGATCTGACACAGACGTTGCGCGCGGCGCACGGCAAAGGCTGGACGAAGATCGCCGTACCGCTGGCCTGCTTCCGCAAGGCCGGTGCGGACATGGGCGCGGTGACGCTGCCGATGGTGCTGACCAGCAGCGGCAGACTGGCGGTCAGCCTATACATCGTTCAAGTGGAGCCCGCAGCCGGTCAAACGAACTGCCCCGAGCAGGAGGCGTCGGCGCCGCCGCTCAAGGCGAAAGCGCGTGTCACAACAAAGGCGCACGCCAAGGTGAAAATGCACACCATGGCGAAAACGCACGTCAAGACGCGAAAGCGTCGCGTCAAGTGACCAAAAACCTGCCGCGCCGAAGTGATGGGCTGTCGCCGTGGGGAAGAATGCAAGAGGAACATCTATGACGCGCCTGATCCACATCACCATCTGCTCGATGTTTTTCGTGGCTTTGCTCATCACGGGAGCGGTGGCGCAAGCGGCCCCCGAACACGGCAAATACAAGAACTTCCGCACCGCGATCTATGTCGTGGTCAACGCGACCAAGGAACTTGCCGACCCCAAGATCTTCGACCGGGAATACGGCCGAGTCAGCCGCCAGCTCAAATTCGACAAGGTCTATGTCGAAGTCTACCGCAACCATCTGTTCGCCACGGATGCGGAGATCGAAGCCGTCAAGCGGGAATTCGAGGCCAAGGGCATCATCGTTGCAGGCGGCGTGACGCTGGCGGCCGGCGGCGAAGGCGGCCAATTCGGCACCTTCGATTACGAGAACCCCGCCGACCGCGAAGAATGCAAGCAGGCCGCCGAACTTGCCGCCAAGCATTTCAACGAAGTCATCCTCGACGATTTCTTCTTCTACACGAGCAAGAGTGACGCCGACATCGCCGCCAAGGGCGCGCGGAGCTGGACCCAATACCGTCTGGATACGATGCGCGACGTCGCCAAGAACCTTGTGCTTGGGCAGGCCAAGGCCGTCAATTCGAACGTCAAGATGATCGTCAAATATCCGAACTGGTACGAGCATTTCCAAGGCCTGGGCTACGACCTGGAAAAAGAATCGCAGATGTTCGACGGCATCTACACCGGCACCGAGACGCGCGATCCCACCCTCACCGACCAGCTCCTACAGCAGTACGAGAGCTACGAAATCATCCGCTATTACGATAATATCCGCCCGGACGGCGGCAATCGCGGCGGCTGGGTGGACACCTACAGCCTGCGTTACATCGACCGCTACGCCGAGCAGCTGTGGGATACGCTGTTCGCCAAGGCCCCCGAGATCACTCTGTTCAACTGGTATGATATGGCCGGTCCGTTCCCCACCGAAGCGGGCGACCGTGCTCCGTGGGCCAAACTGCCTACCAGCTTCAATTGGAACACCGTGGCGAGAGCCTATCGTTCGACCGGGAAGGGCGATCCCGGCCCCGGTTGGGCGAGCGCCGCAGGCGTTGCGCTCACGGGCGTGGACAAAGTCCTTGGCCAGCTCGGCAACCCGATCGGCATCGCCAACTACAAACCTTATCAGTCGGACGGCGAGGATTTCCTGCAGAACTATCTGGGGAATATCGGCATCCCCATCGAGATGACGCCGAATTTTCCCACCGGCGCCAACCTCGTCTTGCTCACCGAGAGCGCTAAAGCCGACCCCGACATCGTCAAGAAGATCGAGGGTCAGTTGACCGCCGGCAAGAGCGTCGTCATCACCTCCGGCCTGCTGCGTGCGCTGCAGGCCAAGGGCATCAGGGACGTCGCCGAATGGGAAGACACCGGGCGCGTGCTTTCCATCCACGATTTCCTCAACGGCTTCGGCGCCGGCAATGGCACCATTCTGAACGATCCCAAGCACGACAACCCGGCGATTCTGTTCCCGGAAATCCGTTTCTACACCAACGATTCCTGGGGGATTCTGCGCGGCGTGGCGGGCGCCAAAGCCGATCCGATCCTACTGATGAATCGCTATTCCAAAGGCGTCCTCTATCTGCTGACTATCCCTGAGAACCAGGCGGACCTCTACAACCTGCCGCAGGGCGTCATCACGCAGCTCAAGCGCTACCTCCAGCGCGACTTTCCGGTGCAGATCGATTCGCCGCCGCTGGTCAGCCTGTTCGCCTACGACAACGACACGTTCGTGGTCGAGTCCTTCCGGCCGGCGCAAACGCCCGTGAACATTGTCGTTCCCGGCGCCAACGTGAAGCTGCGCGACTTGACGACGGGCAAGCTGGTCGCGGCGCAGAATCCGCCGAAAACCGTCGTCAATCCGCTAGCGCGGCGGCGCAATTTCTATCAGGAACCGCCGCGGACGGTATTCCCGGTGAAGATCGAACCGCATAGCTTTGAGGCGTACCGCATCGAACATTGAAGGGCGCGGGAAATAGCAGGGAGAGATGAACATGCGTCAGGCATTTTGGATCGCGATGGGGTTGCTTCTGTCGCTGGTAGCGGCCGAGGCCCGCGACACGGGTGATGTTCTGCAAGGAACTGCGAACGGCTTAGCGCTGACGCCGCCGATGGGCTGGAACAGCTGGAATAAGATCGGCGCCGATGTGAACGAGAAGGCTATTCGGGCCGCCGCCGACGCGATGGCATCCTCCGGCATGCGCGACGCGGGCTATCGATACATCGTGATCGACGATTTTTGGCAGGGCGAAAGGGACAAGAACGGCAACATCCGGCCCGATCCAAAACGCTTTCCCCACGGCATCAAGAAGCTGGCCGATTATGTCCACTCCAAGGGACTGAAGTTCGGCATCTACTCCGACGCCGGCACGAAGACCTGCGGCGGCCGGCCGGGCAGTCGCGGGTTTGAGTATCAGGACGCGCGTCAATATGCGGCCTGGGGCGTCGATTATCTGAAATACGACTGGTGCAACACCGGCACGCAGGAAGCTGCCTCGTCCTATTTGACGATGAGCCAGGCGCTGCAGGCGACCGGCAGGCCGATCGTCTTCAGCCTGTGCGAATGGGGTAATTCCAAACCGTGGCTGTGGGCCCAGAACATCGGCAATCTGTGGCGGACCACAGGCGACATCTACGACCACTGGGAAGGCAAGAGCTCGAACGGCTACAGCATCGGCGTGATGAATATTTTGGACATGCAGGTGGGGCTGGAAGCCTATGCTGGGCCGGGACACTGGAACGATCCGGACATGCTCGAAGTCGGCAACGGCGGCATGACCGACAGCGAATATCGCGCGCATTTCGGCTTGTGGGCGATGCTGGCCGCGCCGCTGATCGCCGGCAACGATTTGTCGGCGATGACGCAAGAGACCAAGGCGATCCTCATGAACAAGGAGGTCATCGCCGTCGACCAGGACCCGCTGGGCGTCGAGGCTAGCCGCGTCGCCAAGGACGGCGATACTGAAGTATGGGCGCGGCCCCTCAAAGGCGGCGGCCGCGCGGTGGCTTTGCTCAATCGTGGAACCGCGCCCCACGACATCACGGTGACCTGGGAAGAGTTGCGCTACCCCGACAATCTCAAGGCGGCGATCCGCGATCTATGGAGCCACCAGGATTTGCCGCCGGCCCAGGGCGCTTTCACCGCCACCGTGCAAAGTCATGGAATAGTGATGATAACCGTCAAACCTTGAAGCCGGGCCGAAGCGTCTTTCCGAAAACGTATTGCACTGCAATGTGAAGGGTTGCCCAAGTATTCGACATACTTTCGACACACGGGCGCTCGACGATTGCATAAGATATGATCACGCCTTCAGACGGCGTGTGCGGAGAGGCTGAGATGGGTGCCTTATTACCGCTCGACACGTTCTCGCGCCGGCGATTTGTGGGCGGCGGCGCCGCGTCCTTTCTTTTTCCGACGGCATTGGCCAAAGCGCAAAGCATTCCGCCGAACGCGCCGCTGCCGCCAGGCGAAGACGCCGCGAAAATTGCGGCCGGCAAGGACGCCGCCAACCACCTCACGATCGACGTCATGATCGACGGCAAGGGGCCGTACCGCTTTGTCGTCGATACCGGCGCCGATCGCAGCGTCATCGCCGAGGACGTCGCCGCCTCGCTCGGGTTGCTGCACCAAAGACAGGTCATGGTGGAAGGCGTGGTGCGCACTATCCCCGCGCAGACCGTTCGCCTCGGCAACATTTCCTTCGGGCCGGTCTCCCACGACAATCTCGATGTGCCGATCCTGCCGCGGCCGCTGCTGGGCGCCGACGGCTATCTCGGTCTCGATGTCGTTGACGGTTACAAGGTGACGCTCGACTTCCGGAACCACGCGCTGGAGATCAACCAGCCGCGTCATGCACAGCTCTTGAGCTGGGCCCCACCGAACGAGGTGCTGGTTCCCGTCCTCGGACGGTTCGGGCATTTGCGTTCCGTCAATTGCCGAGCCGACGGCGTCCGCGCGATGGCCTTCATCGACACCGGCGCCGAAGTTTCGGTCGGCAATGCGAAATTGTTCGAAGCCCTGATGGATATCAATCCGGCCTACTTAACGCCGAGTATGGTACCGCTGACCGGCATCACCGGCGGCGTCGTTGAGGGGCATATCACGACGATCAACAAGGTCCGCTTGAATGCGCTGACGCTTGAAGGCTGCAACGTCGTCATCGCCGACTTGCAAATTTTCGATCTTTGGGGATTGAACGATACCCCGGCGCTGCTGATCGGGATGAATTTTCTGCGCCAATTCTCCCAGGTCTCAATCGATTACGGGCGCAAGGAACTGCGCTTCGAACTCGCCAGGTTGGTGATCGCGCGGCGAACCTGACGAACGGCGGCGGGCGTGTTATTTTGCCGGTTCTCCATAAACGACCCCGCGGCCGTCGGTTCCCGCATAGACGCGGCCGAAGATGTTCTTGTCGGCGGCGATGCAGCGCCAGACACGGCTGTATTCGTGGCGTTCGTCGTTCAGCCGCACCCAGCTTAGACCCTTGTCTTCGGAGCGCCAGATGGCGGATACGCCGTCCTTGGCGCCGATGGCGTAAAGCGTCATGTCATGTTTGCCGGGCGCCGCCTTGCCGAAGTCGAAGGTGAAGACGGCAAGATCGTTCTTGACCTCGGCGAAGTTTTTGCCGCCGTCGGTCGAGTGGAACAGCCGCCCTTGCGAGATGAACCACAGATCGCCCTTCCTGTTCGGCGTTGCGATCAGGGGCCAGGGAGCCTCGCGTCCGTGCGGCCGGTCGGCCTTGATGTCGGACGGCAGGCCGACGGTGTGCTGAGGTTTGAAATCCAAGCCTCCATCATTGCTGACGTAAACGATGCTCTTGTCGAAATCGACGGCATAGAGGCGCTTGGGATCGGCGCGATCGGGTAGCGGGCGGCCGGTGGGCGGAAGTCCTTGGACCTTGCTCCAGCTCTTGCCGCGGTCGCGTGTCAGAACCGGTGTTCCGGGCGTCATGACGACGAACGTCCTGCCGTCGGCGGACGTCACGATGGCGGAATCCGTGAACGGATCGCCATAGTTGTAAGGAATCTCCTCCGGCGCCAGTTCGACATAGCCTTGCGGCGCGGGCGCATAGAGCGGCTTCCAGGTTTTACCGTAATCGGTGGAATAGCCCAGCGTCGCGGTGCGCACCTTGGCATGCGCTTCATGCGATCCGCTGCGCACGATGACGTTCGGCGCGCGCTCGGCGACATCGATGTTGTTGGTGTTGATGAAGATCGGATTACCCGACATTGGCACCGATTTGTCGAGATCGAAATGGGCGAAGCCGCCGATGTCGGCGTAGCCGCTGACGAGATGCGCGCCCTTCGGCGGGCTTACCATGCTGAGCACCGCCGTCTGTTCGATGCCTTCGACCCAGGTGCGCCAATCAATGGTTTCTTCGCGTTCCACGTCCGTCAGATTATGGGTTTCGTAGATGGTCGCGCCGGTGGTGTAGGCCGCATGGGCGGAATTGAATGGGTCGATAGCAAGGCCCGTGATCCACCAGCCGAAGCTGGCGTCCTTGGCGCCCCATTTCAGGAACGGCGACGCCCACACGTCGCGGATGCTGAAGGGACGGATGTTCTGCCAGTTCGCACCGCCGTCGGTGGAGCGGTAGATCGAATCGCCGGCGCTTTCGTCGAGATCGAGCGTGGCCACCACCAGCGTATCGGGCCTCTGCCGGTCGAGGCTGATGCCCATATAGCCGCCGCGCGCGTTCTTGAGGGGCGTGATGTCGGTCCAGATGCCGCTCTTGGTGTCGAGCTTGAACACGGCGCCGCCGCTGACGCCATATGGGCCCATGCTATTGCTGTAGGCGATATAGAGGATGCCTTTGCCGTCGAGTTGGGCCTGGCCCGGCAGAAGATCGATGCTCGGCTCGCCTTGGATTTGCGTCCAGGTCAGGCCGGCATCGTCGCTGCGGTAAAGATGATGCACGTTCTTGTCGGCGACGCCGACGAAAATCGTCCGCGACGGCGCGCCTTTCATACCGCTGGCGGGATCGAAGATCACGAAGCTGAGCCCGGCATGGGTCGGCTCGTGCGCCCCCGGCAGGCCGAGGCCCTTATAAGGAAAGGAACCCACCTTCGCCCAGCTCTTGCCAGCGTCGGTGCTCTTCTGCAGTCCGTCGAAACGCGAGCCGAAATAGAGAATGCTCGTGTCGTTGGGATCGATCGCCAACCGCTCGCCCAAGTCGCGGCCTTCTTCGTTGCCGCCCATGCGGAACGGCACGGGCACGGTCTCCCAACTGTCGCCGCGATTGGCGGAGCGCAGGATGGCGGAATGATCGCCGTGATACGTGCCCACGGCGGCGTAGACCACATTGGGATCGACCGGATCGGGTGCGATGCTTTCGATGCCGCGGTAATTCGGATCCGGATTGTCGTCCTGCAGCGGCAGCCAAGTGAAAGTCTTCTCGTCCCAGCGGTACATTCCGCCCATGTCGCTGCGCAGGTAAACTAGATCGCGCTCCACGGGGCTGAAGACGATGTCGGGCATGTAACCGCCGCCGCCGGCTTTGACGCTGCGCCAGACATAATCGGCTCCCGCCTGGGCGCCTGCGCAAAACAAAACCGCCGCGGCACAAGCGAGAACAAGGCCGCGTCCGACTGTCGAAAACATGCGTTTCATTCTTCCGGTTCTCCGTAGACGATGCCGCGGCCGTCGGTGCCGACATAAACGCGGCCAAAAACGCGCGGATCGCCCGCAATGCAGCGGAAGCGCCATCCGTATTGATGGTCGTCGTCGTTGATGCGCTTCCAGGTTTTGCCCATGTCGGTCGAACGGAAGATCATGCGCACCGGACTGTTCCAGCCAAAGGCGAAGAGCGTCGGATAATCCTTGCCCGGCGCGGCCTTGCCGAAGGCGAGGGCATCGATGCTCATGTTGGTGATGACTTCCTTAAAGGACTGTCCGCCGTCGGAAGAATGGAACAACTTTTGTCCGTCGCCCGATTTGATCCATAGATCGCCTTCGATGCCCGGCGTCGCCATCAGCGGCCAGGCGGCATCGGGATTGGTGGGCCATTTGTAAACGACAGCGCCGGGCAGCCCAGTGGTGGCCAGCGGCAGGAAACTGGCGCCACCGTCGTTGCTCGCCAGCACGACAAGATTCACCAGATCGAAGGCATAAAAACGCTGCGGATCGACGCGGTCGGCGACCACGCGCGACCACAGCGGCAGACCTTTCGCCGCCGCCCAGGTCAAGCCGTGATCGTGCGTCAGTAAGGGAATGGGCGTCATAACGATGAAGGTCTTGCCGTCGGCGGAGGTGACGATGTTGATGTCGCCGTCCAAATCGTAGCGCTTGAGTTCGACGGCGCCTTGCGCGTTCTTGCCCCTGAGCGGCGGCACGATGATGGGCGCCCAGCTATGTCCGTAATCGGTGGAGTAGGCGAGGGTCGGACCGTCCTTGGTCTGCGATGTGCCGCTGCGCACCACGATATTAGGCGCCATCCCAGCGAAGTCGATGGTGTTGGTGTTGCCGAAGACGGGGTTCGTAAACATCGACGACGGCGAAACGTCCAGCTTGTCGTGTGCGAAGCCGCCGATATCGCCGAAGCCGCTCAGCAGCGGCGGACCGGCCGGCGGGCTCGCCAAAGTGAGGATCGCGGTTTCCTCCACGCCGTTGATCCAGGGCTTCCACAACATCGCGGGTTTGCCCAGATCGTTCGAGGCATAGACTGTTGCGCCGGTGGTGAAGGCGACATGCGTGGAATCGAGCGGATCGATCGCAAGGCCGCTGATCATCCAGCCAAACTTGGCCTCTTTTCCGCCCCACAACAGATACGGCGTTTCCGAAACGTCGCTCTTCGAGAGCGATCCAATGTCCTGCCAATGCGCGCCGCCGTCAGTGGTGCGCCAGATCGTATCGACGGGGAGCCAACGATCGCCGGTCGCCGCCAAAAGCGTGCCGGGATGCTGGCGGTCTAGCGCCAGACCCATATAACCGCCGGGCGGGCGTTTCGCCGATTTGTCCGGCATGATGTCGGTCCACTTTCCGCTATGCGTATCGAGTTTGAAAACGGCGCCGTCGGTTATGTCGAAGGGCCCCGGCACATTGCCGTAGGTAATGTAGAGAATGCCGTCGGCGTCCATTTCGGCCTTCACCGGCACGAGATCGGCGCGCGGCTCACCCGCGACGGTACTCCAACTCTGGCCCGCATCATCGGAACGGAACAGATGATGCGCGCCCGGGTCGGCGTCGCCGGCAAACAGCGTGCGCGTCGGCGATCCCTTCTTGCCGCTCGCAGGATCGAAAATCACAAAGCTGATGCCGAAGCTGACGGGCTTGCTGTAGTCCGCGGCGCCGCCATGACCCGCCAGCGGGAACGAGGCGACGGCAGACCACGAGTCGCCGCTGTCCGTGCTTTTTTGCAGTCCGTCCCAGCGCGAGCCGAAATAGAGGATGGAGGTGTCATTGGGATCGACGGCAAGGCGTTCGCCCGCAGCGCGTCCGATTTCATTGCCGCCCATGTGGAACGGAACCTGGATCACAGTCCAGCTGTCGCCGCGGTTTCTTGAGCGCAGAAGCGCGGCTTGGTCGGCGCGGTACATGCCGGCGGCGACATAGACGGTGTTCGGATCGACGGGATCGGGCGCGACGCTTTCGATTCCGTAATAAGTGCCCGTGCCCATTTTGTCTTGAAGCGCAATCCACGCTCCGGCCTTGGCGTCCCAGCGATAGACGCCGCCGATGTCCGTGCGCAGATAAACGAGGCCGCGCTCGGCTTTGCTGAAGACGATGTCGGGTGAATAGCCGCCGCCGCCGACTTTGACGCTGCGCCAGACATAATCGGCGGCCGAGGCGTGCACAGCGCCGGCCAACAGTAGGGCACAAAAGCAGAGAGACGCGGTGCTTTTGACAATCCGCTCGGCGATCATTTGCGCCGACGATGAAACCGCATTGCGCGATTCAGCCAACATCTTCATCCTCCCCCTGCTTTGCGTCGTTGCGCAGATAAATCATATAAGGATGATAGCGGTACCACAAACCCTCGGAGTGGAACGATGCGGACGATTGTTGCGACGATGAACGCTATGAGGAAATTTATCGCCGTAAGCGCATTCCTGATAGTCGCGATTTTTCTCCCGTCTGGCGTGCACGCCCAGAGCGAGGCGTCAGCTCTGACCCTGTGGTACGGCGCGCCGGCTGCGGACTGGGAGCAAAACGGCTTGCCCATCGGCAACGGCGCCATGGGCGCCATGCTCATGGGCGGCACGGCGGTCGACGATATCCAGTTCAACGAGAAGACCTTGTGGACCGGCGGCCCGAGCGCCGTCGGCGGTTACGATTTCGGACTACCGCAAAACTCCGTAGCCGGCGATGTAGCCAAGGTCCGCGCCATGCTGGAGAAAGACACGCGCCTAGAGCCGGAACAAGTCTCCGTCATCCTTGGTCACGACCAAATCGGTTCCGGCGCCTACCAGAGCTTTGGCGACGTGATGCTGAGCTTCGCGGATGCCCCCACTGCACCCTACGATTATCGGCGCTGGCTGGATATCGAGCATGCCGTCGCCGGCCTCGTCTACACGGCGGACGGCGTGCACTACACCCGTCAATATTTCGCCTCCTATCCCGACGGCGTGATCGTCATGCGCATCGCCGCCGACAAGCCCGGAAAAATCAGTTTCAAGGCGTCATTTGCGATTCCCGACAACCGCAGCGTTACGCTCGGCGTGCACGACGGACGGATCACGGTCGCGGGCGCGCTGAAAGACAATGGGCTGAAATACGAAGCCCAGCTCCAGGTGATCGCCGAAGGCGGCACGTGCAGCGACGCCCCAGACGGTTCGGTCACGGTCGCCGGCGCCGACGCGGCGGTGCTGATCCTGAGCGCGGGCACCGATTACGCGCCGCACTATCCCGATTACCGCGGCGCCGATCTGCATGAGGCCGTGCAACAGCGCGTCGACCGCGCGGCGGCGAAGACTTATGCGGCGCTTCTTGCCGATCACGAAAAGGATTACCGCGCGCTGTTCGACCGCGTCTCGCTCGACATCGGGCAGAAAATGCCCGACGAGCCGACCGATGTGCTGCTGAGCCAATATAAGGACGGCGCCTCCGCCGCCGACAAGGCGATGGAAACGCTGTTCTTCCAATACGGGCGCTATCTGCTGATCGCGTCGTCGCGCGCCGGCACGCTGCCGGCCAATCTGCAAGGCGTATGGAACCATTCCGCGACGCCGCCCTGGGACGCGGACTATCATGTCAATATCAATCTGCAGATGAACTACTGGCTCGCCGATCCGACCAACATTTCGGAAGCGGGAATTCCCTTCTACGATTTCGTTGACGGCCTGGTCGAACCGGGGCGTATCGCCGCCAAGCGAATCTTGGGCGCCAACGGCTGGACGTTGTTTCTGAAGACCAATATCTGGGGCGAGACCGGTATGATCTCCTGGCCCACCGCCTTCTGGCAGCCCGAAGCCGGCGCCTGGCTGGCATCGCAATATTATGATCATTACCGTTTCACGCTGGACAAGGAATTCCTGGCGAAGCGCACCTATCCGGCGATGAAAGCCGCCGCGGAAATGTGGCTCGATGCGCTGGTCGTGGATCCGCGCGACGGAAAACTCGTGGTGTCGCCGAGCTACTCGCCGGAACACGGGCCATTCTCGGCGGGCGCGGCGATGCCTCAGCAGATCGTCACCGGCCTGTTCACCGACATGGCCGAAGCCGCGAAGATTCTCAAGGACGACAAGTTCCACGCCAGAGTCGAAAAGGCGCTCGCCAAACTCGATTCCGGCCTGCGCGTAGGATCGTGGGGCCAGCTGCAGGAATGGAAGGAAGATTGGGACGATCCGAAGGACGAGCATCGCCACACCTCCCATCTTTATGCGCTTCATCCCGGACACCAGATCTCGCCGCTGACGACGCCGAAGTTCACGAACGCGGCGAAAGTCTCGCTCAAGGCGCGCGGCGACGGCGGGACCGGTTGGAGCAAGGCGTGGAAGATCAATTTCTGGGCGCGTTTGTTCGACGGCGACCACGCCCATCTGATGATCTCACAGCAATTGCGCGAGAGCACGCTGCCAAATCTGTTGGATACGCATCCGCCGTTCCAGATCGACGGCAATTTCGGCGCCGCCGCCGGCATTTCGGAAATGCTGCTCCAAAGCCAGAGCGGTTCGATTCACATCCTGCCGGCGTTGCCTGCGGTATGGCCCCAAGGTGAGGTGCGCGGTCTCAAGGCGCGGGGCGACGTGACGCTCGACATCATCTGGTCCGGGGGCAAAGCGCGGCAGATCACGCTTTACACCGGCCATGACGGACAGGTCAGCATTCGCTCCACCATCTTCGCCGGGCGATTTTCCGTTGTGGATTTGGCCTCCGGCCGCCAAGTGCCGGTGGCCGGCACGGGGATGCGTCGGACGATCAATGTGAAGCGCGGCAAACGCTATATGCTGACGGCCGTCTTCTGACGGCGGAGGGTGGCGATGTCCGTATTGTACCGCGCCAGCAGACTACGGAAGGCTTTGAGAATATCATGAACGACCGCGGCGACAAAATGGCGGGAGGAAAGCATTTCACGACCGGGCAGATGTTTCATCGGCAGGGGCGCCTTGCCGAAGCGGAACTGCAATACCGGGCGGCGCTCAAACTCGACGGCAGTCATGTCGATGCCATGGAATGGCTTGGGGCTTTGTGCCTGCAAAGCGGGAAAATCGACGAAGCAATCCGCTGGCTTGGCGAAGCGGCGGCGCAGCGCCCCGAGAAGGCGGTGTTTCACGACAATCTGGCCGCGGCGTTTATGCGGGCGCAAAGGCCGGAAGAAGCCGCCATGGCATATCGGCATTCTCTTGCCGCTGCGCCGGATGCGATCGAGACGCGGATCAACCTCGCGAAAGTTCTGCGTCGGCTCGGACGCCATGGTGAAGGAATGGCCTTTTTCGAACAGGCGGTCGCCATGGACCCGCATCTCAAGGCGGTTTGCCGCGATACAAGCACGCTTTCGAGTGAAGAGGCGCGCTGCAACAAGGTCTTGGAAAATTGCCGGCACATCCTCGCCCGCTATCCGGATTATGCACCCGCTTATTACAGCAAAGCCTGTGTACTGCTGAATCTGGGGCGGACGGTGGAGGCGTGCGGCGTCTGCGAACGGGCGCTTGTCCTCAATCCCACAATTCCGGTCTATTATCACATTCTCGTCCACGCCGGAGATGCCAATCAGAAGGCGTCCGCTGTCTCGGCGCTCGAGCAATTGGCCGAACAAGAATCCGCACTTCCTGAAGATGGTCGGGCCATGCTGCATTTTTTGCTGGCCAAGGCCTACGACGATCAAAAGCGCTATGAGGAAGCCTACGCGCATTTGCAGAAGGGCAATGCCATCAAGCGCAGCACCATCGCCTACGACGAAACGCGCGAGGTAGGTCAGATGGGTGACATCGCCGCAGCCTTTACGCCCGAACGTCTGCGCGAATTGTACGGGTCGGGCTATGCTTGTTCGGTACCGGTGTTCGTTCTCGGCATGCCTCGTTCCGGCACCACGCTGGTCGAGCAAATCCTGGCCAGTCACCCCGATATTTACGGCGCGGGTGAATTGACGTACCTGCCCGAACTCGTCCGCGAGGGCCACGCGGGGAAGGATTTTCCCGCCGGCTTTGCCGCGTTGCCGCCGGACCAACTCCACCGGCTGGGGGCGATGTATGCGGCCAGGCTTGCAGTGATCGCGCCCAAGGCCAAGCGCATCGTCGACAAGCAGCCATACAATTTCCTGCAGGTGGGGCTTATCCATCTGGCGCTGCCCGATGCACGTATCATCCATGTGAAGCGCGATCCGCTCGACACCTGCTTCTCTTGCCACACTCTGATGTTCGCCGGAGATGTCGGGTTTGCCTACGACCTGGGCGAACTCGGCCGTTATTACAAAGCCTACGAAGCGCTGATGGATCATTGGCGCAAGGTTTTGCCGGAGGGGGCGATACTGGAGGTGCAATACGAAGACCTGGTGAACGATCTTCCAGGGCAGGCGCGTCGCATCGTCGAATATTGCGGCCTTGAATGGGATGAACGGTGTCTCGAATTCTACAAGGCCGACCGGGTGGTCGCCACTGCGAGCCTGCATCAGGTGCGCCAGCCCCTGTACAAAAGTTCGATCGGCCGGGCGCAGGCGTATGCGAATCATCTTGGACTCTTGCGCGAGGCATTGGGGCTGTCATAAGCGACCAAAGCGACAAATGGCGGCAGGAAAGCATTTAGAGGCTGCGTAAAAGCTGTCCGCGGCATGGCCCGACGACGAAGCGCGCTGCCTCAAGGCGCGTGGCGATGTCGTAGTCGACATCATCAAGTCCGGGGGCAAAGCGCGGCAGATCACGCTTTACACCGGCCATGCCGAGCGGCTCAGCATCCGGAGCACGGTCTTTTCCGGCCGGTTTACCTTTGTTGATGAAATTACCGGCAAGCCTATTGCGCTGGCAGGCAAAGGCGAACGCCGGACATTCCTTGCAAAGAACGGGGGACGCTATCGGATAAAGCTTTTGTAGCGATGTTTGGAATAATTCAAAAAAATCACTCGAAATGTATAACCGTGGCAAAAAAGAGGCAGGCGTCACGAATTGCGCCACGTAACCTTGCCCCCGTCTAGCGAGTAAGCGCTGTCTGTGATACCGCTAACATGACTAGAGAGACCCTACGGACGACCTCATCCCGCTAACGGGAGGGGCGTACCGACAAGAGGGGCCTTTCTTCAGGGGAGTGAAAGCGCTTGAGGGCTGGAAGGCTCAAGCGAGTGAGTTTGAAGAGATCGTTTTCGTGACGGAAGTCACCGGAAACGCTTCGGCTATTCGCACGACTTTGACACCCCAGGCGAGTGAATGAGGGCAGGCGTCACGCGATCCATCTGATCTATCCGAAAAGTCGGACGCGCGTTGCCGGTCAGGGCTGAAACGATTTGGGAGGGACTTCGTGAAAAACTTCGCACAAATGCAAAAAGTACTGCTCGGCAGCGTATCCGCGTTGGCAATCGGCGCCCTGATTGGGCCCGCGCTCGCTCAGGATACGTCGGCCGGTGTCGAGACGGTCGTTGTGACAGGTATCCGGGCAAGCTTGGAATCCGCACAGGCGATCAAACAGAATTCGGACCAGATCGTTGATTCGATCTCCGAGGTCGATATCGGCGCTCTGCCAGACCGCAACGTCGCCGAAGCGCTGCAACGCGTTCCCGGCGTCACCCTGCAACGCAACCAGTCGCCGAACGATCTGACCCGCATGGGCACCATTGGCAATTCGGTGTACGTCCGCGGTCTGGCTTGGGTGAAGACGCTGGTCGACGGCCGCGACGAATTCACCGCCGTGGACGGACGCTCCTTGAGCTTCGCCGACGTGTCGGCCGACCTTCTGTCGGGCGTGGACGTCTACAAGAGCCCCGACGCCAAGATGATCGAAGGCGGCGTCGGCGGCACGATCGATCTCAGGACCCGCAAGCCGTTCGACCAGGATGGTCTGAAGATCGCCTTGTCCGGCGACTACACATATGGCAATGAGGCCGACAAAGCTTTGCCGTCCGTCAACGGCCTGATCAGCGATCGTTGGAATACCTCGATCGGCGAGATCGGTGCTTTGCTATCGGTCGACTGGCAGGATCAGGTCACCCGCACCGAAGGCATCAACGTCGATCAGTACGAGTGCTGGAATCAGACCGCAACGACGAATCTGGCCGCCGGGTCACACTCGGCCGTCAACGATCCCTATTACGGCCAGTGCTCGGCTTTGGCTTCTGGTGCTTCCGGCAAGCTAACAGCGCCCACGGGTTGGGCATGGCGCCAGTTAGATTTCACCAACCAGCGCCTTGCTGCCAACGCCGTGTTCCAGTGGCGTCCAAACGATAAGTGGGAGATCACGCTCAGTGGGCTGAACAGCTATGCGTATAGTACGGACTTGGAACATTATGTCTATAACCCTCTGAACGAAGCTCAAGTTGCGGCGGGGACTTACAATTCGTCCAACTACTGGGTGGGCGGTCCTTCATCGACGACATCGATCGATACCCGCGCCGGCACCGGGCATAATCGCAACACCGACTTCAATCTCGACATCAAATTCAATCCGACGGACGCGCTGGCAATCAGCGCCGACGTCCAGTTCGTTGAAAGTAGTTCCCCGTACAGAAATATTACTATGTATACGGGATTAAACGGGGCCTCTCTCAACCCCACTCTCAATCTGACGGGCGACACCCCGCAGATCAGTTGGACGGACCCCACTGGAGCGCTCTCGCAGGCAGGCAGCTACGATTGGCTGGCGGCGATGGATCACCTGCAGGATAACGTAGCGCATGCGGCCAACGCGCGCATCGACGCCAGCTACACGCTTCAGAACGGTGGCCTGTTTGGCATCAAGAGCGTGGATGCGGGCTTCCGCACAGAGCAGAAGGTCGCCGTTTCGCGCTCGACCGGCTACAACTGGGGCGCCCTCTGCCCGACGAATTGGGGCGCGCCATTCGCTGGTTGTCCCCTGCTCAACGGTACGGTATCTGCTGCTAATACCCCTTATACCGCGATAGACGGGAGCACCGTTTCGGCAGGTGACCCAGCCATTGCTGCCATCAACAAATACGCCACGCTGTTCAACTACGGCAAGGTCTTCGGCAACTCCTTGCCGAGCCTCTGGTTGCCTTCCGCCTCCCTGGGGTGGATGGACACTCAAGCTGCGTACAAGCTGTTCTCTGCGATCGAACCTGCTAACGCCCGGGCTTGGGACGGCGTTCAGAACTGGTCCAACTGGGAGCCGTATGCGTCTATTGCAGGGTATACGACTAATCCAGCAACGACTAAAGAAGGGATACCGTGCAAGGGACAAACTGACTTTACCTGTCTTGCCGCCTATGAGAACCTCGCCGGCGGCAACAGTGGGGGCAACAGAATCAGCACCCAGGACGAGCAAACATACGCCGGCTACTTCCAGGCGAACTATGGGTACGACACGTTCCTGGGTTACGACATCCCGGTCGACGGCAACATCGGCCTGCGCATCGTCCGCACCGAGGACCAGGTTGGCAGCGGCTATCTGGTCATGCCGACTTTGAATCAAAATAGCTGCGTACTTGGTTCGACGTATACCAGCGGCACGCCACCGGTGACCACGACGACCACGGACTGCTCCGGCTTCAATGCCGCGGTGCAATTCCTCGGCGGCGGCAGCTTAGCCGCTGCGATAGCCAATGAGGGTGCGACTGTCGTGCGCCCCGCCGTGAAGAGCGGCTACACCGACTTTCTGCCGAGCTTCAACTTCCGGGCCCGTCTGACCGACCAGTTGCAGGGACGCTTGGCCTATTCGGAAACGATCGTTCGTCCGGACTTCTCCGATACCAACAGCAGCGCCTCGCTTAATTACAACTTCTACAATACCCAGACCTATCAGTCTGGCATCTTTAAGACGCAGCCCTCGGGTTACGGCGGCAATCCGTACCTGAAGCCGATGCGCGCCAGGAACTATGACGCCAGCCTGGAGTGGTACTTTGCGCCGACCGGCAGCCTGACAATGTCGCTGTTCCACAAGGATCTGTCGGACTACATCTATACGAAGACGGTTACTATGCCGGTCACCGATCCGCAGACGGGCCAGACGGAGGACTTCCAATACACGACCTACGCCAACGGCTCCAAGGGCAAGGTCGAGGGCTTCGAACTGGCTTACACGCAGTTCTACGATCAGTTGCCCGGTTTCTGGGGCGGTTTCGGACTGCAAGCGAACTACACCAAGATCTACAATTCCGGCGGACATAACGGCGCGGTCGATGTCACCAGCGCCGTCGCCATCGCCAACTCCAACAACACGACCCTGCCGCTCGAGGGCATGTCGAACGACAGCTACAACGCAGCGATCATGTATTCGAAGTACAGTATCGATGCCCGCTTGGCTTGGAACTGGCGTTCCCGTTACCTGTCGTCGAGTTCGGACGCCAACACCAAACTGCCGGTCTGGCTGGAGAACTACGGCCAGCTCGATGGGTCGGTGTTCTATAGCTTCATGGAACACTACAAGATCGGTGTGCAGGTCACCAACATCGCCGGGGACAACTACTACACCGACATGGGGTATTCGGATTTTCACCCGCGGACCAACTGGATCAAGACTGACCGCAAGTATGCAATCGTCGTCCGCACCAATTGGTAAGCTAAGCGCGTAAGACAAAGTTCAGCCCCCCGGCGACAACGCCGGGGGGCTTTTTTTTGTGCGCCGCCGAGCGGTAGGAGACGGCTTGCAATTAAGCCTATGCGGGTACAAGGTTCGCGCCATGTTAGCGGTATCATACCGCCAAATCAGACGGCCGCTCGGGCCGCGGATTACGGGATAAAACGCGAGGGCAAGAAATGATATCTGGAACGCCAGGGTTGCGGCCTGCTGCGCGGAAATTCGGCCGTGTTGTTTTGTCGATCGCCGCGGCGGCTCTGCTTCTTTCCGGCTGCAATGCGAAGAAGGAAAAGGCGTCGGCTCCAGCTGCAGTCGCGCCGACGGCGGCGGAGATTCCCACTGTCGTTCATGTGAACGGACGCACCGCGCTGATGGTCGACGGCGCGCCCTATCTGATCCTGGGCGCCCAGGCCAACAATTCCAGCAACTATCCTGCGATGCTTCCCAAAGTGTGGCCGGCCATCGATATGCTGGGCGCCAACACCCTGGAAATCCCGGTGGCGTGGGAGCAGATCGAGCCGACCGAAGGCCAATTCGATTTCTCCTATGTCGACACGCTGCTCGCCCAGGCGCGCCAGCATCATGTGCGCCTGGTGCTGTTGTGGTTCGGAACCTGGAAAAACACCGGGCCCGCCTATGCGCCGTCCTGGGTGAAACTGAACAATGCGCGTTTCCCGCGCATGATCGACGCCAAGGGCAAGACGGTTTACGCGCTGTCGCCGCTCTATCAATCGACGCTGGATGCCGACAGCAAGGCCTTCGCCAGCCTGATGGGACACCTGAAGGCGGCGGATCCGCAGCGTACCGTCATCCTGGTTCAGGTCGAGAACGAGACCGGCACCTACGGTACGGTTCGGGATTACTCGCCGGTGGCGCAGAAGCTGTTCAACGGCCCGGTGCCCGACGCGCTGGTGACGGGGCTGCACAAGAAGCCCGGCACCTGGAAGCAGGTCTTCGGCAAGGACGCCGACGAATTCTTCCACGCCTGGACCATCTCGAACTATGTCGAAAAGGTCGCCGAGGCGGGCAAGGCGGTCTATCCGCTGCCGATGTACGTGAACGCGGCGCTGCGCGATCCGATCAAATATCAGGCGCCCAACACCTATGCCGCCGGCGGGCCGACCTGGAATGTGCTGGACATCTGGAAGATCGGGGCGCCATCGATCTTCACGGCCGCGCCCGATATATACGGCCATACCTATGCCGACATCACGGGGCAGATCGGTCGCTACACGCGCCCCGATAATCCGCTGATGATCGTCGAAATCGGCAGCGCTCAGCCCTTCGCGCGGTACTTCTTCACTGTTCTGGGCAAGCATGGATTGGGCTTCGCGCCGTTCGGCATGGATTTCACGGACTATGGAAACTATCCCCTGGCCGGCAAAGCGGCCGATGCGGCAAGGATCGAGCCTTTTGCCCAGGACTACCGCATCCTCGGTCCGATGGCGCACGAATGGGCGAAACTCAGCTTCGAGAATAATGTCTGGGGTGTTTCCGAGCCGGACGATCGCAAGCCGCAAACCATCGATCTCGGCCGCTGGAGCGCGAGAATCTCCTATGGACAGTGGCAGTTCGGCCCCGAAGTGGACATCTCCAAGAGCAAGGACCTGCCGGAATGGAGCAGCAAGCCCTCCGGCGGCGCGCTGATCGTCGAGCTTGGCCCCGACGAGTATCTCGTCATCGCCCAGCGGGCCCGCGTAGCCTTCTCTTTGACAGATCCCAAGACCACGCTTCACGCCATGTTCGACCGCGTCGAAGAGGGCTATTATGAAAACGGGAAATGGGTGTTCGAGCGCGTTTGGAACGGCGACGAAACCGACTACGGTCTCAACTTCACGACGCTGCCGCAGGTGTTGCGCGTAAAGCTTGCAACCTACTGAGATCGGCAAGGCCTGAGCCTACCGTGATCAATCCGGGAGACTGACATGATCGCAAGGAATGCGGCGAAATACTGGGGCGCGATTGCCGCGGCGGCGGCGTTACTGGCGCTTGTCGGCGCCTGTACGTCCACCACCGTCCTCTCCGTGTTCAACGGCCAGAAGGACGAGGCCAAGGCGACGACCAGCTGGCAGAAGACTGCCACGGGCGTCGTCGTCACGCCGACCGGCGGGCAGGCGCGCAAGGTTCGTCTCGAGGTGATGACCGACAGCATCATCCGTGTGACCGCGGTGCCGACCGACAGCCTCGATCTGCCCAAGAGCCTGATGGTGCTCGTCGAGCCGGCCACCGACGTCAAGTTCGACGTTTCCATCCAAGGTGACACGCTCACGCTGAAGACCGCCAAGGTGTCGGCCGACGTCTCGCTCGCCAGCGGCGAAGTCAAATTCCGCGACGAGAACGGCAAGATCGTGCTCGAAGGCTACAACGGCGGCGAATTCACGCCGGTCAAGGTGGACGGCCAGGATTTCTACAGCATCCGCCAGGAATTCAATCGCGGCACGGACGAGGGCTTCTACGGCCTGGGCCAGCACCAGAACGGCCAGATGAATTACAACGGCGAGGACGTCATCCTCGCTCAGCACAATATGGACGTGGCGGTTCCGATGCTGGTGTCTACGCGGAACTACGGCGTGCTGTGGGACAATTATTCGATCACCCGCTTCGGTTATCCGAAGGAATACGACACGCTGTCGGCCGAGCTTACGCTGCGCGATGCGAACGGCCAGGAAGGCGGGCTGACCGCAAGCTATTACGACAAGGGAAAGCTGCTGGCCCAACGGGTCGAAAACGATCCCAACTACCAATTCATCCCCGACACGAAGAACTTCCCCGCCGCCGTGGCAAATACGTCGGGCAAACCGATACACGTGGGTGAGCCTACCCCCACGAGTCCGACGCTCAACGTGGTGTGGGAAGGCAGTTTGGAAACGCAGAAGAGCGGCGTGCACAAGTTCCGCTTCTTTGTCAGCGGCTATTTCAAACTTTATCTCGACGACAAGCTGGTGATGGACGTCTGGCGTCAGGGCTGGCAAGGCTGGTATCGCAATCTCGATCTGCCGATGACCGCTGGCAAGCCGGTGAAATTCCGCGCCGAGTGGAGGAATGAAGGAGGAGCTTATCTGCGCTTCCTGCATCTCGATCCGCTGCCCGACGAAGAGCGTCACGAACTGTCGCTGCACTCCGATGTGGCGCATGCCATCGATTATTATTTCATCGGCGGCGGCAGCATGGACGACGTGATCGCCGGCTATCGCCGGCTCACCGGCCAGGCCGCGATGATGCCCGAATGGGCCTATGGCTACTGGCAGAGCCGCCAGCGCTATCAGACGCAAGACCAGCTGGTCGGTATATTCACGAAATACCGCGATCTCAAACTGCCCATCGACAATATCGTGCAGGATTGGCGCTATTGGAAAGATCCCGAATGGGGTTCCCACGATTTCGATCCGACGCGTTACCCCGATCCGGGCCAGATGTTCAACGACATCCACGCCATGCACGGCCACGAGATGATCGTGATCTGGCCGAAATTCTATGTCGGCCTCGCCAACTTCAAAGAATTCGACGAGAAGGGCCTGATGTACCGCTATTCCGTCGACCAGGGCTACATCGACTGGGTCGGACCCGGCTATGTCAGTTCCAACTACGACGCTTATTCGAAGGAAGCGCGCGATATTTATTGGAACCAGATACAGCCCAAGCTCGACGTGCTGGGGCCGGACGCCTGGTGGATGGATAACGACGAACCCGATATCCATTCCAACGCGAGCATGGAAGATCAGATAAAGTTTCGGGGGCCGACAGTGTTGGGGCCGGGTGCGGAGTTCTACAACACCTATCCGCTCGAACATGTCTGCGGCTTTTACGACCATTGGCATGCCGCTCATCCCGACACGCGCACGTTCATCCTGACCCGGTCGGCCTTCGGCGGCATTCAGCGCTGCGAAGCGGCGGTGTGGAGCGGCGACATCGCCTCGCGCTGGAGCGACATGCGCGACCAGATCTCGGCCGGTGTGAACTTCTCGCTGTCGGGTATTCCGAATTGGACCTTCGACATCGGCGGTTACACGATGGAGCGCCGCTTTGGTGGTTACCTGGACGACGCCCAGGTCCGCTACACCAAGCCCAACACCGCCGCCGATCTCGCCGAATGGACGGAGCTCTATACGCGATGGTTCCAGATGGGCGCCTTCGTGCCGATCTTCCGTTCGCACGGCGAAATCATCCGCCGCGAGATTTTCGAGGTCGCGAAGAAGGGTTCGCAGATCTACAACATCCTGGCCTGGTACGACCGGCTGCGTTACCGATTGATGCCGTATATCTACACGATCGGGGCCGACACCTATCACCGTGCGGGCACCATGATGCGCGGGCTGGTGATGGACTTCCCGAACGACGAAAAGGTCCGCAATATCGATAACGAGTATATGTTCGGATCGTCGTTGCTGGTCGCGCCGGTCACCGAATACAAGGCGCGCACGCGCGCCGTGTATCTGCCCGCCGGCGTGCGCTGGTACGATTTCTACACCGGCAAGGTCTTCGACGGCGGCCAGCAAATCACCGCGCCGGCGCCGCTGGAGCACATGCCGCTGTTCGTCAAGGAAGGCTCGATCCTGCCGATCGGCCCGGATGTCCAATACACGCAACAGAAGCCGGGCGCGCCGATCACCCTCACCGTCTATACCGGAAAGAACGGCCAATTCGATCTTTACGAGGACGACGGCACGACCAACGGCTACACGCGGGGAGAATGGTCGCGCATTCCGATCAGCTACGACGAGGCGAGCGGCACGCTGACTATCGGCGCGCGCATGGGCGCGTTCCCCGGCATGATCTCACATCGCGTCTTCAACGTGCGCTGGATCTCGGGACCGACGGCCAATGCCGTGCGCTTCGACGCCAAGCCCGATCAGAGCGTACGCTATAGCGGCGAGGCGGTTGAGGTGCACCGCGGGACCATGAAGGCGCTCGCGCCGGCGCATCGCCGGCACAAGAGAGTCCATAGGTAGATAGATCGAAACGAACCGGTCAGCTGATTAAGAAAACTCAGAGTCGACGGCTTGCTTGCGGGAATGCGGCGCTTTCGCGGCGTTCGCCTGGGCGCTGCGGATCAGGTCCAGGGCTTCCTGCATCATGATGCGCATACCGTGTTCTGCGGTAGAGGCGTCGCCAGCCAGAATGGCGTCGGCAACTTTCTTGTGGTCCACCACGCTGGCCAGCTTCACGCCTTTGAAATAGTTCGTGGTGCGGATGCTGAACCGCAGAGCTGTGTCGATCAGGTCGGTGAGCTGCGCATAGAAACGGTTGCCGCTGGCGTGCATCACGCCCACATGGAACGCGATATCGGAGGCGAGGGGGTCGTCTTCGCCGCGCTCGGCCGCAGCCATCCGGTCGATTGCCGCCATTACGGCCGCTTTTTCCGCAGGTGCCGCAACATGCGCCGCCAACCCCGCGGCGATAGGTTCGACCGCCAGGCGCATCTGGGTGAATTCGATCAGCAGCGAGTAGGACAGTTTGCGCTCCAAGAGCCAGCGCAGCACGTCGGGGTCCAGCAGGTTCCAGGCGTTTTCCGGCTGTACCCAGGTGCCTTGGCGCGGCCTGGCGCTGAGCAGGCCTTTGGCAGTGAGCATCTTGACCGCTTCGCGCAGGATGCTGCGGCTCACGCCGTATTGTTTGCAAAGATCGGCTTCGACGGGGAAGGGATTGTTCCCGGAATAGCGGCCGGTGACGACGGCAATGCCCAGATCTTCTACGATCCGATAGGTCAGATTCTCGCCGCGCACGCGAGGTATGAGAAACCCCGTTCGCGACTGTGCCCGCCGCCCCTTATTTGGTTTGGTCGAAGATGAAATCCGCATCCGGCAATCCCGTTATGTCGGTCTTGTATACAAACAAGTTTCCCGCACTAGGCTGTCTGAGAAGTATATCACCCTTCAGGCCGTCGCGGGCCGTTGTGACGAAAAGAAGATTCATCTCCGGCCCGCCGAAGGCGATACTGCTAGGCTGGCTGGCCGGCACCTCAACCATACGGTCTATACTACCATCGGGCGCATAGCGGACGATTTGTCCGGCCCCCCAATGGGCGTTCCAGACGAAGCCCTCGCGGTCGACATTGGCGCCGTCCGGAAACGCCCCCTCCGGCGTCCGCACGAAGAGGCGCCGGTTGCTCAAAACCCCCGAAATCCGGTCCAGATCGTAGGCGAAAATCGTCCGCCGGGGCGAATCGGCGAAATAGAGGCGCGACCCGTCCGGGCTGGTGCAAAGCGCGTTGGAGACGAAAACGGGGTCTGTCTGGCGGGTGACCCGCCCGCTGCGGTCGAGGCAATGCAGACGCCCCAGCGGCTCGCGGCCATCGCCCTCGACCGTCGTACCGGCCCAGAACCGCCCCTGGCGGTCGGTCCGCCCGTCGTTGAAGCGGACCGGTGCGGCGCCATGTTCCAGGCGGTACAGCCACTCCACGGCGCCGTTCGCCGGGTCGTAGAGCGCCAAGCCCGATTCGAAGGCAGCCACCAGCCTCTCGCCGCCGGCCACGAAGGCGAAGGAGCACAGCCGCTCGGGCGTGGCGATCTCGTCGAGGCCCCGCGCGGCAGGGTCGTAGCGGAACAGGCGCCGCCCCTCGATATCCGTCCACCAAAGCCTGGCGCTGCGGGCGTTCCACAGCACCCCTTCGCCCAGGATGTTCTGGACCGGGAGCATGTCCACCAGCTCGACCATGGCCGTCTACCACCAGACCGCGTAGAGCGCGATAAGGACCGAAATGACCGCCAGGCCGGCGATGTTAAAGGAGGCGCTCGTGGAATAATCGATGTCCGTGACGTCGATCGTCGAACTTTGCGGCTTCGGCTTCTGCACCAGTGACACCAAGACGGCGGAGCCCAAACAAATCAGGAAGGCATATCCCATCCGATTCATGAAGGGGACGGCGGGCAGGAATATCCAATAGAACAGGGAGATCAGAACGGAACCCACGGCCGCGACCAGAGCGCCCGTCTCCGTCGCCCGTTTCCAGAACATCCCGAGCAGGAAAATCACCACGATGCCGGGCGTGAAGAAGCCCGTATATTCCTGGATGTATTGATACGCCTGGTCGAAATGGCCCAGTAGCGGACCGGCTGCGACCATCGCAATGACCAATGCGATAATGGCGGCAAACCGGCCTGCGATAATCTGCAGGCGTTTGCTGGTGTTCTCCTTGACGGTCACGAGCACGTCGTTCGAGAAGATCGTGGCGATCGAGCTGAGCGTCGATCCCATCGAGGCGACGATCGCGGCGACCAGCGCTACGAAAACCAGTCCCAGGAGACCGCTCGGCAACAGCGTCATCAGGGTGGGATAAGCCTCGTCGGGCCGCGCCAGATGGGGCAGAAGAACGACCGCGGCAATGCCGGGCAGCACCACCAGGACCGGGATCAACAGCTTCAGAAAGGCGGCAAGGACAACGCCTTTCTGGGCTTCGCGCACGCTCTTCGCCGTCAGCGCACGCTGGATGATGTATTGGTTGAAGCCCCAATAGGCGAGGTTAACGATCCACATGCCGCCGACCAGCACGGAGATGCCCGGCACGTATTTGTAGAACGCATTGTCCGGCTTCAGGATCATGTGGAAATGTTCGGGCAGCCGGGTCACGAGGATGTTGAAGCCGCCGATCAGTCCGGCACCGTCGGAGATTTTCTCCAGGGCCACAATGACGACCACCAGCCCGCCTAGCACCAGCATGGACACCTGCACCACGTCGGTGAAGGCGGCGGCCTTCAAGCCGACGTAAAGCGCGTAATTTCCCGCGAACAGGCCGAGCAGGATCAAGCTCATTTGCAGCGTCAAGCCGGTGACCGTGTGGATCGCGGTGGCGCCCAGCCACAGGGTCGCGGTCAGGTTCACGAACACGTAGAGGATGAGCCAGAAGCTCGCCATGACCAGCTGGATGTTCCGGCCGTAACGGCGCCTCAGGAACTCCGGCATCGTGTAGATCTTGTTCTTCAGGAAGATCGGCAGGAAGAACTTGCCCACGATTAGCAGCGTCAGCGCCGCCATCCATTCGTAGGACGCGATGGCCAGCCCGAGCGCGTAAGCCGACCCGGACATGCCGATGATCTGTTCGGCCGAGATATTGGCCGCGATCAGCGATGTGCCGATCGCCCACCACGGCAGCGTGCGACCCGCCGACGTTTTTTCCCCGCCGTCCTCGGTATCTTCTTCGCCTTTGCGCGACACGAACTGCGCCAACACCAGCACGAAACAGGCATAGAGAACCACGACGGCGATATCGAGCAGCGAAAAGTGCATGTTGTTCACGTCTTACGCAGTCCAGCGCCTAATCTAGCTGATTCGCCGGTTGTACACTGCCAGTTAGGCTAGGTTTTCCTCGGTTTTTCCCGGAAAAACGCGGCAGCGGCACGGGTGCAGGCGCCCGTTCCGCCGATGTCGGTTACCACCAGGTTGCGTACAGCGCGACCAGGATGGCGATGACAGCGCCGCTGGAGATGATGAACGACTTGCTCGTGGAATAATCGATGTTCTTGACGTCGATCGTCGAGGTTTCCGGCTTGGGCTTTTGCAGGAGCGACACCATGATCGCCAATCCGAGGCAGATCAGGAACACATAGCCCATGCGGTTCATGAACGGAATGCGCCCGAGCGCATCGAAGGCCGGGATATACGGCCATTTGTTGTAGCAGATGTACGACAGGGCCACCGAAGCGACGCCGGCCGTCAACGCGCCTGCCTCGGTTGCGCGCTTCCAGAACAAGCCGAGCAGGAAGATCACCACGATGCCGGGAGTAAAGAAGCCGGTGAATTCCTGGATGTACTGGAAGGCCTGATCGAAACTGCCAAGCAGCGGCTTGGCCGTGATCCAGGCGATAATAAGCGCGATAATGGCCGTCACGCGTCCGACGATCACCAGCGAACGTTCGCTTGTGTTCTTGTTGAAGGTCCTGAACACGTCCATGGTGAAGATGGTGGCGATCGAATTGATCTTCGAACCCATCGACGCAATGATCGCGGCGATGAGGGCAACGAACACCAAGCCCAGAAGACCGCTCGGAAGCAGCGTCATGAGCGTGGGATAAGCCTGGTCGGGCTTGGGCAGACCGGGCGCCAACATGACGGCGGCGATGCCCGGCACCACGACCAGCACCGGAATCAGCAACTTCAGGAAGGCGGCCAGAACGATGCCTTTCTGCGCCTCGCGCACGCTTTTCGCGGCCAGCGCGCGCTGGATGATGTACTGGTTGAAGCCCCAATAGGACAGGTTGGCGACCCACATGCCGCCAAGGATGACCGATAGCCCCGGGAGATCCTTGTAGAACGGATTGTCGGGTTTCAGGATCATGTGGAAGTGATCGGGCACGTGGGCGACCAGCATTCTGAAGCCTTCGAACACGCCCCCAAGGCCCACGCCTCCGGAAATCCTCTCAAGCGCGATGTAAACGATCACCAGCCCGCCCAGCACCAGCATGGACACCTGCACCACGTCGGTGAGAGCGACGGCTTTCAAACCGCCGTACAGCGCGTAATTGCCCGCGAACAGGGCAAGCACGATCAAACTGGTTTCTTGGGAAAGGCCCGTGACCGTGTGCACAGCGGTGGCGCCCAGCCACAGGATCGAGGTCAGGTTCACGAAGACGTATAGAATCAGCCAGAAAATCGCCATGACGAACTGGATGTTTTTGCCGTAGCGCCGCCCCAGGAACTCCGGCATCGTGTAGATATTGTTCTTCAGGAAGATCGGCAGGAAGAACTTGCCCACGATCAGCAGCGTCAGCGCCGCCATCCATTCGTAGGAGGCGATGCCGAGCCCGATCGCGTAACCCGAGCCGGACATGCCGATGATCTGCTCGGCGGAAATGTTGGCCGCGATCAGCGAGGTTCCGATGGCCCACCAGGGGAGCGAGCGGCTTGCGAGGAAGTAATCCTGGCTGTCTTTCTTGTGCCCCGCCTTCTCGCGTGACACGAGTTGCGCCAGCACAAGAATGAAGACGGCGTAGACAACCACGACGGTGATGTCGAGCGGCGAAAGATGCATGTTTCAAGCTCCCTGATGGCCGGTGTTTCGCCCAGCTTTGTTCGTTACGCGTAACGGTATTCGCTTATTTTGGCAAAGGCAGTCTCACGGTTTGGACGAGGAAACATGCGCACGGCATGGCCTTCCCGCCGCTGTCGAACTCTGCGACGCCCCCCGATTGCGCCATCAGTGCGATTCCCTGTCCACGTCGGACCCGCTTCCACCGGCCAGGAAGTCCAGGTCGCAGCCGAGATCGGCCTGCAGGACGTGCTCGATATGAAGGCGGTAATAGCCGCGCGTGTATTTGGACGGCGGTTTCGCGGCTTTCCAGGCCGCCAGGCGCGCTTGCAGTTCGCGTTCGCCGATGAGCAGATCGAGCTTGCGCGCTTCTCCGTCGAAGACGATTTCGTCGCCGTTGTGCACGACGGCCAGCGGTCCGCCGGCTTCCGACTCCGGCGAGACGTGCAGGATCACGGTTCCGTAGGCGGTTCCGCTCATGCGCGCGTCGGAGATGCGCACCATGTCCTTGATGCCGCGCACCAGGAGTTTCTTGGGCAGCGGCATGTTCCCGACCTCCGGCATGCCGGGATAGCCCTTCGGGCCGCAGCCCTTGAGGACCAGGATCGAATTCTCGTCCACGTCGAGATTGTCGTCATCGATGCGCGTCTTGAAGTCCTCGATGGACTCGAAGACGACCGCACGCCCGCGATGGCGGAAAAGATGCTTCGAGGCGGCGCTCGGCTTGATGATGGCGCCGTTCGGACTGAGGTTGCCGCGCAGGACCCAGATGCCGGCGTCCTTGCACACCGGCTTGTCGAGGGTGCCGATGACCTCGCGGTTGAAACACTCCGCTTCCATGACGGCGTTGCGCAAAGGCTCGCCCGAAATGGTCATAGCGTCGAGATCGAGCAGGGGCGCGATCTCCTTCAGGACCGCTGGCATCCCGCCCGCGTAATGCAAATCTTCCATCAGGAAGCGTCCGGACGGCTGGATGTCGGCCAGCATCGGAAGCTCCGACGACAAGCGGTCGAAGTCGTCCAGTTTCAGTGGCACTTTCGCGCGGCCGGCAATGGCGAGCAGATGCAGCACCGCGTTCGTCGAACCGCCGATGGCCGCGATCGTGCGGATGGCGTTTTCGAATGCCGCGCGAGTCAATATCCGCGACAGGCGCAGGTCCTTGCGCACCATATCGACGATCAACCGTCCGGTTTGATGGGCGAGCGCGCGGCGGCGCGAATCCATCGCCGGGAGCGTCGCGTTATAAGGCAACGACAGGCCCATCGCTTCCACCAGACAGGCGAAGGTTGAGGCGCTGCCCATCGTCATGCAGGTGCCCGGGCTGCGCGACATGCCGCTTTCAGCCGACATGAAGTCCTTGAGCGTCATCTCGCCCGCGCGCACGGCTTCGCTGAACTTCCACACGTCGGTGCCGGAGCCGATGTCCTGGCCGCGATACTTGCCGTTCAACATCGGCCCGGAGGAAATGACCGCCGTCGGCAGGTCGACGCTGGCCGCGCCCATCAACTGACCAGGCGTGGTCTTGTCGCATCCGCCGAGCAGCACGACGCCGTCGATGGGATTGCCGCGGATCGATTCCTCGACCTCCATCGCCAGCAGATTGCGGTACAGCATCGCGGTGGGACGCATCTGCGTCTCGCCCAGCGACATGGCGGGAAATTCGAGCGGCAGACCGCCGCCTTCCCAGACGCCGCGCTTCACATATTCGGCGATGTCCCGCAGGTGGCTGTTGCAGGGCGTGAGTTCCGACCAGGTGTTGCAGATGCCGATGACGGGCCGTCCGTCGAACACATGTGGAGGCAAGCCCTCGGCCTTCATCCAACTGCGGTGGATGAAGCCGTCACGGTCCCTTTTCCCATAGCTTTTACCGCTGCGGAACCGAGGCTTATCTGAATCCATTCTGACCAGCCCCCACCTATCCCAACAGCCAGGAGATCGCTCCGGGTTTGCTCGACTTAACTCTTGGATTTATATGATAATTGGCCGGTGTGTAAAGCGGCGAATTCGCCCGACGGGCAGCGAAAAACATAGTATTTTCTGGGATGTTCGATGCCATGCAGCGTCATGAAACCGCAGCCGAAATGCCTCTCGATGGTAAACTTCTTATGGTGCAATGCAACATAAAAAGCGACAGGTTTTTCTCCGCTTTGCGCCGGCTTATCTTACGTTCGCTGCATCGGGTTCGGCCGGCATGAATTATCGCCACGCCTTCCATGCCGGGAATTTCGCCGACGTGGCGAAACATCTGGCCTTGGTCTCGGTGCTTCTGCATTTGCGCAAGAAGCAGACGCCTTTCGTGGTGATCGACAGCCATGCCGGCCGCGGCGCCTACGATCTTCGCGGCGAGGAAGCGCTGCGCACGGGCGAAGCGGCAAACGGCATCGACCGGCTCGCCGGGTTGGCCGGCGGCCCGCCAGCGCTCGCGACCTATCTCGAATTGACGCGCGCGCCGCAGCCTTATCCTGGTTCGCCGCTGATCGCCGCCAAGCTGCTGAGGGTGCAGGACAGGCTGGTCGCGATCGAAAAGCATCCCGAAGATGCGGTGGCGCTGGCCGCAGTGCTCAAACCGTTCCGCAAGGCGCGCGCACAAACCGCCGACGGCTATGCGTGCCTTGCCGCTCTGCTGCCGCCGCTCGAACGGCGCGGCGCCGTGTTGATCGATCCGCCTTACGAGACGCCCGGCGAATTCGCCGACGTGGCGCGCGTTTTGACGAGCGCTTTGCGCCGCTTCGCGACGGGAATTTATCTGGTCTGGTTTCCGATCAAATCTGCGGCAGAAGCGGACGGCTTCTGCGGCGAAGTGCTGGCGGCGGGCCCGAAGAAGGCGCTGCGCCTCGACGTTTCGATCGGCGTGCCGAGCGACGAACGGCTGACGTCGGCGGGGCTTCTTGTCATCAACCCGCCGTTCGGCTTTCAGGAAGAAATGCGCGCGGCGCTGGCGCTCGCCCTCCCGCTCATGGGCGGCAAGGCGAGATTCCTTTGGCTGGCGGGGGACGAATAGCCGTCAGCCGGCTTTGCGCCCGTGGACATGCAGGTGGCGATGCGCGGGCGCGCCGTCGTGTGCATGGCGTTCGCGCGCGATGTCGGCGGGCACCATGACGATCCGCCCGTGGCGCACGCCGCGCTCGGCAATCACATGCTCGGCCAGATGGCGCACGTCGCGCACCGGGCCCTTCAGCACGTTCAACTCCAGACAGTCGCCGTGATCCAGATGCACATGCATCGCCGACACGGTCAGATCGTGATGATCGTGGAAGAGTTTCGTCAAGCGATGGGAGAGATCGCGCGCTTCGTGCTCGTAGACATAAACGAGGGCGGCGACGCAATCGCCCGAACCCGCGTCGTTCTCTTCGGCGATCTGCCTCAGCCCGCCGCGGGCCAAATCGCGGATCGCTTCGGAACGGTTCTGATAACCGCGCTTCTTGGCGAGACTGTCGATTTCCTCCGCCAGGTCGTCGTCGAGGACAATGGTGACGCGCTGCATGTTTTTTCTCCAGGCCGGACCGGACATCCTACCGCCCGGCGGGCGGCTAGGCGAACCAGGCAGGCCGGCGGCAATTTGATCCGGCTTGCTATCCGGGGCCGGCTTAAGTATTTGATCCCGCTCGACGGACAGGTGGCTGAGCGGTTGAAAGCACCGCACTCGAAATGCAGCCCGGGCGCCTGAAGCAAATTCAATCTGCTCACAACTCGTATTGTCGGCCAACTGTTTAGCGAGCTTCGGGCTAATAACCCATCGCACCTAATCGAATGCAATTTTACTTGGTCTTGGTCCAACGCATGGTCCAAAGGGCCAGCGCAGCTACAATTGCAGTAGGCATTGCGGAAACCTGCCTGCGTTTCGCTTTCTGAGCCGGCCGCGCAGCGTTCGGTTCATGTGGACCCTTCATGGGTCCGAATGAACCGAAACGTCCGCCGTGGTTTCCCTACCGACTCCCATCAGGTAGGCTTGCCAACGCGGTGAACGTTATTGCCCCAAATGGCCGTGGTTTCCCTACCGACTCCCATCAGGTAGGCTCTCCGCGATCTGCATCGCGCCATCAAGTAGTTCGCCGTGGTTTCCCTACCGACTCCCATCAGGTAGGCTATTGACTCGAGGAGACTTAGCATGAAATTGCGCCGTGGTTTCCCTACCGACTCCCATCAGGTAGGCTCATACGTACCCGATCGGATCCCGCACTTTGCGAGCCGTGGTTTCCCTACCGACTCCCATCAGGTAGGCTTCGGGCGATATCCATGTGCCGCAAGTGGTTGCCGTGGTTTCCCTACCGACTCCCATCAGGTAGGCTTGTTGGGGCTTGCCGGATTGCCGCATTGGGGCCGTGGTTTCCCTACCGACTCCCATCAGGTAGGCTTATAGAGTCCTTTGGAAGCGCATCCGATCGCGCCGTGGTTTCCCTACCGACTCCCATCAGGTAGGCTCTTACCGGCACGCTGGTTGCTTCTATTCAGGCCGTGGTTTCCCTACCGACTCCCATCAGGTAGGCTACGATCGTGACCGACGTTGCCGCCGAATGTGCCGTGGTTTCCCTACCGACTCCCATCAGGTAGGCTTCCACCCCAGCTCACGGTGCGCCGGGTCGCGCCGTGGTTTCCCTACCGACTCCCATCAGGTAGGCTAAGCTGCACGGGGACGGTCACATATGGTGTGCCGTGGTTTCCCTACCGACTCCCATCAGGTAGGCTGCGGGGGTGGGATCACTTGCCGTTTTCATCGCCGTGGTTTCCCTACCGACTCCCATCAGGTAGGCTGCATCGGTCGACGGCATGTTTACACTCAACGCCGTGGTTTCCCTACCGACTCCCATCAGGTAGGCTATGATGGAGTACAACTGCTCTTTTTTCTCCGCCGTGGTTTCCCTACCGACTCCCATCAGGTAGGCTATCGTCAGCGCATTATTGCTGACGGCCGTTGCCGTGGTTTCCCTACCGACTCCCATCAGGTAGGCTTCGGGCGATATCCATGTGCCTCAGGTGGTTGCCGTGGTTTCCCTACCGACTCCCATCAGGTAGGCTACGATCGTGACCTGACGTTGCCGCCGAATGTGCCGTGGTTTCCCTACCGACTCCCATCAGGTAGGCTGTCGACTCGAGCGTCACAGTGCGCTGGCTCACGCCGTGGTTTCCCTACCGACTCCCATCAGGTAGGCTGCGGGCCACGTCGCCTATGCCCAAATCTCAGCCGTGGTTTCCCTACCGACTCCCATCAGGTAGGCTTCACAGAGTTGGCACGGGTCAAGCCCGCGGGCCGTGGTTTCCCTACCGACTCCCATCAGGTAGGCTCCATGCTTCGGCGATACGCGCGTCCTCTTCGCCGTGGTTTCCCTACCGACTCCCATCAGGTAGGCTGCGGATAGTGGCGGGATGTTTACGATTACAGCCGTGGTTTCCCTACCGACTCCCATCAGGTAGGCTGGCCCGGTCGGCACGGTCGGCGGCTTTACAGCCGTGGTTTCCCTACCGACTCCCATCAGGTAGGCTCATCACGACTTGCACCTGCCGGTGGTCCAGGCCGTGGTTTCCCTACCGACTCCCATCAGGTAGGCTGCGACCTTGCCGCGCAAACCGCCCTGACCAGCCGTGGTTTCCCTACCGACTCCCATCAGGTAGGCTTTGCTCTATGA
The DNA here is from genome assembly GCA_963710025.1 of uncultured Alphaproteobacteria bacterium. Classification (GTDB taxonomy): domain Bacteria; phylum Pseudomonadota; class Alphaproteobacteria; order Micropepsales; family Micropepsaceae; genus Rhizomicrobium. Next base: position 54,173 of record CAVPYO010000012.1, on the reverse strand, counting down.
CGACGTGCAAAATTTTCTCGCCGTGGTTTCCCTACCGACTCCCATCAGGTAGGCTTGCCAACGCGGGAACGTTATTGTCCCAAAGGCCGTGGTTTCCCTACCGACTCCCATCAGGTAGGCTAACCGATGCTCATTGAAGCCCTTGATGGCGCCGTGGTTTCCCTACCGACTCCCATCAGGTAGGCTTGGTGCCGGATCGGACATCGGCCCCGTGGTGCCGTGGTTTCCCTACCGACTCCCATCAGGTAGGCTATTGGTTCGCGCCAATACGCGCGGAGCCAAGCCGTGGTTTCCCTACCGACTCCCATCAGGTAGGCTGTTGCCCTTCAGAGCCAAGCAGATCGCGCGGCCGTGGTTTCCCTACCGACTCCCATCAGGTAGGCTCTCATCAGAATGCTGCTCTTCAACGGTGACGCCGTGGTTTCCCTACCGACTCCCATCAGGTAGGCTGGCCGCAGGCGCGGGTGGCTCGACCCTTTGGCCGTGGTTTCCCTACCGACTCCCATCAGGTAGGCTAATCCGATGCTCATTGAAGCCCTTGATGGCGCCGTGGTTTCCCTACCGACTCCCATCAGGTAGGCTGGGCTTGACCCGCGCCAACTCCGTGACCGCGCCGTGGTTTCCCTACCGACTCCCATCAGGTAGGCTTAGAAACCGATGGAATTGCGGTCGATTTCCGCCGTGGTTTCCCTACCGACTCCCATCAGGTAGGCTCCACACCGCATGTCAGGCTACCGCCAATTCGGCCGTGGTTTCCCTACCGACTCCCATCAGGTAGGCTACGCTGGCCGACGGCACGCGCATTCTGTGCGCCGTGGTTTCCCTACCGACTCCCATCAGGTAGGCTAGTCATGTCGACTGCACGCGCACGCTGCGGTCGGCCGTGGTTTCCCTACCGACTCCCATCAGGTAGGCTCAGTACGCCAAGCGTGTAGCGTGCTCGATCGGGCCGTGGTTTCCCTACCGACTCCCATCAGGTAGGCTGACACGGTGCTGTCGCACGGTCGACGCGTTCAGCCGTGGTTTCCCTACCGACTCCCATCAGGTAGGCTAGGTTCGCCGGAACGCCCTGAAACTGCTCTGATTTCCGTCTGCTGAAGCAGGCCGAAATCAGAGCAGGACAAGCTGTTGGGGTGCAACTTTCTCATTTTTCCCGGCCTCGCCCAGAAGCAGCTTCATCCGGGCATATTGTTTGTCCGTCACTTGTAGCGCGCGCACACTTCCCTTGGAAGGAAGGCTTTTGGTCACGCGCTGCACATGTTTGTCCACAGCTTCCTCGCCGCGACAGACCCGCGCATATACCGACCATTGCAGCATCATATAGCCATCGTCCTTCAGGAAGTTTCGGAAGCGTGTCGCCGCCCGCCGCTCTTTCTTTGTGCCGACCGGCAGATCGAAGAAGACGAACAGCCACAAGATGCGTACCTCCTCGGTCTTCATGATCCGTTCGAGGTCAACACTGGCAGGACGAGCGCCTCCGCCGTCGCGCCTTCCATCGCCCGCACAAGTGACTCGGCGGCTTTGTCCGCCGCCACAAGAAGGGTAAGTTTTTCTCCGCCTGCCGTTGCCTCCTGCAAAAGAATACCGGCCATGGTCCGGCGATCTTCCAGCGTCAACTCGTTCCGGCTGGGTTTTCCTTCTTCTGCTGTGCGCCATGCCAGTATATCGACAAAGGGTCGGAACGGTTCCACCACATCGTCCGCAAGATTGAAGGCATTGGTCGCGCTGGCGTGCATCAAACCGAATGCCGGGAGAAGGCCAGAGGCGACGAGGGCGCGCGCCACGCCCGAACGCACCACTGCATAGCCATAGTTCAGAAGTTTGTTACGGCGGTCGCCATCGTCTTCACGGCGGAATTGGGTCCATAGTTTCGACCAGTAATCGCGGGCCGCGCGTGCTTCCACATTGTCGGGATCGCCGGAGCCTACCAGGCGCGCCATTTCGCGCAAAGTTGACCCGCCCGGCTGCTCCAGTGCATCGAGAGCCGCCGCCTGATTCTGGATTTTCATACGGACGATGGATTGCCACAGACGCTTTTTCAGGGGCACACCCATGGCGATTTGCACTTGTGCGATTTCCCCCTGGCGGAAATGGCGATGGAACGGCAGCGCGATACCCGAAGGCGTGTGTTTTTCGTCAGTTGCGATAATCACAATCCCCGCTGCCATGCAGGCTGAGAGAAGACTAGAGGTCAGCGTCGCCTGCGGCGTGTCGAGCACAATCCAGGCGACATCCTCCAGTGCTAGCCGCACTTCGCCTTCGTCCTGAGCGATGACGATCTGGTTATCTCCCAAAGAAAGTCGTGACGGCTTGCTTACGTGCAGACCTCGCCATGCCATGTGCGCGTCTCTCGTTCGATAGGGAACCGCCGACCAAGGCGGTCAACTTGATACTTTGCAACCGCCTTAAGCGTTTTGACGCCGATGCCTTGTACCAGAATGCTTTTTGTGTGGTGGGGCGAAACGGCCACAGCGCCGGTCGAGCGGTTCATCCCTCGATAATAGCCGTCTATAATCGTGCCATCCGGCTTTTCGATTTCTAGGAAGGAGAGAGGGTAGATGCTCCACAAAAACTCATAGGTGGCATCGACTTCAGGCCAAAGCGCTTCGTCCTTGTAAGCCTGAACGTAGCTATTCGGGGGCGTTGGCCACTCTTTTTCGTCCGCCACTTGATGCGGATAAATCGGTACAAGGAAGAACTCCCACTTCCCCTTCTTGTTCTTTTTTCGGAATACGTCCACACGCGTCATCTCGCCCCGGTCGGCCGCGCCGTTGCGGATCAGAACGTCCACCTTCTTGTTCGTTTGAAGGCGTACCTTCTTCACATCGTCGCCCTTGGGCGATTTCGGCCACGTGCCCTTTTTCTTGCCGTCGGCGATCCAAGCGCGGAGATTTTCGACCAGCTTGGCGTTGCGCTCCGGGTCCTTTACTCGGTCCAAGTCCTTCTCGGTCAACGCTTCGATGCCTTTGCGCTCATAAACCACGGTTTCGCCGTCGCGTTCTGCAATCTGGCGGATGGTTGCGGCATGGGATTCTCCCCGCGCCCGGTGCCGTTCCGCGCGGCTGACGAAAATTCGGGCGTATTTTTTGTTCAATTCCTCGAAGAAGCCCGGCCAGGGCGGCGGCAAATTCGAAAAATCGCGATGCCCGCCAAGTTTTTCTTCTTCCTGAAACGCTTGGGTCAGTTTCGCCAGCGCTCCTTGGCCGGTTGCTGCCACAATCAACGCGTCCAGCGCATGATGGCGGTCGTCGGCACGGCGTTTCTCCCCGTCCGGCTCCTGAATCTTCTTGAAATGCTGAACGCCCCAGCCGATGCGCAGCCGGTTGGTCAACGCACCAGGCCGGGCCAAGACATGCACCTTGCCGTCTTCGGGATACCAGCGGGCAAGCGCATCAAGCAGCAAACGGGTAGCATAGCGTGTGTCGTTCAGATTCCGAGGGCGGAATTTTTCCTCAAGCACCTTCGCATCCTTGAGCAGGTAGTTCCGCTTCTTACGGCCTTTCATCGCCTTATTGGATTCGACGCATTCGAAAAATGTCTGCCAGCGCGTTTCGTCCTTACCGAACCACTCAAACGGTGTTTGACCTTTCTTCTCCTGGTTTTCCTTGGCGAAGCAGAGCGTTTTGTTGACGAAGCTGTCGTCGCCGGAACGGCTCCACGGCAGGATGTGATCCACTTGGACCGAGTTGTCGGCTGCCGTAATTGCGCCGATGGGGATTTCCTTGTTTGAGTACAGACAGAACCCGTTCTGTTCCCGCCACAATTCGTAGCGCAGCAAATCTTCGCCGCCGCGCGGCTCTCTTCCTACGTCTTCGCAGAATTTTTCCGCCAACCAATCCTTGTCTTTGTTGCGTTTTTCAATGCCACGGCTGATTTCGTCGCGTTCTTCCTTGCTCTTGCCCACATCACGTGCAAGTTCGACATGGATATGCCCAGGCAGGCCGTATTCGTGCACGATGGCCTTCACCTGCTTGATTGCTTCCGTCAGCGATTTACGCGCTATCGGATTGGCGATCTGGTCCAGCTTTGTTTCCGGGCGCTTGGCGTGATCGTATCCCGCCGCCGCCATCGCCTTGTCGTAAACCATGCCTTGCAGAAAGTACGGAATCACCGCGCGACTGACCTTGGCTGAAAGGTGCGCCGCCCCTTTGAAGTCGCAGAATGCGCCGTCTTCCACGCCCTTCATCAGTGCTTCAAGGACCAGCGGCGCAAGGCCGATGTCATCCAGTCCCTTACGGACCGAAGTCAAATCTTCGCGGAAGGTGAGAACGAAAGCGATGCGGTCGAGTTTGTCGGGGGCATCGCGGAAAGTGTTCCAGGCATCACCGAGCACATCGCGCAGGGCATTCGTGCCCCGCATACAGCCATTCGAGGAGCCGCGGTTTGCCAGATCGCGTTTGCCTTCTTCCTCGATGGGAAGCCCCTCGAAGCGCACGCCATCGTCCAGGTCAAACAATTTGCGCAGGCGTTTGAAGGTCATGCCGTTCTGGCTACCGAAATTGGCGCAAGCGGCTGCGATTTCTTCAGGCGTGAGCGGGCGGCTGCCGTCGAAGGTTTGCAGACGCAAGGATGTCAACCGGGAGAGAAAGCGGAATCTCTCGAATGAAGGCGAGAATTTTGCCGCGCGCGTCTCGCCTGGCTCGAAGGGGCAGGGGCCAACCTTGTCTTCACTGTCCGCCAATGGCCGCTGAAAGAAGGCTGCGGTGATGTAGGCTTGCTCCAGTTCCACACTCGCCTGTGCATTGCCCGCGCGCCGCTGGTTGTCGAACAGGAGCTTAACCTCGCGTTCCTGGTCATCACGCAATACCGAACGGCTGTAGTCGCCGTCTCGATTGTGCTTACGAATAGCGTAGGTATCATCCTTGGCAAACATCTCGCCGACAGTGCGATAGGCCGCGAGCTTATCCACGGTTTCACCAATGGCCTTTAGCATTTTGGAATCGTCGGACGCGGCGTTCGATTTGCGCTTGCTGTTCGATTTGAAGCCGCGATGCTTGGCGATGTGGCCGAGCACAACAGCAAATTCTTCGCCGGTCAATTTGCGGTCCAGCCCGTCGGCGCGCAGTTGCCAGGGATCGAGACCTGGTTTGTTGAGCGCAGATTTGCCGTCGCCGTCTAGCAAGCCCTGTTGTTTGAAAAGTTGCCGGATGGCGTTCATCCGCTGGCGACGGCGTTTCAGCACACGACGCAAGCCGCGATGTTCCCGCCGAAGCTGATTGGTCGGCGTGCGCTCCTTGTCGGTTTCCGGCACGTCGAAGGTGCGTGCGCCCCAATCGACGATTTCGCCGTTCTCACCTGCTTGCCGAATTACCGCCCAGCCGCAGGAGCCGATGCCGAGGTCGATGCCGAGTGTCAGGTCTTCCTGAAGTTCCAAGGTTTCCGTCCCCTAAGCCCCTATCTCTCGTAGGTTCATTATTGACGGGGTGCGGCCTTTGCTGCAACTTGTATGCGGGAGTCGGTTGGGAAACCACGGTAAGTGGATTTTTCCATCGAAGGATCACCCCTCGGCTGCAAAGCCGGGGGGATTCCTCAGAACGTGTTCTCTGGGCGTGAGATATGGAACGTTTGATCTGTTCTATGTCGCACTATGCATTTGGGACTAACGCTCCTTAGTGGCTGGTCGAAGCCGTTCGGGCAGCGTTAATAGTGTCTCCCCGCCGGGGTGCGCAGGGGCGCTTCGCAGAATTTCGGCATAACCAAGCTATGAAACGATGGCGAGCACTGCCTCAACGGGCGGGTCATTTGGGCCGCCCGCGCTTCAACGGTCGTTTTAGGAGCTCTGCCGCGTCGATCTCAAAAACGTCCGCAAGTTTGCCGATAATCTCCAAGCCCGCGTAGGTCGCGCCGGTTTCAAGTTTGGACACGTAGGTGCGATTGATACCCGCTATATCCGCAAGCTCCTCCTGCGACATGTCTTTTCCATGCCGGAGTCGGCGTAGGTTGAAAGCGAAGACATCCCGGAGGTCGCCCATCCGAGGAAACGAGAAATATTGTTGCTTATACAGCAACCGCTTTAAAGCAACAAAATGTTTACCGACGCGGGATTACACCCATACGGAAGGCGGAGACTGCCAATTACCGCCACGTGGGTAAGGACGGACGGCTATGCACATTCCTCGTTTCATGGTCGCGCGGCTGCTTATTGGCCGTGCTCCAAGTTACGCCAGCAACAAACTCAAACAGTTGAAAAGAGCAGCCCTCGCAAGCGTGGTGGCTCTAGCTGCGCTTTCTGTGTTTTCAGCGAGCGCGCAAGTTGGTGGCCCATCAAACGACATTCTAAAAGCGGATATTCTCTACACCGCCTGCAATCCGCCATCAGACACGAATCAATCCGTGCGTGATACGGCTGCGCTAACCTGCGAATTGTACTTCCGTGGGTTAACGGACGGTCTGTTCTTAATGAAGGCATTCGTGGGCAAGAGCAACGCTGGCTGCCTGCCAACAGACACGCCAATCTCAACGGCAGAAGCAGAAGGGGATTTTGCGCTGTTCCTGCGCGATCATCCCGAAGCGCGAGAAAACTCAGCCGCGATAGTGGCTGGCTTCGGAATCATGCGGGCGCATCCGTGCCCCTGATCGAACTGCCTGACGTTTGGATCACCAAGCCTCTAGGAGACACGAAGATGAAGCTGTTGCGTTCGTTGCTGTCACTTATGGCGGTAGCCACGCTGGCAAGCCCGGTCGCTGCGCAGTACTATCCCCCAGGTGGAGGGCAGGTCTGTACACCCGACGCCAATGGGGTGATCCGCTGCGTTCAGCAAGCTCCGCCGACTGGACCACTTGGCCAGGCTACGACTTGCACGACCGATGGCATGGGCGTGCTTCGCTGCTATGGTCAGCAATCTTCCCCGACAGAGCCATTTAGCCCGACGACAACTTGCACGACCGATGGCATGGGTGTTGAGCGCTGCTATGGTCAGAAATCTTCCCCAACCGGATCACTGAGCCCGACGACGACTTGCACGACTGACGGCATGGGTGTTGAGCGCTGCGATTAGGGTCATAGAAGATAAATGTCGATCTCGACAACGCCGCCCCGCCAATGCAGTTGTCGAACCTATTTTGCAGAGTCAATTTTGGATATGTGGCGCGCGTGGCCGTTTGTGTGTAGCGGCAGGCGATGGGAGCGCCGGGAGCGATGGCGGCAGTCCTGAAAGTCAAAAACAGTTTCTATCCCCTGTAAGGCCCTTAGCAACGCATTGCCCTTTTTCTATCGAAGGCCCCCCCCCCGGAGGGGCAGGGGGCCGATTTCTGAGCGAAACAGACCGCGCTGTGCGGCCATGCTCGGAGCAGCGGCGTCGCTGTCGGGACGAAGCAGGCGGAAGCGGATCGCTACAAGCTGGATCGGGTTGAACCAATCGCGGAAAGCCGACTCGGTTCGGAGAACGTGGCCAGTGCCGGCGACCATGCCGTGCGCTCCCGGCGAAATTTCGCAGCACCGCAGTCAAGGTGCAGTACGCACGCGGCGAAAATGAAAGCGATGACAGCGACTTAGGTATTGCGCGGCCACGTGCTGGACCACCTTGCGGACCAAATCGGGCGATTTCACCGTCAATTCGACGCCGATGGGGCGCGATGCGCGCAAAGCGGAAGGAGAGGGCAGGCGGCCAGTCGGCTGACACTGCCGGTTCTGCACCGCGTGCTGAGCAATCAACCATCACCTTCGTCGCCACGCGGCGGCGCGGGCGAATGTTCGATGGCTCCACCATCAACAGGGGGCGCTTGTCCGGCGGCGGCTTCCATGGCGTCCAGCCTGGCCCAGAAATCCTCAATAGAGGCATTTGCGTTGAGGTTGGCAGATCGCGACACGACGGGCCCATATCCGCGATCAACAAGTTCTCGCGCGGCGCTGAACCTCACCTGTTCGCTCTGCGCGCGCTGGGCCAGATCAATTAGCACCTGGACGCCGAGAGCCGCACCAGTATTGAGCTTACGTGTGAGTTCGTCACGGAGGGCGGTGAGCACCTTGGGGTTTCTCAGAAGCTCGTATGCTCGGGAACGTGCCGCCGCCCGTCCCGCGCGACCAGGACGCGCGTAGCCCGCCGCTACGGCTGCGTCCACTGCGGCGCCCGGCCTGCCGCCGCGCTCCACGTATTCACGGACAAACACGGCCTGCCGCTCGCTCAGGTCGGCGAGTATCACGGTTTTGGACTCAGGCAGGAAAGGTGTTCGGCTCATGGGTGCTCACCTAAGCGACGTTGCGGCCGCGCGTGACGGCAAACGGCGGTGGCAGCGCGCCGTCGCCATAGGCGTGAGACTTATGAGACTTCTGAGAGATGTTGGAATCTCTCTCTTATAATATGTCATTGACCACCTCTGACACTTCTAAGCAGCGTACTTGGGGCATCTCTCAAAACCCTCATAACTCTCACAGTGGCTCTTGACCGACGCGCCAAATCGTTCCGTCTCGCCCCAGTTTGCCATTTGCTTCGGCAGTACCAGCATCCACGATCACCAGTCTGCGCCCGTCGCGCGGTGTACCGCGTTTCTCTTTGAAGTAGTGCCCGAGCGCCTTGGTGTTGACGATTGAGCCGTCACGCGGTGGCGTCATGTTCTCCCTAACCCAATCGAGCAAGGAGTTTTCAGTGTCCGATTTGACCTTGCCCGCCAATGCAGCAATTTCCTTCACTTGGAATGCACGACCACCGAATACCGCTTCCAGAAGCTCAAGGCCGCGCGCGAGCGCGTCTATCTCAGGATCGATGGATTCTATGTCCCGTTGGGTTTCAAGGGGGTCCGCAAGGCCGAGCCACAGCTGTGCACCGCGCACAAGCATGTCAAACTCGCCGAAACTCCCCATCGGCTTGAACTTGCCCTGCATTGGGAGCCCGGCAACCGTGTAGGCACGGATAATAGTGAGGGCAGCGGTTAACAGCCGCGCGTGGTTCGCAAGCGTGTCGGCCGCTACGTCATAGCTGAAAGGTCGGTTTTCGGGATGCTCTACCTGTGGTTCGATCCGGCATTTAAGCGCGCGCCGTACCAGGTCCGCCGTGAAGGTCAGATTGACGCCGGTTGCATAAAACATTGTCCGCGTGGAGACCGGCGTCTGCTCGCTCTTGCCGAGCTTGCGGGCTGCCCATTGGTCCTGAGTTAGAATTGCGGCAATCGCCTCGCCGCCGAACGGAAGCCCTTTCTTAATATTGTCGGCCAGATAGGAATGCTCGCCCGCCAGCAGTGCCGCATAGAGCCGCTTTTCGTTTTCGGCTTCGTCAGCGGTCCAGCCCTTGCCGATAAGCTTCGTACCATGAACAATCAGGCAAACAAGGTTCGCCAATAGCGACTTTCCCGCGCCGAACTGCGGGGCGTCAAAGCCGAACACCGGCGCCGCCTCAAGTGCGGGCCGAACGGCATCCGTCAGAACGGCAGCGAGCCAAACGGACGCATCGGCATTGCTTGCAAAGTCGAAATCGCGCACGACATGCGCGAGCATGTCGAAAGCAACCTCAGCATCCGCACGAGAGGGATTCTCAGGAATTGTCGGGTACTCAAGCTGAGGCGCGTACAGATATCCGGTCGCGCGATCATATCCGGGCGTCTGTAGGATGGAGCCATCAGCGCGCAGCGTCGGGCTCTCGCGGACGCCACGAAGCTCGGGGACGGACCATCCATTCGACTTGCACAGATACATCTCTGCCAACCTGTCCGGGCATTGCGCCGGTACGTAGGCGCCGCCACCGGAACGACGGGCGTCAAATTTCTGGAAAGTGATAATGCGTTGCGCGTCCTGTTGGATAACGCGCCGTGTGCATTCGCGGATCACGAGGGCGCCGGGCCGCTCTTCGTCGGTGTTGGCATTGCGGGTGATGTGCACGCGCCTCCCAAGCCGCTGGTAGTGTGGGAGGTCCGAAGCGGCGAACACCGCGTCCATCTTTTCCAGATTTTCCGGTTCTTTGTTGTTGTCGAGAAGGCAAAGTCTGTCGATTTCAGCCGGTTGGGCGTTTTTGAGTAACTCGCGCAGCGCGTCGGGGCCGTGTTCTTGCAGGAAGTCGTCAACTCCAACTTTGCCGCCGCTCGCAGGTATTGGTAATCGTGCAGCGTGCACGATGGCCCCGCGATTCAACAGTTCGCTGCAAAGGCGCCATTCGGCAACCTGCACATCGGCCTTCGTTGACAGATCGCTGTCATAGATGATGTAAACGAAGCGGCCCTGCCACGCGATGGCTTGAAGCTCCGGCAACAGCGCGCCGTCTTTGGTGAAGTTGTACACGCCGCCAAGCCCCACTGTGGCAAAGCCGTGCAAGCAGGCGGTGAGGCTTTTGAATTCACCTTCCGTAATGAGAAGTGGTTGCTGAGGGTCGGAAAGCACTACTGGCCAGTCGATTTCAGTGCCTTTTGGGAAATAGGCGTGCACGCCACTCCCGCGCGCCTGTAAATACTTTGGCGCCTTCTTTTGCACGAACCCTTTTGGCGGTTCCTCCAGAAGACGAACGCGGCAGAACAGCAAGTCGCTATCGTTTGCGCACTCCATCTCTTGGCCGTCGGGAGTAAAATAGGGAATGCAGATCGCCTGAACCGGCGGGAATTCGCGCGACAGGTCGCGAGCATTGGTCTCGAACCACATACCGGCCGCTTCAACCTGGGCCTGAGTCAACCGACGGCGCTCTAGGTCTGCAAAGAATGGCTCATCCGCTCTTTTGGCGGCTGAAATAGCGGCGCTCATCAGTGCGCTCCCGCTTTATTTTTTGCATTGGCGCCACGTGCGCGAAGCCACTTCGCGATGGCGGGCTCTGAAGCGCCCATAACTGCGATGGCTGGTTGGCCTTGAAGACAGAGACGGAGAGCTTGGGACGGCCGATTTGTAATAACGATGGATTGGCTTGAGTCGGCCATGACCGCACGCCAATCAATTCCCGTGACTTCTGGAACGACCACGAGTGCGGCACCTGCCGCTCGTAACCCTGTAACTAAGTCATAGGTGACGGCTCGGTGGTCGGTGGATAGCACGTGCATGAGACACATACTCCTCTTTGTTTTTGCGGTTGTGTCTCCTACGACCGCGTGACGAAGAACCTTGATACTGAGCCGTCCGGCTCATGGATTGTCGCCGTTGACGAGATAGAGTTGAGCCCGGTGCTTCTTGGATTCTGTCCGATGTTCGCGTTCTGCATCTTCGCTTTCCGCAATCGTGGAAGCTGTCCATATTTTCAGGAACAGTCGATCTTTCAGCGCAAGCGGTTGTCCGTCTCGAATTTGTTTCCAAAGGACTTCGGCCAGAACGTCGTTCAACCAACAGATCACCTCGCGGGCGCGCCTCTGGTCGATTTCGACAGTCGTGAGTTTGCCAGTCTCCGGGTGCGGAAGTTCGACGTGCCCAATGCCGCCGTCGCGTGCCACGCGAGATGCTGCGTCTATGGCGTGGCCAATGATTTCCTGCCGCTCGGTTGGCGTAAGCATGTTGTTGGCCTCTTGGAGTGCCTGTTCGGCAGTCTTCAATCTGCGCGCTTGAACGATTCACCGTTCAGTAGCGCCAGCGCAGCCGCCCTAGGGATGAAAATTCGCCGCCCAAGTCGCGTATGCGGGATTTTTCCAGCCTTCAATGCCGCGTCAATTACAGGCCGCGAACAGCCCATGAGCTTAGCCAGCTCGCCGGGCATAAGAGGCCGCGTTTCTATGGATTCACTCATGTGCAACTCCCAAAAAACTCACAAGAAGTTAGGGGCTTCGATAAATCACTATAGGCTTCACCGTGAAGCATTGCAAGGGTATTTTGTTGCAACGGACTTCTGAGTGTGCTATGCCAGTTAAAAGTACGAGAGGGATTGGAGACAACATGCCCCGAGCCGACACGCAGCCCGTACGTATTTCCAGCAACCTGATTGCAGCACTCAAAGCTCAAGGACAAACGACGGGGAGGTCGCTTCCTATGGAAGTAGAATCTCGATTGCAGGAAAGCCTGGAGAGAGGCGCATGGGCTGAGATCGAGCCTCGGCTGACGCCACGCGCCCGGGCGCTTGGACGGTTGGTTGGGTTCTTGGCTACTGAGTTGACCGCATATAGTCAGCCATCCGAACAAGCCGAATATCTTAGAGCGGGTATCGCCAGACTATTTGAACGCCTAGATGCGCCCGTAAAATTGCGCGGCCCCGAGCACGATGCCGAAATGATGGCAGATTACTGGTGGCTCAGAATGATGAATGCGCACGAGCGGACACAAGAGGCGGGTATACAATCGCCAGTGACGGCAGAGCAGAGAGCGTTGTTGGAAATTCGCGAGGCTATCTTGCCGTCGGCGGTGGCGGCAACGGTGAGTAGCCAGCGTTCGCGCAAGGAGCGGAAGTGATGGCGAAGAAGGCTAAGAAGCTCGCGAGCATAGATCGGCGCGGCGAAAACACGTGGCGCATCCGATACGTCAAGGACGGAAAGCGCCGCACCGAGACGGTCGCAGGCACGCAAGAGGACGCAGTTTCACGCCGTAACGTGATCCGGGCAGAAATCGCTCAGAACACTTGGACAGCACCTACGAGCATGACGCTGGGCGAATGGGCAACTACTTGGGCTGAGCAATACCTGAAACGCGCCGTATCCACCCGCTCCTATGACCGGCAGAACGCCATTATAAATCGCCACATCATTCCGGCACTCGGCAAAGTCCCCCTTCAAAAGCTGTCATCGGTTCGCATCAACGAGCTATATCGCCAACTCGAAACGGACGGCCTGCACCCTTCGACAATCCACTATGTACACGTCGTGCTTGGTTCGTGCTTCAAGGCGGCAGTCAAGATTGCAGCCGTCGCGCGCAACCCGGTCACGAACGCGTCGCCGCCAAAGGTCAACGCGCAGAGCGGCGGACGTGCGCTCACGCAGCCCGAGCTTGACAAGCTTCTGGGTGCATTCGGCGGCGATCCATTATTTACTGTCGTCGCACTCGCTGCGGGCACGGGCGCGCGCGTCAACGAATTGCTGGCGCTGGAATGGGCGGCTGTGGACTGGGACACGAAAACGCTGCGCATTGACGCGGCGCTCAAGCCGACAAGCGCGGGGCTTGAACGCGGCACGCCCAAGACTGAGCGCAGCCGACGCACGATCCGGCTGGACGATGGGCTTGCCGCCTTGCTCAAGCGGGAGCGGGACCGCCAGGAAGCAGAACAGCGAGGGCTCCGGGGCATGGACGGCGTGGCGACGTTACACAGCTTGCTTCCGGCGGCCGCCCTGGTATTCCCCGCCTCGCCGATAGACCCCACGCGGGCGCGGCGGCACGGTCCCATCAGCAAGGCGTTTGGGGCGCGCGCTGCCAAGATCGGCCTTGGCAAGCTTCGTTTTCACGACCTGAGACACACGCACGCCACCCTGCTCTTGCAAGCCGGGGTACCGGTGGCCGCTGTCAGCGCTCGGCTGGGTCATGCCAACGCGGCCATAACCTTAGGCATCTATAGCCACTCCACGACAGACGCGGAGGCCGCAGCAGCGCAGGTAGCGGGTTCGCTCTTGTCGAACGTGCTCAAGGGCATGTAGAACCGCGCGCTCAAACCGGGGCCGGTGGCGATTTGGTCCAAGAATGGTCCATGGTCCAGGTTTGTTCGCTGAATGTGCTACCGCGTTCACATTGAAAACGGTAGGATTCTGCGGCGCGGACAGGTGGCTGAGCGGTTGAAAGCACCGCACTCGAAATGCGGCGTACGGGTAACCGTACCGGGGGTTCGAATCCCTCCCTGTCCGCCACTTCAGTACAGAACTGCGAACGCCGTGCGTAGCCGATTTCCCTCCTGCGGCGGCGACCAAAGTACTGAGCAGGTTACCCTTCGACCCCATGATCCGAACTTCGGTGTCAGCGACCTCGACGCGTTGTGCCAGCGCCCGTAGATGGTCGCGGCGGTAGCCGCCTCCATCGACGCGCATCCGCTCACGGGCCGTCCTGCCGAACTTGGCGAGCATCGCGGGGGTGATCGCCTGCCCGGAGCCTTGAAGGGTGGCCTGGGCGCGCTCGGCATCGACCTGGGCTTGGTCACGCGTGGCCTTGAGGCTGGCGATGCGCTCCCTCAGATCGGGGTCGTCCAGATCGGCTACGCCGTTCTCGATGGCATCGTACAGCCGCTTGAGCCGCGCGTCGGCCTCGGTGGCCCGCTTGTTGAGTTCGCCGATGTGCTGGCGGCGGCGCTCGGAGCGCTCCTGGCGGCGGTCGAGGACGGCAGCGAGGACTTCTTCCAGCCGGTCGGGCTGTAGCAGCCGGTCCGCGATGTGGTTGGCAACCAAGTCGTCCAGTTTTGCCATTGGAATCGAACGGCCCTTGCAGCCGGTTTCTCCCTGCCGGGCCTTGGTCGAGCACGTGTAGTAGCGGTAGCGGTTGCCCTTCCCAGTCCTCAGGGTCATCGCGCCGCCGCAATTGCCACAGAAGCAGATGCCGGTCAGCAGGGTCGGCCCGCTGGTCACGCGGGCAGGAGTGACCTTGGGGTTGCGCAATCTGAGGCGGGCCTGGACGGTATCGAAGATTGCCTTTTCGATAAGGGGCGGCACATCCACTCCGACCACTTCGCTGACGGGCTTGAGTTCCTTGGTCTTGGACCGCTTGTTGAACTCATGGCGGCCGATATAGGTCGTCCGGGTCAGGATGCGGTGAACCTGTCCGACACCCCAGCGCCCACCGTCGCGGGTGAAGATGTGCCGGGCGTTCAAGTAGGCGGCAATGTTTTTGATACCCATGGCGCCAGAGTTGCCGTCACCCTCCAAATTGAGGCGATAGATGAGCCGCACGGTGTCCGCGTGCAGTGGATCGATCTCCAGTTTCTTCTTGGTCTTCGAGCCACGCTGTTCTGCCGCAACGACACGATAACCGATGGGCGGCTGCGATCCGTTCCAGAAGCCCTGGCGGGCATTCTCTTTCAAGGCCCGCAGAACGTGCTTGGCGTTCTCCTTGGACTGGTACTCGTCAAACAGCGCCATGATCTGTCGCATCATGACGTGCATGGGATCGTCGCCCATTTCCTGGGTGATGGAGACTAGCTTGACGCCGTTCTTGGCGAGCTTCCTCACATAGAACTCAAGCTCGAAGTGATCGCGGAAAAAGCGCGAGAAGCTATGCACCACCACCACGTCGAACGGCGCGGGCTTGGTGATGCCCGCTTCGATCATTTTCTGGAACTCGGGACGGCGGTCGTTGGTGGCCGACGCACCCAGTTCCACATAGGTGTCGATCAGCTGATACCCGCGCGCGGCACAATAGGCCTCGCCCTGTCTTTTCTGGTCGGGGATGGAGACATCATGCTCGGCCTGGCGGACGGTCGAGACCCGCAAGTACAGAACGGCGCGTGTCGCAACGGCTTTGGTGGGCACAGTCATGACGGCCTCCTCACATCATCGGCACGGCCCGAACAGATCGTCGAACAGATCGCCGAACCGGGCCTCGAACACATCCACCTCCGCATCTGTTACCGGCACACGTTCGGGCCAATCGTCGGTAACCGTCCAGGTCGCCAAGTCATGCATGGGCGGGCGTCCGCTCCGTCGCGTTGGTGGGTCCGCATAGTCGTATAGATTATCAGGAAGGATTCCACGCCGGGAGGGCGTCCGGGCGCTTCGCAGCTGTGAATCTTTTGACGGGCGGCGGCGCTCGGACATGCGCAAGCGTCGCGCCGCCTCGGCTAAAGCAGAATGGCCGATTTATACGCCATGATGCGTTCCCCCTCCCCCGCGTCACGACAGGAGCGGTTCGCTCAGTTCAAGCCTTGGCTGCTCCCGGCCCTCAGCCGGACCGGCAAGACGCGCAGTCAAGGGTGCGCCGCATGGCGGCGCATCGCAGCGCGACGGCGGAGCCGCCCTTTACGGCGCGGCTCCGGTCCGGCCTTTGTGGAGCAGCCGAGGCCGTTTGGATTTCCGAAAGCAACGCCGACACCATTCAGCCCGGCATCGGCTCGGACGCCCGTCAAAATCGCTGCGGCAGCGGATGCGGCCTCTGCCGGACGCACAAGTCTTCGTCCCGGCTAGACATCGCACAGCATCGCGCGTTTGGCCCGATGGCTGGCATCTAAGGGATTAAATTCGTTGGTGTCTTTACCTGCCGCGCCAGAAGGGTGATGTCCTGCGATGCCGAAAACCCTCAACCCAACCAACCACATGCGCCGATCCTAGATCGACGCTTTTATCTCGCAGTCATCTTATCGCTGCCTTCGCCGGCACCGCTGTCAACTCACTGCCGTTCTCACATCCGAATCGCGCGGCAAAATAAGCGACGGAACACCGACCCAAACCTTGTGGCCGATCTGCCGCGGGCTCGCACGCGATTCGCTGTTGATACGTGACTGAAAGGCCCGCGAGTATGCTAATGGGCGACAGTGAATCCGCTGCCGCGCTGCCAATCATGTGCAACGGAGATAGGATTCGTTGCGCGTCGTCACATGTGTTTGCCGCGTCAGCAGCCATGACCGCGTGCGAGACGCGCACAACAAAAGAAGCGACCGACCGAAGGGCGACCGATCTGATAGGGCTCGAGCAAGACGCGAAGAGTGGCACACCCAGTTCCGGTGGAGGGTGAGAGTTGGAAGATCTAAGGCCAATCTACGAGCGAGCGATCTCGCATTATCGGGAGTTCCGGACTGAACCGTGGGTCGTGAATCCCTCGATCCCGATCTTATACTTTGGGGACCTTCGAGCATACGCTGCATCGGCGCTGAAGATCGTGACCGTTGGCCTTAACCCATCGAACGTCGAGTTCGAAGGACAACGCTTCGGCATAGAAGTCCAGCGAAGCCTTGAACCAGACACCCTTGAACAAGCGCTATGCGGCTACTTTCAGTTGAGACCCTACTGCCGCTGGTTCAATCGGGCCTTTGAAACCCTGTTGCAACCGCTCGGAGCTTCGTTTTACGGCGCGCGGTATCCGAGCCGTCATCCGCGGTGGTGGAGAGTACAACCCAACACGGCCCTCCATACTGACATCGGGACCCCACTTGCGACCGATCCCACATGGTCGAAACTCGCCCGTGACGCCAAGGCTAGGCTCCGGGCGACTGGGCGGCCACTTTGGATGGACCTCATCGAGGCGCTTAAGCCTGACCTGATCCTTATCTCCGTCGCCCCACATCACCTCGAGCTGCTGGGGAACGTCAGTTGGCGCTCGTTCAAGCCATTCCCCTCGGTAGAGCGCAGACATGAGATGCGGATCGGGTGGCTTGGTAGGTCGGCAGTGGTTTGGGGACAGGCACAGGTAACGCCCTTCTTCCACCTGACGAATGAGCAGAGGACATGGGCCGCGCCGACGATACTGAAAGAGGCTGGGCTATTATGAGATCCCATCACCTGGTGCAATTCATGCACCCTGGATCCGAACACCGGCCTGACCGGCGGACCGGAGCCATCTCTGAATGGAAGGATTGGAACCGCGGCGACCATAAGCGGAAGTTTCTTATTGCGAACGGTGCCTCGACATCTGATCCGAAGAACCCTCCTCGTGAGGGGAAGATCGCTTTTTGGGGCGAATGGGAACCCCAAAGCAAATGGACAGTGCTGCCAGAGAGCGGGGTTCCCGATGGACCGCGGTGGCTGCATGATCCCCGCTTAGATCTGAAAGCTATCGAATCTCAGCCGTGCGCCGGATGGCAAAACACAGACCCGTTGGTCTTCGGGGACATGTTTCGGTACGCCATATGCCGCCAGTTTCGCGCCAATGGGCAGCGGACTAAGTTGTCCTATCTATCTGAGGGCGACATCGTCCTATTTGGCAGTCACGTCGGCGGCCAATTCGTTCTCGACACCCTGCTCGTTGTGAACATACAGGCTGACGTATTGCCTGGAGGCGAGCTTCCAAATTGGGAATCCGGACTTCACCGCGCGATCACGATGAAATTGGTCAAGCTGCCTCCTGCGGGAGTGCGTTTGTATGGTGGGCAGAGATGGATGCCCGGCGCTCCTTTTTCGTTCGTCCCTTGCGTCACCTGGGACGATGCACAGGTGCCATTCGCGCGTCCGGGGTTGCAACCGCTGGGACCTCTGAAGTCCAGAATCACCCCGGCGATGAAGATGGGTTTCAAGATCACAGCGATTGACGGTGCTTCCGAAGCCCACGCTGTTTGGAATGCGGTTGTAGATCAGGTCCTGCAGCAAGGTTGCCGCCTCGGAACGGATGTGCGTGAGCCAACCTGGGCCGATATCTCCCCGATTGCGTCACACGCTGAGCAAGCTAGATCCTGTGGAGTTCGAAACTGCTAGTCGGTTCTATCGCCGCAGTGAATCGTCATAGGGCTATGGCGTAAACATAGTGCTCATCATCGTCGGGCGTGGCCCGCCAGTTTTCGTCGCGCAGCGGCTTCGACCGGCGAGCCACCTTTCGCCAACGCTGCGGCAGGCTCAGGCGATTCGCTTCAAGGCGATGGCGTCTCCAGCGCCCAGGCGACGATCTTCGCCAGCGCGCGAGCCAGCGCCTCGTCGAGCGCCGCAACCGCCGCCTCGACGGAATTCTGGCTCGCGGGCACTTCCTCGACCGCGTCGAAATGGCCGGCGATGTTGCGCTTCACGGCGCCGACCAGCCTGGCACCGATGCGCACGACCGCCACCGGCACGCCGTCCGGCTGATCGTAACGCGCTTCGAAATCGCGCAGATCGGTCGACAGAATATAATCCGCACGCACGCCGTCGGTGTCGGGCGCCACCGCTTCGATGCGCCCGCTCTCCTCGAAGGCCTGCAGCAGGACGTTTTGCACCAGTACGGGTAGGTGGTCGGGCCACTCCGCGTCGGCGTAATAGTCCATGTTCGCCGGCGGGCGCAAAATCGCGATACGCTGCGAATCTAAACCGGCGGACGCATCGGGCAGAGCAATCGAAAGCGCCCAATCCACCTTGGCTCCCTGCGTCGCCTGCTCCAGCGTGGGCTTAAGGACGTAAAGGCGGGACGCCTCGGGCGGACCGATCAGGCCGCCGCAACCGGTAAGCGCGAGACCGGAAGCGCCCGCCAGCAGCAGGCGTCGGCTTATCAACAAAGAAGGGGTCGTTTTCATTTTGGCGTGTATCCCTTTCGCCGGTCGCCGAAGAGAACTTTCGTCGGCTGCCGGTCGAGTTCGTCCGAAAGTCTGTTGACGCTTACGACCAGACGTCTCGCGTCGGCGAGCAGTTCGGCAAGCTGCGCCAGCCCTTCGCCCTTGATGAATTCGTCGCTATCAGTCGAAAGCTGGCCGATCTTCTTCGCGCTGGCGTCGGCGTCGGCGACCATTCCCGGCAGCGCTTTGGAAGTTGCGGAGAGATTGATGAGAGTCGAATTAAGATCGTCCGAACGGTCGGACAGCATGCTGGTCGTGCGGTCGAGGTTCGCCAGAATGTGCGCGAAGGCTTTTTGATTGTCCGCGCTCAATACTCCGTTGAGCCGGTCCGCGGCCTCGTTGAGCTTCTCCAGCAGTTTCGGTGCACTGGCCGCGAGTTTCTGCAGGTTGGACGGCGCCGATTTGATCACCGGGTATTTCTGGCCCTCTTTCGGCGTCAGCAGCGGCGCGTTCTTGCTGCCGCCGGAAATCTCCACATAAGAACCGCCGGTCAGGCCTTCGGCTTCGATGGAGATGATCGAGTCCACGCGGATTCCGAGCTTGGGCTGGACCTGTAGCGTGGTGATGACCACTTGCGGATCGTTGGGGTCGAATTCGAGATCGTCGACGCGGCCGACTTCGATGCCGTTGTAGCGGACCGTGGTGCCTTTCCCGAGCCCCGTCACCGGACCGGTGAAATTGGCCTGGTAATACGAGAATTCCTGGCTGTGCTGCATGCCGGACAGCCACAGCAGGGTGATCACCAGCCCCAGCATGCAGGTCAGCACGAAGGCGCCTACGGCCACATAATTCGCTTTGGTTTCCATATCAGCACCTCTGGAGCGTGATCCGGCGAAGTGTGCAGCGGTTCGCCGTAAGATCGCGCGACAAAACAAAGTACCAGAGCGAAATCGCTCGATTTCGCTTTACGCAAGCGCCGCGCGTCCGCGCGGGCCTGAGAAATATTCCTGAATCCAGGGATCCTTGTCGTTCCGTAAACTGTCGATGGTTCCGACCTTGAGCTTTCCGTCCACCAGCACCGCGACGCGGTCGGTCGTCGCCTTCAGGGTGTCGAGATCGTGGGTGACCATGAACACGGTGAGGTTCAAGCCTTTCTGCAGGCCGCGCACCAACTCGTCGAAGCCGCTGGCGGAGATCGGGTCGAGACCGGAAGTCGGTTCGTCGAGAAACACGAGTTAGGGATCGAGCGCCAGCGCGCGCGCCAATCCGGCGCGCTTTCTCATGCCGCCGGAAAGCTCGGACGGGCGTTTGCGCGCCGTGTCCTCGGGAAGGCCGACCATGGAGAGTTTCATCGCGGCGATCTCGTTCATCAGCGGCTGCGACATGGCGGTGTATTCGCGCAGCGGGACCTGGATGTTTTCCGCCACGGTCTGCGAGCTGAACAACGCCCCGTCCTGGAAGAGAACGCCCCAGCGCATCTGCAGCGCACGCAGCGCTGATCCCTCCATATTCAGAACGTCCTCGCCGAACACGTCGATGCTGCCCTCCTGTGGCCTTCTCAGGCCGACGATGGAGCGCAGCAGCACGGATTTTCCCGCACCGGAACCGCCGACGACGCTCAGCACCTCGCCGCGATAGACGTCGAGGTCGACTTGATCGTTGATCACGCGGCCGCCGATGCGGTTGACCACGCCGCGCAGCCGGATGACGGGTTCTTTCTCCTCGCCGTTCATTCAAATCCCCATGATGGAGAACAAAATTGCAAAACCCGCATCCAGAACGATCACGAGAAAAATGGCCTCGACCACCGAGCGCGTCGTCAGCTTGCCGACGCTGCCCGCGTTGCGCTCCACGTTCATGCCTTCGTAACAGCCGACCATGCCGATGACATAGGCGAACACCGGCGCTTTGATCAGCCCTACCAGGAAGGTATTGACCGTCACCGCCTGATGCAGTTCGCGCATGAACACCGGGATCGTCATCCCGAGGTCGAAGTAACACATCACGGCGCCGCCGATCAGTCCCATCACGTCGGCATAAAGCGTGAGAAACGGCAGAGCGATGACCAGCCCGACGACGCGCGGCAGGATCAACACGTCGACCAAGTTGAGGCCGATCGTCTGCATGGCGTCGAGTTCTTCGTTCACCTTCATCGTGCCGATCTGTGCGGTGAAGGCCGATCCGGACCGTCCGGCGATGACGATGGCGGTAATCAGGACGCCGATTTCCCGCAGCAGTCCCGCGCCAAGGATGTTGACCGTAAGATTCTCGGCGCCGAAGCGCTTCAACTGATCGATGCCCATATAGGCGAGAACGATGCCGATCAGGAACAGCAGCAGCCCGACGATGGGCAGCGCGTTGATGCCGACTTCCTCGATCTGATGGACGAGCGCGGTCACGCGCAGATGCCCGCGCGGAGCGTAAACCGACTTGGCCCACTCCAAGGTCACGAGGCCGAGATAACCCAGGATGCCGACCGCCTGGATCAAGGCGCTATAGGTGGCCCGTCCGACGCGTTCCAGAAATGCTGACAGCGTAACGCGCTCTTCGACGTCGACCGGCGTCACCACATGCTCGGCCTCGATGCTGGCGAGCAGCGGCGCGTAACGCTCCGGCACCTTGAATTGGAGGACGCGCAGGCCGGCCGCCTCGAAGGCTATCTTGGTGCGCACGAGGAGCCAGCAGCCCGTGCTGTCCAGGCTGGCGATCCCGCTGCCGTCGATCTCGACTTCCGAGGCATTGCCGACATCGAGCGCGCGCAACAGCGGGTCGAGCATGGCGGCATGGCGCACGGTCCACGATCCGTCGGCGGACAGGCGCAATTTGCGTCGTTCTCGCGAAATATTGAGCGAGGGGGGCGTGCCGATGCCGGTCGAGTCGTCTGATTCTCCCATCCGGTCGCATACTAACCGCGTCGGAGCCTGGAGAGCAAAACGTCGCACCGGCAAGCCAGTTCGAGCCCCGGGCCGACGCCCTTTTTGCCGGTCTCCAGCCTTTGGCGCGTCCCGGCTATGACGATTATCGGGGTGGCTCTTAGAACGGGTTTCCCACCGGCAGATCGGTGAAATCGGGGACAGGCACGAAATCGTTGCGGGTGGGCTTGTCCTCGTCCGCCGCGACCGTCCAGCCGCCACCAAGCGCACTGTAGAGGCTGACGTCGGCTTCCAACCGTGCGAGCTTGATTTGAGCCAACGTGTCCTGCGACGTGAACAGCGTCTGCTGGGAATTCAGTACCGTCAGCAGGTCGACGACGCCTTCGCGATATTGCAGCTCGGAGATGCGGAAGGCCTCGGCGGCGTTGTCGACCTCCTCGGTCGTCAGTCGGTCGCGTTCGGCCAGACTGGAGGTGCTGCCCAATGCGGTTTCTACGTCGGAGAGCGAATTCAGCACCGTGCTGCGATAGGTGGCGACCAGCTGGGTTTCTTCCGCCTGGGCGACGTCGCGCTGCGACGTCAGCTTTCCGCCGTCGAAAATCGACTGCAGCAGCGAAGCGCCCACGCTCCAGGCCAGATTGCTGGGATTGATCAGATTGGAGATCGCGGCGGCGCTGTAACCGCCGCTGCCGGTCAAGCCGATCGCCGGCAGGAAGGCGGCACGTGCAGCATCCAGGTTGGCGTGGGCGGCCAGAAGATTCGCTTCGGCTTCGGCGATGTCGGGGCGGCGCTGCAACAGGGTCGACGGCAGGCCAGGCTCGACCGGCGGCGCGACGATGCCTTCCAGCGTATCCCCTTTCACGTCGAAACCTTCCGGCGTGCGGCCGAGCAGAATCGCCAGTGCGTAGCATTGTTCGCGCTCCTGCTCTTCCAGCGCCGGAACCGTCGCTTCCTCTCCGGCCACGATCGCCGTCTGCTGGGCGAGGTCGAGGTTGGAAGAGACTCCGTTGGTGACCTTCGCCTTGGTGATCTCCAGAATGCGCTTGGCGGCCTCGACGTTCTTCTTGGCGATAGCGACGCGCTCGCGCAGTGACAGCACGGCGAAATAGGCATCGGCGACGTTGGCGCTGACGGTCAGCGCCTCCACGTCCCGTGCATAGATGGCGGCGCGCGCCGAATTACGCGCGACGCGCAGATTATCTTGCGCCAGACCCCAGAAATCGAGCTCGTAGCTAGCGCTCAGCGAGGCGCCGAAGGTGTTGTAGGTGGTGCCGGGGATCTTGCTTCCCTGCCGCCTTGCGCTGCCGTTCAAATCAACGCTGGGAAACAGCGTGGACGCCGCCTCGCCGGTCTGCGCCTGGGCCTGCAGCACTCGCGCCGCCGACACCGCCAGATCGAGGTTGCCGGTGCTGGCCGCCTCGACGAACCCGGTCAGCTCGGGGCTGGAAAAGCTCTTCCACCATTCCGTGGAAAGCTCCTTCTGTGCACCGGTCACATAGGGTGCGGTGTAGGCCTTGGGCAATTCTTCCGTCTTCATCGCCACGGGCGGAGACGTCGAACAGCCGGCTGCTACCAGCGTCAACATAGCCAAGGATATGGAATTTAGAATGATTTTCATGAAGCTACTCGCTGCGATGGCTGCTGCGGCCGCCCTGCGTCGCACTTATGGCAGGACTGACTGCAAAACACCAATATGGGAACTACCGCACCGCGAACAACAGAAATTTCTGAACGACTGTGCAAGGCGGAAATATCCCGGTTTCCGAGGGTCCGGACGGCCGGACCTTCCTCGGTCTTGGGGGCCCCGAAGGGGTCCGGCCGTCCGTGCGACTGTGCTCGTTTGGTGGAGCGCCGATGGGAGCACAGCCTCGACACCGCTCGCCGACCCGCCATCGAAAAGCCGATGCCGGCGCCGAACTCGCGATGGCTTGGCAAAATTCGCTGATAGTGCGCTGTTGCCGTTGCACAGGAAGATTGGAACGCCGCGATTACCGGCGAAAGTCCGGGAGGGCTGCAACATTGTATCCGATTGTCGCCAGCGGATGGCCCCAGCCAGACATCGCGAAATAAATCTTGATCCGTTGAACCCGGGGCCTGAACGTCGGCGTTTTGCCGCACTCACCTAAGGCGGATTTGCGGGCAGGCGCCTGCAAGAAAAAGGAGGATTTGATGAGTTGGCCCGCCGTAACGCCTATCGTTTTACTTTTGATGTCCAACGTGTTCATGACGTTCGCTTGGTACGGGCAGCTCAAATTTCCCGCCGCGCCCTTGTGGTTGGTCATCCCCATCTGCTGGGGCATCGCCTTTTTCGAATATTGCCTGGCCGTGCCGGCGAACCGGATCGGCTACACGGTCTATTCGGCCGCTCAGCTCAAGACCATGCAGGAGGTCATTACCCTGGTGGTCTTTGCCGCGTTCTCCACGGCCTATCTCGGCGAACCACTGAAATGGAATCACCTGGTCGCGTTCGCCTTCCTGGTGTGCGCCGCCTTTTTCGCCTTCCACAAATGGTGAAACGGGATGCTTCAGCCGGCCCAGGGGTCGCTGTTGAAATCGTCGACCGCGTGCATCGGAATGCCGATGGAATGCTTGGTGCCGAAATAGAAAATGAGGCTCATTTGCTTGGTGTCGCGATTCCACGTCATCTGCGGCGCAATGCCGCCAGGCTTGCGGAAGACGTGGCCGTCGAAATCCATCGTTCTCGGCGCGGCATCGTCCCAGCTTGCCGCCAGGTCGGCGGCCAGACGCGCATGCATGGCAGTACGGTCTTGGTCCGACACTTGGCCGACGTCCAGCAGGTCGGGCGCGCTGGCGCGCACCGCACCGTCTTTGGTGATTTCCAGGCGCACGTCGACCATGACGTCCGGCGCGTCATAATGGCCGATCCAGCGTCCCACGGGCGGCTGGGCCGAGCGCGAACAGGCCACCAGGGCTCCAAACCCGAGCAGCAAAAGGATCGCAATGCGCTGCATGGTACAGGCTTCTCTTGCGCCTTAGAGTAACAAAGCCAGGTTGAGAATCGGTAATTGCCGCTAAATGCCCGTTTTTTGAGGCCTTCCGGGCCTTGCGGGACCGGGCGGCGGGTTGATAGGTGATCAGGCCAATCGCAAACGCAGGGAATCTTCCCATGTCCGACATGTCCAAACCATTGCCGAAAGGGTTCCTGAGCGAATCGCTCGGCCGCATCCAGCCTTCGCCGACCATTGCCGTGACGCAGAAGGCGCGCGAGCTGAAGGCCGCCGGCCACGACGTCATCGGACTGGGCGCGGGCGAACCCGATTTCGACACGCCCGACAACATCAAGGATGCGGCCATCGCGGCCATCAAGCGCGGCGAGACCAAGTATACGGCGGTGGAGGGCATCCCCGAGCTGCGTAAGGCCATCGCGGCCAAGTTCAAGCGCGAGAACGGGCTCGATTATACGCCGTCGCAGACCTTCGTGTCGGCGGGCGGCAAGTCCATCATCTACAATGCCATGATGGCGACGCTCAATCCGGGCGACGAGGTCATCTGCATCGCGCCCTATTGGGTCAGCTATCCCGACATCGCGCTTCTGGGCGGCGGAACGCCGGTGATCGTCGAGGCCAAGATCGAGGACGGATTCCGCCTGACCCCGGAAGCGCTGGCGCGCGCCATCACGCCCAAGACGAAATGGCTGATCTTCAACCAGCCCTCCAATCCGACGGGCGCCTGCTACACGCGCGAACAGTTGAAGGCGCTGACGGACGTGCTGCTGGACCATCCCCATGTCTGGGTGCTGACCGACGACATGTACGAGCACCTGATCTATGGCGGGTTCAAATTCTGGACGATCGCCCAGGTCGAACCAAAGCTGATGGAGCGCACGCTGACGATGAACGGCGTGTCGAAAGCCTATGCCATGACCGGCTGGCGCATCGGCTATTGCGCCGGCCCCGAAGCGCTCATCAAGGCGATGGCGAAACTGCAATCGCAATCGGTGACCAACGCCACCTCGATATCGCAATGGGCCAGCGTGGAAGCGCTGAACGGCACGCAGCACTTCATCGCGGAACGCCAGAAGGCCTTTGAGGAGCGGCGCGATCTGGTGGTCTCGATGCTCAACCAGGCGAGCGGCATCGAATGCCCCAAGCCGGAAGGCGCGTTCTACGTCTATCCTTCCATCCGCAAATTGATCGGCAAAAAGGCGCCGTCGGGCAAGGCGATCGCGACGGACGGCGATTTCGCCGGCGAGCTTTTGGAGGCGGAAGGCGTCGCGGTGGTCCACGGCGCGGCGTTCGGACTGTCGCCCTTCTTTCGCATTTCCTACGCGACGTCGAACAAGCTGTTGGAAGAAGCCTGTACGCGCATTCAGAGGTTCTGCGGCGCGCTGCGCTAGTTTGCTTGTCGCGCGTTATGTCGGCGCGGCCGCGGCGCTTCGCGGAAAAAACCTTCTTGTCGCCAGCGCGATCAGGATGAATAAGCCTGTTCCCGCTATGGGAACGAGAGCTTCGGCCAGCAGAAACCCGTTCGAGCCCCAGTATTTGTGAGCCTTCCCGTCGATGTACGTCAGATAGATGATGGGTACATTCGCAATGCCGGCAAGCACATTGTATTTCGTGGCCGCGGCGCCTTTGCCGATGGCTTCCAGAACGACCGCGCCGAAGGCGGCAAAGCAGAAGCCCAGGATGAAGGCGTAGACGCAGGTGAAAACGACGAACATCTCCTGGGTGCGCGGTGCTACCGCCATTGCGATCGCACTCAACGCGAGCACCACGCTGAACAGGTTGAAGGCCGTCTTGCGGTCCATCTTATCGCAGAGATAACCGCCGATCACGCAACCGAACATCGAAATGACGCCGCCCAGCGCGCCGTTGACCAGCGCGACCGCGTCGGCGGAGGCATGCCAGTCGCCGGCTACCGCGGCCCACAAATTCTGCGCCGCGCCGGCGCCGAGCGGAAGGCTCATCAGCACGATGGCCAGAAAGCCCGTGCGCACGCGTACGATGGACCAGACATCCCGGCCGACGTTCTTGAGGCTTTCGATAAAGTTCGGAACGCGATGTTCCGCGGGCGGTTCCTTGAGCCAAAGCAAGGCGACGCATGTCAAAATGCAGGTGATGCCGAGCGCCGCACCGACCGCCCATCCCGCCGAAATGTTCTGCGCCAGCCAGAGACCCGCCCCGCCGCCCAGTCCCGAACCGCCGAGATTGCCAGCCTGGCTCCAGCCGCCGGCGCGGCCTTTTTGATCCGGAGTGGTGGCGTGCGCCATCAGGGCGTCGGCCGCCATGGCGTTGAAGCTTGAGGTCACGTTGAAGCCGAACACCAGAACGGCGATCAGTATGAAGTTCGAGTGGGTCGGGGCTATGATCGTCGTGCCGGCCATCAACAGACCGGTCAGCGTGGCGGAGATCACGAACCAGCTCTTGTTGGAAAGCGTGGTATCGACGATCGGCGCCCACAGGAATTTCCAGACCTGCGGGAAAAGGCTGACCCCTACCAGCCAGGCGACGTCGTCGACGCTGACGCCGGCGTGCGTCAGCAGATAGCCCAGGGTCACCACCACATAGCCGTTGGAAATGCCCATCGGCAGAAAAAGGATCAGGAACAGCACGGGATGAGCCGAGCGTTCCGGCGTCATGCGTTCGGGCACGGGCGGAGAACCTTGAGTTACGGTGCTCCGCGACAGTATAGAGCGCGAAACCGTCGCGATAGTGCGGCAAGGCGGAGCGAGGCAGCCCCTTGCCAACTCCCGTCAACGGCGCGAGGGTTTGCCCGCAAAAGTAGGGCGCCTGACACGGCCCGACCAACCGGGACGAAGCGCCCGCCGCGCCCCATTTCCGGGGCCCGAAGGAGGCAAATAATGTCCAATTCAAATGGAGGAAGAGGGCCACGTACTGTGGCCCTGGTAGGACCCTATGGCAGCGGAAAGACCACGCTGCTGGAGAGCATTCTGTTCGCCACAGGCGCCGCGCCGCGCAAAGGGTCCGTTTCGCAGAACAACACCGTCGGCGACACCAGCCCGGAGGCGCGCGCGCGCCAGATGAGCGTCGAGGTCAATTGCGCGACGGCCAGCTACCTGGACGAAAGTTTCACGTTTCTCGATTGCCCCGGTTCGATAGAATTCCTGCAGGATACGCTGTACGCGATCCAGGGCGTGGATGCGGCCGTCGTCGTCATCGAGCCGGAACCCGCCAAAGTGCAGATGCTGAAGCCCTATCTGAAGCGTCTCGCCGACCTCAAGATTCCCCACATCATGTTCGTCAACAAGATCGACAAGGCGAACGGCGGCCTGCGCGAGATTCTCGCGACCCTGCAGGAAGCCAGCGATACGCCGCTCTTGCTGCGCCAAATTCCCATCTGGGAAAACGAGGTGGTGACCGGCTTCGTCGATCTGGCGCTCGAGCGCGCCTTCGCCTACCGCGAACATGCGCCCTCCGAGACCATCGACATCGCCGACAAGGACCGCGAGAAGGAAGCGCGCTTCGCGATGCTCGAACGGCTCGCCGATTACGACGAGCACCTGATGGAAGAACTGCTTTCCGACGTCGAGCCGCCGCGCGACGAAGTCTTCGGCGATCTCAAGCGGGAATTCGCGGAGTGCCTGGTGGTGCCCGTGCTGATCGGTTCGGCCGAAGGCGATCACGGCATCCACCGGCTGCTGAAGGCGCTGCGCCACGAAGCCCCGCAAGTCGCCACCGCCGCCGCCCGCATGGGCTTGGCGGAGAGCGGCGACACCATCGTGCAAGTCCTCAAGACCGTATATTCCGCACACGGCGGCAAGCTCAGCCTGTCGCGGGTGATGAAGGGTTCGCTCAAGGACGGCGCAATCCTGCACACGGCCGACGGCCGGGATTCCCGCGTCGGCGGCATCTTCGCGCTGGTGGGCGCTTCCCAGACCAAGCAGTCGGAAGTCAAGGCCGGCGATACGGTCGCCCTGGTGCGCCTGGACGGCATCGCGACGGGCGATTTGCTCTCGAGCGGCAAGACCGTGCCGGCGAGAAAACCCGTGGAAATGCTGCCGCCGGTCTACCGGCTGGCGATCGAAGCCGCCGACCGCAAGGACGAGGTCAAACTGACCGCCGCCATCGCCAAGGTGATCGAGGAAGATCCCTCGCTGGTCTTCGAACAGAACGCCGAACTGCGCGAGATGGTGCTGGCGGGCCAAGGCGAAATCCACCTGAAGGTCGCGGTCGAAAAGCTGATGAGCAAATACGGACTCAAGCTCAACACCCATCCGGCCGCCGTGCCTTACAAGGAAACCATCCGCAAATCGGTGACCCAGCGCGGCCGCCACAAAAGGCAGTCCGGCGGCCACGGCCAGTTCGGCGACTGTGTGATCGAGATCAAGCCGCAACCGCGCGGAGCGGGCTTCATCTTCGTGGACGAGATCGTCGGCGGCGTCGTGCCCAAGCAGTTTATCCCGTCGGTGGAAAAGGGCGTGATCGAATATCTGAAATCCGGACCGCTCGGTTTTCCGGTGGTCGACATCTGCGTGACGCTGAACGACGGCTCCTACCACACCGTCGATTCCTCGGATGCGGCGTTCCAGACGGCGGCGCGCGTCGGCATGCAGGAAGGCATGCCGCAATGCTCGCCCGTCCTGCTCGAACCGATCATGCATGTGAAAATCCACGTCCCGAGCGAGGCGACGGCGAAGGTCAATGCCGTGGTCAGCGGCCGGCGCGGTCAATTGCTGGGCTTCGACGTGCGGGCCGGCTGGAACGGCTGGGACACGGTGGAAGCCGAGATGCCGCAATCGGAACTCGGCAATCTCATCATCGAGCTTCGCTCGCTGACGCAAGGCGTGGGCACCTACGAGATGACGTTCGACCATCTGGCCGAACTCACCGGCAAGGTCGCGGACCAAATCGTGGCGGCGCACAAAGCGGACAAGGAAGAGGCGAAGGCGTCGTAACGAAAGCGAATGGCGAGTAGCGAATAGGGTTACGATTGCCCTTACTCGCTATTCGCTATTTCGCTATTCGCCTCTTGCTCGCACACAGACAAAAAGGCGGGCTGCGCATTTCGCGCACCCCGCCTTTTTTGTCGAAGCTCCGGCAGGCAAACGGAATCCGCCGAGCGGCAAACCGCAAGCACCTTTGCTCGTCCTCGGGTTTCGCGGAAGAAGGCATCACGCAATTCCGGCCGCCCAGCGGCACCTCAGCCCGTCTTCTCCGTTCGGATGCGCGCGAGCTCGCATCCCTGCCCTGTATGGTCTCGCGTTGGCGTTCCTCCGGCCGCGGTCGTTCTTCGAGGCGAGCTTCGCTCGCGCCTCAAAGTGATGGCCGCGCACCTCCCAAGCCCTTTGCACTCCTCACACTCAAATGAACAAATAGGGAACGAAAACCGCATTTCAAGGGGGAGAGCGGAAAATATTTTCAGCATGCTGTGCAAACGAGGAGGAGTCGCAAACGTTCGACGGCGGATGAACCGACGCCGCTATCCCACCGAGTACGCTTGCGCATCTTTCCTGGCGTCGCAGTTTCATCGGGGGCGGTCCAAGGGTATTCTGCGCTCGAACCAGGGGCATCAGGGAAATGTCGGTTCAGCAATCCTTGGCTATCAAGTAGGCGCGAAGAGGGATCGGGGTCCCGGTTTGCGCGATTACGCCGAAACGATGGAGGCTACCGATGCGCAGGGCACTGCTTACGAGTTCGCTTTCGCTCCTGGTCGCCGTGTTTGCCGTTCCTGTGCCTGCCGCCGCCGAGACCTGGGTGCTGGCCGGTACGTACACGTATCCCGACGGTGAGGTGGAGCAGATGTTTGTCGACACAGACAGCGTCACAACGAACCCTGACGGATCTGTGTATTTTCGTGCCCGCAATTCCCACTTCCCAAATTCCGCCCCAAATGAATATGTGGTCCGGTGCGATCAGGATTTTTCCGGTGAAAAAATCGCGCTCTCTTCAAATTATAGCGTCGGGGGCGGCTGGTTCTCCGATAGCGCGGATTTGACCTCTTTGATCGGGCAGGCCGTACGCTTCGTTTGCCACAAGTAGCGGCGGTGTAAAGACCGCGCCGACTTCACTCCCGACTTTTTGTGGGGCGTTTCGGCCCAAAGGCTTAGGTCCGGTTCCGGCGCATCTGAGAAGTAGACCGCATGGCAGCAATGGGATCGAGAGCAGGCCTACAAGAGTCCGGATGAACTGGGTGGTTGCAGCGTTTGACCCGATGCCTTTTACCTCGCTTCCACGCCTCCCTTCGCTTCGTCCGCCTTCGCGCAAATGCTTCGGCGCGACAGGCAGGGGCAGAAACTTTATGTCGCCGGGTAGTGCTCCGCCAGCACCTTGGTGCAGGCGTCCGTGGCGGCGAGGAGGCCGTCGGCCACGCGCCCTTCTTTCGCGGCGCGTGCGAAATCCGCGACGATGGCGTCCCAAGCCGGCTGCGGCACGCGCTGATGGACGTCGCGGTCGGTGACGATCTCGACATAGCGTTCGCCCAGCGAGACGAAGAAGACGACGCCCGGCTTGCGGTCGGGCTGGGCCAGCACGCGCGCCGCGAAGGCGCGATGCGCCATATCGCGCGCGTGCACATGCTTGATGCGCCTGGGCACACTCAGCAGCCGCAGCGGCAGCCAGTCGAGCAGGAACGCGACGGCGGCGAACACGACGACGGCGACGAAGAAGCCGGTGCGCAGCGGCAGCGCCGGCCAGAACAGCGCCTGCGCGCCGAGCGCCGTCAGCCCCGCGACCGCGCCGTAGACGAGGGGAAACAGCGCGTAGCGGTCGCTGACATGAACGCTGACCAATTCGAAGCGCGCGCGCGTGCGCGTAGCGGCTGCGGCGAGCGCCGCCGAAAGCCTCTTATGATCGTCCGCCGTCAGATGCATGCCCGTCACCAATGTCCCGAAGCGCCTCCGCCGCCGAATGAACCGCCGCCGCCGGAGAATCCGCCCCCGCCAAAGCCGCCGCCACCGCCGAAACCTCCACCAAATCCGCCGCCGCCCCAGGGGCCGCGCGTAATCCCGCCGAGGAATAGCAACGGCCAAAAGAACCGTCCGAACACCAGCCACAGGACAATGACGATCAGGAAGATCGGAATGCCGCCATGGCCGCCCTGTTGTTGATCCGGCTGGGGCTGCGCAATCGAATCCACGTTCGAGGGCTTGCCGCCCAGCGCTTCCAGCACTTGCACCGTGCCGGCGAGCACGCCCGAGTCGTAATCGCCCTTCTTGAAGTAGGGCAGCATCGTGTTGTTGATGATGAGTATGCTCTGCGCGTCGGTCAGCGTGCCTTCCAGACCGTATCCCGCATCGATGCGCACGTCGTGCGTGCTCGGCGAAATGGTGATGAGCACGCCGTTGTTCTTGCCCTTCTGCCCGATGCCCCAGGCGCGGCCGAGTTGATAGCCGTAGGTCGCGATGTCGGTGCCTTGCAGCGACTTGACCGTGGCGACGACGACTTGGTTGCCCGTCTGCTGTTCATGCTCGGCGAGCAGCGCGGTGAGCCGGCTCCGTGTGTCGGAGGAGAGGATGCCGGCGTCGTCGACCACGCGCCCGGTGAGCGGCGGAAAGGTCAAAGCGGCATGCGCCGCGCCGGCCGCCACAACGAGGGCGATCAACGCGGCGGCGAAAGTCTGCGCGAAGGATCGCGCCATTTTTGGCATCAGAAGGAAACCTTCGGCGCGTGTTGTGCATCTTCGGTGGAAGTGAAGGTCTGGCGCGGCTTGGCCTCCGGATAGAAGATCGCCGCGATCCAGCGGCTCGGAATGGTGCGCAGCGTCGTATTATATTGCTGTACGGCGGCGATATAATCCTGACGCGCGACGGCGATGCGGTTTTCGGTGCCTTCCAGTTGGGCTTGCAGCACCAGGAAGTTCTGATCCGCTTTCAGCTGCGGGTAGGATTCGCTGACCGCCAGCAGCCGGCCGAGCGCTCCCGAAAGCTGCGCCTGATTCTGTTCGAACTGATGGAAGGCTTGCGGATTGCTCAGGATGTCCGGCGGCAACACCATCTGGGTCGCCTTGGCGCGCGCTTCGGTCACCGCGGTCAATGTCCCTTGCTCGTGCGCGGCGTAGCCCTTCACGGTCGCCACCAGATTGGGCACCAGATCGGCGCGGCGCTGATATTCGTTCTGGACCTGGCTCCAGGCGGCTTTGACCTGTTCGTCCTGAGTCGGGACGGTGTTGATGCCGCAAGCGGTAAGACTAAGACCCAGCGCGCACAAGACCGCAATGCGGCCGACAAATTTTGCAACCCGATTCACCATGACGGCACCCTCCCAGATCGGCTGACCCGCTTCGGAACTGTTTGTACCACCCTTCCTGCTTCGTCCGGTACTTTTGTCCCGTCAAGCAGGTGCTCTCATAAAAAAGGCGCCGGAGCGGGGGGGCGCTCCGGCGCTTAGCTTGGGATGCCCGCGTGTATTGGGGCGCGAGCCGAGCCGGGCGGCAAAACCGCCGCCCATGGCTCTCGCGAAGGGGGGCTTCGCGGCGGCAGGCCGTGGGGGAAACGGCATTGCCGTACCCGTTAAATAGGGTGCGATTTTCGCAGTTCAAGAGCGGAACGCTCCCGATTTTCCTCATCCTGAGGAGGCCTTTTGCCCTCGTCCTTCGAGACGCTCGCTGCGCTCGCCCTCAGGATGAGGGCAAAAGGTCGTCTCGAAGGATCAATAACGCCAGCCCTTGGCTTCCCGGACTAGAAAATCGCGGAATGCCGCCACCCGCTTGGACTGGCGCAACGCGTCGGCATAGACGAGATGGACGTCGAAGCTGGGGCCCGGCACGTCGGGCAGGATGCGCAGGAGTTCCGGGTGTTCGGCCGCGACATAATCGGGCATGGCGGCGATGCCCAGCCCGGACTGCGCCGCCCCCAGGATGCCTGTCACATTGTTGATGCGGACGGTGCGCCCCTTGCCGACCGGCCGCGGCAGCCGGCGCGTCTGTTCGACCAGCCAGTTGACCTCGCGGATTTCCGGCGCGGCGGTCTCGCCATAGGCAATGATCGTGTGCAGGGCGAGATCCTCGAAGGTCTCCGGCACGCCTTGCGCCTCCAGATACTCCTTGGTCGCGTAGATGTGATAATGCACGGTGAAGAGCTTGCGCTGGATGAGGTCGGCCTGCACCGGCGCGCGCATGCGCACGGCCAGGTCGGCCTCGCGCTGGGCGAGATCGAGCTCGCGGTCTTCCATCACCAGATGGAATTCGACCTCGGGGCAGTCCCTCAGGAATTTGTGCAGGCGCGGAACCAGCCAGTAGGTGGCAATGCCGTTGCTGGCCGTGACTTTCAGCGTGCCGCGCGGGGCTTCGCGCACGTTCTTGAGCGCTTCTTCGGCCTGCGCCAGGCGTGTCAGCACGTCGCTCACCGCCGCATACAGCATTTCGCCTTCGTCGGTCAGCGTCAGCCCGCGCGCGTGGCGCTGGAACAAGGGCGTGGTGATCTCTTCTTCGAGGGCGCTGATCTGCCGGCTGACCGCCGATTGGCTCAGCGCCAGCATCTGGCCTGCATGCGTAAAGCTTCCCGCGGATGCCACCGCGTGGAAGATTCGCAGCTTGTCCCAATCCATCAATGCGCTCCCGCCAGGAACCTTTCGGCCTCAAGCGCCGCCATGCAGCCCATGCCTGCCGCGGTCACCGCCTGACGGAAGACCTTGTCTTTTACGTCCCCCGCCGCGAAGACGCCCGCCACACTGGTATGGGTCGAATCGGGCGCAGTCTTGATATAGCCGGATTCGTCCATCTCGAGTTGCCCCTTGAACAGCGCCGTCGCCGGAGAGTGGCCGATGGCGATGAACAATCCGTCCACCGCAAGCTCGCGCGCGCTGCCCGTCACCGTATTGCGCAAGCTGAGCGCCGAGACGCCTTTCGGACTCTCGCTGCCCAGAACCTCGGCGACCTCGGTGTCGTAGGCGATGTCGATTTTCGGGTTGGCTTCCAGCCGCGTCTGGTTGGTCTTGTCGCAGCGCAGCGTGTCGCGACGGTGGATCAGCGTCACACGGTCGGCGAAATTGGTGAGGAACAAAGCCTCTTCCGCCGCCGTGTTGCCGCCGCCCACGACGGCGACGTTCTTGCCGCGGAAAAAGAACCCGTCGCAGGTGGCGCAGGCCGACACGCCGAAGCCCTGGAACTTTTCTTCCGAAGGCAGTCCCAGCCATCGCGCCTGCGCGCCGGTGGCGATGACAAGGGCGTCGGCGGTGTAGTGATCGCCCGAATCGCCGATCAGCGTGAACGGCCGCTTCGCCAGATCGACGGAAGCGATAGTGTCCTGCACGAAGCGCGCGCCCAGGCGCTTGGCCTGCTCTTCCATCTGTTGCATCAGCCAGGGGCCCTGGACCGCTTCGGCGAAGCCCGGATAATTTTCAACTTCCGTGGTGATGGTGAGCTGGCCGCCCGGCTGAATTCCGGCGATCAGGGTCGGTTCGAGCATGGCGCGCGCCGCGTAGATCGCGGCGGTGCAGCCCGCGGGGCCGCTTCCCAGAATCACGACTTTGGAATGAGCGGACACGGGCGTCTCGTTTTCGTTCGCGGGAGCAGCGTTACGGGCCTTCCGGTCGAGCGTGTCCCCACGATGGTGCCCTCGGCCGGTGCGACAGTTGATATCGGAAGCTGGGTGTCAAACGTCAAGCGCAAGAGATTATGTAGATATTATAATAGCTTAGTTGCGGTTTGGCGACGCTTGACGACTGAATCCAACGACTCGACCTATGAGTTTTCGCCGAGGAAGTTGTGGAAATATTATTGCTCATATGGGTCGGTCCAGGTTAAAAGCGGTCGCTTTCATTTTCGGGGACCACCCGTGGAGCATCACAAGCTCGATTCCATAGATATGAGTATCCTGGCCGAACTGCAGGCGGACGGCCGCATCACCAACGTCGAACTGTCGCGCCGCGCCAAGATCACCGCCCCGCCCTGTCTGAGGCGCATGCGGGCGCTCGAAAAGGCCGGCTACATCCAAGGCTATCACGCCGATCTCGACGCCAAATTGCTCGGCTTCGAAGTGACCGGATACGCCTTCGTCGGATTGGCCAGCCAGCACGATCACGACCTCAAGCAGTTCGAGGAGCATGTGCGCTCCTGGCCTGAGGTGCGCGAGTGCCACATGCTTTCGGGCGAGGTGGACTTCATTCTCAAATGCGTGGCCAAGGATCTGGCGTCGTTCCAGAACTTCATCACCGAAAAGCTGACCGCGGAGAAGAACGTCGCCAGCGTGAAGACGGCGCTCTCCATACACGCCTCGAAGGCCGAGCCCGGCGTGCCGCTGGAGATCAAGGGGTAAAATTGGGGAAAATAAGTTTGTGTCACTAAAATTCTAGCAGTTTGGTGTGCACGAATGGGCTCAAGATTAAAGCTCGCCATTTTGGCCGGCGCGACGTTGGCTGCAATTTCAGTGCCTACGCTGGCCGCCAATGACCCGTTTCTTGCCGCCGTAACATTTGCACTTACTGGTAGTGATGACGCGGATGTTCAAATTATTGACCGTGCACATTGCGTCTTTGCGCTGAATGCGAAAACGATAAATGGGGAAGTTCGAGGAGAAATCTTTTATCTCAATAACGTTGATGCAGGCAGATTGAAATTTCAGCCATGGCAAAACATTGCTGGGAAGTGGATTGAAGTGGAATTGCATGGCAGTTCAGTCGTGTACAAGTTCACTGGTGATTACGAGATGGAGGCGAATAGCGTTCTGGATCAGCAAACGCAGGAAAAACTTCAAGGGCTAACGCGGCCGCGACAGGCAGATACATTTACGATCAAGATTTATACGGACGAATATCAACGGGTAATTCGAGCCTGGAATTACCTTTATGCGCACGGATGCACAAGCCAGAAGAGCCCCTTCTAAATGCGAAGATAACGGACATAATGTCTAATTAACTCTCGCGAACCTACTCTTGCGCATTCCGTAAGGAGTGCAGATCAAGATTTTTGCGCCGTTTCGTTTCTTGCCCCTCCCCTTGCGGGAGGGGCGGAAAAATCCGAAGCAGAGCGAAGGATTTTTCGGGGAGGGGCAAATCTCAATTCAAACCAGTTCCCGCGAACCGACTCTTGCGCACGCCATAAAGCAGGTAGACGAGAATTCCAAACGCGTTCCAGCAGAAGAACAGGCTCTGCGTCAGCACCGGCAGATTCCAGAACAGATAGAGGCAGCCGGCGATCGCCGCCGGTCCTACCAGCCACCATAACGGCACGGAAAAAACTCGCGGCCGCTGTGGCTGGCGCACGCGCAACAGGATCATCGACAGCGCCACCGCGACGAAGGCGCAAAGCGTTCCGGCATTGGCCAGCTCGGCGATCAGCTTCAGCGGCGCCAGTCCCGCGATGACCGCGGCGACAGCGCCCGTGAAGACCGTCACGGCTACCGGCGTGCCGGTCTTTGCGTTCACCTTCGCCAGCCAAGCGGGCAGCAGCCGGTCGCGCGCCATGGTGAAGAAAATGCGGCTCTGCCCGTACATGAAGACCATGATGACGGTCGGAAACGCCACCACCGCCGCGCCCGCCACCAGCGTCGCCCATGCCGGGTGATGCAGCGTGCGCAGGATCAGCGCCAGCGGCTCCGCGCTTCTGGCGAAGTCGCCGGTGGGCAACGCGCCGATCGCGGTGGCGGCCACCGCCATGTAGATCAACGTGCACAGCACCATCGAACCGACGATGCCGATGGAAAGGTCGCGGCCTGGATTCTTCGCTTCCTCGGCAGCGGTGGAGATGGTGTCGAAACCGTAGAAGGCGAAGAAAATGAGCGACGCCGC
Source organism: uncultured Alphaproteobacteria bacterium (assembly GCA_963710025.1). Classification (GTDB taxonomy): domain Bacteria; phylum Pseudomonadota; class Alphaproteobacteria; order Micropepsales; family Micropepsaceae; genus Rhizomicrobium. The sequence continues at coordinate 16,754 of CAVPYO010000012.1, read as the reverse complement.
CGGCAGCACGCCCAGCTTCATGCCGTCGGGCGAGAGACTGAACCAGCCATAGGGCATGAAGGGCTTGAAATGGGCGGGGTCGAAGGCGGGCAAGGTCAAAGCCACGAACGCCGCCAGCGCCGCAAGCTTCACCGTCACCAGGACAAAATTCACCGTCGCGCTTTCGCGCGTGCCCAGCGCCAGCAGCGCCGCCACCGCGAAGGAGATCAACACGGCGGGAAGGTTGAGCAGGCCGCCCGCCTGAGGACCTGCCAGCAGCATCTCGGGAAAAGGAATGTGCAGGGTGTGGATCACGCCGCCGGCATAAGCCGACCAGCCCACGGCCACGGCGGCGCACACCACCGTGTATTCGAGGATCAGACTCCAGCCCACGAACCAAGCGACGGGCTCGCCCATGACCACATAGGAGTAGGTGTAGGCGCTGCCGGCGGCCGGCATCATCGTCGCCATCTCGGCGTAAGCGAGCGCGGCACAGGCGCTGACCAGCCCAGCAATTGCGAAGGACAGGATCATCGCCGGTCCGGCCAGGCCGGCGCCGATGCCCGTCAGGGTGTAGATGCCGGTGCCGACGATCGCGCCCACGCCCAGCGCCACCAGATGCGGCCAGGACAGCGTCTGCTTCAGCCGCTCGCCGCCGTGATGATCCGCAATGCCGTCGATGGACTTGCGCCGGTTGAAGATGCTCATGGGCCCGCCCGGATTCGCTACCGGTCCATTTGGCGGGCGTGTAGCGCCTCTGTCCAGCGCGCCAGCATGCCGTCGAGCGTTTTGCGGCTGCCGTAGAGGAACTCTTTCGCCATCGCCCGCACGAAAGCCTTGTCGCGTTCGCTCGCGATGTATTCGACCGGCGATTTGCCGTCGATGCGGGCCAGCAGGAACGCCGCCAGAAGCCCTGCCGTGCGCCGCTCGAGACCGGCGCGCTCTTCCCAATCCGCTTTGGCGAAATAGGCTTCCTTCAGCGCCACGAATGAGGCGGCATAGGCCGCGGTATGCTCCGGATGCCAGACGCATTTCAACAGCAGATGATTGAGGCAGAAGGCCAGATCGAAAGCCGGATCGCCGTAACAGCAGGTTTCGGCGTCGAGGAAGACCGGCCCGTCGGGACCGCTGAGAATATTCTTGGGGCTGACGTCGCCATGCATCAGCGCGATGCGCGCCGTGGCAACGCCGTGCGCCAGCGCGCGGATCGTGTCGGCGACATCGGGATGCTTTGTCGCCGTGTGCAGGAGATAGGCGTCGATGCGCAGGGCGTGAAACTGCGCCTGATTGGCGAAGAGGCGCGCGATATCCTCGCGCTCCGCCGTGGCGGCGTGGATGCGTGCGACGGCCTCGCCGATCCGCGCCGCAAAACCGGCATCGGCCTTGCCCGCGGCCAACAGCGATTTCCACACCGGGTAGGTTTCGGGCGGAAGGAACTCCATGACGAAGAGATGGCGCACGCGGTCTTCGCCCAGGATTTGCGGCGCCCATTTGGAATCGATGCCGGCCGCGAGCCGCATCCAGGCGACTTCGGCGTGGCTGCGGCTGGCCGGTGCGCGCCACTCCACCGCCACGCGTAGCTTGTCGAGCGCGCGCTTGACGCAATAGGCGCGCTTGTCCGTGCGGACTTCGTAGACGTCGCAGGACACGCCGCCGGGTAGGGTGCGGATCGCGAATTGTTCGCCGTCGCCGATCAAGCCCATTTCGCGGAGCGCGGCCACGGCATCGCGGGATTCGTCGTTCAAGTTCATGTGATGTGGTTTACCGACTCGCTCGCGCGGGTTCCCGCCTCATGCCATACTTGCGCGCAAGAGCATACCAGAGAGGGACCCCATGATCCGCAATTGTCTTCTGGCCGTCGCCGCGACGCTGTTGCTCACCGCGAGCGCGCCCGCCGCGCCGGTTCCGTCTTACGTCAAGGCCGCCATTAGCGATCCCGCACGCCCCGAGGCCGATACCAAGCGCGATGCGGACCGCAAGCCCGCCGACATGCTCGTGTTCGCCGGCATCAAGCCGGGCGCGCGCGTGATGGATCTGATTCCCGGCGGCGGATATTTCACCCGTATCTTCGCCAAGGCGGTCGGACCGAACGGTTATGTCTACGCCTTCCAGCCGACCGAACTGGATCACTTCTTCAAGGACAAGGCGCTGCCGATCGTGGCCGTGGCGGCGGAGTATCCCAACGTCAGCGTCATCCGTGCGTCGGTCAACACGCTGGTGGCGCCGGAATCGCTCGACGTGGTGTGGACGTCGCAGAATTATCACGACTTGAAGGACAGCTTCTTCGCGCCCGCCGACACCGCTCAGGTGAACAAGGCGGTCTACGACGCGCTCAAACCCGGCGGGCTTTATATCGTGCTCGATCACGCCGCCGAAAAAGGTTCGGGCATCCGCGATACCGACACGCTCCACCGTATCGACGAAGCGGTGGTGAAGAAGGAAGTGGAGGCCGCCGGCTTCAAGCTGATCGGCGAAAGCAACGTGCTGCGCAATCCCAAGGATGCGCGCACGGCCAAGGTGTTCGATCCGTCGATCCGCGGCCACACCGATCAGTTCATCCTGAAATTCCGCAAGCCGCTGCACGAAGGGCGCAAGTAAGGCGAGAAGCAAATCGTCGTAGCCGTCAACGGCGGCGCTTTTTCAGCCAGCGGTCGATCTGGGGCAGCCGCTCGGCGCGCACCTTGGCGGCATAGGCGATAGCCGCTTCGGCTTTCACCGTTGCCTGGCGCGCCGTCGCGGGGATGTGCGCGTCGGCGTAAGCATCGAGCTTGGTGACCATCGTCGGATCGTACGAACCCGACGCCAGCCGCGGCACGAATTCGTTACGGCTGTCGGGCTCCAGCATGGCGTTGATCTCGTCGGCATGCGCCGCGGCGAAATCAAACGCCATCTGCGGATAATAACCGGAAACGGACGCGACGATGGCTGGGCGCACGGTGACGGGGGCTTCGTCGGTCAGCGCAAGCTCCAGCGCGCGCCCGGCCAGAGCGCGGTCGCGGGCGCGGCCGAGCAGCATGTAATATTGGCGCTTTTCGAGCGAGTTCTGCGTCGCCTTGGCTAAGGCATGAAGCTGCTCCCAACTCGCGCCGTCGGCGTGCGCGGCGACGACCGACAGCACGCTGCTTCGCAGATCGCCGGACAGGCTTTCCGGATTCTTAAGATAGGCCGCGAAGAACGCACGGGCTTTGGCGATTACGGCGGGATCGTCGAGCCCGCTCAGCGCCGCGAGCAAATCGGCGCGCAGCAGCGAGACGTTGGCGTCCTCTCCCGCTTTCGCCGTCCAGCCGACCTTGGCGAACAGAGGCCGCAGCACGCCGAGGCCGTAGGCGCGGAACGCCGCCCGGCCCGGCAGGTCGCGATAAAGCGCGTCGAGGTCCGCGATCTGGCCGACGATGTTGGCGAGCACTTGCGGGTTCATGCCGGACCGCGCCTGGCCGGTCAGCGCCAAGACGTTGGTCATCGGCTGGTACGCAGCAGTGCCCAGCGCTCTTGCGTCATTGAGCAGGCCGAGCTGATCGACGGGGGAAAGCGCGCGGAAATGCGCGGCGATCCCGGCAGAAAGCGCCTTGTCGTAGAGCGTACGGAAATAACCCGCTTGGCCGGCATTGACGATCGGCACGGCGCTCTTGGCGAGCGCGATATCCGCCGGCTTGTCGCGGCTGACCAGCCCATGCCATTCGGTTTTGGCGCCCAGCGACTTTTCGCGGACCGGAACCTGCCAGACCGTCGGCGCCTTGCCGCTATCGTCGTCGGCGAAGCGGTCTTGCGTCAGACGGATGCCGTGCCGAGTCGCCGCGACACGGATCAGCGGCACGCCGTCCTGCAAGGTGAAATCGTGCGCCACGCCCGAGACCGGCATGGCCGAGGTTTTGTCGATTTGGCCCCATAGATCGTCGGTGACGGTGTTGCCATAAGCATGCGCCTTCATGTAGGCGCGCACGCCCGCGCGCCACGCGTCGTCGCCCACATAATTCTCCAGCATGCGGATCACCGACATGCCCTTCGAATAGGTGATCGTGTCGAAGGCTTCGTTCGCCTGGAATACGTCATGGATCGGCTGGATGATCGGGTGCGTGCCGGCGCGCGCGTCGACGCGCATCGCCGCTTCCTTCGAGCCCATGGCCCTGAGCCATACGTTCCATGTCGGATTGAAACGGTCCGTGGCCTTGTATTCCATCCACGACGCGAACCCTTCGTTCAGCCAGATGCCGTCCCACCAATCCATGGTGACGAGATCGCCGAACCATTGATGCGCCATCTCGTGGGCGACGACGATGGTGACATCATGCTCGTCGTCTTGCGTCGAGATTTTCGGATCGACCAAGAGGTCGCGCTCGAAGAAGAAGATGGCGCCCCAATTCTCCATGGCGCCGAAGAACTGGCTCTGGCCCGGCCCGGCGATGAGATCGAGCTTGGGCAGCGGATATTTCACGCCGAAATAATCTTCGTAATAGGGCAGGATATGAGCCGCCGCGTCGAGTGCGTCGCGCGCCCGGTCCGTGTCGCCGCGCTTGACGATGACGCCGACGTCGACGCCGTTCACCAGGCGCGAGATGCGCTCGAAATCGCCCAGGCCGAAGAACAGAAGATAGGACGACATTTTCGGCGTCTCGGCGAAATGCACGCGTTCGAGGCCGCCGCCCAGCGTCTCCCGCGTGGCGATGGGCATGTTCGATACCGCCATTTCGTCCACCGGGACCAAGGCTGCCAGCGTGAAGGTCGCTTTTTGCGCCGGTTCGTCCCAGCAAGGAACGAAGCGGCGGGCGTCGGAATTCTCGAATTGGGTGAACAGCGCGCGTTTGTTGCCCTGCGCTGTATCGTAATCGAGGTAGAACAGGCCGGCGGCGTTGTCGTTGATCCGGCCCGCGTAATCGATCGACAGCACGTAGCGGCCGGGCGCGACGAGGACCGCGAAGGTAAGCGTCGCAGTTTCCTGCGCCGTGTCGAAGGAGATCTGCGGCTGCCCCGCGACGCCGGAAAGAGCGACATGCGCGAATGTCAGTTCCGCGGCATTCATGACGATCCGCGAGGTTTGCTCGCGCACCTCGATATCGATCTTGACCGACCCCGTGAAGGTCTTGGCGGCGGCGTCCGGCACGATGGAAATGTCATAGTGCAGCGGTACGACGCCTGCAGGCAGCACGATGCGGTCGGGCGCCGCCAGGCCAGCCTGCGACGTCCATGCGATTAGAACGCCTAAAACGAGTGCAACGGGTTTCATGGATATCCTCGGTGTCGGAACTGCCGGCCCTGCCACAGCGGAACGGGACGTGGAAGAAGTTCCATGCTATCATCCTGGCGTCGGGCGGGGGGTAAAATGCGTGTGTATTTGGCGTGGGGGGGATTGGGCGTCTGCCTGATCGCGGCGGCCTTGTTGTTCGAGGGACCCGCGCCGCTGGATTTGACGCGGTTCGTCTGCAAAGGCGGCAAGGGCATCACGTTCGACCAGCAGATTTCGGCTTGCTCTTCCTTGCTGGCGGATTCGGGCCTGCCGTCCGGCGAGGCCGCGAGCGTCTATGTGCAGCGCGCCGATGCCTACCGCCAGAAGAACATGATCGATGCGGCCATCGCCGATCTGTCGCGCGCGATCAAGCTGGCTCCGGATAATCAGGCCGCCCATGTGCGCCGGGCCGATTTCTACGACGACAAGGACAGGGACGATCTGGCGGTGCGCGATTATGCGCGCGCCATAGACCTCGATCCCGAGGACGACAACGCCTTCAACAATCGCGGCTACGCCTACGGCCGGCTGGGCCGCTATGACAGCGCCATCGCCGACTACAGCCAGGCGATCAAGCTGCGCCCGCGCGCCGCGCTCTATTACGAAAACCGCGGCAAGGCCTGGTACAACAAAGGGGATAACGACCGCGCCATCGCCGATTACGGCCAGGCGATCGCGCTCTATCCCTATTATGCGCTGGCCTATCGCGACCGCGGCGATGCGTACGACGATAAAAACCAGGACGACCTCGCCATCGCCGATTACGCGCAAGCGATCAGCCTGACCCCCAATGACGCCGTCGCCTACAACAATCTCGGTTGCGCCTACGACAAGCTCGGCGATCGCGATAGGGCGCTGGCCGCTTTCAGCCGGGCCGTCGCGCTCGATCCCGGCTACGCCACGGCCTTCGCCAATCGCGGGCAGATCTATGCCGGGGGCGCCGACTACGATCCGGCGATTACCGACTTCAGCCGGGCCCTCGCGCTGGAACCGAATTTCTTACGCGCCTTGCGCCACCGCGCCGACGCTTATGGCGACAAGGGCGACTACGCCAAGGCCTTGCGCGATTATGCCGAGGCGCTGAAGCGCGATCCGAAGGATGCGGCCAGCCTCAACAATCGCGGCTTGGTTTACGGCCGCATGGGGAAACTCGATCTGGCGGTCGCCGATTTCGGCCGCGCGCTTGTGCTGACGCCGCAGGACGCAACCATCCTCGCCAATCGGGCGGATGCTTATGCGGAATTGCACGAATACGCCGCGGCGCTGGCCGACCTCGACGCCGCCATTGCGCTCGATCCCGCGGCGGAGAATTTCCGCCGCAGCGCGGACATTCGCGCCGACGCGGGCGACCATGACGGCGCGCTGGCGGATTACGCGCGCGCGCTGGCGCACGATCCGAACGATTGGATCGCCTACAACAACCGCGCCGTCCTGGCGGCGCAGCTAGGCGACAACGCACAATCGATTGCGGATTACGCCCAAGCGGCGAAGCGGGCGCCCGACTCCTACCGCGCGGACATCTTTGTGCGGCTAGCCTCCGCTCTGCTCGCCGAGGGACGCCAAGACGAGGCGATGGCCGATTGCGACCTCGCAATCAAGCTCAAGCCCGATTCGGCCGCCGCCTACTTCCTGCGCGGCAGGATGCATGCGAGCGACGGCGCGGACGATCTGGCGCTGATCGATTTCGATGCGGCGATCAAAGCCGCGCCGGATAATGCCGAGGCCTATCGCCGGCGCGGGCTGGTCGAGCAAAGACTGGGAGACGACGCAGGCGCCGCCGCCGACATCGCCAAAGCGAAGGCCAGGAAGGGGTGAGAGCTTGCCGCGTCGAAGGAGCGGCCCGCAGGCCCTGAGCGACAGCAAACGGCGCCACGGGCGGGCATAAACTGGCGGGCCACGACGGACGAAGATGAGCACTATATCTACGCCATAGCCCTATGAGGGTCACGACTAAGCGGTGCCCGAAAGCCGGAGTAGCATCCATTACCGGCACCGGCTCGGTCGCCGTGCTCGTTGGCATTTGCCAGGGTTGGATTGCCCCGGTTCAGCGGGCGGCATTTCGCCATTGATTTCTCGAAGCAATTTAGCCCGACTTTCTTTTCGCTGATCGTCAACGATATCGGGTCTGGAAGGCAATGTCTGTTCATAGCGGTCGGCAAATCGTTGGTCCGCGTTGAATGATTCGCCATGAATACGCACCAATGACTCGGCCACTCCAAAAGGCAAAGGTTTAGTTTGTGTTCGGAACTTGCTCGCGAACTTACCTTGGGCAGTAGACCTGTTCACGTCTTCGAGCATTGCCTTCATAGCGTCAATCTCCGTTACGACCGGCGCATCTTCATATCTCAGGAAACGAGACGACGGATCATCTTTGTTCCAACGAACTTCGGCACGCGCACCACCTGCATGCATCACGACGTCAACCGGCGGCGTAAGACAGATCAGCCGAGCACCACCGTTACCTCCCTGGACAAAGGCTAACCGCGCGCCGTTGAGACCCGGCGCGTTTCTGGGGTGCAAGAGATTAGTGCGATGACATCCTGTAAGACCGAAGCTTCCAAACTCGTAAAAGGGGTCCTTGCGCGGATCGTTCTTCCGAGGACGCCGAAGCAGAACTATGAAGATAGGTGGCGAGGACACAGGGCGCGATCCGAGATAAGCGTTGAACAGCGATCAACCTATATGATGCCTTCTTCCCCTCACCGTGCCAAGCTGAGAATCCAATGAGGTCCGCTGAATCGCTGGCGGATAGCAAAATCGGGACCGCCCCCTGCCGTAGTTTTGCCCTTTGGCTGGAGAACCTATTTGAAGATCGTACTAAGTAGAAAAGGCTTCGATTCTGCAAACGGCGGTGTGCCGAACCCCATCTTGCCGGGCGGCATTTTGATACCGTTGCCTATCCCTGCGAGCCGTGACCCGCACACGTACGACGACATTGCTGTCAAAGGTGTGTCTCTTGGTCCGCTGGTCGAGGAACTGACGGGAGGAAAATACAAGAGAACGCACCGATGCCACCTTGATCCGGACTTAGATGCTGGATCCTTGCCGAGGACTGTTGGTTGGCGACCCGCTTTTGGACAAATCGGTGCCGCACAAAGCCATCTCGCACGGCATGCTATCGGCAAAGGCGATCTCTTCCTGTTCTTCGGTTGGTTCAGAGAAGCCGAACAGGTTGGTGGGCGTTGGAAATTTATTCGCAGAGCGCCGAATCTGCATGTGATCTACGGATGGATGCAGGTGGACGAGGTAATCAGTTTGGCGAACGCGCGCGGTCCAACAGACCGATTAGCAGCATTTGCGGATCATCCCCATTTGCACGGTCGCAGCGATCCTTCGAACACCCTCTATCTGGCCGCCGAGCGCTTGGACTTGCCGCACCTGGATGGTCAAGGCGGAGGTATCTTCAGGGAAGTGTCGGCCGCTCGTATTCTGACGGATGTCCATCAATCCAAGCGCTCCACTTGGAAGCTGCCAGCGTGGTTCCATCCCGAACGCGGAGCGACGCTCAGTTACCATGAAAACTCCGATCGATGGCAAATCGACGGCACGGAATGCAGCCTGTCTTCGGCAGCTCGCGGGCAGGAGTTCGTGCTCACGACGACGGATTCCGAAGCGACCGAAGTGTGGCTACGAGACATCTTTGGCGGCAACGAGTTGGCACGGAAAAATCTAGGCAGAGAGTAGGGCGACACGGGGAACGAAGGAGCCCAACGGGGTGACCATCAGAGCGCGAGATAAAAGCGTCGATCTAGGATCGGCGCATGTGGTTGGTTGGGTTGAGGGTTTTCGGCGTCGCAGGACATCGCCCTGCTGGCGCGGCAGGTAAAGACACCAACGAATTTAATGCCTTGGACGCCAGCCACCGGTCCGAACGCGCGATGTTGTGCGATGTCTAGCCGGGACGAAGACTTGTGCGGACGGCCGATGCCGCATCCGCTGCCGCAGCGATTTTGACGGGCGTCCGAGCTGGTGCCGGGCTGAGTGGTGTCGGCGTTGCTTTCGGAAATACTCAAAGGCCTCGGCTGCTCCACAAAGGCCGGACCAGAGCCGCGCTGTAAAGGGCGGCTCCGCCGTCGCGATGCGATGCGCCGCCATGCGGCGCACCCTTGACTGCGCGTCTTGCCGGTCCGGCGTGGGTCTGGGAGCAGCCAAGGCTTGAACTGAGCGAACCGCTCCTGTCGCGACCGGGGAGAGGAAACGCATCGTGGCGTATGAATTGGCCATTCTGCTTTGGCCAGGACGGCGCGACGCTTGGCGCATGTCCGAGCATCGCCGCCCGTCAAAAGATTCACCGCTGCATAGCGCCAGGACGCCCTCCCGGCATGGAATCCTTCCTGATAATCTGTACGACTATGCAGCCCCGCCAACGCGGCGGAGCGGACGCCCGCCCAAGCATGACTTGGCGACCTGGACGGTCACCGACGATTGGCCAGAACGTGTGCCGGTAACGGATGCGGAGGTGGATGTGTTCGAGGCCTGGTTCGGCGATCTGTTCGACGAACTGTTCGGGCCGTGCCGATGATGTGAGGAGGGAGTCATGACTGTGCCCGCCAAAGCCGTTGCGACACGAGCCGCTCTGTACTTGCGGGTCTCTACCGTCCGCCAGGCCGAGCATGATGTCTCCATCCCCGACCAGAAAAGACAGGGCGAGGCCTATTGTACCTCGCGCGGGTATCAGCTGATCGACACCTATGTGGAACTGGGTGCATCGGCCACCAACGACCGCCGCCCTGAGTTCCAGAAAATGATCGAAGCGGGCATCACCAAGCCCGCGCCGTTCGACGTGGTGGTGGTGCATAGTTTCTCGCGCTTTTTCCGCGATCACTTCGAACTTGAGTTCTATGTGAGGAAGCTCGCCAAGAACGGCGTCAAGCTGGTCTCCATCACCCAGGAAATGGGCGACGATCCCATGCACGTCATGATGCGCCAGATCATGGCGCTGTTTGACGAGTACCAGTCCAAGGAGAACGCCAAGCATGTTCTGCGGGCCTTGAAAGAGAATGCCCGCCAGGGCTTCTGGAACGGCTCGCAGCCTCCCATCGGTTATCGTGTCGTTGCGGCAGAACAGCGTGGCTCGAAGACCAAGAAGAAGCTGGAGATCGATCCGCTGCACGCGGACACCGTGCGGCTGATCTATCGCCTCAATTTGGAGGGTGACGGCAACTCTGGCGCCATGGGTGTCAAAAACATTGCCGCCTACTTGAATGCCCGGCGCATCTTCACCCGCGACGGCGGGCGCTGGGGTGTCGGGCAGGTTCACCGCATTCTGACCCGGACGACCTATATCGGGCGTCACGAGTTCAACAAGCGGTCCAAGACCAAGGAACTCAAGCCCATCGGCGAAGTGGTCGGAGTCGACGTGCCACCCCTTATCGAAAAGGCAATTTTCGATACCGTCCAGGCCCGTCTCAAATTGCGCAATCCCAAGGTCACGCCAGCGCGGGTGACGAGCGGGCCAACCCTGCTGACCGGCATCTGCTTCTGTGGCAATTGCGGCGGCGCGATGACTCTGAGGACCGGGAAGGGCAACCGATACCGCTACTACACGTGCTCGACCAAGGCCCGGCAGGGAGAGACCGGCTGCAAGGGCCGTTCGATTCCAATGGCAAAACTGGACGACTTGGTTGCCAACCACATCGCGGACCGGCTTCTGCAGCCCGACCGGCTGGAAGAAGTCCTCGCCGCCGTCCTCGACCGCCGTCAGGAGCGCTCCGAGCGCCGCCGCCAGCACATCGGCGAACTCAACAAGCGGGCCACCGAGGCCGACGCGCGGCTCAAGCGGCTGTACGATGCCATCGAAATCGGCGCAGCTGATCTGAACGACCCAGACCTCCGGGAGCGCATCGCAGGCCTCAAGGCAACTCGGGACCAAGCCCAGGTCGATGCCGAGCGCGCCCAGGCCACCCTTCAAGGCTCCGGGCAGGCGATCACCCCCGCGATGCTCGCCAAGTTCGGCAGGACGGCCCGTGAGCGGATGCGCGTCGATGGAGGCGGCTACCGCCGCGACCATCTACGGGCGCTGGCACAGCGCGTCGAGGTCGCTGACACCGAAGTTCGGATCATGGGGTCGACGAGTAACCTGCTCAGTACTTTGGTCGCCGCCGCAGGAGGGAAATCGGCTACGCACGGCGTTCGCAGTTCTGTACTGAAGTGGCGGAGCCGGAGGGATTCGAACCCTCGATACGGTTTTTCAGCCGTATAACGGTTTAGCAAACCGCCGCCTTCAGCCTCTCGGCCACAGCTCCGCACGCGGCCCGTCCGGGCGGGCCACACCCGAGGGGGCACTCTTGCCCCAGATTGCGACCCGCCTCAAGTCCGCCGCCGGCCGGCGCGGCGAAAGTTTCAGGCTTAACAGGGGGTAACGCCGCCGTCCCGGCCCCCTTGCCAGAATGTCGCATTGGGCGCAGCCTTTCCTTCACAGCGGGGGCAACCCGAGGGACCTCGAAGTCCCTGCCGTGTAGCCGCCGGGCGGCAAAACCGTCCGCTGCGAAGGGGCGGGGTGTCGGCGTCCAAAAGGCCAAACGGGCCGCACTGGAGGAGCGACACGCATGCAGGTCATACAGATTCTTCGCGAGAAGGGCCGCGAGGTCGTATCGCTTTCGAGCGAGGCCACGCTATCGGAAGCCGCTCGCCTGCTGGCGCGCAAGCGCATCGGCGCGTTGGTCGTCAAGGACGGCCAGGGCGCACTGGCCGGTATTCTGTCGGAACGCGATGTCGTGCGGGCGGTGGCGGAAGGAAGCGTGACCGCGCTGGCCCGTCCCGTGAGCGCCGTCATGACGCGCGCCGTGGCCACCTGCACCGAGTTCGATACGGTCGAAGAGCTGATGGAGATGATGACGCAAGGTCGCTTTCGCCATGTCCCGGTCTTGGATGGCAACAGCCAGCTCTGCGGCCTGGTTTCGATCGGCGACGTCGTCAAGGTGCACATCGAGGAAACGATGCGCGAGGCGGCCAGTTTGCGCCAATACATTGCGGCGGCGGGCTGACGCCTAAGCCTTGTTGCGGGCGATGTAATCGTCCACGACCTTTTCCAGCACCGCGAGCGGCAGCGCGCCGGAGAGCAGAACCGCGTCGTGGAACTTGCGGATGTCGAAGCGCGCGCCCAGCGCCGCCTTGGCTTTCTCGCGCAAGCGCAAGAACGTCAGCTTGCCGATCATGTAGCCGCAGGCTTGGCCGGGCCAGACGCAATAGCGTTCGACTTCGGTCGTCGCTCCGCTTACCGGATCGCCCAGCGTATCGGCATAATATTTGATCGCCTGCTCGCGGCTCCATCGCATCGCGTGCAGGCCGCTATCGATCACCAGGCGCACGGCGCGCAGCAGCGCGTCGTGAAGCTGGCCGATATGGCCCCACGGATCCTTGTCATAGAGTCCGATCTCGACGGCGAATTGCTCCGAATAAAGCGCCCAGCCTTCGACATAGGCATTGTATCCGGAAACCTTGCGGATCAGCGGCAGCGGCGATTCCTGCGCGATCGTGCCTTGCAGATGATGACCCGGAATGCCCTCGTGATAGGTGAGCGTGGGCAGCGTCCAGCTCGGCACTTCGGCGGTGTCGCGCAGATTGATGTAATAGGTGCCGGGGCGCTTTCCGTCGAGCGAGGCATTCTGGTAATAGCCGCCGGGCGCGCCCGCCTCGATGGCTTTCGGCACGCGCTTGATGATGAGATTGGCCTTGGGCAGCGTGCCGTAATATTTGGGCAGCAGGGCGCGGATCTGGCGCAGACGCACATTCAGATCGGCGATCAATTTGTCCTTGCCCGCGTCGGTGTTGGGATAGCGGAACTTCGGATCGTCGAACATTGCGCGCAGGCGCGCGCCCACCGTGCCCTTGGTCAGCCCGTTCGCCTTCATCAGGGCATCGATTTGCGCGGTGCAATCGTTCACGATCTCGAGGCCGAGCTTGTGGATTTCCTCCGGCTTCATGTCCGTCGTCGTCTGCGAAGCGAGCGAAGCCGCGTAATAGGCCGCGCCGTCCGGGAGGCGCCACACGCCGGCGTCGTGCACGGCCTTCGGCTGCAGACCCTTAAGAAGCGCGATCTGCCGGTCGAGCGCGGGATAAACCATCTCGCCGACGATACGCGCGGCTTGTCCGGCATAATCGCCGGCGATCTTCTTTGCCTTGACGCGGCGCGCGATGGAATCGACCAGCGGCGAGGCTTCCGCCGGCTGGCCGCGCAGCTTCGTCATCTCCTCGAGCGTGCGAGCCAGCACGAAATCGGGCGGGATGACGCCAAGCGCAATGTCGTGCTGCGCGACTTCGCGCTCCTGATCGAGGACGGTTCCAAGCGAGGTCAGGCGCGCCAGATAATCGTCGGCATCGGTCTTGTTTGCGATCTGGTGCTGGCTGTCCAGGAAGTCAGGCGCGTCGTGATAGGCGCCGCCGAGCTGATAGAGGACATAAGGCGCGCCCGCGCCGAGTGCGCCATACTGGAAGCGCTTGTCGGTATTCTCCTGCTGCTCGAGACCATAGAGGACGACATCGTAATTAACCGCATCCATGCCTGCGAGCGCGCCGCGGTTGACGGTGCGCAGGCGGGCGAGCTGGCTGGTGTTGAGCTGCTTGAGCGCGGCGATTTCCGCCAGCGAGCGGTTCGCCAGTATGCTTTTCTGATAGGCGCGCTTGCCCGTGTCGAGGCCGAGGCTGGTGACGAATTCCGGGGAACGGTCCAGCGTCTCGCCCATGAATGCATCGAACAACGCGTTCAGCTTTACGGCCTCGGGGTTGGCGGTCATCGGCTTTGTCCTGGCTAATGCCTGACCGGAAACGGCAAGCATAGCAATCGCGGTCCCGGAACGAAGAACAGAGCGGCGGTCGAGCATGATTTTCCCCTTGGTACACAGAGCCGAAGCATTAAACGTAGCGGGTCGCCGCCACAATCGGCCCTTTTTGCCGGTCCCATTCTGCCGCTCCCGCTCCGCCGTGCGCCCGCGACACTTCTTCGCTTCGGTGTTGCGACCCCTTTGCAGCCCGTTTTTTGCCGCTCACAACGCCATAATAGATGTAGCCAAGAAACCACATGCCGCCACAAAGGGTTGAGTAACGCCCTTACCGCGGGAATCACCATGATGCGGCGCAAAACATCAATCCACAGAAGGCTCCGATGCCGCGGGAAAAAAGCAAATAAATCGTCAATTTGGGGTTTGACAGGCTATTGGGGCACGCCTATACACCCCGCCCACGCCGCTCGCGGGCAGGTCTTGCGGGCGGTGTTTCGTCTGAAACGAAAAGGTTATTCGCCTCGGGCGGCGCTCTTTGACATTGTGATTTTAAGGAAGGGGAACGTGGGCGGCGGCTCGGCTTGCCACACGTCGGGCGAAATGCCTGACGGTAACAAATCGAGCAGCTACGTAATGAATGCTCGCGTTCCTTTGCATACACAAAGATGTTCGATTGTTTCGGGCCTGTGACGGGACCGAAGCAGTCAAACCTCGTCAAACGTGTAAGCGAACTAACGCAACATTGAGCATTCAGCGTCGTTGCTTAGGATCATAACTTGAGAGTTTGATCCTGGCTCAGAACGAACGCTGGCGGCAGGCCTCAAACATGCAAGTCTAGCGGGCGTAGCAATACGTCAGCGGCGGACGGGTGCGTAACACGTGGGAATATACCTATCGGTTCGGAACAACGTAGGGAAACTTGCGCTAATACCGGATACGCCCGAAAGGGGAAAGATTTATCGCCGATAGATTAGCCCGCGTAGGATTAGCTAGTTGGTAGGGTAACGGCCTACCAAGGCAACGATCCTTAGCTGTTCTGAGAGGAAGATCAGCCACACTGGGACTGAGACACGGCCCAGACTCCTACGGGAGGCAGCAGTTGGGAATCTTGGACAATGGGGGAAACCCTGATCCAGCCATGCCGCGTGAGTGATGAAGGCCTTAGGGTTGTAAAGCTCTTTTACCCGGGAAGATAATGACTGTACCGGGAGAATAAGCTCCGGCTAACTTCGTGCCAGCAGCCGCGGTAATACGAAGGGGGCTAGCGTTGTTCGGAATTACTGGGCGTAAAGCGCGCGCAGGCGGCCAGACAAGTCAGTGGTGAAAGCCCAGAGCTCAACTCTGGAACTGCCATTGAAACTTTTTGGCTAGAGGACGGGAGAGGTGAGTG
Source organism: uncultured Alphaproteobacteria bacterium (assembly GCA_963710025.1). Classification (GTDB taxonomy): domain Bacteria; phylum Pseudomonadota; class Alphaproteobacteria; order Micropepsales; family Micropepsaceae; genus Rhizomicrobium. Next base: position 1,444 of record CAVPYO010000012.1, on the reverse strand, counting down.
GAATTCCCAGTGTAGAGGTGAAATTCGTAGATATTGGGAAGAACACCGGTGGCGAAGGCGGCTCACTGGCCCGTTTCTGACGCTCAGGCGCGACAGCGTGGGGATCAAACAGGATTAGATACCCTGGTAGTCCACGCCGTAAACTATGAACGCTAGCCGTTGGATAGCTTGCTATTCAGTGGCGCAGCTAACGCATTAAGCGTTCCGCCTGGGGAGTACGGCCGCAAGGTTGAAACTCAAAGGAATTGACGGGGGCCCGCACAAGCGGTGGAGCATGTGGTTTAATTCGACGCAACGCGCAGAACCTTACCAGGGTTTGACATCCTGTGCTCACCGGAGAGATCCGGTTTCCCCGCAAGGGGCGCAGAGACAGGTGCTGCATGGCTGTCGTCAGCTCGTGTCGTGAGATGTTGGGTTAAGTCCCGCAACGAGCGCAACCCTCGCCTTTAGTTGCCATCATTTAGTTGGGCACTCTAGAGGGACCGCCGGCGGCAAGCCGGAGGAAGGTGGGGATGACGTCAAGTCCTCATGGCCCTTACACCCTGGGCTACACACGTGCTACAATGGTGGTGACAGTGGGCAGCCAACTCGCGAGAGTGAGCTAATCCCAAAAAACCATCCCAGTTCAGATTGTACTCTGCAACTCGAGTACATGAAGGTGGAATCGCTAGTAATCGCAGAACAGCAGGCTGCGGTGAATACGTTCCCGGGCCTTGTACACACCGCCCGTCACGGCATGGGAGTTGGTATTACCTTAAGACGGTGCGCTAACCGCAAGGAGGCAGCCGGCCAAGGTAGGGTCAGCGACTGGGGTGAAGTCGTAACAAGGTAGCCGTAGGGGAACCTGCGGCTGGATCACCTCCTTTCTAAGGATAGATGCCATCGAAACAATCGGCGTAAGCCGATCTCTCACGAGAACGTTTCCGGCATCTCTTAGACAATCGGCAAGACGTGCCGCCCCCTTCGTTTCCCTTCCTTCCGTCGAAAGCTCGCGCGGCCGATCCGCGCGGGCGTTGCTGTTTAGGACACCTCATCGGGCTCGTAGCTCAGGTGGTTAGAGCGCACGCCTGATAAGCGTGAGGTCGGACGTTCAACTCGTCCCGGGCCCACCACTTGATCCAAGGGCAAACCCCGGGGCCATAGCTCAGTTGGGAGAGCGCGTGCTTTGCAAGCATGAGGTCGTCGGTTCGATCCCGATTGGCTCCACCAACCTTTTCGAACCGCAGCATCACGACGACGGAACATCAACTTCGGAGCGCGTAACCCACGCGTTTCGCAAGATCATTGACGTAGTGAAGGCGGGGTTAGCCGGTTCGCACAACCGGTTGATCCATACAACACTGCAACATTTATCACAAATAATAGGTCACCGGATAGCGGGATCGGTGCAGGAAGACGTTTCCACATCCTGGCCTTCTTTCTGGGCATGGAACGATTGCTGAGC
>CAVPYO010000011.1:0-40808 GCA_963710025.1 uncultured Alphaproteobacteria bacterium | reverse complement strand
ACAACGCGGCGTTCGAGAAAATCTGGGACTTGACCGCCAAGGATCTGGCGGGCGAACCCCATGTGCGCGCGATCGCGGCGGCCTGCGCCGACAAGTTCGGTGAGGCAACGGTGTGGGAGCGGCTGATCCAGAACATCGTGTCGGGCGCCAATCTGCAACGCGACATGGGCGAGATCGAGCGGGGCGACCATACGATCCTTTCGCTCGCGTTGGCGCCGCTGCCCGACGGCGCCACGCTGGCCACCTTCGCCGACGTGACCGACCGTTTCCGCATCGAGGGCGTGCTGCGCGAGCGCGCCGAGGCGCTGGAAGCCGCCGACCGGTTGAAATCGGATTTCATCAAGCATGTGTCCTACGAACTACGCACGCCGCTCAACACGATCTTGGGCTTCGCCGAGCATCTTTCGACCGAAGTGCCCGGACCGCTCAACGAACGCCAGAGCGAATACCTCCAGGCGATCGTCTCGGGATCGAACACGCTGAAAAGCCTGGTCAACGACATTCTCGATCTGGCGCTGATCGAATCCGGCGCGCTGCGGCTGGAACTCGAACGCGTCGACCTGCATACGCTGCTCGTCGACGTGGCGGCGCATGCGCGCGATTGGGCCGCGAAAGTGGGCTTGAGCCTGGAAGTGGATTGTCCCGAGGACGCCGGACCGTTCCTGGCCGACGCGCGCCGCATCCGCCAGGTGGTGTTCAACCTTCTGTCAAACGCTTTCAAATTCACGCCCAAGGGCGGCGTCATCGTGCTCGGCGGGCGTATCGACGGCGAGGACGTGCAAATAAGCGTACGCGACAACGGGCCGGGCATCGCGCCGGAAGTGCGCGCCAACGTCTTCGAACGCTTCTCCGCCAAGAGCAATGCCGGCCAGCGCGGCGGCGCGGGCCTGGGCCTGGCGCTGGTCAACCGCTTCGTGGAACTGCACGACGGCTGGGTGGAGATCGAAAGCGGAGACGGCACGCTGGTGCGCTGCCACCTGCCGCGGCGCATCGAGGATGCGCCGACGCCGACATCGGGCGAAGAGCGGAAGATCGCGTAACTTCCTCACCCAACTCAGTTGTCACGGCCCACGAATGCGGGCCATGACAATCGGAGATGTGATTTCCGAGCACGCGCAAACCTAATGTTGACTCTTGGGCGTGCGCACCACGAGGCCATCCAACTCTTCCGTCACCTTGATCTGGCAAGACAGCCGGCTGTTCGGTTTTACGTCCTGCGCGAAATCCAGCATGGTCTCTTCCATCTCCTGTTTGGGCGGGAGCTTCGCCAGCCAAGCGGGATCGACATAAACGTGGCAGGTCGCGCAGGCGCAGGCGCCGCCGCAATCCGCATCGATGCCCGGAACAAGATTCTTCACCGCCCCTTCCATCACCGACCAGCCGGCCGGCACATCCACGTCGCGCGCCTGGCCGTTCTCGTCGATGTATTTGATGCGGGGCATCGATATCTCAACTAATTCCGTCATGGCCGGGCTTGACCCGGCCATCCAGAATTTCTTTTCGGTGCGCAAACGCGCACCGGCTGGATGGCCGCCTCAAGGGCGGCCATGACGAAGAGAGGTTGCGGTCGAAAAGCGAACTCATTTTCTACACTATGTTCTTCATCAGAACGGACACATCCGCCAAGCGCTCCGGCGCGACGCGGGCGCCGTCGGCGATCAGTTTGCGCCCGACAAGATATTCCGGCGCCGCGTTGACGGCCTCCACTGCGGCCACCGCGCCGTTGCGCAGATGGAACACGGCGAATTTGCGCGCTGCCGGATCGCCGCGCAAAACGATTTGGTCGCTTTCGCGCGCCAACCCGGCGATCTGGAGCTTCAGATCGTATTGGTCGGACCAGAACCAGGGCACTTCGCGATACGGTCTGGGCTTGCCCGCCATCGCATAGGCGGCATGTTTGGCTTGGTCGATGGCGTTCTGCACGCTTTCCAGCCGGAGCGGAATGCCTTCGCGCCCGACATGCCAGGTACAGTCGCCGGCGGCGAAGATTGCCGAATTGGCGGTCGCGCAATTCTGGTCCACCACGATGCCGTCCTCGCAGGGCAGGCCCGCATCCCTGGCCAGTTCCACGTTGGGCACGACGCCGATGCCGACCAGCGCTAGATCGGCGGGATAATACTCGCCGCCGGCGCGCACCGCCTCCAGCCGGCCGGTCCCTTCGAAAGCTTCCACGCCGGTGTTGAGCAACAGCTTCACGCCCACCGCGCGGTGCGCCTGCTCGAAGAAATCGGAGACCGGCCGCGACACAGCCCGCGCCATCACCCGCTCCAACGCCTCGAACACCGTCACGTCCAGGCCGTGCTTCGCCGCCACAGCGGCGACCTCGAGGCCGATATAGCCGCCGCCGACGACCGCCAGCCGCTTGCCTTCTTCCAGCGCCGGGCGCAGCCGGTCCACGTCGGCGATGCTTCGCAGATAATGGATGCCCGACAGATCGGCGCCGGGGCAGCGTATCGGGCGCACCCGCGTGCCGGTCGCCAGCAAGAGCATGTCGTAAGGCAGGGTGCGTCCGTCGGCGAGCGCCACCGTCTTCGCCGCCCGGTCGATGGCCTGCACGCCGACGCCCAGGATCAGGTCGCAGACCGATTCCCGATAAAAGGCATCCGGCTTGAGAAACAGGCGGTCGCGCTCGAACGTCCCCATCAGATAGGCTTTGGACAGCGGCGGCCGCTGGTAGGGCGCAAACGGTTCGTCGCCGACCATGGTAATGGCACCGGCAAACCCCTCGGCCCGGAGGCTGGCGACGGCCTGGGCGCCGGCCTGGCCCGCGCCGACGATGACAATGTTCTGCGACATGACGATCCGGAAGAAAAAGGGAAGAAGCGCAGCTAAGATGTCGGAGCGGGTCCAGGGAATCAACCGCTAGAATGACAGCCATGAACGCGAAATCGCAGGCTTTCACCATGCCGATCCTTCTGACCGACCTTGGAGCCACCGAGGCGCTCGGTGCGCGGATTGCCGCAGGTCTTGGCATCGGCGACACGGTCGCGCTGCAAGGCGATCTGGGCGCAGGAAAGACCACGCTGGCGCGCGCCGTCCTGCGGGCGCTTGGCGTGACGGAAAGCGTCCCCAGCCCGACCTTCACGCTGGTCCAGAGCTACGAAACGCCGCGCCTTGCGGTGCGCCACTACGATCTGTACCGCATCCGAAACCCGCGCGAGATCGACGAACTCGGGCTCGAAGAAGCTTTGGAGGATGGCGCCGTGCTGATCGAATGGCCGGAGAATGCCGGTAACCGCCTGCCCGGCGATACGCTTCATGTCGTGCTGACCACGACCGGGCCGCAAGCGCGCCGCGCCGACATCGCCGGACCGGCCCGCTGGGCGACGCTTCTCTCGGATGGCGCGCATGTCCGCTGAACGCACAGAGGCCATGCAGGCATTCCTGACCCGCGCCGGATGGGGCGAAGCGGTACGCATTCCCCTGCCCGGCGACGCCTCCACGCGACGCTACATCCGCCTGCGTCTCGGCGACCGTGCAGCGCTGCTGATGGATCAGCCGCAAGGCGCCGAAACTCCAGCCGCATCCGCCGGCGCCTCGCCGAGCGAGCGGCGCGCCCTCGGCTACAACGCGGTCGCGCGGCTGGCGGGGGCGGATTGCGCCCGCTTCGTCGCGGTCGCGAAGTATCTGCGCAGCAAGGGGCTCAGTGCACCGGAAATCTATGCCGACGCCGCCGCGCAAGGCTTCGTTCTCATGGAAGACCTCGGCGACGATCTGTTCGCCGATGCGCTGGCGACAGGCGCGGACGAGAAAGCACTCTACGCGGCGGCGGCGGAAGTGCTCGCCAAGCTGCACGCCGACGCGGCGCCGGGCGTACTGCCACCCGACAAGCACCTGCACGCTTACGACGAGACCGCGCTTTTGGCCGAGGTCGATCTGCTGACCGAATGGTTTTTTCCCGTCGCGCTCGGACGCAAGGCCGGCGAAGCCGAGACCGAAGAACATCGCGCGCTGTGGCGCCTGGCGCTGGCGCCTTATCTGCGCGCGCCGTCCGTCTTCGTGCATCGCGATTATCACGCGCAGAATTTGCTGTGGCTGCCTGGGCGCGGCGGCGTGGCGCGGGTGGGACTAATCGATTTCCAGGACGCGGTCGCCGGGGCTAAAGCCTACGATCTGGTGTCGCTGATCGAAGACGCGCGGCGCGACGTAGCGCCGGCCGTGGGCGAGGCCGCCGCCGCGCACTACCTGAACGCCATGCGCGCGCAAGGCACGCCGCTCGACGCCGCCGCCTTCGCCGAGGAAATGGCGGTGTTCTCCGCGCAGCGCAACGCCAAGATCGTCGGCATCTTCGCGCGGTTGTTCCGGCGCGACGGCAAACCGCGCTATCTATCCTATCTGCCCAGGGTCTGGTCCTATTTGGGCAAAGACCTCGAACATCCCGCGCTCGCCGCGCTCAAAACATGGTATGACCGCGCGATCCCGCAAGAAGCGCGAGGCATTCCGCGCAACGAAGGAGCATGACATGAGTTCACCCACGCGCGCGATGATCATGGCCGCTGGGCTGGGCACGCGCATGAGGCCCTTGACCAACGATCGCCCCAAGCCGCTGGTATCGGTCGGCGGCAAGGCGCTGATCGACCACGCCATCGACCGGCTGGTCGCGGCCGGCGTGACGACGATCGTCGTCAATCTTCATTACAAGGCCGAGATGGTCAAAGAGCATCTGGCCGGCCGCAAGGATGTTGAGATCCTCTATTCCGACGAGAGCGACGGATTGCTCGGCACCGGCGGTGGCGTCGCCAAGGCGCTGGCGTGTTTTGGCGACGAGTCATTCTTCATCCACAATTCGGATACGATCTGGGTGGAAGGCTACGGCGCGGCGCTGGAACGCATGAAGGCGCGCTGGGACCCCGAGACCATGGACGCGCTCCTGCTGATGGCGCCCATGGTCACTTCCATGGGCTACGAAGGCACCGGCGATTTCATGATGGACAGCGATGGACGGCTGTCGCGCGTGCCGCCGGGCCGCGTTTCGCCGTTCGCCTATCCGGGCGTGCAGATCGTGCATCCGCGCCTATTCGACAACGCGCCGAGCGGCGGCTTCTCGACCAACATCCTGTGGGACAGGGCCATCGAAAAAGAACGGCTGTTCGGCGTGCGCCTGGACGGCGTGTGGATTCACGTCGGCACCCCGCAAGCCGTCGCCGAGGCCGAAGAATTCCTGGCAGACCTTGCCCCGGCCGCCTGACATCACGCGGCGCGCCAACGTCTTCACCATCCCGGCGGGCGCGCCCTTTTCCGCGACCCTGGCGCAAGGACTTCTGCGCCGCTTCGGAACCGGCGGCCCGTTCGCGCTGGCCGATGTCACGATCTATCTGCCGACGCGGCGCGCGGCGCGCGGCATCGCCGAAATCTTCGCCAGGGAAGCCGGCGGCGCGGCGCTGCTGCCGGATTTCCGGCCGCTGGGCGACGTGGACGAAGACGAGCTGCTGCTCGACCCAATCGCCGATATGCTGGAACTGAAACCGGCTATCGCGCCGCTGCGCCGCCGCTTGCTGCTGGCGACGTTGATCCGCCGCTGGAGCCTGGCGCGCGATTACGGACGGATAAGCTTCGGACAGGCCGTGGGCCTCGCCAAAAGCCTGGCCGCCGTGATGGACGAAGTCGAACGGCAAGGCGCCGATCTGGAGAAACTCGAAGACCTCGCGCCCTTGGCGCTGGCCGAGCATTGGGCCGAGGTCAAGGAATTCCTGTCGCTGATCCGCACGCAATGGCCCGCGCTTCTGGACGCCGAGGGCTGCGTCAATCCCGAAGCGCGCCGCAACGAAGCATTGCGCGCCTTGGCGAAGCGATTGGCGAGCAATCCGCCGGACCGCCCCGTGGTCGCCGCCGGTTCGACCGGCAGCATTCCGGCGACCGCGGAATTGCTCGGCGTCATCGCACGTCTGCCCAAAGGCGCCGTCGTCCTGCCAGGGTTGGACCGCGAGCTGGACGAAGACAGTTGGCAGCGGCTCGATCCCGGCCATCCGCAATTCGCCTTGAAGCAATTGCTGGAACGGATCGGTGTGGCGCGAGACGATGTCGCCGATTGGATGCCGGCCGTCGGCGCGCCGCAGCGCGAGCGGATTCTGCGCGAGGTGCTGCGTCCGGCGCCGACCACGGACGCTTGGCGCGCGCTGGCCGACGGCGACGGACGCGAACTGACGGCTGGCCTTGACGGGCTGACGCTGGTGGAAGCGGCCGATCCGGCGGAGGAAGCGTCCGTTGTCGCGCTGCTGCTGCGCGAGGCGTTGGAGACACCGTTGCATACGGCGGCGCTGGTGACGCGCGACCGCGCCCTGGCGCGGCGCGTGACGGCTGAGCTTGGCCGTTGGGACATCGCCATCGACGATTCCGCCGGCCGTCCGCTGACGCAGACGGACGTCGGCGCTTACCTTTGCCTTATCGCCGAAGCGGCCGACAGTGGCTTCGCGCCGGTGCCGCTGCTGGCGCTGCTGAAGCATCCGCTGACCACGATGGGCGAGGAAGCCGCGATCTTCCGCGGGCGGGCGCGCGAACTCGATCTGGCGTTGCGTGGGCCGCGGCCCGATCCCGGACTGCACGGCATCGCCGCCGCGATCGCCGGAGCGGACGAACAGCTCAAAACATGGTTTGCAGGCGTAACGGAGGCATTGGCGTCGTTCGCGGACGCCATTGCGCAGCCGGAAATAGAGATCGGCGATGCGTTAGCGGCGCATATCGCGGCGGCGGAGCGGTTGGCGTCGGAAGAGAACCTGTGGCGAGGGCCTGCAGGCACAATCGCGCATCAATTCGTTCAAGAGTTAGCCGAAGCGGTTCGCGATAAACCGCTTGTCGGGCCACTGCCCTCTATTGAACCGCAATCCTACGTGGCGCTGTTCCGTGCGCTCATCGCAGAACCTTCCGTACGACCGGCATTCGGACGTCACCCTCGCCTCGCCATCCTGGGACCGCTGGAAGCGCGCTTGCAGTATTTCGATCTGGTGGTGTTGGGCGGCTTGAACGAAGGCTCGTGGCCGGCGTCCGCCGCCGACGATCCGTGGTTTTCGCGCCCGATGCGGCGCACGCTGGATTTGGAGCAACCCGAGCGCGCCATAGGACTCTCCGCGCACGATTTCGCGACGCTCGCGGCCGGCCCGTGCGTGGTGCTCACCCGCGCGCTGAAAGCCGAAGGCGCGCCGACCGTGGCGTCGCGCTGGCTGCAGCGCCTGGTGCAGCTCACCCGAGGTTTGAAAATCGAAGAGGCTTTGGCGCCGCGAACGCCCTACCGGCAGATCGCGGCCGCGCTATCCAACCCCGGCGCACCCGAGCGGATCAAACCGCCGTCGCCGCGCCCGCCGGTGGCGGCGCGGCCGCGCAAGCTGTCCTTCACCGAAATCGAAACCTGGGTGCGCGATCCTTATGCGATCTACGCCAAGCGCATCCTGAGGCTCCGGCCGCTCGATCCGCTGGATGCGGAAATCGGCCCGCTGGAGCGCGGCAGCGCGCTGCATCGCGCGCTCGAACTGTTCGTCCGCCGTCATCCGCACGAACTGCCGCCGGACGCGGCCATGCAGCTGGTCGCCATCGCCGACGATGTGTTCGACGAACTCGGAACGCCGAAAGCCACTCTGGCGATCTGGCGGCCGCGCTTCCTGAGGGCCGCAATCTGGTTCGTGGAGCAGGAACGCAAGCGGCGCACCGCTATCGCCGAAAGCTTCGTGGAAATCACTGGCGAATATGCATTCAAGGGGCCGGCGGGAGATTTCACGCTTTACGGACGCGCCGACCGCATCGACCGGCTCAAGACGGGCGGCGGCGTCATCCTGGATTACAAGACCGGCGTACCGCCGAGCGATCCGCAGGTGCTCAAACATCTGGCGCCGCAACTGCCGCTCGAAGGCGCGGTGCTGATGGTGGGAGGCTTCAAGGAGATCGGGCCGCTCGATCCGGCGGAGCTGGTCTATGTCCGCATCACCGGCGGCGCGGAGGCGGGCGAATTCAAACCCGTCAAAACCGACGCCAAGGAGATCGCGCGGCAGGCAGCCGAACGGCTGGCGCGGCGCATCGCGGCGTTCGACGACGAAAACAAGGCCTATGAATCGCGCGTCGGGCCGCTCTTCGCCAAGCGGGAAGGCGACTACGATCATCTGGCGCGGGTGCGCGAATGGTCTGCCAGCGGCTGGCGGGGAGAAGGCGAATGAGCAAGGACGCGCTCGCCGCCTCCGATCCGAGGCGCTCGGCCTGGGTGGCCGCCAATGCCGGCGCGGGGAAAACGCATACCCTCGCCAATCGCGTGACGCGGCTGCTGTTGGCCGGTGCGCGCCCCGAACGCATCCTGTGCCTCACCTATACCAAGGCCGCGGCGGCGGAGATGGCCGGACGCTTGTTCGACCAACTCGGTCGCTGGTCGATGCTGCCCGACGACGCGTTGGCGAAGAACATTGCCGAGGTCGGCGCCGAGACCGGCGGCAAGGAGGAATTGAGAAAAGCGCGCCGCCTGTTCGCCGACGCCCTGGAAACGCCGGGCGGGCTCAAGATCCAGACCATCCATGCCTTCTGCCAGTACGTGCTGATGCGCTTTCCGCTGGAAGCGGGCGTGCCGGCCTCGTTCCGCGTGCTTGACGAACGCACCGCGCGCGATCTGATGGCGGAGGCGCGGGCGCGCGTGCTGGAGCGCGCCGGCTCCGGCGATACGCCGCGCGCGGCGGCCATCGCGTATCTCGCGACCCATCTCAGCGATTTCCGTCTCGAGCGCATTCTCGACGGCGCACTGGGCTCCGACCGCAACAAGCTCGATGCCTTCCTGGCGAGAAGCGACGATTGGACGGGCTTGCTGCGCCAGGCGCACGGTGCCGATCTGAACGACACGCCCGAAGGGATCGCGAGCGCATTCGCCCAAAGCCTGAATCGCGACGAAGCGATATTGCGCGAGGCCATCGCCTGGCTTTCCACAGGCAGCACGACAGACACCAAGCGCGGCACGGCGCTGACCGCCGCCACAGAAACCAATGACGCATTCGCGCGCCTTGAATCCGTCCGGGGAGCGCTTCTCACTCAGGATGGAGCGCTTCGCGCCACATTGGCGACAAAGGCTCTCGCGCAAGCCCGGCCCGATCTGCTTGCCTATTTGGAAGCGCTCGGCGGCCGCGCGATGGAGTTCGAAAACCGCCTGCGCGCGACGCATGCCGCGGCCCTCAGCGAAGCGGCGCTGACCATTATCGACGCGGTGCGCGGCGTCTACGCCGCGGAAAAGCGCGCCCGCAGCGCGCTCGATTACGACGACCTGATCGTGGAAACGCATCGCCTGCTCAAACGCAGCGGCGCGGCCTGGGTGCTGTACAAGCTCGACGAAGGCATCGACCACATCCTGATCGACGAAGCGCAGGACACCAGCGCCCTGCAATGGGACATCATCCAGAGTTTGACCGAAGAATTCTTCGCCGGCGAAGGCATCGAGCGGGCGATGCCGCGGACTTTGTTCGCCGTGGGCGACGAGAAGCAGTCGATCTTCAGCTTCCAAGGCGCCGATCCGGTGCAGTTCGAGATCCGGCGCAAGCTGTTCGCGGGCCGCGCCGAGGCGGCGGGGCGCGAGTTCTCTTATGAATATCTGCAAACATCGCGGCGCTCGGCGCCGGAGATTTTGCGTTTCGTGGACGAAACCTTCGCCGATCCGGCGGCGCGTGAGGGCCTGACCTCGGGCAATCTGGAAATCGAGCACAAGCCGCTGCGCACCGAGGCAACCGGCCGGGTGGAATTCTGGCCGGCGCTGAAGCCTTCGGACGCACCCGATCCCGATCCCTGGGATTTGCGCCCCGTCGATCTGGAGCGCAGCGACAGCCCGATCGTGCGGCTGGCCGAGCAGATCGCGGACAAGATCAAGGACTGGCTGAACCGGCGCGTCGCCCTGCCCGGCCATCAGGACGCGATCAAGCCCGGCGACATCATGATCCTGCTGCCGCGGCGCGAGCCGTTCGGCAGCGAAATCATCCGTAAGCTGAAGGATCGCGGTGTGCCGGTGGCGGGCTCCGACCGCATCAAGCTCACGGAGCAGATCGCGGTGATGGACCTGATCGCGCTGGGCCGTTTCGCGCTGCTGCCGGAAGACGATCTCAATCTGGCGGAGCTGCTGCGTTCGCCGTTGATCGGGCTCGGCGAAGAAGACCTCTTCGCGCTTTGCCACGGACGCAAGAGCACGCTGTGGCGCGAACTTTCGCAGCACCGCGAGGAGTTCGCCGAAGCGCACGCCTTTCTCGCCGAGACGCGGGCGCGCGCCGACCGCACGCCGCCGTTCGAATTCTACGCTCAGGCGCTGACGCAGGGCCGCAAGAAGTTGCTGGCGCGGCTCGGCCCTGAAACCGGCGATTCCATCGACGAGTTCCTGTCGCTGGCGCTGGCCTATGAAGGCGCCAATACGCCGTCGCTGGAAGGCTTTCTGCACTGGATCTTGCGCGGCGGCGCCGAGGTCAAGCGCGACATGGAGCGCGGCCGCAACGAAGTGCGGGTGATGACCGTGCACGGCGCCAAAGGCCTGGAAGCCGACATCGTCATCCTGCCGGACACCACCTCGCTGCCCGACAGTCCCGCGGCCAAGGGGCATCTTCTGTATACGGATGAAGGCGTGCTGTTTCCGCTCTCCGACAAGGCGGCGCCGGAAAAAGTCCGGCAAGCGAAACTCACGGCGCAGGCCGAGACGCTGAAGGAACACCGCCGCCTGCTCTATGTGGCACTGACCCGCGCCAAGGAGCGACTCATCGTTTGCGGCTTCGAAAACAAGAAGGGCATCCGGGACGGCTCCTGGCACCGGCTGGCGGAGCGCGCGGCGAATGCGCTGGGAGCGGAAGTCGCGCAAGGCGACGCCACGATCCGCGTTTACGGCAGCGTCGGCGTCATCCCCGCCGCCAGCGAGACGGCGAGCACGGCGGAAACAGTCACGATTCCCGGCTGGGCTCGCACACAGCCGATGGAGGAGCATCCGTCGCCCTGGCTGATCCGCCCGTCCGCGGCGGCGGGCATGGACGAGCCGGCGCTGCCTTCACCGCTGGGACGAAATGGCACGGCGCGCTTCCGCCGAGGACTTCTGGTCCACGCCATGCTGGCGCGCTTGCCCGAGATCGAACACGACCGGCGCGAAGAAATGGCGCGAAAATTCTTGCGCGCGCGCGGACTTGACGATGCGGAAGCCGCCCAATTGTCCGCGGAGACGCTAGCCGTCCTAGACGATCCGGTGTTCGCCGCCGCTTTCGCGCCCGATAGCCGCGCCGAAGTCGCCATCGTCGCCGATCTGCCGGAATTGGGCCCCGGCGCGCGCGTCCACGGCCGCGTCGACCGGTTGGCCGTCGCCGGCGACGATGTCCTCATCGTCGATTTCAAGACAAACCGCCCTCCGCCTGCCCGCGAAGAGGACGTGCCGGGAATCTATGCAACACAAATGGCTCTCTATCGCGCCGCCGCGGCAAGGATATTCCCCGGCAAGCGAATCGCCTGCGCCCTGGTCTGGACCGAAGGCCCCAGACTGATGCCGCTGAGCGAGGCCTTCCTGGGGGCGGAAACAGGGCGCATCCGCGTGCGCCTTGACCGGGATGGGCGCCGTTCCTAGATATAGGTCAGTCACCAGTGAGGAATTGCGTATGTCTTCGCCGATCAAAGTCTCCGACGCCTCGTTCCAGAGCGATGTTTTGAATGCGAAAAAGCCGGTTCTGGTGGATTTCTGGGCCGAATGGTGCGGGCCTTGCCGCATGATCGCGCCTGCGCTCGACGAGTTGGCGTCGGAACTCGACGGCAAGATCACGATCGCGAAGCTCAACATAGACGACAATCCCACCGTGCCGCAGAAATATGGCGTGCGCGGCATTCCCACCATGATGATCTTCAGCCAGGGCCAGGTGGCGGCGACCAAGGTCGGCGCGCTACCCAAGTCGAAGATCAAGGAATGGATCGAAAGTTCGATCTGAAATTTTCTCTCCAGGCACAACGCTAATTTTCTCCCCCCTAAACGCGGGAGGAAAACAGCGCTACGTCACCCGTTCTCCGCCAATACCTGTCCGGCTAAATAAAGCGAACCGCAAATGAGGATACGCGGCGGCGGTTCGTGCGGCGCGACGCGCGCTTGCGCCGCGATCTGCAACATGGCGTCTTCCACGTCCTCCGCGGGCGCGGCGTCGAAACCGGCGGAGCGCGCGCGGTCATATAAAGCGCCGGCGCCGAGGCTCGCCTCTTCGCCGGGAATGTCGACGGTGACGATGTGGCGGGCAAGGCCGCGAAAGGCGGACAGAAAGCCGACGGCATCCTTGGTCTTCAGCATCCCGCAGATCAGATAAAGCGGCTTCTGCGCGCGCTCCTCGAAATCGGCCATGGCGCGCGCCACGGCCACGGCGCCGTGCGGATTGTGCCCGCCGTCGAGCCAGATCTCGGCGCCTTCGGGCGCGGAATCGATCAACGGGCCGCGCGACAGCCGCTGCAATCGCGCCGGCCATTCGACGGTTTTCAAACCCTGCTCGATGGCGTGATCCTTGGCCCAATCGCCGCCGACGCGCCTGAGACCGGCAATGGCCAGCGCGGCGTTCTCGATCTGATGACGCCCGACCAGCCGCGGCAACGGCAGATCGAGCAGGCCGTCGAGGTCCTGATAGACCATGCGGCCGTGTTCCTGATGGGCGAAGAAATCCTGTCCGAACATGGAGACCGGCGCACCCAGCGCATCGGCGCGGCGCAGGATGACGTCGCGCGGCGCATCGTCCTGCGGGCCGACGATCAGTGGCACGCCGGGCTTGACGATGCCGGCCTTCTCGGCGGCGATGTCGGCCAGCGAGTTGCCGAGGAACTCGGCATGATCCAGGCCGATCGGCGTGATGACCGTGAGAAGCGGGCGCGCCACGATATTGGTGGCGTCGTATTTGCCGCCGAGGCCGACTTCCAGCACCAACGCATCGGCCGGATGGCGCGCGAAGGCCAGAATCGCCGCCGCCGTGGTGATCTCGAAAAAGGTGATGGGCTGACCTTCGTTCGCTTGTTCGCACTCCAAGAGGAGCGACATCAGTTCGGTTTCGCTGATGAGCTTGCCGGCCAAGCGGATGCGCTCGTGGAAGCGCACCAGATGCGGCGACGTATAGACATGCGCCTTGTGTCCACCCGCTTCCAGCATGGCGCGGGTAAACGCGCACACCGAGCCCTTGCCGTTGGTGCCGGCGACGTGAATCACCGGCGGCAGACGGCGCTCGGGATGACCCAGCGCCGCCAGCAGCCGGAGAATCCGGTCCAGCACCAGATCTATTTTCTTGGGATGGAGCTTGAGAAGCCGGTCGAGAACCGCGTCGCTCCCGGCCAGGCTCATGAAGAGCTTCCGGGCGTGGGCACCGGCGCGTGCGACACGGCGGCCGCGATCACCGCGGGCGGCATGAGACGCGTCTTGGGCCGCGTGCGCTTCATCAGCAGATGCACCACGCGCGCCAGCGTCTCGCGCAACTTGTGGCGATGGACCACCATGTCGATCATGCCGTGCTCGAGCAGATATTCGGCGCGCTGGAAGCCTTCCGGCAGATGCTCGCGCATGGTCTGGGCGATGACGCGCTGCCCGGCGAAGCCGATGAGCGCGCCGGGTTCGGCGATATGCACGTCGCCGAGCATGGCGTAGGAGGCCATGACGCCGCCGGTGGTCGGATCGGTGAGCACGACGATATAAGGCAGCCCCGCCTCGCGCAGCATGTCAACGGCGATGGTCACGCGCGGCATCTGCATCAGCGCCAACAGCCCTTCCTGCATGCGCGCGCCGCCGGACGCGGCGAACAGGATGAACGGCCGGCTTTCCGCCGCCGCCGTCTGCATGGCGTTGACCAAAGCCTCGCCCACGGCCATGCCGAGCGAGCCGCCCATGAAATCGAACACTTGCACGGCCACCATCACCGGCAGCCCCTCCAGCGTGCCGCGCGCCGCGGCGAGCGCGTCGATGCGGCCGGTCCTGGAACGAGCTTCCTTCAGCCGGTCGCTGTAGCGCTTCTCGTCGCGGAAGCGCAGCGGGTCGGCGGGGACTTCCGGCGGAATCAGTTCGTCATAGGTCGCCGCGTCGAAGATCGCCGCGAAGCGCTCGACCGCGCCGATGCGCAGATGATGGCCGCATTGCGGGCAGACGTTCTGCGCGGCGATCAGGTCGCGATGGAAGATCATCTCGCCGCAGGCGGGACATTTCTTCCAGAGATTCTCCGGCGTGTCGCTCGTGCGTCCGCCGATCAGGCTTTTTATCCGTGGGCGGACGAAATTGGCGATCCAGTTCATGGCGTCATTCTAGCTCCGCTGTCATGGCACGCCTAGTGCGGGCCACCCAGGTGAAGACCAACGCGAGAGGCAACAAGAATATAGAGATTCACCTTCGAAACCGACCATG
Source organism: uncultured Alphaproteobacteria bacterium (assembly GCA_963710025.1). Taxonomy (GTDB): domain Bacteria; phylum Pseudomonadota; class Alphaproteobacteria; order Micropepsales; family Micropepsaceae; genus Rhizomicrobium. The sequence goes on along the minus strand of CAVPYO010000011.1, from coordinate 26,491 downwards.
CTCCAACTGGTTGGCCCGCATTTGCGGGCCATGACAAGCCTTTTTAAGGACGTGCGGCATGCACGGATTGCGCCAGAGAAGCGCAGAATTCCAGCACTTCGCGGACGCGTTCGCCTTTTTCGCCCGCCGCCAGCCGTTCGACGATGGCCGAACCCACCACCGCGCCGTCGGCAAAAGCCGCCACCTCGGCCGCTTGCTCGGGCGTCTTGATGCCGAAGCCGACCACGCAGGGCAGTCCGCTCGCCGCTTTGATCTTCGCCACCGCCGCGCGCACGTCCCGTTCGGTGAAGCTCTTGGTGCCTGTAACTCCGGCGATCGAAACATAATAAAGAAACCCGCCGGCGCCATCGAGCACGGCTTCGAGGCGCACATCGTCGGTCGTCGGCGTGGCCAGGCGCACGATGTCGAGGCACTGGGCGGCGGCCGGCAGGCGCAGCACTTCGTCTTCTTCCGGCGGCAGGTCGACCGTGATCAACCCGTCGACCCCGGCGTCGGCGGCGTCCTTGGCGAACCGCGCGGTGCCGTAAGCGTGAATCGGATTGTAATAGCCCATCAGGATCAGCGGCGTCGCCTTGTCCGCCTTGCGGAAGCGGCGCACCAGCTCCAGCACCTTGGACAAGCTCATGCCGGCTTCGAGCGCGCGCAAGGACGAAGCCTGGATCGCCGGACCGTCGGCCATCGGGTCGGAAAACGGCATGCCGAGTTCAATCAGATCGGCGCCGGCGGCAGGCAGCTTGTCCAGCAGCGCCGAAGTGGTTTCCGCATCGGGATCGCCGGCGGTGATGAACGGCACGAAGGCCGCGCGGTTGGCGCGGCGCAATTCTTCGAATCGATTGGTAATCCTACTCATCGGTTCGCACCAAGAATTGCCTCCCCCCTTGAGGGGGAGGCGGAAAAATCCGCGCAGCGGGTTTTTCGGTGGGGGGTGCTTGCGACGCGCATTACCCCTCCCCGAAGCGCTTCGCGCTTCGACCCTCCCTCAAGGGGAGGGTAGGAATTCTTTGTCATATTGTTTCTCCCAGCGCGGCGGCGACGGAGAACACGTCCTTGTCGCCGCGACCAGACAGGCAGATCGCGATCAGCTTGTCTTTCGCCATTTGCGGCGCCGCGCGCATGATGTGGGCGACGGCATGCGCTGATTCAAGCGCCGGAATGATGCCTTCGAGCTTGCTCAACGCCACGAACGCGTCGAGCGCTTCCTGATCGGTGACGGAAAAATATTTCACGCGGCCCTGGTCCTTGAGCCAGGAATGCTCGGGACCGACGCCGGGATAATCGAGCCCGGCGGAAATCGAATGCGCCTCGGTGATCTGGCCGTCGCGGGTTTGCAGCAAATAGGAGCGCGCGCCGTGCAGCACGCCGGGCGTGCCCTTGGACAGCGTGGCGGCATGGTGCGCCGTGTCGGCGCCCTCGCCCGCCGCTTCGACGCCGTGGATTTCCACGTCGGGATCGTCGAGGAAGGGATGAAACATGCCGATGGCGTTCGAGCCGCCGCCGACGCAGGCCGCGATCAGATCCGGCAGTCGGCCTTCGCGCTCCAGCATCTGGGCACGCGTCTCGTTGCCGATCACGCATTGGAAATCGCGCACCATCGCCGGATAAGGATGCGGACCCGCCGCCGAGCCGATGATGTAGAAGGTGTCGGAGACATTGGCGACCCAATCGCGCAGCGCCTCGTTCATCGCGTCCTTCAGGGTGCGCGAGCCCGACTTCACGGTGCGCACTTCGGCGCCAAGCAGGCGCATGCGGAAGACGTTTGGCTTCTGCCGCTCGATATCGACTTCGCCCATATAAACGACGCAAGGCAGGCCGAAGCGCGCGGCGACCGTGGCGGTGGCGACGCCGTGCTGGCCGGCGCCGGTCTCGGCGATGATGCGCGTCTTGCCCATGCGCCGCGCCAGCAGAATCTGGCCCAGGCAATTGTTGATCTTGTGCGCGCCGGTATGATTGAGGTCCTCGCGCTTCAGATAAATCTTCGCACCGCCCAGATGATCGGTCAGCCGTTCGGCGAAATAGAGCGGACTTGCGCGCCCGACATAATGCTTGAGCAGGCCGTCGAGTTCGGCCTGGAACGAGGGATCGCGCCGCGCGGCTTCGTAAGCGCGCTCCAGATCGAGCACCAGCGGCATCAGCGTCTCGGCGACGAAGCGTCCGCCGTAAGCGCCGAAGTGGCCGCGGATGTCGGGACCGGTGCGGAAGGAATTGGGAGGGGCTTGCGTCACGAACGGGCCTCCGCGAAATGCGCCTTGCGGGCAACGGACACGAAATCCGCGATCAGTCCGGCGCTCTTGACGCCGGGCGCGGTTTCGACGCCCGAAGACACGTCGACGCCGGTCGCGCCGGATGCGGCGATGGCGCGCGCGACATTCTCGGCTGTCAGACCGCCGGCGAGCAGCCACGGCCGGGCGAAGCTCCGTCCACGGAGCAATTGCCAGTCGAACGGCGCGCCATAACCGCCGGGGCGCGGGGCGCCGTCGGCCGGTTTGGCGTCGAACAGCAGGATGTCGGCGGCGATCTCGTAATCGGGCACTTGGGCGAAGTCGGCGGCCTCGGCGACGGCGATAGCCTTGATGATCGGCAGACCGAAGCGGGCGCGCACCTGGCTGGTGCGCTCGGCCGTTTCTTGGCCATGGAGCTGAATGTAGACCGGCTGCACGGCAGCGACGGCGGCGGCGATCGTGGCGTCGTCGGCGTCGGCTACCAGCACGACGAGACGCAGCCGCCCGCGCATCCGCTCGGCCAACGCGCGGCCGGCATCCAGCGACAGATGCCGTGGCGATTTGGGATGGAAAACCAGACCGCCAAGATCGGCGCCCGCGCGCACGGCCGCGTCCGCCGCCTCGGCGCTGTTGATGCCGCAAATCTTAACCAGAATGCTCATGAGAGGCCGCTTATGGCCGTGGGGCACAGGGAAATCAAGCAAAGCCGGCCGGATTGCTTAAGGTCTTGTTTTCGCAAGCTCTTGGGCGATGGACTGGGCGGCCTTGGCGGGGTCCGCTGCAGCGGTGATCGGCCGGCCGACGACCAGGATATCGGCCCCGGCGGCGAGGGCCTCCGCCGGCGTCATCACCCGGCGCTGATCGCCCAGGTCGCTGCCGGCCGGACGGATGCCGGGAACCACGGTCAGGAAGTCCGGGCCGCAGACCTTGCGCACCGGCGCGATCTCGTGAGCGCTGCAAACCACGCCGTCCAGCCCGCCGGCCTTGGCGAGCGCCGCCAAGCGTTCGACCTGCGCCGCCGAAGGGCCGCGCTGGCCGACGGAAGCGAGCGCCGCATCATCCAGACTGGTCAGTACGGTGACGGCGATCAGCAGCGGACGCGGATGCACGTCGGCGATCGCCTGCGCCGCCGCGCGCATCATCGCCTCGCCGCCCGAGGCGTGGACGTTGAACATGCCGACGCCGAGCAGAGCGATGGCGCGCGCCGCGCCCGCGACCGTGTTGGGAATGTCGTGGAACTTGGTGTCGGCAAACACCGGCAAGCCGACCTCGACGATCCGGCGCACCGCATCGGGACCGAGCGCGCTGATGAACTCGAGCCCGACCTTCAAACCGCCGACATGCGGCTTCACGGCATGCGCCACGGCCATGGCGCGCGACAAATCCGGTGTGTCGAGGGCGACGAAAACGGGATTGGCGAACGCGCTCATTTCAATCGCTTCCAAGCGATGCAATTGGGCACAACCGTAACGCGCAACAATGCGGACGGCGTCATGCCTTGCCGTTGCCGTTCAACCGTTCGCGCAACTCCTTGCCCGTGCGGAAGAACGGCGCGCGCTTCTCATCAACCTCGACCGGCTCGCCGGTGCGCGGATTGCGCCCCATGCGCGACGGACGCACCTTCACCGAGAACGCGCCGAAGCCGCGAAGCTCCACGCGATGACCGTCGGCCAGCGCTTTGGTGATGTTGTCGAGAACAGTCGAGACGATCCGCTCCACATCGCGATGGTAGAGGTGCGGATACCGAGAAGTGAGACGTGCAACCAGTTCGGACTTGATCATCCCATGCCCCCGAGAGGACAGCTTTGCTCCGATATTGCCAAATGCCGCCCCGGCAAGTGTTAACCCTGTCAGAGGACGACCGTATCGTCAATCGGAAGTCACTGAAGAATCAGCATTTTCCACAAATGTGACGGAAATCCCTCAGCAGGGGAAGAGGAGATTTGCACCCCGCCGGCCGACCGAATCCGGCGACTCAGTGGCGGGGGCGGCGATCGGGGCTCCCTGGCGCATATCTCCGCCTCGACCAGCACCAGAGCCGCCCAGGAGAATGGGGCAAGAAAATTTCGTCTAGCCGCGATTACTCGGCTGCGATCTGAATTGTGGGATATTCATCCCACGTGCGGTCGCGGTAGGTCCGTCCGGTCGCCTTTTTGTTCACCCCGCCCCATTGCTTGAAGAAAAAAGCCACTTGCTGGGCGCGGCACTGCCTACTGATTTCGTCGACCCACTTCTTCTTCATCGGTCTGGCGTGGGGACCGGACTCGCCGCCCACAATGGCCCAATGAATATCGGACAGGTTGACCTTCCCAACTGACGCCACCAGCGGCTCGAACGATATGAACCGGACGCGCGCCGGCACCCGGCGAAGCAGATCGATGCGCCCCGTGTAGCGTTCCGATTCGACCGAGGCGCCCAGCCAGACGTTCGGGAGGACAGGCAGCTTGCCGCCTCCGAGAACGCGCAACATGTTCTGAGGCCGCTTGGTCAGGATTTGATAGATGTGGCGCGGCGTGCGCTCCATCACATCCCAAACGCACGCGATGAAATCGTCGGGCACGCCATCCTGGAAAAGATCGGACATCGAATTGACGAAGATTTTTCGCGGCGACCGCCAACGCAACGGAATTTCGAGTGCGGGTTCGTTCAGGTGCAACCGCCCCGTCCACACCGGGCGGCCTTTGACCCTGTGCGTCACGCCCTCATAGGCGGCATGGCCCATAGCCTGAAGGCGCGACGCCATGCGCATCGCATAGCAATGCGTGCAGCCGGGCGACACAATCTCGCAACCCGAGATCGGGTTCCAGGTCGCGTCCGTCCATTCGATGTCACTCAGCCCGGCCACTTCAGTTCCTCAGAACTTGAGTTCACGCTGGCCCGAAGTATTGCGGATTTCGTCCCAAAAGTAGTTAGCAATCTTGTGGCGGCTGGCGAGAGCAAGCCAATATAGCCTTTGGTTTCGATCCCCCCGTATCAGTTCGCTGCGGGAATCCAAGAACCCCAACTCCCGAAGCAATTTCTGCCAGTATTGTAGTACAGCAACCCGAACAGAGTGCAGGTTCTGGTTCAGGTTTACCTCGGCCCGCCAACCAGGGGCAAATGCGTCAAAAGTCTCACAGTCCTCCGTTGTGTAGCGATCAGAGTTTCGTTGTATATCCTGGATGCTCACGTGCATTAGGAGATCTATGTGTTTGGCTCGTGCGAGCGTGCGGATGATCTCGAACGAGAGACCCGCAAGATTGTAGGGATCAAGAAAAGCCAGATGTAGGCCGTGGGGGTTTAGGCGGGAGACTATCTCCCGTGCTGCATCCTCGGCCGGCCCAGGATAACCAAATGCAACTCCACCATCTTTCGCTATTCGCTCGACGCTGGCTGCGCAAAAGTCCGGTTTGATATCCGCAAGATGGACCTGTGTGAACGGAATGCCACTGGCGATTGCGGATCGGAACGCAACGAGTGGGCTTCCATCAATTAACTGACTCGTTTCGCGAATGCAGGCGCGGCCTGGACCACAAAAGAGGTCAATGTATATAGCCCCGCCGGGATGTCTCAGCGTCCGCGTACTCTCAGTGTACTTACGGCGCGTGGCTGAGGTTATGTCCACGTATTTCCTTAGCCGCTCATGTTTCTCGAACACCCACTCGCCAACATCTTCCGCAACCAGCAATCCGTCGTCAGGGTCAATCATGAAAATCTTGTCCAATAAAGAAACGGAACAAATATAGAACGTTATGGTCAAAAAGAAAAGGCGCGGGGGTTAGCCGCGCCTTTTTGATTTGATGGCTGAGGAGGGCGCGTGTTGCCGCCATTACCCCTCCCCCAAAACGCTTCGCGTTTTGGCCCCTCCCACAAGGGGAGGGTGAAAAAAAGGGGCTTACTCCCTGCCCTCGTTTTTCTCTTCTTTTTTTCCGGCGTCTTCCGTGGCGTCGTCCGTGGCGCCTTCCTTGCCGTCGTCGTCTTTCTCTTCTTCCTTGTCGTCGTCCTCATCCTTGTCGTCCGGAGCGCGCTTGGCGCGCCGGCGCAGCGCCGCGCCGAGGATGTCGCCCAGCGACGCGCCGCTATCCGACGAGCCGTATTGCGCTACGGCTTCCTTCTCTTCGGAGATTTCGCGCGCCTTGATCGAGAGGCCGATCTTGCGCGCCGCCTTGTCCATGCTGGTGACCAGCGCATCCACCTTGTCGCCCTTGCCGAAGCGTTCCGGGCGCTGATCGGCGCGGTCGCGCGCCAGATCGGAGCGGCGGATGAAGCTCTTGGCGCCGCCGTCGAGCTGCACTTCGATGCCGCCGTCGTTCACTTCCGTGACCGTGACGGTGACCACCGCGCCCTTCTTCAGCGGGCCGGCCTTCTCCATAGGATCGCTGCCGAGCTGCTTGATGCCCAGGCTGATGCGTTCCTTCTCGACGTCGACGTCGAGCACCTTGGCCTTGACGGTCTGGCCCTTCGTGTAATCGGCCACCGCCTGATCGCCCGATTTGTCCCATGCCAGATCGGAGAGATGCACCATGCCGTCGATATCCTCGGCGACGCCGACGAACAGGCCGAACTCGGTGATCGATTTGATCTCGCCTTCCACGATGCTGCCCGGCGGATGCGCGGCCGCGAACACCTGCCAGGGATTGTCCTGCGTCTGCTTGAGGCCGAGCGAAATGCGCCGCTTGTTGGAATCGACTTCCAGCACCTGGACTTCGACTTCCGCGCCCGGCGTGACGATCTTGCCCGGGGCGACGTTCTTCTTCACCCACGACATCTCGCTGACATGGACGAGGCCTTCCACGCCCGGTTCCAGCTCCACGAAGGCGCCGTAATCGGTAACGTTGGTGACCTTGCCCTTGAAGCGCGCGCCCGACGGATATTTCGCGCCGACGCCTTCCCACGGATCGGTCTGCAGCTGCTTCATGCCGAGGCTGATGCGCTGGGTCTCGTGATTGATCTTGATGATCTGCACGTTGACGGTCTGGCCGACGCTGAGAACCTCCGTCGGATGGCTGACGCGCCGCCAGGCAATGTCGGTGACATGCAAGAGGCCGTCTACGCCGCCCAGGTCCACGAACGCGCCGTAATCGGTGATGTTCTTGACGATGCCTTCCACCACCTGCTTTTCCTGCAGGCTGGCGACCAGCGAGGTGCGCTCCTCGGCGCGGCGCTCTTCCAGCACGGCGCGGCGCGACACCACGATATTGCCGCGGCGGCGGTCCATTTTCAGGATTTGGAACGGCTGGGGCTGGTTCATCAGCGGGCCGACATCGCGCATCGGGCGCACATCGACTTGGCTGCCCGGCAGGAACGCCACCGCGCCGTCGAGATCGACGGTGAAGCCGCCTTTGACGCGGCCGAAGATCACGCCCGTCACGCGGGTCTGCTCGTTGAAGGCGCGCTCCAGACGGATCCAGCTTTCCTCGCGCCGGGCCTTGTCGCGCGACAGCACCGCTTCGCCCAGCGCGTTCTCCACGCGCTCGAGATAAACCTCCACCTCGTCGCCGACTTTCACGGTCACCGGCATGCCGGGCATCGAGAATTCCTTGAGGCTGACGCGCCCTTCGGTCTTCAAGCCGACATCGACGATGGCAAAATCGTTCTCGATGGCGACGATCGTGCCTTTGATGACGGAGCCTTCCGCCGGCGACTGGGTGATGAAGCTCTCTTCGAGCATCACCGAGAAATCGTCGCGGCTGGGACTGGCGAGAGAAGGTTCCCTGACTTGAGTGACGGAGCTATGGCGGGCCATTAATTCCTCTGCGTTGAACGTGTGTGCCGACCGGATCGCTCCGGCGGACTTCCATGCGGGCGCGCGCCCGCAAGGCGGATTCGGTTTCTGAGAAGTTCGAGGCCGCTCGAGTGAGGCGCCGCCGGGTCTCCTAACCCCCTGGGCGGGCCTTGAGCGCGTTCTCGACACCGGGTTTGACCAGCGCGAGGGCTGCCGCGAACGCGGCGTCTATATCCAAATCGGAGGTGTCGAGCAAGCGCGCGTCGGTTGCGGGCTTGAGCGGGGCGACGGCGCGGGTCCGGTCGCGGGCGTCGCGAGCGACGATTTCGGCCAGAATGGCGGATTCTTCGCGCGGCTGACCGGCGGCCTGCAGTTCCAGCCAGCGGCGATGTGCGCGGATTTCCGGCCGCGCGTCGACGAACAGCTTAGCCGTCGCATTTGGACAGACGACGGTGCCGATGTCGCGCCCGTCGATAACCGCCCCGGCCAAGGAACCAGGCGGCGTCTTGGCGAAGGTGCGCTGGAACTCCAGCAGCGTGGCGCGCACGGCGGGAATGGCCGAGACGATGGAGGCGATGTTGCCGATCTCGGCGGTGCGGATGGCGGGATCGGCGGCGCGCGTAGGGGCGACGGCTTTGGCCGCCTTCACCGCGTCCGTTTCATTGTTGGGATCGCCGCGCGCCTCCAGCACGCCGAGCGCGACCAGCCGGTAGAGCGATCCTGAATCCAGATGGGCGAAACCGAAATGGCGGGCGAGGCGCTTGGCGAGTGTCCCTTTGCCCGATGCGGCGGTTCCGTCAACGGCGATGACGATGTATGGCCCCATAATCTCAGCCCCCAACCCTCCCTCAGAGGGAGGCATAATAACTCTCACTTCGCCGTCTCAAACGCGACAACTAATTATGCCGATCTTGTGCGGTATGCCAGATGGCTATCAGCACCACTCTTCAGAGACACCGCAGGCGGCAACAATCACGAAGGATCACAGCAAAAATCAGATTTTGTGTCGCTGAGCCATCAGGCAAATAGCATTGCAGAGGTGGAGGCTTAATGGGCTTTTCGAACATCTCCTGTTTTTCGCCGTGGGCGTCGCAAACGAAGAACCCGTTGTTTCAACCAATCGGAAAACTTTGCATCCGTTTGCAGAGATTCGCCAAACAATTCATCCACGGCATCATCCTGCTCCAAAAGCCACCTCAATATTTTATTCTTCTTGTCGGCGGCGGCTGCCTTACCATTTTTAGGAGCGTTGTCTTCGAGCATCGAGTTCGCAGCAGTCAGTTGGCAAACGCATGGCCACAACTCCTTTCTTAGGTATATATCTACTCGTTCATCGAACAACCATCTCGCGCCGCGAATGCCCTGAAGAAATTTGCGGTTATCATCACTGTTGGTCATCGCGTGCGTGAAAATGGCGCTAATGATTTCTCGTGTTGCAACGTACACGGCCCATCGCCTGTCAAATAAATCCAATCGATATTTGTTTCGTGCCGTCCACCACTGAGCACAACCAATTACGACGGCTGCCGCTGCAACTGTTGGGGTTAGTAACGCCTGCAAAACGTCGATCCAGTCGCGGGAGTGCCCCGCTATTGTCGTAATCATTTACTTCCCCATGCTGCGAGTCCCGATACTGTGCTTTATAACTCTGAGCGCTACTCTCAGCGCTGTCCGCCCAAACGACTGGCTGGAAATTAGCTCAGTGTTATGATAAGCTAGCTTACAGTCTAGCTTACTGAGGCCAGCCATGAACGTAATCGGCGCTTTCGAGGCCAAGAACACCCTTGGTTCCCTGCTCGACCGGGTCGAGAAAGGCGAAGAGATCGTCATCAGTCGTCGGGGAAAACCCGTGGCGAAGCTGGTGCCTGCCAATTCGGGCTTCGACCGTGAAAAAGCGCGAGCCGCGGCGCAGGAGCTTCGGGAACTGGCCAACGCGATCAACGCCCCCAAGTTTGGTTGGGAAGAAATCAAGAAGATGCGCGACGAAGGACGGCGCTGATGCCGGCGTTCGTTCTCGACAGTTCTGTTGCCCTGGCATGGGTACTGAAGGGCGAGCGCACGCCTCGCACCGAGGCGCTGTTGACCGAAGCCGGCGAAAGCGGAGCGTTAGTCACCAGTCTATGGCCGATAGAAGTTGCGAATGTGCTTCTAACCTATGAACGAAAAACGCTCATCACGACCGCCGATCGCATGCACGCTATCGCCGTCTATTCAAAGCTGCCCATCGAAACTGACACACAGACGTCCGAGCGGGCGTGGAACACCGCATACGAACTTGCGCTCATACACAAGCTGACTGTCTATGACGCAGGCTATCTCGAACTCAGTCTGCGGTCCGGATTACCGCTTGCGACACTCGATCAGGCATTAGCCCGCGCCGCGACGTCGAGCGGCGTTCCAGTGATAGGTGGGGCATCTCCTTAGGCGTTCTCGAATTGGGCGCCGAGGTGGCGCATCAGGTTTTCGAACTCCGGGAAGCTGGTGGCGATCACCGAGGCGTCGTCCACGCTCATCGGCTCGCGCGAAGCCAAGCCCATTACCAGGAACGACATGGCGATGCGGTGATCCATGTGGGTTAAGACATGGCCGCCGCCCGGAACGCCGTCGCCGCCGCACCCTTCGACGGTCAGACCGTCTTCCGATTCCCGCACCGCGATACCGCCAACGCGCAGGCCCGCGACGATGGCGGTCAGCCGGTCGCTTTCCTTGACGCGCAATTCCTCCAGCCCGCGCATGACGGTCGGCCCTTCGGCGAATGCCGCAGCCACCGCCAGGATGGGATATTCGTCGATCATCGCCGGAGCGCGCTCGGGCGCAACTTCCACGCCTTTCAACGCAGATGCACGAACGACAAGATCGCCGATCTTCTCGCCGCCGCTCTCGCGAACGTGTGAGACGTCGATATTCGCGCCCATCTCAAGCAGCGTGTCGATCAGACCGGTGCGGCGCGGATTGAGCAATATCCCCGGCAAGGTGATTTCCGAACCCGGAACGATCAGCCCGGCGACGATGGCAAAAGCGGCGGAGGAAGGATCGCGCGGAACGTCGACGCGCGTACCTTTCAGCTCCGCCTCGCCTTGCAGCGAAATCGCTTCGCCGCCGTCTGGCAGCGGCTCTACCGAGACTTCGGCTCCGAAGGCCGTCAACATGCGCTCGGTGTGATCGCGGGTTAGAGTCGTTTGCGAAATGCGCGAGCGGCCGGGCGCGTTCAGCGCCGCCAGCAGCATCGCCGACTTCACCTGCGCGGATGCAACCGTGACGGTGTAGTCCACTGAGATCGGCTGCGCCGCGCCCTTCAGCGTTACCGGCATCAGGCCGCCCGCGCGCGCTTCGTATTCCGCGCCGAACAGTTTGAGCGGGCCCAGCACGCGGCCCATCGGGCGCCTGCGCAGCGACGCGTCGCCGGTGAACACGGCGGTGAGGCGTGTGGTCGCCATCGCCCCCATCATCAGGCGCGACCCGGTGCCGGAATTGCCGAAATCGAGCACGTTATCGGGCTCCCCCCAGCCACCCACGCCCGTGCCGTGGACTTGCCAGGCGCCACGGTCGGCGACGCGGATCACCTTGGCGCCGAAGGACCGCACGGCCTCGGCGGTATTCAGCACGTCTTCGGCTTCGAGAAGGCCGGTAATCCTGGTTTCTCCCAAGGCCAGCCCCCCCAGAATTAGCGCCCGATGGGAAATCGACTTGTCGCCCGGAACGGCCGCCACCCCCTTCAAAGAGGCCGAACGGCGCGCTTTCAGTGGGCGGGGCTGGCTGGTGGGAGACATTGTGGGCCCTTTAGAGAAGGCGGAGATTGCCTAACCAAATGGGCCGCAAGGTCAAGGCCTTTGACAGGCGGTTGCAACCGTGGCAAACGACCCCCCCTTCGGCAACGGAACATCACGCGGGATACATGGAATTGGTCAAAGCGGATCTCGGAACGAAACGTGTTTGCCCGAGTTGCGGCGCGCGCTTTTACGATCTCTCCAAACGGCCCATCGAGTGCCCGAAATGTGCGTTCACATTCGAGCCCGAGGCCATGTACAAGCAGCGTCGCCCGCGCCAGCCCGAACCAGTGCCCGCCGTACCGCCTGCGGCGGAAGCCGAGGAAGAGGAGCAGGAGGAAGAGGTCGAAGAGGCCGAGGAAGCCCCCATCGTCGAGCCGGTCGCGGACGAGCCCGCGATTGAAACCGCCGAGGATGAAGAGGAAGAAGAAGCGGTGGCCGAAGAGCCGGAAGCTCCCGTCGTCGGCATCTCGGTCGTCGAAGGCGAAGATGCCGCGATCGAGGAAATCGACGACGCCGAGGTCGAGGACGACGACGAAGAAGAAGACGGCCTCTTGGAAACGGTCGAAGAAGACGAAGACGATGTCAGCGGCATTATCGATGCCGACATCGAAAAGGACGAGCGCTAAGATATTCCGCTCCCGGCCCCCAAACCGGGACGCGCATGGGGCCATAGCTCAGCTGGGAGAGCGCCTGCATGGCATGCAGGAGGTCAGCGGTTCGATCCCGCTTGGCTCCACCATTTATTCTATAATAAAATCAATAATATAATTGTATCCACTTTATGCTGTTGTGCAACGATCTGCGACGCTGGTAAGCAGCTGGTAAGCATCGGGAGTGTTTTTGACCTGACGTACCAACCCTCCCGGCACAGCAGGACGTGAATACGTCGATAGCCATAGCGCACGCGCGTCTGGCAAATCTCTTTGATCCGCAGTTCCAGATCAGCCTGGGCTGATCCCAGCCTTCAGGCAGATGATCGTGATAGGCGGCCTCACCGAGTTCGAGTGCGAGCTGATCCGCGCCCGCACCGGCGAAGGCCGCGCGCGCTGCGTGGCGCGTGGGGTGAAGCTAGGACGTAAACCGAGATTGACGCCTCATCAGAGGCGCGCAGCAATCAAACGCTGCGATGCTGGCGAGCCGACGCGCGATATCGCCCGCAGCTACAATGTCAGTCACAGTACGATTTCGAGGCTGGGTTAGTGTAGCTTTCTTTTGAGAAAGGCGGGTGCTGTTTCGGGCGGCCCGCAATATCCCCACTCTTCGAGCATTTCGGTAACAGCAGATACTGGGTCTTCCTGAATTGAGCACAAATTAACATAGGAACGATTTATGTATGTATCGTTTCCATAGACACCCAAATCACTTTCGCGCTCAGTTCGTGGTGCTTCAAGAACATCCACAACAGTTCCCATTTTGCCCCCAAAACCAGGGAAAAACACTGGATAATTTGTGTGACGACCATCTCTGTCTGAAACCAAATACGGCGCTACAATTGTTACGCCCAGCGTGTGACAAACCGCTTTGAGAAGTCGAATGAGTTCTTTCCGAGAATTGTCGATAGCCTCTTGACTCATCGCTGAATCTCAATAGTGCCTTTGGCACCGCTCTTAGTTGTATAATTGATGTGATCGAAGTTATGCGGATTAGGTTCGTTGTGAGGTCCCTCGACACGATCAACGCGACCTCCTGCTTCTTCAATCAATTGTCGGGCCTCTGCCTCTGTTGGAGTTTTGCCGTTTATATCTCGAATAGTACCGCCTTGCTCAACTTTCCTTACCGCGTCTCTCCACACCCGATCCCCTTGCCACCCCTTCCCACCAATTCCGCGTTGTTGCCCATTTTTTGGGCCACCGGGGCCAACTGACATTGCGGCCATTGCGGTGTTATAGAGTGCCTCGCTGAAGTGGCCCTCATCATCGTTAAATTGTGGGTTCGCATAACCTTGGAATTGCTGAGAATAGTACACGGTACCATCCGGAGCTGTAGTTTTCACGACCAAATAGACTTTTGTTGAACCCGAATCGTCTCGAAAAACCTTGCAGTCTGAGAAGTCGCCGTTTTTATCCTTATGTTGACAAATCATAAAGTCCCGGCCCGTCGGATCGGTCTTATCCGTAGGATCATTCTGGACGTAGGTGTACCAGTCGATGTCGTCGCCGTAGCCGACAGGATCGGTTTGGAGGAAACGAGCGTAGGCGGGGCTACAGACGAATGCGATCCCACAAATCAGAAGTATGAGAGTGGAAATGAAATTTTGGCGCTGCACCGTAGCCCCCCGCCTTACCTGCAACCGTGAGAATAGTTAACGTGGGAGTTCAAGTCAAAATCCTGCTGCTCAGGAAGCTGCAAATTAGAGTCATTCAATGGTTTGGTGTTGGAGCCGTCGTAGCCTCTCCGTCCGTCTCGCGCCAACCCAAGGCTTCCGCCTTCTCGAATGCAAGGCGGTTCTGCTCTTCGTAGGAACGATAGGTTGGTAACAGTGCCGGAGGAATGTCCCTTGGTGACGGATACTTCGCCCGAAACTCTGTTTCAATCAGAGTGCCATAGGCACTTCCACGACTGAGGATCGGGTCCACGAAGCTGGCGTTTTGTTTGATGATGAGGTCGCTCACGGCGATTACGTCGCGGTAGCGCTTGGTCGCCATGAAATGCTCCACGACGATTTCAGCCATGACGGCGGCGGTCTCTTTGCGCGAGAGGGTTTTCAGGTAGACGCCGTTTTTTACAGCCGCATCGCTCATCGGCATATTTTCGCGGTACCAAGCATCGCGCGCAGGCAGGCCGCCGCTGGTGGCCTCAATGTTCATCATTTTACCTGTGCTGTCGTCCCTGAACTTCGCAAAGATGTGTTGCGGCGCTGTCGAAGCGGTGACGGGCAAGCCCAGCCGGTCGGCCAGGATGATGAACAGCACAGGCATGCTGACGCAGTTGCCGCGCCGTGTGGCAAGATAAGTTGGCAGCAGCTTGTTGGCGATCTTGTGGCCCAAAGGGTCGCTGAGATCGTATTGGAACGGTCGGTGTCCGTTCCAATCGCCATCCACATAGATGAACTTGCGGACGGCCGCGAGCTTCTGGATCGGTGATGCTTTCGGTCCGGCCAGACTGCGCACGGTGGCAGTCATCTGATCGAGCTGTCTTAGCGTGGCGTCTACGTCTATCGAGGGGGCAACGATCTTGTCGAAGGCGAGCTTGGCCTTGGCGAGATCGAGCGACGCGTCGGGCGTTTCCAGCACGGCGCGGACTGTCTCGACGGCATCGGCTCTCAGATGATGCGTCGGGTGAGCTTTTGCTTCCGCTGAACCCGCCAAGCACAAGAAAATGCCCAACACGACAACCGTTGTTGACGCTTTGCACATAGCTTCCCCCTGCCCGATTTTCCGCAGCTTAGTCCAACGCGCCCGCATGTTCACCTAAGGCACTAACGGGTCGGTGTTACCTTGGGCCGCCCACGCTTCGGCGGCGGCTTTAAGAGCTCTGCTGCATCAACTTCCAAAACGTCAGCAAGCTTGCCGATAATCTTCAGACTTGCATAGAACGCGCCCTTTTCAAGTTGGCTCAAATAGCTTCGACTCACCTCTGCCTCATAGGCAAGATCATCCTGCGACAGGCTCCTCAAATGCCTGATTCGACGCAAATTGGCCGCGAATGTATCCCGCAAATCCATGCAGGAAGCGAAACCAAATGTTCAGGATATACACCTCGATATATTGAACAATCGGCAACCTAAGAGCAGAATCCGCGCACTCGGTGGCAATTGACGGGGGAACGGATGCTTGCAAGTCTTGGGGCTAGGGTGTGGACTCACAACTTGATCCAGACGAGCGCGCCGACGATTGTGGCGGCGGCGAGGTAGTTCCTGGCGAGTTTGTCGTAACGGGTGGCGATGCGCCGCCAATCCTTGATGCGACAGAAGTAGTTCTCGATCTTATGCCGCCGCCGGTAAATCCGCTTGGGGCAATAGGCTTTCTTGGTGGCGGTGCAGCGGCTGGGGATGACCGGCAAAGCCCCTTCATCCTTGATCTGTTGGCGCACCTTCTGGCTGTCGTAGGCCTTGTCGGCGGAAACGGCGAACGGCGGGTTTGCCGTGTTCAAAACCTCTTCGACAACTTGGCTGTCATGGACCTGACCGCCCGTCACGATGAAGTTCAGCGGGCGGCCTTTGCTATCGACGACCGCGTGGATTTTCGTGCTGCGCCCGCCACGGCTGACGCCGATCGCTTGATTTTGCTCCCCCCTTTTGCGCCGCTGGCCGCGCGATGGGCTTTCACGATGGTGCTGTCGATCAGATAGAGGCTGTCGTGCGATTTCGAGGCCAGCTTGTCGAAGATTTTCTTCCAAATGCCGCGTGACGCATGTTTCTCTCCCCCAATTCCAAACAAACTCAACCTTAGAGAGGGAAGTGGCCACAGTTCAACCTTAATAGGTATTCTCAAGTCGGTGGGGGTGCGGTTTTGGGCCGCGATAGAACAAAATAGCAACAAGGAAAGTCGAACGCTGCGGCCAATTGTAAATTCAATCTTAGATTGATAACAGAACGGGCGTTCCTCTGCTGTGTCGGGGCACGAAACTCGCCTGCGACGGCGAAGCGGCCAACCCGCAGACGTGCATGCGCGCTTGTCCGCGTCCTGGCGCAGGCGTGGCGAACTAGTCGGCTTATCTGCACGAGCAGGTAAAAAAGAGAATCCGGGGTGCGGTAAATTCCGGCTTGTGCCGCCGCGACAATTCCGACAAGACAGGGCCGCGCAGGCGCCGATAGCATCGGCCGTCCGTTATTGCGAATGTTTCTCGAAAGGCCAGCGCATTGAGCGCATTCATCGACGCCCGCACCGTTCCCGAGGGCACAGTCCTGCAACCCGATCTGGCCATCGTCGGCGGCGGCCCCGTCGGGATCGCGCTGGCGCTGACCTTGGCCAACACGCCCATCCGCACGGTGCTGCTGGAAAGCGGCGGCATGACGTTCGACGCCAAGACCCAGGCGCTCTACGAGGGCTCCACGGTCGGCGCGCCATACCTGACCCTCGAGGCGACGCGGCTGCGCTACCTCGGCGGCAGCACGAATCATTGGGGCGGATGGTGCCGGCCGATGGACGACCTCGATTTCGAGGAGCGCAACTGGCTGCCTCATTCGGGCTGGCCGTTCGGGCATAAGGAAATCGAGCGCTATTTCCCGCATGCCCAATCGCTTTGCGAAGCCGGGCCGTTCCTCTACGACAAAGCCGGTAAATGGGCCTCGTCCATAGGACCGATCCTGCCGCTCGGCGACGGCGGGGTCGTCACCCGCTGGTTCCAGTTCAGCAAGATGCGCGGCAGCGTGCTGCCCACTCATTTCGGCGACCGCTATGCCGAGGACTTGAAACGCATCTCGCGGCTCGGCGTTTATCTGCACGCCAACGTCACGCGCCTGGGGCTGGACGGCTCGGCGAGCCGGATCGGCGAACTCGACGTGGCAACGCTGACCGGGCGCAAATTCAAGGTGAAGCCGAAGGTCACCGTGCTGGCGCTGGGCGCGATCGAGAACGCACGCCTGATGCTCGCCTCCAACGACGTAAAGCCGGACGGCGTGGGCAACGACCACGATATGGTCGGACGCTTCTTCGCCGATCATCCCATTCCGCGCGATACCGCGACGCTGGTGTTGTTCGACGGCCAGTTGGCGCCGTTCTACACGTCCGTTCAGGACGTCCATGGTGCCATCGTGCGCGCCGGTCTGTTCCCGAGCGAGAAATACCGCCGCGCCCATGCGGTGATGGATTCCTCGACGACCATCGAGAACAAGACGGAGCTGGACGATCTGGGCAAAGCCGCGCTGGCCGCGACCGCCGTCGCGCTGGGCGTGGAGGCCGGCAATGCGGTCGCCTTTTCGCTGGGCTGCGGGATGGAGCTGACGCCAGATCCAGACCGGCGTTTTACCCTGGACGCCGAGCGCGACGCGCTGGGTATGCCGAAGCTGAAGCTGCATATGCGGATCGCCGATTCCGATTTCGCCCACTTCCGCGAGACGCTGAAGGAGCTGGGACGCCAGCTGCTGGTGTCGCGCATCGGCATGCTGCGCCTCAATCTGAAAGAGCGCAGCGAGTGGCTCGACGGGCTCGATTGGGGCAATCATCACATGGGCACGACGCGCATAAACGTCGATCCGCGCAAGGGCGTGGTCGACGCCAATCTGCAGGTGCACGGCGTCTCCAACCTGTTCGTGGCGGGAAGCTCGGTCTATCCGACCTATGGCGCAGCGAACCCGACGCTGAACCTGCTGGCGCTGGCGCTCAGACTGGCCGATCATCTGAAAGGACAGCTGCGATGAAAGAGCTGTTCACCCGGCGCGGGATATTGATCGGCGCGGGCGGCGCGGCGGTGCTGGCGGCCGCCGCGTTCGAAGGCAGCCGCCTGCTGCGCAAGCGCTATGCGCCAAGCCCCTATGACGATCTGCTGGCGCTGCTCGACGACCGCGACGCCGACGCGCAAATCGGCGAGGCGGTGCTGGCCGACATCGACGATTTCGATCCGAAGACGGTTTCGGCGAGTTTGCGCGAGCGGATCGGCAAGCGTCCGCTGGCCCAGATCATGATCGAAGACGTCAGCGACGGGCGCGTGCTGGAAGCCAATGGCTGGGTGATGCCCGAAACGCTGGCCCTGCTCTGCGCGCTCGCCGCGAAGGCGGCGGCGTAGCGCGTTAACTTCAATTATAGAACCACCAAGGTTTGCGTTCGACAAACTGCCTGAGGTCCTTGGCCACGATCTCGCGCGCCTGGGGGATGTTGATGTCCTTTTGCAGGGCAATCGTGCACAGCAGCAGCGTATTCTCGGCCACAATATATCCGGGCAAATACCTTTGCGCGATCCAGAAGGACAGGAAGAGCAGCGCGAGGCCGGAGAAGATCTCCGCCAACACAAATATCCCGAAGATATGGTGGCCTACTCCGTTGTGCATCATCACGGTGGCGCGGACCACTCCAAAGGTGAGGCCGAGAAGCCCGAGCGCCAACAATTTATAGCTGCGGCGCTTCGAGCGGATGTAGATATCGAAGAAATCCGCGAACCCCTCGGTTACGACTTCGTACTTCGCAAGACTGCCGACCATGTTGATGGCATTCTTCCAATCGATGTGACTGTAGTAGTCCTGACGGTAGTCATTAATGAGATATAAGACGAGAAACGCGGACGGGACGGCGTTCAGTAATCCGTAGATACTGAACAGGCACGACCCTGCCGAGCGACAAGCAACGCCTGTCGGGTCCGCCATCGTCCAGCTCACGAATGGAAAACAGATCACCGACCAGAAGATCACGAAAAACCAGAAGTAGAATTGGGTCCTAAATCTCGCCCGGTGATACTGTCGAGCCTTTCGGATGAGGTCGTGCGTCGGCGTGTGTGATGGTACGCTACTGAGGCCCGCGCCTTCGGCACGATCCTCGTCGTCCGTCTGCCTGCTCATGCGAACAAATTTGACTGACGCTTTACGACGCGCGTCAGCCACCCCCCAGAATTTCTATGGTTATTCTCTACCACTTATTGGTGCGCACACAAACGAACACACAATTTGATCAGTTTAGTTCGCAACTACGGTCCCGTTCTCGCCCGAATCAAGCCTCGCAAGGAATTGCCGAGATACACGTCGGAATTAACCAAGTTCTCGGGCAGAAGCGTGGCTTCGACGCAGCGTCCTTCGTCGATCAGCGCGCGGCGCAAGCAGCCGTCGAGCGCGCCGGCGGACAACGGCGGGGTGAGAAGCATTCCATCGCGCGCCACGAAGACGTTGCTGCGGCTGCCTTCCGCGACCTCGCCGCGCTGGTTGAGGAAGACGACTTCGTCGCAGGCCAAGCGCGAGAATTCGCGTTCGTATAGCTCGCGCCAGCTTGTTTTGTGGCGGGAGAGTGCGTCGGCGCTTGAAACCCTCAGCGGCGAGATCGCGCAGGTCCAATGCTCCGGATTCGGCGGCAGCGACGCGACGGTACAGGAAAATTCGCCGGACTCGTTTAGCGCGAGGCGGACGCGCAAATCCGTTTGCGCGCCAGACGCAGCTTCATCGAGCGCGCGCGTGGCTATGGTCTCGTCGAACGCAATGGCGAACGCATCCGCCGAACGCGCCATGCGCGCCAGATGCAGATCGCGGCGCAGGAACCCGATCTCCGGCGAGAAGCGCAGCGTTTCGATCAGTTCCAGCGGCCGGCGCGGCGCTTTGAGGAAGCGCGCCTTCAATAGGCATTCGGCATATTCGCCGTCGGCGACGGAATCCTGCACCACCGCGCCGCCGATGCCCAGTTCGCCGCGGGCGCCCGAAATTGTCAGTGTACGGATCGAGACATTGAAGCGCGCCGAACCGCCGGGCGCGAAATGCCCGATGGCCCCGCAATAGACGCCGCGCGGGCTCTCTTCCAACTCTGCGATCACTTCCATGGCGCGGATCTTGGGCGCGCCTGTGACCGAGCCGCACGGAAATAGCGCACGCACGATCTCGTTCACGCCCGTGCCGGGCTTGAGCTTCGCCGTCACCGTGGAAACCATCTGGTGTAGCGTCGGATAGGTTTCCACCGCGAACAAATCGGCCACATCCACGCTGCCGATTTCCGCCACGCGGCCCAGATCGTTGCGCAACAGATCGACGATCATCAGATTCTCGGCGCGGTCCTTGGCGCTGGCCGCAAGCCCTTCGCGCGCGCGCGCATCGGCGGCGGGATCGGCTTCGCGCGCAGCGGTGCCTTTCATCGGACGCGCGACGATCTTCCCGTCGGCGGCTAGATCGAAAAAGAGTTCCGGCGACAGGCTGAGGATGTGCCGTTCGCCGTCGTCGAGATAAGCGCCGTAACGAGCCGCGGATGACGCGCGCAGGCCGCGATACAGCGCCAGCGGATCGCCGACGAAGGAAAAATGCGAGCGGAAACTCAGATTGGCCTGATAGAGATCGCCCGCCGCGATGAGGTCTCGCACCCGGTCGAAGCGCAACTGATATGCGGATGCGTCCCATTCATGGACCAGCGGACCGGCATAGGCGCGGCCCTCGCACCAAGCATCGAATGCGGCATCGAGGCGCGCGCCCTCGAACGTCTCGGGCGGTTCGAAAACGCCGAACCACAAGAGCGGCGCCGGGCGGCCCTCGGGGAGCAGAGGCATCAGCCGCGCTTCCAACCCATAGCCAAGCTCATAGGAGAAATATCCCGCGACATACCGCCCTGCGGCGCGCGCGGCCTCGATGGCGGCCAAGGCCGCAGGAACGTCCTGAGGGGCGTCCGCACGGATGATGCCCAGCGGCCGCGCGAACGCGGCTAACCGCCCCTGGGCGGCATCGTCGAGGATCAGAACGGGTCTCATTCGGGTTTTGTGCCCTGCCTGCCGCACCGGGGCAACGCCCGCAAACGGCGCAAAGCAACGATATTGCGGCAAGAACCTTGATTAGGCGGCCCGGCACCCCACATTGTAGGTAACGGCGGTGCCTCTTTGGGCCGCCTCGACCGGCAGAGCCGCTTAAGGAGGGCTTTGGCAATGAACAGGACGGTTTATTTCAATAGCCCATTTCTACTGGGCTTCGAGCATCTGGAACGCCTGCTGGAGCGCACGGCCAAAAGCGCCGGAGACGGCTATCCCCCCTACAATATCGAGCAGACCAGCGAAGACAGTCTGCGCATCGCCTTGGCGGTGGCCGGCTTCTCTCGCGAAGAATTGAACGTAACGGTGGAAGACCGTCAGCTCGTCATCCGCGGCAAGCAAACCGAGGGCACAGACCGCAATTTCCTGCATCGCGGCATCGCGGCCAGGCAGTTCCAGCGCGCTTTCGTGCTGGCGGAAGGCATCGAGGTAACGGGCGCGGCGCTGGAAAACGGCTTGCTGACCATCGAGCTGGCTCGCCCCAAGGCCGACACAATCGTGCGCACTATTGACATCAAGGCGGGACGCCTGGAACCGAAGAGGTCCGTGTCATGACCGAGAAGATGTTTCCACAAATGTTCGACGCAGGCCGTCTCGCCTACATCAAGCCGACCGGTAGCGCGGAAGCCCATCGCCTCGGCCTTATTCCGCCCGGCATCGAGTTGCCGCCCGGCGCGAAGCTCTACGTGGTGCACGGCGTGGACGGCAGTGTGCTCGGCTACGCCGACGCCTGGGACAGCGCCTACGGCGCCGCGGTGCAGAACGAACTCGTGCCGATGAGTTTGCACTGAAATAACTGTCATCCCGCCAGCGATCCCGAACTTGAGCGGGGCGCACACGGTCCATTG
This sequence comes from uncultured Alphaproteobacteria bacterium, assembly GCA_963710025.1. Lineage (GTDB taxonomy): Bacteria > Pseudomonadota > Alphaproteobacteria > Micropepsales > Micropepsaceae > Rhizomicrobium. Next base: position 4,590 of record CAVPYO010000011.1, on the reverse strand, counting down.
CGACAGCGTATGGGCGGACCCACGGGGAATAATTCTCGGCGGGTCCAGACACCCTCGTCCATACGCTGACGCCATGCACCGATTTGCGGAATGGCGGATGTGTATTACACCACCACCGAATTCGCGTTGTCGCCCAAGCGGGGATTAGATGAAACAGGCGATCTGGACCCAGACCTACGACGTCAACACCATCGTTTTGAACCATCAGAAGCGGCTCGGTCTTTTCGGCCTACTGAACATCCTGCAGGATGCCGCGTGGATCCATGCCAAACATCTCGGCCACGGCTACGAGGAGATGATCCAGCAGGGCACGATCTGGGTACTGACGCGGCAGAAGCTGGTGATGACCGATTGGCCGGTGTGGGGCGACGCGGTCGCCATCCGCACCTGGGTCAGGCCCATCACGGGAGCGCTCGCCCACCGCGACTACGAGATCCTCGTCGGCAACCGCAAGCTGGGCGAATGCACCGCCAATTGGCTCACCCTCGATTATCGGACGCGTCGGCCGCAGAAACTCAATCTCGCGGAAAACCAGATGGAGTGGCGGACGGACGGCGTCCTGCGCATCGAACCCGAAAAGATTGCCCCACGAACCGGCCTTGAAGCGATGGCGACATTCCAGGTCAGGAACAGCGACCTCGATGTGAACGGCCACGTCAACAATACCCGTTACGCGCAGTGGATTCTCGACTCGGTGGCGGCGGAAACGCACGCGGCCTATCGGCTTGTCGAATACGAGGTCAATTTTCTTGCCGAAACCAACGTCGGCGACACGGTCGTCATCGAGGGTGGAGAGATCGAGCCGTCGCCCAATTCACCGGCTCGCTGGCAGTTTCAAGGAAGGCGGATCGAAGAGGACAAGGCGGCGTTCGTCGCCCGGCTGGGCGCCAGTCCGCAATAGAGACCACGCGAGATTACGCCGCCACCGAATTCGTGCCGGCGGCCGGCTCGGTGAGGATGGCGTAAAGCGCCTCGGCGGATTTCGCCGCGCGCAGTTTCTCGCAGACGGCCTGGTTGCGTAGCAGCCGCGAAACGCGGGCCAGCGCCTTGAGATGATCGGCGCCGGCGCCTTCCGGAGCCAACAGCATGAAAACGAGATCGACGGGTTGATTGTCGACCGCGTCGTATTCGATCGCCGTTTCCAGCCGCACGAAGACGCCGGCGATCTTGTCGATATTGGCGAGCCGCCCGTGCGGAATGGCGATGCCCTGGCCCACGCCCGTGGTGCCCAGCCGCTCGCGCTCGGTCAGGGTATCGTAAATGCGCCGTTCCGGAATGCGTACGAGGGGCGACGCCCGCGCCGACAATTCCTGAAGAAGCTGCTTCTTGCCTTGGACCTTCAGCGCCGCAACAACGCCTTCGGGGCTAAGCAAATCTGCAATCTGCATGACGGCCCTTTTGCTGAGGATCAGGCTGCGAGCCCGTCCGAACCACTACACAACAAGCTGGTGTTTGCCTTGCTTTTTTCGTCGCGCGGCGCATTGCCTTTTGAGACACAAAAGCGACGCATTTCAGGGCCTCGTTCGAGGGGCGCGGACGTTTAGTCCTCACTTTTTCCAAAGTCAACGCTTGAAATTAACGAATCCCGGCATTGACAGGTTCTTCGCCTTTGAGTCTGCGCCTTTCCACGGAAGACGGGATGCGCATGGCCTCGCGGTACTTGGCGACCGTGCGTCTGGCGATGTTCACGCCATCGGCCGTGAGCAGCGAAACGATGCGGTCGTCGGAGAGAATGTCGTTGTGTCCTTCGAGCTCGATCATCTCGCGGATACGGTCGCGCACCGCTTCGGCGGAATGCGATTCGGCGCCGTTCACCGACTGGATGGCGGCAGTGAAGAAATATTTCAATTCGAACAGACCGCGCGGCGTGGCGATGTATTTGTTCGAGGTGACCCGGCTGACGGTCGATTCGTGCATGGTGATGGCATCGGCGATGGTGCGCAGATTGAGCGGCCTCAAATGGCGCACGCCGTAGGTTAAAAAACCATCCTGCTGGCGCACGATTTCGCTGGCGACCTTCAGAATCGTGCGCGCACGCTGGTCCAGGCTCTTCACCAGCCAGTTGGCGTTGTTCAGACACTCGGTGAGATAAGTCTTGGAATCCTTGTCGCGGGCGCCCGCCGAAACCTTGGCATAATAGCGCGCATTGACCAGCAGGCGCGGCAGCGTGTCCGAATTCAGCTCCACCAGCCAGCCGCCGTCGGGCCCGTCGCGCACGATGACGTCCGGCACCACGGGCTGCACCGGCTCCGTACCAAACGACAAGCCGGGCTTGGGCGATAGGGCGCGGATCTCCGCAATCATGTCGGCGATGTCGGCGGCGTCGACGCCGCACAATTGGGAAAGCTGCGCCGTATCGCGCTTGGCGACCAGATCGAGATGGGCGAGCATCGCCTGCATGGCCGGATCGAAGCGGTCTTTGTCCTTCAATTGCAGCACCAGGCATTCGGCCAGATCGCGCGCGCCGACGCCGACCGGATCGAAGCCCTGCAGCACCGCGAGCGTTTCATCGATCAGATGGCGTTCCGCACCTAGCCGCCCAGCCAGCTCGTCGAGGTCGGCGCGCAGATAACCCGCTTCGTCGACCGCATCGATCAGCGCCACGCAGATCAGGCGCTTGTCGTGGTCGAGCGCGGCGATGGCGAGTTGATCGAGCAGATAATCCTTGAGCGTGCCGCCGCCGGCGACCGTGGATTCCAGAAGGTCTTCGTCGCCGTCGAAGCGCTGCGAGGACTTGACCGTCGACCAATCAGCGAGCGGCGCGCTCGGGGCCGGCGCGGACGTCGACTCGGCGTTGTCGTAGAGGGCGTTGTCGTAGAGATTGTCGTGCGACGTATCCATTTCCTCGCACTTCGAGAAATCCTCGCGTGCCAGCGAAGCCTCGAGCGGTTCGTCCGACGTCTCGCGCTGGACCGGTTCGCGTTCGGCTTCGGCGCTCGGCGCGCTTTCGTCGCGCTCCAGCAGCGGATTCTTCTCCAGCTCCTGTTCACAATACTCGGCAAGCTCGACGTTCGACAATTGCAGCAACTTGATCGCCTGCTGCAATTGCGGCGTCATCACCAGCGTTTGGCCTTGGCGGATCTCCAGCCGTTGCGTCAGCGCCATGGTCCGCCCCGGATACTCACAGCGAGAACCGTTCGCCCAGATAGACGCGCCGCACGTCGCGGTCGCGGGCGATGTCTTCCGGCGTGCCTTCCTTCAGCACTTGGCCATCATAGAGAATGTAGGCGCGGTCGATGATGTCGAGCGCATCGCGGACGTTGTGGTCGGTGATCAGAACGCCGACGCCGCGGTTCTTCAGATGCTTTACCAGCTCGCGGATTTCGTTCACCGCGATGGGATCGATGCCGGCCAACGGCTCGTCGAGCAGGATGTAGGACGGATGCGTCGCCAGCGCGCGCGCGATCTCCACCCGGCGCCGCTCGCCGCCCGACAGCGAGATCGCCGGCGTGTTGCGCACATGGGTGACGCCGAATTCCGCCAGCAGCTCTTCCACAGCGGCCTCGAGCAGGCCCGGTTCGGGTTCGACCAGCTCGGCGGCGGCGCGGATGTTCTCCTCGGCAGTTAGGCCGCGGAAGATGGAAGCCTCTTGCGGCAGATAACCGATGCCCAGCCGCGCGCGGCGGTACATGGGCAGGCGCGTCACGTCGTAACCGTCGACTTCGATGGTACCGCCGTCCACCGGGATGAGCCCCGTGATCATGTAAAAGCAGGTCGTCTTGCCGGCGCCGTTGGGGCCGAGCAGGCCCACCACCTCGCCGCGCTTGAGCGATAAGCTGACGGACCGTACGACCGGGCGCTTGTTGAAGCTCTTGGCGATGCGCGTGACGACGAGCCCTTTGCCGCCTTCCACCACACGCGGGCGCAGGCCTGACGGTTTTGTTTCGGCGGAAGAGGACGTTGGCTGCATCATGCGAGAACTGTGCCATCCTGTGCTTAAGGAACTGTGAAACCTACGGTTTATCGGTCGTTTGCGACGTGGGCGTAAACAATCCCTGAACGCGGCCGCCCTGCTTCTTGCCGCCGTCGAGCTTCGCTAGACCGGTGATCAGATTGACGGTCAGAAGCGATCCGCGCATCACGTTCTTTTCCTTGGTCAGCACCACATGCCCCGTCAGCGTGACCAAGCGCGGGTTGACGTCGTAGACGCCGTTATCGCCGGTGGCCGTGCCGGACGGCGCATCGACCACCACGCGGCCCTGGGCAAAGATCTTTTCAGCCTTGCCGTTCACGATATTGACCCGCACGTTGTCGGCGTACATACGCACCTCGCCCTGACGAATGACAACGTGCCCCGACAGTATGGCTGTCTTTGAATTGGCGTCGGCGTCGAATTTGTCCGCCGTGTACTCGATAGGCGCGTTGGGATCCTTCATGCCGAGGGCCGCTTGCTTGCCCTGCTCGGCATGGGCGGCGGCCGACAGACAAAAAACAACGGCAAATGCCAGGAATTCGCGCATCATCGTTTTTTTGCCTTGTTGGGATACATAACACCACGAACATGACCGTCCAGTTTCATATGCCGCTGCACCCGTTCGATCAGAAAGCTGTCGGCGCGCAGCGAACCGAGCGGCCCGTGACCCGTCACCG
>CAVPYO010000010.1:0-61576 GCA_963710025.1 uncultured Alphaproteobacteria bacterium | reverse complement strand
TTTTTTTGCCTTGTTGGGATACATAACACCACGAACATGACCGTCCAGTTTCATATGCCGCTGCACCCGTTCGATCAGAAAGCTGTCGGCGCGCAGCGAACCGAGCGGCCCGTGACCCGTCACCGCGTCATGTCCCTGGAAGATATTTTTCTTGAGATCGACGTCGGCGCTTTGGGTGTGAAGCTCGTAGCCGCTGTCAGTGTAGAGCGCGATGCCGCCGTTGAGCTTAAGAGTGCCGGCGTCCATGTCGAAGAGGCCGCCGTCCGCCGAGGCGTTGAGCCAATGTTGACCGTCGAGTTGCACGTCGGCCTGGACCTGTTTGAGCGTGGCGCGGTGACGGTCGGCGGGATCCTGGATCGCCGCATCGGCGGTGATGACGAAGGGATTGCCCTTGGCGTCGGTCCCCGTCAGCCGCGGCTTGATCATCGCCAGATCGTTGTGCAGCGTGGCCATGCGCTGGTAGGCGAGCGAAACGCCCTCCGGGTGGCGCGGAACGACGGAATAGGCAACCACCGCGGCGACGATCGCCGCTGCCGCAATCGGCAGCGCCCCCTTCATGAAGGCGACGAAGCGCGTGTAACGCAGCGCCTGCAGCGCGGTGCTGCGCGTGCGCTCCGTCCAATCCCGCAGCGGGTGTTCGGCGCGCGCCGCCGCCTCCGGCGGCAGCAAAGGCTGAACGACGGCCTTGCGCCCGAATCCGTCGCGCGTCATCTAGCGCAGCCCCGCGCGCAAGCAATCGTGGATGTGAAGAATGCCGACTGGCTTTTTCGACTTGTCCTTCGGATCGAGCACGAAAAGCTGGGTGATCTTCTTCTCGTTCATGAAGGCGATCGCCTCGGCGGCAAGCTGATCCGAACGCGCGACTTTCGGAGCCCGCGTCATCACCTCGCTGGCCTTGGCGTTGCGCAGATCGCGGTCCCAATTGCGGCGCAGATCGCCGTCGGTGATGATGCCGACCAGCGCGCCTTTCTTGTCGGTCAGCCCGACGCAGCCGAAACGATGTTTCTCCATCGCCGTCAGCGCCTGGCGCATCGAAGCGCCCTCTTCCACCAGCGGCACTTCGTCGGACCCGTGCATCAAGTCCATGACGCGGATCAGTGCGCGCCCGAGCGATCCGCCGGGATGGAAATCGCGATATTGATCGACCGAAAAGCCGCGCCGCTCCATCAGCGCCACGGCCAGCGCGTCGCCCAGAACCAGCATCGTTGTCGTCGACGTGGTTGGCGCCAGTCCCATCGGACAAGCCTCGCGCACCTCGGGCAATACCAGCGCCACATCGGCCGCCTTCAACAGTGTGGACCCCGGATTGCTCGCCATGCCGATCAAGGGAATATGAAAGCGCTTGGCATGGGTGATGAGATCGGAAAGCTCCGCGGACTCGCCGCGCCAGGACAGTATCAACAGCGCATCTTGCCGGGTCACCCCGCCAAGATCGCCGTGGCTGGCTTCCGCGGGATGGACGAAATAAGCCGGCGTGCCGGTGGAGGCCAACGTGGCGGCGATCTTGCGGCCGATCAGGCCGCTCTTGCCCATGCCGCTGACGATGACGCGCCCCTTGACCGCCATGATCGTATCGACGGCATGCGTGAACTGACCGTTCAGCGCCCCGCCCAGCGATTTGATCGCATCGCTGGCGGAATCCAAGACGCGGCGCGCGACGGCGAGATCGCCAGCCACGTGCGGCTGCGCTGCGGGAACAGCCTTGATATTTGCGGGACGCATGAAAACACCCTTATGTGAGACCGGCCGCTCTCGCCCCCAAAAGCCCGCCGCCGCCGCCTAAGGCCGGTCGGCATGGTTGATCCTGGGGAGCCGGCCCTTAAGCGAAATTCATGCCAAGTTTGGACAAAAGCACGCCCCGGTCAAGGCAGCTTATCCAAGAGCGGTAAACGGCGCATTTAATGGGCAAAAATGTCGGTTTCCGCCCAACCGGAGAGGTCGAGTTCCACCCGCGCAGGCAGGAAGCCGAAGCAAGCCGCGGCCAGCTCGGTCCGCCCTTCACGCGCCAGCATGACGTCGAGCGCCTCCTTCAGACGGTGCAGATAGGCCACGTCGTTCGCCGCATAGGCCAGCTGGCGCTCGCTGAGTTCGGGCGCGCCCCAATCGGAACTTTGCTGCTCCTTGGAGAGATCGACGGCCAGCAGTTCCTTCACGAGGTCCTTCAGGCCGTGCTTATCCGTATAGGTGCGAACCAGCCGCGAGGCGATCTTGGTGCAATAAACCGGCTTGGTCACGACGCCCAGATAACGCCGGAACATCCCCATGTCGAAGCGCGCGAAGTGGAAGAGCTTCAGCACCTTCGGATCGCCGAGCAGGCGCTTTAGGTTGGGCGCGGCGTAGGCGTCGCGCTCGAACTGCACCGCATGGCAGACGCCGTCGCCGTCGGAAAGCTGCACCAGGCACAACCGGTCGCGGAAGGGATTGAGACCCAGGGTCTCGCTATCGATGGCGACGACGGGGCCGAGGTCCAGCCCGTCGGGCAGGTCGTTCTTGTGGAGTTTGATTTTCAAGCGGTTTTGTCCAAATCAGCGCACACGGAGGAAACTAAGCCAGTCCGCTTCCCCCCGCAACGCGACCAAAGGGCGTCGCGGTTACGGTTTGAACTTGGAGCGCACCTTGCCAAAATGGATGGATAGACTGACGGCGGCAAGCAACGCGCCCAAGCCCACTAGAATCCACCCAACCCCTGCTTCAAACCCTTGCGGTCCGAAGAACCAGAGAAGAATAAAGCCAATCGCTAAATTTCCAGATCCCCAAAGGGCGTTACTAAGCGGGGAAGATTCGCCAACTCCAGGTGGAGAGCCAAAGGGGGACTGAAACCGATTGCCACTAATGCCCTGAACGAAATGAGGGATACCGTTAGCAAGAAACAGTCCGCTGACGAATTCGAGCACGTAAAAGTACCACGGCATTTCTTCCTCCGGCTACGCCCTATGCACGCCATAATATCTCCCTGCCCAAGAGATCCCAAGGTTAGAAACGTACCCAACCTACTGTTTTGTCATGGCCGCCTGGCCCGGCCAGGAAGAAGTAAAATTTGAAGTGGCCAGCAGATCCACGTCCTCAGAAATACCGCACCACCTGGAAAATCGCGCTGCTCGCGTTGGGCAGGCTGCCCCACTCGCTGCGCCTGCCGCCGAAAGTGCCACCGGCGTAAGCGCCTAGGCTCCAGGCGTCGGACAGATTATAGTTGGCGGCGACCTGCATCATGCCCGAGCCGTCCGTCAGATTGACGAACGCGATACCCGACAGTTCGAGATCGGTGACGAACGCATCCTGCCAATCGGCGCGCAGGAAAATCTGATGCCGGCTCATCGGCTGCTGCTGGGCCGAGGCGTAACCGCGGACGTACCAAAGTTCGGGCGCGAGCGCCGGATTCGCGCTGCCGACGTCGAACCAGCCCCGCCAATCCGCGCCGGTAAAACCGACCTGATGGAAATGGTATTCCAGATTGAGTGTGATCTTCTTCTCGCTCGTCCAGGACGCGCCGACGGCCAAATCGTTCTGGAACGCCCGGCTTGCGGAAGTCGGCGGCACAACCGGCGCGACGGCGGGCAGCGTGCCGGTCGCCTTGCCGAATGCGATCGCCTCGGCGATCAGATCGGGCGCGTTGCCGCCCGCCCATTCGCCATAAGCGATGACGCTTTGGCCGATGGGATAGGAAAGATTGAGCCCGGCCTTGGTGCGGCCGCTTTCGTGGTAGATCAGCGCCTGCGGGCTGAAGTCGGCGACTTCGAGATTGAGGGCCAGCATAAACCGGTCGGTGGTATTGGTCTGATCGAAGCTCGGATCGATCCAGCCGGGATCGGCACCCACAATCTGCCTAGGCGTATGAATCTTGGGCGCATAAACGAAGGTGGCCGAGCCGCCGTCCCAAATAGTCTGCATACGCAGCATCAGCGTACCAAGCCGGTCCGAGCGCAGCGTGGAAGGATCGGCGGACGCCTGGCTGACCGCGGTGTTCGCCTTGAAAAAATCGGTCGGATTGAAGCCCAGCGCGATGCCGTTCTTGAGATTGATGCGGCCGAATTCCACAAAAGTCTGCGTCACCGGTTCCCAGGTGAAATAGGCCTCGCGCAGAGCATTGCGCGACGCCTCGGCGGGAAAACCGATGCCGTCGGCCTCGGTGAGGCTGAAGCGGTCGCTGAAGGTGAAGGAGAGCCGTTCGCTTAAGGTCCACTGGTCGAACGCATCCAAACTGGTGCGGTTCGACCAATCGGAGGACGTCGGCGGCGGCACGGCAACCGCCAGATCGCCGCGCGCGGAAGACAAGGCAAAATCATCCTCCGCATAATAGGTGCCGTGCGCGTTCGATTGAGGGGCGGCCGGCTCGGCCAGTTCGTTTTGCACGGCCTGTGGAATGCGGTCGAGGTCGCCGTTTTCCTGCGCGTCCGCGGGCATCGCCACACACAGGACAAAGCAAAAGGCGACCGCGGTGCGCATCACTCAACCTTGAGGCGCGGCAGATATTCGCGCTGGAACCAGGCGTCGGGAATGTCCTGAGGCCGCATGTCGGCGTTGGTCATCGTCGTCACCAGATTCTGGTCGACCGCGTCGATGATGATGGTTTCGCTCGGGCGCATGCCGCCAAGCTGTTCCACATATTTGTGATAATAGGCGATTTTCAGCAGCCGGCCGCTGTCGGAATAGAACTTGCCTTTCACCGGATGAAAGGTGCCTTTCTCGACCCAATATTCGATCCGGCTGTAGATCGCTTCGTCCGACGCGGCGGCAAGATCGAGATGCCAGCAATCGCGATTCTGGCGGTCGGCGTCCTGAAGCGTTTCCTCGCCGATCAGTTTTGCAGTGTAATCCTTGGCGAGATTGGCGGTGACCACGTCGCCGTCGGAAGCCTGCCCCATCAGGCGCTGCTGCGGCGAGATGCGGACGCTGACCTTGGACGACGGATCGTAGAACCACATATTGCTGCCGTTCATCAGCACCATCTTGCCGAGATCGCGCGGCGGATCGACATAGCGCACCAGATTGCTGAATTGATGGGTCTGCTTGTCCTCCTTGGCGAAGACGACCAGCACCACGCGGTCGCGCGCCTGTCCGCCGATATATTCCACCAGCGTGTTGGTCAGCCGGAAGGGCTGGCCCGGATTGCGCGTCTTGTCGGCGGCGGCAACGATGTCCTGCGCCGCGGGCGGTTGCGCCAAGGCCGCCGGGACCAGCAGCGCTGCCAAGGTGAAACCGATAAAGAGCTTGTTCATGGAACCCTCAAACATGGCGTAGCGCATCGACGACAAGCATGCGCGCCGCGCGGTTGGCGGGAAAGAGCGCGGCAATTGTCGCCATCGCCACAAGCCCGAACCAGACTGAGAGGAGCAGCGTCCCCACGCCTTGGGTGAGAACCACGAGGGGAACGGGATTCGCTTGGCCGGGCGGCGTGTACGTGATGCCCAAATGGTTGAACCAGTTAGCGATCAACGTCGCCAGGATCACGCCTGCGGTGGCGCCGAGGACGCCGATCATCCAGCCTTCGATCAAGAACTGGCGGCGGATGCCGCTGCGCCGCACGCCCATGGCGCGCGCCGTGCCGATCTCGTTCGTCCGCTCCATGACGCTCATGCTCATGGTATTGACGATAGTGAACAGCACGATCACCCCCATGATGACGGAGATGAAGGTGAAGATCGCACTCATAAAACCGACGATCTGATTGTATTGCGGCTGCAATTCCTTGAAATCGTGAACTTCCAGATCAAGGCCGTGTTTCGCGAACAGCGCGTCGAGACGAGCGCGGGCTTGGGCCATGTCCTCGCTGCGATGCAGCTGGATCTCGATGCTGACCGCCTTGTGCTCGCCGCGCCCGTAAAGCAGTTGCTGAGCCAGTTTCAGATTCATGCCGACGTAATTGTCGTCAACTTCCTTGTAGCCCATGTTCCTAGCCTTGTTGACGAAGAAGCTGACGACGTTGGGGGCGCCCTCGGCGGTGGCGGCCAACAGATCGATGCGCGGCACCGTATCCACGGGCGCAGTTTGAGCGGCACCGCGATCGCGCGCCGCTAATTCAGCCAGATTCACGTCCGGCGCCGGCACATCCGTCAGCGAAGACCGTTTGGTCATCGGCGGCGAAGGGCAATTGGCGATTTTCAGCGGCTTGCACAGGCCAAGGACCCGCGCCAGTCCGATACCCACGGTGCCGTGGTTCTCGTCGTCGTCGCGTAGCCCGATATCGGGAAGAATGCGGTTGCGCATGATGCCGTATTCGTCCCACTTCCACATCTTCACGCGATCCGAGGGTACGAAGCCGGTGCCGAAAAAGGTTTTGGACGCGTCGATCGTGAAATTTCCGGCGATGCCGAACAAGGTCACCGTGGGCGTCACTACGGTAACTTCCGGCTTGAGTTCTGAGTCGTTCTCGATCAGGCGGGTGACAGTCTGATAATCGCCGATGCTGTAGGCGGACGGATTACCCGAACCGAAATCGAAATAGCCTTTGTGGTACACCGTGAGATGCCCGCCGTTCATGACGGCGCTCGTTTCCAGCCCGACCATGATGAAGGCGATGTATTCGCCGAACAGGATCATGGCGATGGCGCCCACCGCGATGGCCGAGGCGGTCATCAGCGAGCGGCGCGCGTTGCGCAGGATGTTCCGGAAGGCGATCTTGAAGAGCATCATTGGCCTTCTCCCGTGCGCTGTTCGACGAGTTGGCCGTCGCGAATGACGAAAGTGTCCTCGGCGCGCGAAATGAGCTGCGGATCGTGCGAGGAGAAGATGAAACTCACCTTCTGCTCGCGCTGCATCGTGTGCATCAGCGCGATGATCTGCTCGCCGGTGTGGCTGTCGAGGTTGGCGGTGGGCTCGTCGGCGAGAACGATCTCCGGATGCTTGACCAGGGCGCGGGCGATGGCGACGCGCTGCTTCTGGCCGCCGGAGAGCTGGTTCGGACGCTGGCGGCGCTGGTCCGCCAAGCCGACGGCCTCGAGCAGCGCCATCGTGCGTTCCTGGCGCTCCTTCGCCGGCATACCGATCAGGAGCAGCGGATATTCGACGTTCTCGTAGGCCGAGAGCACCGGATACAGATTGAAGTTCTGGAAAACGAAGGCGATGTTGCGCGCGCGAAAATCGGTAACCTTGTTGTCGGAGAGCTTGGCCGTGTCCTCGCCGCACACCTCGATGCGGCCTGCCGTCGGCACGTCGATGCAGCCGATCAGATTGAGCAAGGTCGTCTTGCCGCTGCCCGAAGGCCCGACGATCATCGTGAAATGCTGGCGCATGATGTCGAAGCTGATGCCGCCCAAGGCCGACACTTTCAGCCCGTCGCCGTCATAGGTCTTGACGACGTTGTGCAAGCGGACGATCGGCCCGCCTTTTGATTCATCCGCCATGATCGGCGCTCCCCAGAATTGCGGCAGAACCGCCGGATGCGGGCTGCCAAGGATTTGAAAATACCTCGTTTTCCATGGCATTCTTGAGGCGCACCCATCGAGGTTCTATTTAATATACGTTGTAAATTGTAGCCGTCAATATACAACGTAAATTAATATTGGGCGGCCTATCTATCACGAGTATCCATACATTTTGCCGCGGCGAAAACACCTAAAGCTAGGTTACACAGATTACTCTATATTACAGAGTTATCTGTGTCAACTAGACAACTAACGCCGATCTGCGAAGCCGACTGACCTTGATTGCTTTTATTTCGCGCCGGCCGTCACCACTGCGGGATGAGAAAGCTCTGCGGCGGTTTGGTCGAGATAGGCACGAAAACCCGCTTCGTCGGTAATGCCGCCGCCCTCTTTCACCCACGCCACGGCAAACGCATAACGCGCCTTCGCCGGATTCTTGAAGCGAACGTAATAGCTGCGTCCGTCATCGGTTGCGACGCTGATTTCCGCCAGGGGATAAAACAGCGCCATTCCGATAATGTCCTTGCCGTTCTCGCTCTGCTGTCCCCAGGTCGCGACATAGCCCCAGCCAGACGCCGTGTTCGACCGGATGAAATCTGTGTTCGGATATTTGCCGAAGCCCGCCACTAGTGGCGCGCCGCGCGTCGCCGAAGCGCTCACCATCGTCAACCGCGAGCCGGACGCGATGCTGTAATGCGCGACGAGGTTTGCCCGATAACGGTCCACGCTCCAACCGTCATCTTCCACGCGCAACGCCGCCACTTCGGGCCCCGAAGCTTCCACCGTCGCAACAATGCGACGCGGATCGCCGACTTGTGTCGCCATGCCATCGCGCATCACGCCAGGGCCGCCCGCGCCCAGACTGTCGCCGACCGGCCAGACGTCCATGCCCCAGGCGGCTTCCTCGTGATAGCTGCCATTACCCTGACCGATGATATACAGCACCGGCGCGGGCAGCTTCTTGCCGTAAACATCGACGGCGTCACGCTTGTCGAGATACACGCGATAGGCGACGCGTCCCGATTCCAAGCCCGCGCCTTCGATAGGAAGGATCGGATCGTGGATAACATGCGTCTTGGGCACGACATAGCGCGGCATCTGCCGGTAACCGTCGCCCACTTTGACGGGGATCGTCGCGCGGACGAAATCGTCCGGTGCGGGATCGGACGGCACGCGCCGCCGCACCATGGCGGCAACGGAGTCCTGTGCAGGTAAATCGAGCACCGTGACGGCCCCTCTCCGCTTGAGAATTTGCAGCGGCGCGATTTTGCCGTCAGCCTCAACCACCCAATCACCGCGCAATGCTTCGCGCGGCAATAGCGACGCGGGAATTTCGACCTCCGTAGACACGAGCACAGCGTCGAGCGGGTTGCGGATCGTCAATTGGCGCTTGGCGAAATAGGCTTCTTCGTCCCACGTCAGGACCGAGACCGGCGAAGAGTCGGCGCCCAGACCCACGGGCTGGAAGAACAGCGACAGCTTATTCTGCTTGTTCCAAAGCGCCGAGTCATAAGTCGGTTCCCAGGCGCCGGGATTGGCCGTCGGCAAAACGACAGACGACCAATTGATCCGATCCTGGGACCAATAGACGACCAGCTTGTTGCTGGTATCCTCGATCGAGCGGCCGGCATCGGACGCGCGCGTCACCACCAGAACGCGGCCCGCCTTGTCCGTGAGCACGATGGGCCGCCCCATCTGGCGCACGGCTGCGGACGTCGCGTCATAGGCTTCGCCCGGCGCGCGATGCGAGATTTGCGATGTCCGCCAAGACGCGCCGTCGCGCCATACCAGCATAAATTGGCGCGTGTTGTCCGCTCGGGGCGCCCACCAGGTCGCGATCAGCGGATTGCCATCGCGGTCGATAGTCATGCTGGTCTGATTGATGAGACTGGAATGCATGGGCAGCGATACGATCTTCGCCAGCGCGTCGGATTTCGTACGGTCGATGGTAGGGCCGAGCGCTTTGCCGTCCGCAGAGAACCATGTGCGGCCGTTGTCGGACGAGCACGCCAGATAAATATCGTGATTGGTTTGCCAGTCCGGCGTCTCGCGGATGGTCCAGCTGGCGAACAGCGTTCCGCGCGAGTCGGCGGCCATGCCGTTGGTATAGGCGTTCATGCTGGTGGAAATGCCGTCCACCATCGGATCACCGACGCGTCGCCACGTCTTCGTCTTTGCGTCGTAGGCATTGATGTATTGATTGCCGTTGCCCGAGCCGCCGCCCACGCCGCCATTGCGGTAAGTAAACATCAGCGTTCCATCGAGCGCCTGGAAAAATTCGGGATAGGTAACCTCGTCTTCCTGCGCGCCGATCATGCGTGCGCGTTTGAAGGCCAGCTTGCCGCGCATGCCAAACGCATGTCCCAGCACCGGCGCGGCGGAGACCGCATAGGCCAGCGGCGCGTTATGCATGCCCCAGGACAGATGCAGAAATCCGTTATTGTCGATCGCCATGGCGACAATGTTGTGATCGTCTCGCGCGCCGGTATCGGAAAAAACATCGTCGATGACAAATGGCGTGGCGACCGTCTGCCAGCGCTCCAGCTCGCGCAGCGAGCGGCGCGCCAAGATGAGCGCAACGCGGCCCCGTTCCGCCGCGCCGTAGAACGCCGCGAACTGATAGCTCTTGGCGGAGACGAGATTATTGCGGACCATCGATACCGAATTGATGCCGCCGCGCGCATAGCCCGCGTTCCACACCGTCGTCGATGAGACAGACACCGCGCGGGCGTCTTCCAGCGCCAAATCGTAGATCGCCGAACCGGCCAGAAGGAATGCGCCGACGCCGTAAAGCTGCGTGTCGTCGGCGGATACGGCATCCGGCGCGGCGCCGATCGGCTGCACCCAGCCCAGTTTGCCGTCGGGATGAACCGCCGCTTTCAGCGCCGCCCAGCCGCGCTCGGCGGCCTGCCGGAAGCGCGGTTCGGGTAACAGTCCGGCCTTCACGCCATAGGCCAGACCGAAGGTGAAAAAACCGGTGCCGCTGGTCTCCGGCGGCGTACCTTCGGGCGGCGCCAGCATCGAAACGGGCCAATAACCATCGGGCTTTTGCAACGCGACGAGGCGCTCGGACATCTTCCGAAACAAGGCTTCGTAGCACGGACGGCTCGGATAATCGCGCGGGAGAAATTGCAGCATCCGCGCCAACCCGGCATAGACCCAGCCGTTGCCGCGGCTCCAAAATATTTTTTCTCCGTGCGGACCGCGCTGGGTGAAAAAGCGGCTGTCGCGCGCGAACAGGTTCTCTTTTTCGTCGAACAGATACGCGACGGCCGCCCAATATTCCCCGTCGGCGTAGGAAAGATATTTCGGATCGGCCGTCGCACGCGAAAGCTCAGCCCAAGCCGGCGGCCCCATGAACAGCGCATCGGCCCAGCACCAGCGCAATTGGCAGGCACTTTCCACATTGGGTGGCGGATTGTTGCCATAGTCCAAGGGAACCTTGGGCGCGGAGGCAGCGATAGCGTCGAGGCGCGCTTTGACGGCAGCGATCAACTTGGGCTCGCGTATGCGTTCGTAAGCCCAGATCCAACTTTGCCCGATGACGTAATCGTCGGCATGGAATGGACGGACTTCCAGGCCCCAATCCTGTCTGTTGCCATGCGCGAAAATCGCCGCGACGTATTTCGGATCGGCCGAGCGATCCGCTAGGGCACTCATGCCGACGAACAACGCGCCATAGACCCAGCCGCGTTGCGATTTCTGGTCGTTCGGTGCGGACGCAACATAGGAAGTGTCGAGATGAGCGAGCTGCCAATCGGCGACGCGTTGGGTTTCGCTGAGGATTTGCGCGGCGACCTCGCCGGACAATGGCTGCGCGTTGGCCGTTTCGCCGCGCAACGCGATTGCCGTCCACAGCGCGACTCCAAAAAGCAAAAGCCTTACTGCTTTGGATACAACCATGACCCAGTCATATTTCGAATTGGCATGCGTTGCAAAGCGCGCGCGTGAATCGTCTTATGCAAAAGCAAAGGATTTCCCGGATTTTGCTTTTCAGCTTGAAGGACCCTCGACCTCCTCCCTCAACATCTCCAGTTCGAGCCAGCGGTCTTCGCAGTCCGCTCGTTCTCGTTCGGCGGCGGCGAGTTTGGCGGACAAATCGCGGAATTTCTCCGGATCGCGGACATAGAGATTTCCGACCGACAAATCCTTCTGCAAGGACGCGATGGCCTTTTCCAGACCCTCGATCTTGGCCGGCAAACTCTCAAGCGCGTGCTTGTCCGAGAACGACAATTTGCGGCGTGGCGCGTCGGGTCTTTTGCGTTCTTTGGCCGCCGGTTTGCTTTCGTCTTTGGCGGCGGGAAGCCCCGCGCCACGCTGCGCCGCCATATCGCTATAGCCGCCCGCATATTCGGTGAATCTCCCGTCGCCCTCCGCCATCAGAACGGCGGTCACCGTGCGGTCGAGAAAGTCGCGGTCGTGGCTGACCAGAAGCACAGTGCCGGGATAATCGTCGATCATCTCCTCCAGCAGATCCAGCGTTTCGAGATCGAGATCGTTGGTCGGTTCGTCCAGCACCAGAAGATTGGCGGGCTTGGCCAGCGCCTTCGCCAGCAACAAACGCGCGCGCTCGCCCCCCGACAGCACGCGCACGGGCGTCTTGGCCTGTTCCGGCATGAAGAGAAAATCCTTCATGTAACTGACGACATGACGCATTTGGCCGCCGACCTCGACCTTGTCGCCGATGCCGCCGGTCAACACCGCCGCCAGCGTCGTTTCGCTGTCGAGCAGCACGCGCGTCTGATCGAGCGTGGCGAGCGACAGATTGGTGCCGAGAAAAAGCTCGCCCGCATCGGGTTTGAGGCGTCCGGTCAGAAGATTAATCAGAGTGGTCTTGCCCGCGCCGTTCGGCCCGACGATTCCGATGCGATCGCCGCGCAGGATGCGGATCGAGAAGTCCTTCACCACCTCTTTTTCGCCATAGGCCTTGGCGATGTGCTTCGCTTCGATCACACGGGAGCCGGCATTGCCCGCTTCGCTGACGGTGAGTTTCACCTGTCCCATTTGCTGGCGCGCCTCGCGGCGTTCGCGGCGCAGCACCGCCAGTTCCGCCATGCGCCGGACATTGCGCTTGCGCCTGGCGGTGACGCCATAGCGGACCCAATGTTCTTCAGCGGCGATTTTGCGATCCTGCTTGTGGCGCTCGCGCTCTTCTTCTTCCAGAAGCTGATCGCGCCAAGCCTCGTAGGCCGCGAAACCTTTGTCGAGGCGAAAGGTCCGGCCGCGGTCGAGCCAAACCGTCGCGCGCGAGAGATCCTGCAGGAAGCGCCGGTCGTGGCTGATCAGGACCAGCGCGCCGCGCATTTGCGAAAGCTCTTCTTCCAGCCACAGGATCGCGGGCAGGTCGAGATGATTGGTCGGTTCGTCGAGCAGCAGAATGTCGGGCTTGGGCGCCAGTGCGCGGGCCAGCGCGCCTCGGCGCGCCTGGCCGCCCGACAAATGCGCGATGGGTTCGGCGCCCGTAAGCCCCAACTGGCCGAAAAGATAATAGGCGCGGGCCGCATCGTCGCCTGGGCCAAGGCCCGCCTCGACATAAGCATGAGTGTCGGCAAAGCCGGAAAGGTCGGGCTCCTGCGGCAGATATTGGATCGTCGCACCGGGCTGGGCGAAGCGGCGACCGCTGTCGGCCTCGGCCAATCCGGCGGCGATCTTCAAAAGAGTGGATTTGCCCGAACCGTTGCGCCCCACGATGCATAGCCGCTCGCCCTCTTCGACGAACAGTTCCGCGCCATCCAGCAAGGGCGTGGTGCCGATGGTGAGGCGAATGTCCTGAAGCGTCAGAAGCGGCGCGGCCATGGCGATCCTTGTTCCCTTGCGGCGTCATTACATTTTTCCAGCGCACTTAGGAAACAAAAACAGTTCTTGGGCGAAGTGGCCTTTTGGAGACTTTGCTCGCCATTCACGCCGGACAGAGTTGGTTTTCTGTGGTCGTTACGGCTCCCGGCGATGCCGCAATTCTCCGTCACATCGGTTCAAATATCCGTCGGATTATTGGAATGGCATGACGAGGCGAATGTTAAAGATCGTGCCGGCAACATCATTACGAGTGTGCAGGTTTTGATTGTATTCGGCGAGGACGTTTATTCCCTCGAACTGATAACCGATCAGAGGGCCTATCCCGTAATTTTCCGCCATGCATCCGCCGCTGGCGGGGCATCCGGCGGAAACGGCGCCGGAACCGCTGTCGGCGTTAAACTGGTTCTCCTGATGAGCGCCAAGGCCAAAGGTCCATTTGCCGATCGTTTTGGTCACCGTGTAGTCGACGGCGATTTCCTGTCCCGATGTGCGGTGAATCTTGCTGTCCTCGAAGTTGTAAGCGTAAGACATGCCGATGCTGACGTCCCAACCGTCCGACAGCCAGCTTACGCCGAGATCCGGCTGCAACGTCCAATAACCGTTGCCTGCGCCCACGCCTCCTCCGGAGGGAGGACGCGCCGGCGAGGAACTCGCGTCGTCGACATAAATCGTCAGACCGGCCTTCACGTAGAAATTATTCGGCAAGGTCCACGACAACTGGCCGGGAACGAAAATCGTATTGAACGTTCCCCAATGCGCGTTGTCGCTTAATGCCGCCGTGTTGGGAAGGCGGATATTGGTATAATCGAACGGCTGGGCGATGGCGACGGCGTAATCGGCTCCGAGGATTTTGATTCCGGTCGACCACAGAACGATTGGAACTTCGACCAAGGCGTCCAGCTTGACGCCGGTCTTATTTCCGTGGTTGTCGAACTGGTCGTAGCCGGCCCAGTAATTATTGAGCACGCCATAAACGCCCGGCGGCGGTAAAGCGCCTGCCGCCATTCCTTCATCCACGCCCCGCAGGTGCGGATCCCACAATTCCTCGGCACAAGCTTGTTCGGCAGCGCAAGCCAGTGCGCCGGCCAGTAGTGTAATTGCCAATATCTTGGAAGCAGAACTCATGATGTCCCCCGACGATGTTATCCGGTCGGAATCGCGACGGAATTCCGCCGATCCCCCGGAACGTGGCGCGTATCTCCAGCCACAAACCTGGCATGACCATAAAGTCTCTGTGGTTAAATTGGATTGAATTTGGAGACGGTGAGATTCGTTTCGCCGATTTGTCGCCGCCCGCATGACATCGGCGTGGAGGACTGGCCGTGCGTTCTATCTAAGCGGCGGCGCCGACCATGACGGCGAAGAACTCATTCTTCGTTCGCAATTTCGTGAAGTCTTTCGAAATTCTGAATCGTCATGATGCGGTTACCGAAGGCGACGATGTTCAGTTTACGCAGATGATCGAGCGTGCGGTTGACGTACACGGCCGTCAAACCAAGCGCATCCGCCAGATGTTCCTGGAGGATCGGGAACTCGAAGTTGCCGTCTTTCGACAATCCCCTTCGCTTCAGCCGCCCCTCAATCTCGATCAGCAGCTGCGCTACGCGGCCCATCGCGCTTCGCCTGCCTATGTCCACAACACGGCGGGTGATCCCTGACATATAGCGCCGGAAGTCCTCCTCGGCTTCTGTTTGCAGCGGCTTCAGGGCATGCGTCAACTTGACCATGTCCTCTAAGGAAAACGCGCAGAGCGTGACTTGTGTGAGACTCTTGACGGAATAAGGCAGGGGCATCTTGGGGAAGAACAAGGATTCAAAGGTAAGCGTGTCACCTGGAACGAGGAACATGAGAATCTGCCGACGCCCGTCCGGAAGCTGGAAGAACTGAAAAGCCCAGCCCGAATGCAAAGTGTAGATCATCGACGGCGTCTCGCCTTCGCGCAGAAAGGTTCGCTGCGGCCCTAACCTGCGAATTTCACAGCGGCAGGCGTCGACGGCGCCGGGCGACGTGGCGAGCGTCGAACCGTATATTGTCCGGGAGCCTATGTGGCATCCCTTGCACTCGATCGGCACCGTGGTTGCATTCAATACGCTATGCATCTGTTGACTTTGCCTATCTATACGAAACGCACGCATCGACTAATCCAGTTTAATTTGACAGATAACTTAGTCATATAAGAAGTAGCCTTGAATTGATTTACCCTACCGAAATTGCGCCTCCACATACTCGCTCCGCCCACTTGGGGAAGCAGAGCGGTGTTCATCGCGTTATTCCGGTATACCAAATCTAACTTTGTCTCGCTGAGGCAATGTAGACAGCGCGTTCGACGCTATCACGGGACCAATTTGACGCGCCGGGGTTCGACTTTGTCGCACCGGCAATCGTGTAGGGGACTGCTTTTTGGGTTCTGCTCCAACCTGTCGAGGCGCAATTCAATCAGGGCGGGTACATCCGCCGTTGTTGCATGCCTTCCTTTAGACGTTTCCGCGCACGTCCTCCATCCAACACGCGGAGACCGCAAATCGTGCAAATCCACACGAACCGACACATGGAACGCAGCACAGAAGCTGTCCATGTGTCCCAAGCATTGATCGGGGGTACCATGTCTATCGCCACGAAATTCAAAAACCTTTCCGTAAGCACCAAAGTGATCAGCGCTTTCGCCTGCGTACTGATCGCCACCGTTGCGCTTGGGCTTTTTTCGGTCCAGCGGCTTTCGCAGGTGAACGCCAATGCCGTCGACATTCGCGACCATTGGCTTCAGGGCACGCGCGTTCTGGGCGAATTGCAATACTCCGCGACGCGCTATCGCTCATGGAACGGCGCGTATCTGCTGTTCTCCACGGACGAGATGCGCGAAACGGGTAGGCAAAATCTGGAGTTGCTGCAAGTCGCCGTCGGCGAGTTGCTGCGCAAATACCAAGCATTGGCCGGTTCGGACAAAGAACGCGGCATGGCAGATCAGATCGCCAACAAATGGGGCGCCTACCAGCCGCTGCTGGACAAGGAACTCGAGATCAACAAGACGAACGGACAAGCCGCCGCCGTGGCCTATTATATGGGACCGATGATGAAGTCGTTCACCGAGTTCAAGGACGCGATCGACGACACCATTGCGTACAACACCCAAAGCGCGGATGCTGCCGGAGCCGCTGGCCAAGCGACGTTCGAATCCGCACGTTTCTGGATATTCTCCGCGCTCGGCTTCGCTTTGTTCCTTTGTTTCGGTGCCGGATTTGTTTTGATCCGCTCCGTTTCCGGTCCGTTGGTTCAAATGACGGGCGCGATGGGGCAATTGGCCGCCGGTAAACTCGATGTGTTTGTCCCCAATGCCGACCAAAAAGACGAAATCGGTAAGCTCGCCGAGGCGATGACCGCCTTCAAGAACCAGTTGGCGGCCGCCGAGCGGTCCAAAGCCGAGCAGACAGAGACGATCGTGGGCAGCGTAGGCACAGGTTTGACGGCTCTTGCTAAGGGCGATCTAACCCATCGCGTGACCGCGGAGTTGACCGGTCCGTTCGTCAAGCTGAAGGACGATTTCAACGTCGCGATGTCGCATTTGCAGGACACGATGAAGAACGTGTTGTCGAGCACCAGCGGCATCTCCACCGGCGCCAACGAAATCTCGCAGGCCGCCGACGATCTGTCCCGCCGGACGGAACAGCAGGCAGCCAGCTTGGAAGAAACAGCCGCGGCGCTCGAAGAGATTACGGCCACGGTCAAGAAGACAGCGTCGAATACCAAAGAAGCAAGCACCAGCGTCGTGACCGCGAAGTCCGCCGCCGAAGAAGGCGGGCGGGTCGTCGAGACCGCGATCAAGGCCATGGACCAGATCGAACAATCGTCCAAGCAGATCACCGATATCATCGGCGTCATCGACGAAATCGCCTTCCAGACCAATCTGCTGGCGCTCAATGCGGGCGTCGAAGCGGCGCGTGCGGGAGATGCGGGCAAAGGTTTCGCCGTCGTGGCGAGCGAAGTGCGCGCACTTGCACAGCGCTCGAGCGAAGCGGCTAAGGAAATCAAGACGCTGATCAAGGCGTCGAGCGAACACGTTGGCGCCGGCGTCAAGTTCGTCGGCGAATCCGGGCAAGCCTTGAAGCGCATCGTTGACCAAGTCGTACAGATCAACTCGCTGGTCACAGAAATGGCGCAGGCGGCCGAGCAGCAGTCCACCGGCATCGAACAGGTCAACGTCGCCGTGAGCCAAATGGACCAAGTGACGCAGCAGAACGCCGCCATGGTTGAGGAAAGCACGGCGGCTTCGCGAAATCTGGCTTCCGAAACGCAGGCTTTGTCGAACCTCGTGGCGTTCTTCACAGTCGGCGAAGATGCGAAGCCGATCTCGCACAATGCACCCGCGCTCCATCATCAGGCGGCTCCTCAGCCGACGGCGAAGCCGCGTCCACCTCAGACGGCCATACGCCATTCGGCCGGCGGCGCCACGGGGCGCCACGCGGCCGCGGCCGTTGCGCGGCGGCCGAGCGCGGAAACCGAAGCGGAAGACTGGACCGAGTTCTAGAACCGGGTTCAACCAGGAGCCGCTCAGATGAACGAGACCGGCAATGAGTCGGACGGCAACGTGTCACTGCCCGCTGTCGTAGACCTTTCGCAAGCAAACGACCTGAAAGCACGGCTCGAACAGGGCCTGGCGAGCGGACGCGGGATGACGATCGACGGCTCCGCCGTCCAGCGCATCAGCTCGCCATGCCTGCAGGTGCTTGTGGCCGGAATGAACGCGTTCGCGAAATCGGGCGGTCCGGGCATGACAATCGTGAATCCGTCGGCGGCGTTTCTAAAAACCGTTTCGACGCTCGGCCTGACGGATGCTTTGGGATTGGTTGGGGCGTGACGATGGGAAAAACAATTCTCACAGTCGACGATTCGCGAACGATGAGGGACATGCTGAGGCTTGCGCTATGCGATGCAGGCCACACGGTCATCCAGGCGGACGACGGCGTTCGCGGCGTGGAAGTGCTCGAAGCCACCGGCTTGGTGGATGTCATCATCACCGACATCAACATGCCGCGCATGGATGGATACGGATTCATCGAGCACGTGCGGCACGGTTCTTCAAACCGCATGACGCCGATTCTGGTGCTTACGACCGAAAGCGAACCAGCGAAGAAGCTGCGCGCGCGCGACGCCGGTGCCACCGGTTGGATCGTCAAGCCGTTCAATCCGGATAAGCTGCTCGCCGCCATCCGCCGCGTCTCTCCATAGGATGAACATCATGGATCCGATGGAAGCCATAAAACAAACCTACTTCCAGGAGTGCGACGAACTTCTGCTCGCCATGGAAGAAGGCCTCATCGCCATGGAAAACGGCGAGGCGGACAGTGAAATCATCAATGCCGTGTTCCGCGCCGTGCATTCCATCAAAGGCGGCGGAGGCGCGTTCGGGTTCGAGATGCTGGTCGCCTTTGCGCACACGTTCGAGACCGTCCTCGATCAAGTCCGCTCGGGGACGCTCGCCGCATCCGACGACGTCGTAAAAGTGCTGCTGAGGGCCGGCGACAAGCTGGCCGATTACGTGGCCGCCGCGCGCACCGGCGCCGATCTCGCAACCGACAGCGAAGTCAAAGACGAACTGGTCTGTCTCTCCGGCGTCAGCGACGAGTCCGAAGAAGCCGCGGCCGCGGAAATGGAGGGCCTGCAGTTTACGCCGATACACGTCGATATCGATGGCGAGCCGGCGCCGCAGCCCGACACATGGAGAATATGGTTCTCGCCTCATGACGCGTTGTATGCGAAGGCGAACGAACCGTTTCTACTCGTTCGTGAGCTCGGGAACCTTGGGTCGCTCGATATCCGTGTCGATATTTCGCGAATACCGGAGCTTGCGGCGATCGAACCAAGCCAAGCCTATCTGGCGTGGGAAATCACACTTCACGGCTGCACCGACCGAAGCAAAATCGAGGAAGTCTTTGAATTTGTCTCGGGAGACTGCGATCTTGAAATCCGGGAAGACGTGCCGCTGTCCGTTCCCGAGATTGTAGTTCCGGTTTTATCAGTCGAACTGCCGCCGACCGGCATCGCCTCCGCGCCCGTCGAAAGCGCGCCCCCCGAGAAGAAAGCCGGTGGCAGTCAGGCGTCGACGGAGACGCCATCGAAACAAACTATCCGCGTCGACCTCGACAAAGTCGATCGCCTAGTGAACATCGTCGGCGAACTCGTCATCACCCAGGCCATGCTCACACAACGCGTCGTGGAATGCGGCCAAGCGCGTTCGTCCACCGTGGCCACCGGCCTTAACGAACTCGAACATCTGTTGCGGGAGCTGCAGGAGAGCGTGATGGCCATCCGCACGCAGCCCGTGAAGTCCGTGTTTCAGCGTATGCCCAGGCTTGCACGCGAACTGGCGGCGCAGACCAACAAGCAAGTACATCTCGTACTCGAGGGCGAAGCGACCGAAGTCGACAAGACGGTTATCGAACGGCTCGGCGAGCCGCTGACCCATATGATCCGCAATGCCATAGACCACGGGCTGGAGACGGCGGAGCAACGCCTGGCCGCAGGCAAGCCGCTGGAAGGCACGGTGACGTTGTCGGCCGAACACCGCGGCGGCCGGATCGTGATCGAAGTGGCGGACGACGGCCGCGGCATCGACCGCGCGCGCGTCCGCGCGAAGGCGATCGAGAAAGAGCTCATTTCCCCTTCGGCCAGCCTTTCCGACGAGGAAATCGACAATCTGATCTTTCTTCCGGGATTCTCGACCGCGAACGCAGTGTCGAATATTTCCGGCCGGGGCGTCGGTTTGGATGTCGTGCGCCGCAACATCGTCGATCTCGGCGGGCGCATCGTCATCAACTCGACGGCCGGCAAAGGCAGCCGTTTCAGCCTTACCCTGCCGCTGACGCTTGCGGTTCTGGATGGAATGATCGTGTCGGTCGGGAACCAGACGTTCGTTCTGCCGCTATCGCACATCGTGGAAAGCCTGCTGCCGAAGGCATCGGACATCCGCCCGTTCGGATCGGATCACAAGCTTCTCAATGTGCGCGGCGCCTACGTACCCTTGGTCAGCGTCGGCGAGCTGTTAGGCGTGCAAGGCACCTTGAAGGATCCCGCCGCGGGCGTGGTCATTCTAGTGGAAAGCGAAGGCGTCGGTCGGACGGCACTCGCGGTCGACGCGATCGTCGGCCAGCGTCAGGTCGTCATCAAGAGCTTCGAAACAAACTTCCGCCATATCGAAGGCATCGCCGCGGCGACAATCCTGGGCGACGGACGGGTGGCGCTGATCCTCGATATAGACGGCCTCGTGGCGCGCTGCCGAGAAGCCGCCGTCAATCGGTCAAATGAACTTCAACAGGCAATTGGAGCATAGTCATGAGCCTCAATGCGCAAGAGACTGGTCAAGATCGTCGTCAGTACATCACATTTCTGGCCACCGGCCAGGAATTCGCTGCGGACATCATGGCGATCCGTGAAATTCGCGGATGGACGGACACGACGGCGTTGCCCCATGTTCCGGATTACGTTCGCGGCGTCATCAATCTGCGAGGCATGGTCCTGCCGGTGATCGACCTCAAGGCGCGGCTCGGTTTGGGTTTGACCGAAGCCACGCCGAAGCACGTCATCATCGTCGTCAACGCGGATGACCGGACTATAGGCCTCCTCGTCGATGCGGTCTCGGATATTCTGACCGTGACGTCCGAGGAAATCCAATCCGTTCCCGACGTCATGCGGGAAAGTCAAAACGAATACGTCGAGGGCATCGCCGTTCTCGACGGGCGCATGGTCACGCTGCTCGGAATGACCAAGTTGACCTCGTCGTTCGCGATCGACAAGGCGCTGGACCGCGCGGCCTAAAGGGGACTTCCGTGAACACCGGCGCACATCCTCACGATCTGGCCGTTGCGGACGGCGAATTCGCTTTCACCTGGTCGGATTTCCGCCAGATCGCCGAACTTGTCCATTCGGAAGCGGGAATCGTGCTGACGGAAACGAAAGCGAACCTCGTCTATTCGCGGCTCGCCAAGCGGCTACGGGCGATCGGTTTGCGCAGCTTTCGCGAGTATTGCGCCTTAATCGAAGGCTCCGATGGAGCCGACGAGCGCCAAGCCATGATCGCGGCGATGACGACAAACGTCACACGTTTCTTCCGCGAGGCGCACCATTTCGACTATCTCAAGAAGCATATTCTCTCGAACCTCCAGGATGCCATCCGCAAGGGCTACAGAGTGCGCATCTGGTCCGCCGGCGCTTCGTCGGGCGAAGAGGCCTACTCGATCGCGGTGACCGTGCTTGAGGCCATACCCGAAGCCGCCGAACAGGACGTGCTGATCCTGGCGACCGATATAGATCCGGAAATGCTTCGCCGCGGCGAAGCAGGCATTTATCAGGCGCGTCAATTCGGCGATGTCCCGGCGGATATAAAGAAAAAGTGGTTCCGCTCCGTTGCCCGGAACGGCGAAGCCGAATTCGAAGTCGCGCCGGAGTTGCGCGCACTTGTCCGGTTCAAGGAACTGAATCTACTGCACGAGTGGCCGATGACCGGCCGTTTCGACGTGATCTTCTGCCGCAACGTGATGATCTATTTCGACGAGCCGATGCAGAACGAAGTATGGCGGCGCTTCGCACGCCAGCTCCCGCCTGGCGGTCTGCTCTGTATCGGGCATTCCGAAAGAATTGTTGGGGCAACGCTACCGTTCGAGCTGGTGGGTCAGACGGTCTATCGACGCAAGGGAACCACGTCATGAGCAAGGCCCGCGTCCTGATTGTCGACGATTCCGCGACCATCCGCGGATTGCTGACCGCCATACTGTCGCGCGATCCCGAGATCGAGGTGATCGGCTGCGCACCCGACGCGGCCGTTGCCCGTCAAATGATCAAAGAACTGAATCCGGATGTCATCACGCTCGATATCGAGATGCCGAACATGAGCGGCCTCGAATTCCTCGAGAAAATCATGCGGCTGCGCCCCATGCCGGTTGTGATGGTATCGACATTGACGCAAAAAGGCGCCGAGGCGACGTTGTCGGCGTTGGAAATCGGCGCCGTCGATTATTTCGCGAAACCGACGGACAACGTCGCGGCAAACCTCGATGAATGCGCGCGCGAATTGTGCGAAAAGGTCGTCACGGCGGCGCACGCGCGCGTACGCCCTTATGTCCGGCGCGATCCTTCGCTGGTGGAAACGAGAAGCGACTTCGACCCCGGCCAATCGATCATAGCGATCGGCTCGTCCACGGGCGGCGTGGAAGCGCTGATCGAGGTCCTCTCGCATTTTCCGGAGAATTGTCCTCCCACCGTCATCACGCAACATATGCCGGCGCGCTTTACGACGACGTTCGCGGAACGGCTGGACCGCCTTTGCAAACCATCCGTAACCGAAGCGACGGACGGCGCCAAATTATCCGTAGGCCAGATCTATCTTGCGCCAGGGACCGACACCCATCTCGAAGTTGTGGGCGCGGGCACGCTGAAATGCCGGCTGAACGGCGCGCCGCTTGTCGGAGGACATCGCCCCTCCGTCGACATTCTCTTCGAGTCCGTCGCGCGCGCCGCGCGTCATAACGGGGTCGGCGTCATCCTGACCGGAATGGGGCGCGACGGCGCGGCCGGCCTATTGGCCATGCGCAAGGAAAACGCCGCGACGATCGGACAAGACGAAGCGTCGTCGATCGTCTACGGGATGCCGCGCGTCGCCTTTGAGCTTGGCGCCGTGGAGCAACAGCTGCCGCTGGAGCAGATCGGACAGGAAATCCTCCACGTGTGTGAATTGCGTTTACAGGGAGTGAAACGCCATGCCAGCCGCATCTAAAATCAAGGCTGTCGTCGTCGATGACCAATACACCATGCGGTCACTTGTCCGAACGAGTTTGCAGCAGATCGGAATAACGGACATCCGCGATTTCCCCGCCGCTACAGACGCGTTGGCGAGCATCAAGGCTCAATCGGCGCACATCGTGTTGTCCGATTTCAATATGCCTGGAATGGATGGCCTTGAATTCTTGAGATCGGTTCGCGCCGACCCGGGTACAAAATCGACGGGTTTTGTGCTGTTGACCGGCCGTGCGGATGTCGACTTGGTGAAACGCGCCATACAATTCGGCGCCAACAATTATCTTGCCAAGCCGTTCACCGTCGCCGTTCTCAAACAAAAGCTGGAACAGATCTTTGGCCCCTTAACCGCTTGATGGTGTCATCGTGCTCGCGCGCAAGAGACAAGACAAAGAAAACGAGCCTCTGCGCAGATTTCGCAATCCGCAGGACGGAAGCTGGTATGTCCAACTTACGTTGGGCGACACCTATGTTACGTCCGATGAAAATGAAATCCTTACGACGATCCTTGGCTCGTGTATCGCGACATGTGTTCGCGATCCGAATATCGGTATTGGCGGCATGAACCACTTCCTCCTACCGGACGGCGGCGGCCTGGATCGCGATGCACGGTGCTACGGCGTCAACGCGATGGAATTGCTTATCAACGATATTCTCAAGCGCGGAGGCGATCGTCATGGATTGGAGGCCAAGATATTCGGCGGAGCCAACGTCGTGACCGCCCTCTCGGACGTGGGATCGCGAAACGCGGCTTTCGCCCGCCAATTCCTTATGGACGAAAACATCGCCATTGTCGGTGAGGATATTGGCGGGACCGCAGCGCGCAGAATCCATTACAGCCCGAGGAGCGGCAGAGCGAAACGGGGTTTCGTCAAAGATACCGGGCGTCAACTCGTCGAGCGGGAACTGCTGGCCTCGCGTGCGTCTGCCGCGCGATCAGAAGCGCCGGACGTGGAGTTCTTCGATGACTGATACGCCCGACAAATCGAAAGGTTCCGCGGCGCTGCGGCTTCTGCAAGGGATCGCAATGGAATTGCGCGACTTGGCGGAGGACACGGCGCGATTTGGCGAGACATTGTCGAGCGACGTTACGATTTCCGGCGCGGACCAGGCCATCGGGCTGCTCCAGGAATTCGATATCTTCTCGCAAAGCCTGCGGGCGCATGCGCTGCTCATCGACGATCTGTCCGCGCATATCGAGACCGATGCCGACGACATCTCCGCGTTGCACGACCTTATCGGCCATATTCCGTTTTTTGGCGCCCGAGAACGATTGCGGGCGAAATTGAGTGGGGCGGGCGCGCAATCGGACGAAACTCTGGAAGAATGCCGGGAAGAGAATTGGTTCGGAACCTGAGGGAGCCATTACAGGCAGGTAGGACGCGCCGTGGAAGGAAAACTAAACTTTTCGCAGGTTGCGGCGCTGATTGTCGACGGCGATAACTATGCCACGGGCATACTGGGCCAAATTCTTCGGGGCTTTGGTCTCACCAGACATACGATTGCGAGTGACGGCGAGACGGCGCAGCGGCTGTTTCAAGGTAGTCACTATGATTTGGTGATCTGTGAGTACGTTCTGCAGGACATGCAAGGAGCGGATTTCGTACGCTGGATACGCCGGCTGCCGGATGCTCGGCTCAAGACGGTGCCCGTGATCTTGTTGACCGGGTATACGCAATTTTCGAACGTAGCGGCTGCGCGCGACAGCGGGGCAAACATTGTGATCAAAAAGCCGATCGCGCCGAACGTGCTTATCGATCACATCGCATGGTCGGCGGAGGGCGAGCGCCCCTTCATAGAAACGAACAACTATATTGGGCCATGCCGACGGTTCAAGTGCACTGGACCGCCCGGCGGCATCGGCCGCAGATCAACCGATCTGTCGGCGGATGTAGGGGCGGCTATCGAACCGAACATGTCACAGGATGAAATCGATTCCTTTATCAAGCCAACAAAGGTCTCCATAGAATGAACGATGTGGCGAAGTGCATCACCATACGCACGAAGAACCGCCTGGGCGAACTACTACGCCGCCCTGGCGGCATCGACAGGGAACAGGCTATTGCTGTTGCTCTGGAGCACGTTGAGTCTCTGCGTGACGACTATGTGAAGGCCATTCCGGGCGAGATTGAAGCGCTGGAGGCGATCATTGCCGGCGTCGGATCCAAAGAAATATCAGCTCGCGAAATTCAAGAATTATTGGATTGCGCGGATCGATTGCTGGTCTTGTCGGGCACATTCGGATACCCAATGCTCGACGCGGTCGTGAAGAGATTTTGCGATCTGGGAATCGTGATGATCGAAAAAGGCATTACCTCGGTTGAGCCGCTCGAAGTGCATTTGCGCGCAATGTGGCTTGTCTGCCCGCAATTATCGAATGCGACCGATGTGGAGGCAAGAAACGTCCTGACCGAGCTTTCGAAAATCCACGCGCACTTCAAAGTGGCCTGAACGCCGCGTTCCTAAGGCGCAGACCCCCCCGTCAATATCCGATGATCGGTTTCGCAACTCATTGCGCTAAACGCTTATTTTGGAGTCCGAATTTCTTGGGTGCGGATATGGAATGGAAGGGGGTATCGCGGCTTGAAGAGCAAATACCCTCATAAACACCCGTAAATGGTGTTTTAAGAATGAAAAATGTCTCGCAACTATCTGACTTTATTGAATAATTTACTTTTTGGTGCCCAGAAGAGGACTCGAACCTCCACGCCTTGTGAGCGCTAGTACCTGAAACTAGTGCGTCTACCAATTCCGCCATCTGGGCACGGAAGCTGTTGTTTATTCAGCCCCGGATAGAGTGTCAACGTAAGTCATAAGCTATACGGTCCAAGGGGCCGCGCGGGCGCGCTTACATGGCCGACCTTAAACGGGGCAAAATCGATTTCGCCGACGGAAGCGGAAAATTCGACGAAAGTCACCGGCGCGCCCAAGTAGATCGTCTTGGTCTCCCCTCCCGCCTGCACCGTCACCTTTCCATCCTCGGTCCAGTCGATGGCCACATCCAGACTTTCGTCCCGATTGAGGGTGGCAGAGAAGGTCCGTTGGTCGTAGAACGCGCCGTCCACCCAATGCTCAAGCCGCATGGATAGCGGCGGCTTGAAATCCTTGCTGAGGATATTGAACACCACTTTGTAATCGCCGCCCGAGAGCGTGACCGTGAAGCTCGGCGTCTTGAACGGATCATAGTCGAGACGATGCACCCGCACGCTTGTGCGAACGGCATTGATCGATCCGACGTCGTCGATTTTCCAGGCGTTGATGTTTCCGTTTTGTCCGCTGGAATCGAGGATCAGGGTACCGGGCACAAGCGCCGGTGTGAAAAACTCAGCCCACGCCGGATTCCAAACAAACAAACCCGCCAGCGCACAGACCGCCATCCATTTCGGATTCATGTTTTCCTCCTCTGCCTAGGCCCTGCGATTCGTTCTCAAGATCGTGTTCGCAGACATCCCGCCGACCTATGATATATCTTCCAAGCGCCACAGTGCAGTCCCACCGTTGCCACAAGGAGAACCGCCTATGCTCGTGACCACCACCGAAAACGTGCCCGGATACCGGCGCGCCAAGACGCTCGGCCAATGCTTCGGCTTGGTGGTGCGCTCGCGCGGGATCGGCGGCAACATCATCGCAGGGCTGCGTTCCATCGTGGGCGGAGAAATCCACGAATACACCCAGCTCCTGGAAGAGACGCGGCGCCAAGCCGTGGACCGGATGGTCAAGAACGCCAGCACTATGGGCGCCAACGCCGTGGTGATGATGCGCTTCGATTCCTCGGAGATCGGCCAGATGATGAGCGAGATCGTCGCTTACGGCACCGCCGTGACGCTTGAGGAAGATAAATAGATGCTGCGCAACATCCTACTTACGCTGGGCGGAACGCTGATCGCGGGCGGGCTGGTCGTCATGCTCAGCGGCTCTTTCGCAGCGCCCCTAGTCGCTATGGTTTGGGGTGCGGTCCTGGTTTTCGGGATCCTGTACGAGCGCTATGTCTACAAGACCGTCGTCGACAAGCCGCCGACCGGCAAGTACTGGGTGAGGACGACGGAGCGCTTCGTCGACGACAAGACCGGCAAGACGCTGACCGTGTACTACAACACCCTGAGCGGCGAACGGGCCTATGTCGCCGAATGACCCTTGCCGCGTTTTTGCGCTTTTGCGCCGCGCGCGGCTTGCGATATGAAGCCCGATGAACCCCGGGGCAGGATTTGCAGCATGAGCAACCTCGTTACCGTCTTCGGCGCCTCGGGACTGGTCGGCCGCCATACGGTGCGCGCACTGGCGAAAGCGGGCTGGCGCATCCGCGCGGTCTGCCGCCATCCAAATCTGGCGAATTACCTGTCGCCGGCGGGCCTTCCGGGACAAATCCAGCTCTTCAAAGGCAATGTCTGCGATGACGATTCCGTGGCGCGCGCGCTTGAGGGTGCCGATGCGGCCGTGAACCTGACAGGCGTACTCTACAGCCACGGCGAGCAGAGCTTCGAAGCGCTTCATGTGGATGCCGCCCGGCGGATCGGCCGGCTGGCGTGCGAAACGGGGATCAAAACGCTGGTCCATGTTTCGGCCATCGGCGCTGACCCGGACGCGGGCTCATCCTATGCGGAATCGAAGGGGCGCGGCGAAAGGGCACTGCACGAAGAGTTTCCGGACGCAACGATCCTTCGCCCCTCTCTGGTGTTCGGGCCGGAAGACCAATTCTTCAACAAGTTCGCCTGGCTGGCGCGCATCTCGCCGGCGCTGCCCTTGATCGGCGGCGGCCACACGAAATTCCAGCCCGTGTTCGCGGCCGATGTGGCGGCGGCGATCCTGCGCTGCATCGAGGACACGGCCGCCGGCGGCAAGACCTACGAACTGGGCGGGCCGACGGTTTATAGCTTCAAGGAATTGCTGCAGTTCATCCTGCGCGAAACCGGCCGCAAGCGGCTGCTGGTGCCGTGGCCGTTCTTCCTGGCCTCGATCAACGCGTTCTTCCTGCAGATGCCGAGCATTATCCTGCCGATTGCGCCGCTGCTCACGGTCGATCAGGTGCGCCTGCTGAAGACGGACAATGTGGTGCAGGACGGCGCGCTGACGTTCGCCGATCTGGGCATCGCGCCGGCTGCGGTGGAAGCGGAGGTGCCGAGCTACCTGTGGCGCTTTAGGCCCAAGGGGCAGTTCGAGGAAATCGCTAACGCGTCAGCAGATACGCGATAAGCGCCGCGCCGGAAGCTAACCGATACCAGCCGAACGGCTTCAGCCCGTAACGGCCGATGATGGCCAGGAAGGCGCGGATCACGAAATAGGCGACGATGAACGAGACGACGAAGCCGATGGCGATGTCGGTCGTCTGTCCGTGCGACAACGCGGTGCCTTTCTTGTAGAGCTCGTAGACCGTGGCGCCCAGCATCGTCGGCACCGCGAGATAGAAGGTGAAGATCGTCGCGGCCTTGCGCTCGACGCCCACGAGTTCGCCGCCGAGGATCGTAGCCCCCGAACGCGAAGTGCCGGGAAACAGGATCGCGAGCACCTGGAAACAACCGATCTGGAACGCCTTCGCCAAAGGCAGATTGTCGCCGTCCAAGTAGCGCGGTTTCGGCGACAGACGCTCCAGCAGCAAAATTAAAATCCCGCCCACGAGCCAGGACGCGGCGATCACCGGCAGCGCGATCCCGGGGCTCATCAATACGCGCTGGATCCAATGATTGAGCAGCACGCCGAAAATCACCGACGGGATGAAGGCAATGAGAATGCCCAGCGCGAATTTCCTTGCTTGCGGCGAGGTCGGTAGGCCGATCAACACATCCCAGAATTTCTGCCAATAGATCGCGACAACAGCCAGGATGGCGCCAAGCTGGATGACGACGGTGAAGACATCCCACTGATCGGCGTCGAGACCCAAAAGCCGCTCGCTGACCAGCAAATGCCCGGTAGAGGAAACGGGGAGAAATTCGGTCAAACCTTCGACGATCCCGAGCAGGATCGAATTGAGAATGTCGTGCATGAAAATCCCTGAGAGCGAGCAACGGCGCGCTTTCGTAGCATAATATGCCGGAATTGCTCTCGAAAATTATGTATGGCATATTTATTGACCTAATTTTACGAACCGTACCACGCTCCTTATGTGTTTTCACGATACATGCGAGTAATATGGCAGTATTATTGTCTTACGTCCTATTTTTTGCTGGATTCCAGGGTATATCTCGAATATTCACCCTTCATGGTCGAGAGAATGCTCAAATTCGTCAACCTGTGCCGCAGCATGCCCGAGAAGCGGGCTGCCGAGGCACGCGCGCACGACTTTCACGAAGTCTATGCGGAATTCATCGCGGAAAAGGCGGCCGAACAGGCCTCGCGCTGCTCGCAGTGCGGCGTGCCGTTTTGTCAGGTTCATTGCCCGCTCTCCAACAACATCCCGGACTGGCTGAAGCTGACGGCGGAAGGCCGGCTCGAAGAAGCCCATGAGCTTTCCCAGGCCACCAACAACATGCCCGAAATCTGCGGCCGTATCTGTCCGCAGGATCGGCTGTGTG
Organism: uncultured Alphaproteobacteria bacterium; assembly: GCA_963710025.1. Taxonomy (GTDB): domain Bacteria; phylum Pseudomonadota; class Alphaproteobacteria; order Micropepsales; family Micropepsaceae; genus Rhizomicrobium. The sequence goes on along the minus strand of CAVPYO010000010.1, from coordinate 32,130 downwards.
AAGGCAATTGCGTCATCGAACAATCGGGCCACGGCACGGTGACCATCGGCGCCGTCGAAAAGTACATCAACGACACCGCCTGGGAGCGCGGCTGGGTCAAGCCGCTAACGCCGATTCGTCAGCGCCGCGAATCCATCGGTATCGTCGGCGCCGGCCCTGCGGGATTGGCCGCGGCCGAAGAGCTTCGCCGCAAGGGTTATCGCGTCACGGTTTACGACCGTCACGACCGCGCCGGCGGGCTGCTGGTCTACGGCATTCCGAACTTCAAGCTCGAGAAGGACGTCGTAGCGCGGCGCGTACAGCGCCTTGTGGAAGGTGGCATCGTCTTCAAGCTCGATTTCGAGGTTGGGCGCGACGCGTCGTTCGCGGAGCTGCGCAACAACCACGACGCCGTGTTCATCGCCACCGGCGTCTACAAGCCGCGCGAGATCGAAGCGCCCGGCGTCGGCCTCAGCCGCATCGTTCCTGCGTTGGATTACCTGATCGCCTCGAACCGCACGGGACTAGGCGACAAGGTGCCCGATTTCGAGTCCGGCAAGCTCGACGCCAAGGACAAGGACGTGGCGGTGATCGGCGGCGGCGACACGGCCATGGACTGCGTACGCACCGCGGTGCGCCAGGGCGCGAAATCCGTCGCCTGCGTCTATCGCCGCGACCGCGACAACATGCCGGGCAGCTTGCGCGAAGTGGCGAACGCCGAAGAAGAAGGCGTCGAATTCAAATGGCTGACGTTGCCCAAAGGCTTCCTGGGCATGGAGAGCGTCGAAGGCGTGCTCATTTCGCGCATGCGGCTGGGTCTGCCCGATGCCACCGGACGCAAGTCACCGGAAGAAATCAAGGGCGCGGATTTCACGCTCAAGGCGGATCTCGTCATCAAGGCGCTGGGCTTCGATCCGGAAGACCTGCCTGCGAAGTTCGCGGCGCCCGACCTTTCCATATCCAAATGGGGCACGCTGCGCGTCAAGCCTTCCACGCTGATGACGAACCTCGACGGCGTGTTCGCCGGCGGCGACATCGTGCGTGGCGCCTCGCTGGTGGTGTGGGCGATCCGCGACGGGCGTGACGCGGCGGCTTCCATCCATGCCTATATCCAAACCAAGGCTAAAGCGCCCATGGCGGCGGAGTGAACGATGACCGAACGATTTGAAGCCGAACAGGACATCGCCCGCTTCATCGCCAATGCGAGGAAGCTTGAAGACGTGCACGCCTATTCGCCCGACCAGGAGCACGATGCCTGCGGCGTCGGCCTGGTCGCGGCCATCGACGGCAAGCCGCGGCGCGAAATCGTGGTGCGTGCGATCGAGGCGCTGAAGGCCGTCTGGCACAGAGGCGCGGTCGATGCCGACGGCAAGACCGGCGACGGCGCGGGCATCCATCTCCAGGTGCCGCAGGATTTCTTCCGCGCGCAAGTGAAACAGACCGGCCATGAATTGCGCTCCGGGCGCATCGCGGTGGGGCAGATATTCCTGCCGCGCACCGATTACGTCGCTCAGGAAACCTGCCGCACCATCGTTGAATCCGAAATCCTGCGCTCCGGCTTCTATCTTTACGGCTGGCGCCAAGTGCCGGTGAACATCTCCATCATCGGCGAGAAGGCCAACGCCACGCGTCCCGAAATCGAGCAGATCATGTTCGACGCGGGCGACAGCGAAGACCTCGAAACGCTCGATCGCAGACTTTATCTTTGCCGGCGGCGCATCGAAAAAGGCGTCCGCGCGGCGGCCATCCAGGATTTCTACATCTGCTCGCTGTCGACGCGCTCGCTGATCTACAAGGGCATGTTCCTGGCCGAGCAGCTGTCGAACTTCTATCCCGACCTCACGGACGAGCGCTTCGTCTCGGCTTTCGCCATCTTCCATCAGCGTTATTCGACCAACACCTTCCCGACCTGGCGGCTAGCCCAGCCGTTCCGCATGCTGGCGCACAACGGCGAGATCAACACGCTGAAAGGCAACGCCAACTGGATGAAGAACCACGAGGTCAAGATGGCCTCGGAACTGTTCGGCGCCTCGGGCGAGGACATCAAGCCGATCATCCAGCCGGGCAGCTCCGATTCTGCGGCTTTGGACGCCGTGTTCGAGGTGATGGTGCGCGCCGGCCGCGCGGCGCCACTGGCGAAGACCATTCTGGTGCCGGAAGCCTGGTCGAAACAGGCTTCCACCATGCCCGAGCGCCACCGCGCCATGTACGCTTACGCCAACGCCATCATGGAGCCATGGGACGGACCGGCGGCGCTGGCCGCCACCGACGGGCGCTGGGTGATCGCCGGCATGGATCGCAATGGGCTGCGCCCGATGCGCTACTCCGTGACCGACGACGGGCTGCTGTTCGTGGGTTCGGAAACCGGCATGGTGGTGCTCGACGACAACCATGTCACGCGCAAGGGCCGCGTCGGCCCCGGCCAGATGATCGCCATCGACCTGACCGACGGCGTCTTCTACGAGGACGGCGCGATCAAGGACCGCCTCGCCGGCGAATATCCCTACGAAGAATGGACCAAGAAAATCGTCGACCTGGAGCCCATCATCGGACCGGGCGACGAACCCAGGCTCTACGAAAAGAAAACGTTGCGGCGGCGCCAGATGGCGGCCGGCTACACCATCGAGGATCTGGAGGTCATTCTTCATCCCATGGTGGAAGACGGTAAAGAACCGGTTGGCTCGATGGGCGACGACACGCCGCTCGCCGTGCTTTCGGACAAGTATCGTCCGCTGTCGCATTATTTCCGGCAGAATTTCAGCCAAGTCACCAATCCGCCGATCGATCCCTTGCGCGAAGAACGGGTGATGAGCCTGAAGACGCGTTTTCGCAATCTCGGCAACGTGCTGGTGCAGGACGAAAAGCAGACCGAAGTCTTCGTGCTCGAAAGCCCGGCGATCTCCACCGGGATGTTCTCGCGCATGAAGGAACATCTGGAGGGACGCTTCTACGAGATCGACTGCGTCTTCGCCGTGCGCGACGGCGGTCCGCGGGAGGGCGCGCTGCAGCTGGCTATCGAGCGCATCCGGTCCGAGGCCGAAGAGGCGGTGCTGCAAGGCTACAATCACCTGATCCTGACCGACGAACGCATCACCTCCGATCTTGCGGCGATCCCGATGATCCTGGCGACCGGCGCGGTGCATTCGCACCTAGTCCTCCGTGGCCTGCGCACATACACATCGATAAACGTGCGTTCCGCCGAATGCCTCGACACGCATTATTTCGCGGTGCTGATCGGGGTGGGCGCCACCACCGTCAACGCCTATCTGGCGCAGGAATGCATCGCCGAGCGCCACGCCCGCGGCCTATTCGGCAAGCTGCCGATTGGGGTGGCCGTCAAGCGCTATCTGGATTCGGTGAGCGCGGGCCTGTTGAAGATCATGTCCAAGATGGGCATCTCGGTGATCTCGTCCTATCGCGGCGCCTATAATTTCGAGGCCGTGGGTCTATCGCGCTCCATGGTCGCCGACATTTTCCCCGGCATGTCGAGCCGCATATCCGGCATCGGGCTTTCCGGCATCGCCAAAAAGATCGCGCGCCTGCATGCCCGCGCCTTCGACGAAGAGGTTATCGCGCTGCCCATCGGTGGCTTCTACAAGGCGCGCCAGAGCGGCGAAACGCACGCCAACCGCGCCGACCTGATCCATCTGTTGCAGACCGCGGTGACCAACGAATCCTATTCGACCTACAAGCGCTATTCCGACGGGGTGAAGTCGCTGCCTGCCGTCTCGCTGCGCCATCTGATGGATTTCCGTTCGAGCGAGCCGCCCCTGGCGCTGGAGGAAGTGGAATCCATCACCGAAATCCGCAAGCGCTTCGTGACGCCGGGCATGAGCCTGGGGGCGTTGGGGCCGGAAGCGCATGAGGCGCTCAACATCGCCATGAACCGTATCGGCGCCAAGTCCGATTCCGGCGAAGGCGGCGAAGACCCGGTACGCTTCAAGCCGAAACCCAACGGCGACAACGCCAATTCGGCGATCAAACAGGTGGCGTCCGGCCGCTTCGGCGTGACCGCGGAATATCTCAACCAATGCCGCGAATTGGAAATCAAAATCGCGCAGGGGGCCAAGCCCGGCGAAGGCGGGCAGTTGCCCGGCTTCAAGGTCACCGAGATGATCGCCAAGCTGCGCCACTCGACGCCCGGCGTGATGCTGATCTCGCCGCCGCCGCACCACGACATCTATTCGATCGAGGACTTGGCGCAGCTCATCTACGACCTGAAGCAGATCAATCCCGACGTGCGCGTCTGCGTGAAGCTGGTCTCCGCCACGGGCATCGGCACCATCGCGGCCGGCGTTGCCAAGGCCAAGGCCGACGTGATCCTGATCTCCGGCCATAACGGCGGCACCGGCGCCTCGCCGCAATCCTCGATCAAATATGCCGGCGTGCCGTGGGAGATGGGACTGACCGAGACCAACCAGATCCTGACGCTGAACAATCTGCGCCATCGCGTGACGCTGCGCACCGACGGCGGCATCCGCACCGGGCGCGACATCGTCATGGCGGCGATGATGGGCGCGGAGGAATTCGGCATCGGCACCACGGCGCTGATCGCGATGGGCTGCATCATGGTGCGCCAGTGCCATTCCAACACCTGCCCGGTCGGCGTCTGCACCCAGGACGAAAAGCTGCGCGCGAAATTCGCCGGCACGCCGGAGAAGGTCGTCAACCTGTTCAGCTTCATCGCCGAAGAGGTGCGCGAAATCCTGGCCTCGCTCGGCTTCCGCAAGCTGGAGGACGTGATCGGGCGCACCGATCTGCTCTGTCAGATCAGCCGCGGGGCCGAGGAACTCGACGACCTCGACCTCAATCCGCTGCTGGTGCAGGCCGACCCGGGCAACTATGCGCGCTACTCCACGCAGAAGGGCCGCAACGAGGTGCCCGACACGCTGGACGCTCAGATCGAAAAGGACGCGCACGCCCTGCTCGACCACGGCGAGAAGATGCAGCTCACCTACACGGTGCGCAACACGGTGCGCTCCATCGGCGCGCGCATGTCCTCGCGCATCGTGCGCAAATACGGCATGACGGGGCTACCGCCCGGCCATCTGACGCTGCGCCTGCGCGGCTCCTGCGGCCAGTCGCTCGGCGCCTTCGCGGTGCAAGGCATCAAAATCGAAGTGTTCGGCGATTCCAACGATTACGTCGGCAAAGGCCTGTCGGGCGCAACCATCACCTTGCGGCCGATGACCTCCGTCAGTTTCGTGGCGCGCGACAACACCATCATCGGCAACACGGTCCTTTATGGCGCGACGGCGGGCAAACTGTTCGCGGCGGGACAAGCGGGCGAGCGTTTTGCCGTGCGCAACTCCGGCGCTGTTGCAGTGGTGGAAGGCTGCGGCTCGAATGGCTGCGAGTACATGACGGGCGGCACCGTGGTTCTCCTGGGCCGCGTCGGCGACAATTTCGCCGCCGGCATGACGGGCGGCATGGCCTTCGTCTACGACGCCGACGGGCTATTCACCCAACATCTCAACGCCGATAGCGTGGAGTATCAGCGCGTAGAGACCGCGCATTGGCAGAATGTGCTGCGCGAGATGATCGAGGAACATCGCACCGAGACCGGATCGGCGTTCGCCGGTGAATTGCTGGCACAATGGGATGTGGAGCTGCCGCGCTTCTGGCAGGTGGTGCCCAAGGAAATGGTGAGCCGCCTACCCCAGCCGCTCACTATCGCGCGCCGCGAAGCCGTTCCGGCGGAGTAAGGCGTAGGCTGGGTCGCGGTCGGGATGTCGGCGTTGCGCCATAACACGAGATTCCCGCGTGATATACACGGGCGGCACTTAGGCTCAGGACCTATTAATTTGCTTGCGGAGATGGCGAAGGGTTGATTCATTGTTGGCGCCGGGAGGTGCTTCGATGAGTGATTTGTTCTGGCTGTCGCGTGCGCAGATGCGCCGGATTGAACCGTATTTCCCGTTGTCTCATGGCGTCGCACGTGTCGATGATCGGCGTGTGATCTCGGGGATTGTCTTCGTGATCCGCAATGGGTTGCGTTGGCGTGACGCGCCGAAGGATTACGGCCCGCACAAGACGATCTACAATCGCTTCATCCGCTGGAGCCGTCTGGGCGTGTTCAACCGGATTTTTGCCGAACTGGCGGGCAAGGGCGCCAAGCCTGACCGGCTGATGATCGACGCCACCCACCTTAAGGCTCACCGCACCGCTGCCAGTCTGCTCAAAAAAGGGCTGTTCCCCGACGTATCGGGCGCACGAAGGGTGGCTTGAACTCCAAACTCCATGCGGTGTGCGATGGCGAGGGCCGCCCGCTGGTGATGCTGCTCAGTGAAGGCCAGATGAGCGACTACAAGGGCGCGGCCCTGATGCTTGATGCCTTGCCGCCAGCCAAAACGTTGCTCGGCGACAGAGGCTACGACGCCGGTTGGTTCCGCAACGTCCTGGCCGAACGTGGCATCACTCCCTGCATCCCGTCAAAAGCCAACCGCAGAGTGCCAATCCCTCACGACCGCGCGCTCTACCGCCAGCGCCACAAGATCGAAAACATGTTCGGAAAGCTCAAAGACTGGCGACGCATCCACACCCGCTATGACCGCTGCGCACACACCTTCTTCTCTGCCATCTGCATCGCAGCTATCGTCATCTTCTGGATCAATCAATGAGTCCTGAGCCTAGATCGTCATCATATGCAGCGGAATTGATTCAGAGCACCGTCCGGTCGGCGGTGCAGGGCGCACAAACGCTCGCCGTGCTCGAATTCAACATCGTAGATGTTGGACTGCTCGTTGCTAAAAACCCAATCGAGAGTCGAATCGCGGCGCCGCCCCCAAATGGGGACGTAATCGCTGACGTAGATCACCGCTAGGATTTTCCCCAGAGGACGCAGAATATCTGGCGTTAAGAACGCCAACTGCAACTGCTGCGCATCGTCGGGAATTGGCACAACATTCGGGTTTGACGAGAACAACCGTTGCCTAGCATAAGGTTCGGTAATCCTGCCGTTCGCCATTTCCTCCAACAGCCGCTTCAAAAAGGGTCCTTGGCCGCCCAGATCAGGCGATTTGTCGGTCAGGGTGAGTTTCGTGACCGTCAAGAGTTCCGGTTGTTCTTCCAGCAGCCCCTCATGGACCAGCCCCATATGGCCGGATAGTTCCGTGTTTGACGAAAGGCGGCCCCTGAAAACCCAGTAAGCACCCCACACACAATCATCTCTGTTACAGGGTTCCGAGGAAAGGGAGACATATCCATTTTCGTCAAGCGTTGCGTGCCCCTCTGCCACTGAATATCCAAAACAGTTGAATTTGAATTGGGGTTCGGCCGTTGCAATCCGGCAGTAGAATTCCTTTCCCTTATTGTACCATTCGGCCCCTTTTAGCGGCATCCATCCAGCTGTTGTCCTTTGCCTTCTTACCAGCGCGGAGCCCCAAAACGGAGGAAATCGCCATATGCCCTCGAGGACGTTTTTGCCTTCTATAACGACGGTCTCGGGAGGATGGCTTTGACCGAAGCTTGGCACGGCGAAGGACAACAGCGAACAGAACGTCGGCAACCATATCGCTACCCATGAAGGCAACATGCGTTTCATATCGGCCCCCGCCTGTCGAAATTGCAGGCTACCACACAGAGTTGTGGGTGCCACGCGGCGACGGCGGTTGCACGAAAGTGCGGCTGATCATCCGTAGATTGGTTCGTGGCGGAAGGGCTGGTTCTGGCGCAAAGCGGATGTTCATCCACGCATGAGAATGCGTCTCGGGTTCGTCACATTTTGTGATCGGCGCAGCCCTTGAAGGTTCGTTGTTCGTTTCCCACATCGCCTCCGTGGTCTTTGAAAACGGGAGACGGCCGGTCCATTAAGCGGCGAAGGGCTTTTCGCGAAAGTCCGGATCCGCCACGACGCGAGTTCATACAAGGTATGGATGCCATGCCTCGCGTGCATCCACAGGGATCATGCCGAGCCGCCGCCCGCCGAAGCTTTATGCAAAGGCGGGTCGCGCACCTGCTCCAAGAGCGGTGCGCCAGGCGCAAGGCGCGCGACCCGTAAGGCCTGAGGAAAAGCAAAGGTGCTTGTCGATTGCCGGCGATGGCCGGTTTCCGCTCGCCGGCCGTAGCTTTGTGTCGAAGCGGACTTGCGCGGCTGTGCAGGCCCGCTTTCGGCATATCCCCATCACCGCCCCATTGCGCGCTCTTGGTAGCGCCGCTATACCCTCCCCCTGTATATACCCCCGGAGGGTACCTTGCCCAAAGCCAAACCGAAACTTCTCTCGCGCCTCGCCCGCATCGAAGGCCAGGTGCGCGGCGTGGCGCGCATGGTCGAGGAAGAGCGCTATTGCATCGACATCCTCAACCAAATCCAAGCGATCAAGGCCGCGCTGAAGCGCGTGGAGGAAGAAGTGCTCAAGGGCCATGCCGCCCATTGCGTCGCCCATGCGATCAAGAGCGGCGACGTCAAAGATCAAACGAAGAAATTCGCGGAACTCGTGGAGCTGTTCAGTCGCTATGGAAAATAACCGCGATCCCGTCTGCGGGATGACGCCGAACCCGGAAACCGCGAAGGCCAAGGGCAATTACCTCAACTATCAGGGCACGGACTATTTCTTCTGCTGCGCCGGCTGCAAGGCGAAGTTCGAGGCGGAGCCGGGGAAGTATTTGAAGCCCCCTCACCCGGCCGCACCGCGGCCGACCTCTCCCACAAGGGGAGAGGTAAAGAATGTCCTCTACACCTGCCCGATGCATCCGCAGGTAAAACAAGTCGGGCCGGGCGATTGCCCGATCTGCGGCATGGCGCTGGAGCCGCTCGATCCCGCCGCCGCCCATGACGATGCCGGCTATCGCGACATGTGGAACCGCTTTAAGGTTTCCTTGGTGCTGACCGTTCCCGTCTTCGCGCTGGCGATGCTGGGCGAAGGCGGCCGGTTCGACATGACGATCCCGCCATCGTTGCAGGGTTGGATCGAAGGCGCCCTTGCCGTGCCCGTGGTGTTTTGGGCGGCTTGGCCGCTCCTCCTGCGCGGCTGGAAAGGCGCGGTTACGGGTCACGCCAACATGTTCACGCTGATCGGGCTCGGCGTCGGTGTGTCGTTTCTCTACAGCCTGTTCGCTCTGTTGTTCCCCGCGGCGATCCCGGAAGCCTATCGCGGCGCGGGCGGAACGCCGCCGCTCTATTTCGAAGCCGCCGCCGTCATCGTGACGCTGGTCCTGCTCGGGCAAGTTCTGGAATTGCGGGCGCGGGCGCACACCGGCAAAGCCGTGCGCGCATTGCTCGACCTCTCGCCCAAGACAGCACAGCGGCGCACGGCGCACGGCACGCAAGAGGTTCCGCTTTCCGACGTGAAGGCTGGCGACGAATTGCTGGTGCGGCCGGGCGAGTCCGTGCCGACCGACGGGGTCGTGATCGAAGGCGAAAGCGCTGTCGACGAATCCATGATTACCGGCGAAGCCATTCCGGTGGCGAAAGCGCTCGGCGGCGCGGTCACCGGCGGCACGCTCAACGGCCAAGGCGCGCTCGTCATCCGTGCGACGCGCATCGGCGTCGACACCATGCTGGCCAAGATCGTCGCCCTGGTCGCCGAAGCGCAGCGTAGCCGCGCGCCGACGCAAGGCTTGGCCGACAAAGTCGCCGCCTGGTTCGTTCCCGCCGTGGTCAGCGCCGCCGTTCTCGCCTTTTTGGTTTGGATGGTCTTCGGGCCGTCGTTCGACTATGCGCTGGTCGCGGCGGTGTCGGTGCTGATCATTGCCTGCCCCTGCGCCCTGGGATTGGCGACGCCGATGTCGGTGATGGTGTCGGTCGGCAAGGGCGCGCAGAACGGCGTGCTGGTCCGCAACGCGGCTTCGCTGGAGAATTTCGCGCATGCCGACACACTGGTCATCGACAAGACCGGCACGGTGACGGAAGGAAAGCCGAAACTTTCGGCGGTGCGCGCAGCTTCCGGCGCGAGCGAGGACGACGTACTGACCATTGCCGCCGCGCTGGAAAGCAAGAGCGCCCATCCCCTCGCCCATGCCATCGTCGAAGGCGCCAAGGCGCGGTCGCTGGCGCTGCCCCCGGCGGCGGAATTCATCAGCATCACGGGACAAGGTTTGCAGGGTACGATCGGCGGCGCGCGCGTGCTCATCGGCAATGCGCAATTCATCTCCGGCCAGGGCATCGACGTCGCCCCGTTGGCCGGCGAAGCGAAGAAGCTGCGCGAAGACGGCGCCACCGTGATGTTCGTGGCGCGTTCGGGCCGCGCCGTCGGACTTGTCGCGGCCAAGGACCCGTTGAAGGCGGATGCGCGCAAGCTGCTGAAGGCGCTGGCCCGCGATGGGCTGGCGATCACCATGGCGACGGGCGACGCCGAAGCGACGGCGAAGGCCATTGCGCGCGAAGCCGGATTGGACAAGGTCGCCGCCTGCCTTTCGCCCGAAGGCAAGACCGACCTCGTCAAGCGCCTGAAAAGCGAAGGCCGCGTGGTCGCCTTTGCCGGCGACGGCGTGAATGACGCGCCGGCGCTGGCCGCCGCCGACGTCTCCATCGCCTTGGGCACAGGCTCCGATGCCGCCATCGAAGCCGCCGGGCTGACCCTGCTCAAAGGCGACCTTGCCGCCTTGCTGCGCGCGCGAAAACTGGCGCGGGCAGCGGTGCGCAACATGAAGCAGAACCTGTTCTTCGCCTTCGTCTACAACGCGTTCGGCATTCCGCTGGCGGCGGGCGTTTTGTATCCGTTCACCGGCTGGCTGCTGTCACCGATGATCGCGGCCGCGGCCATGAGTTTTAGCTCGGTCTCTGTGATCGCCAACGCATTGCGCCTGCGCCGGGTGAAGCTTTAATATGGGCCTATGGGGGGATGGTTTCGACGCATCTTCGGGAAGCTGGGCATCTTGGCGTGCTGGGTTTGGCGCGGCGACGGGGTGCGCACGCCATGGCTCAGGCGCATCTCGGCGGTTTTCTTCTTCTTCCTGGTGCCGGCGCCCATTCTGCTTTTGCTGATCTTCCGCTTCGTGCCCGTACCCGGCACGCCGCAGATGCTGCTCGATCTCGTTACCTTGCAGCCGGTGCATTATTCCTGGCGCGCCTATGACGAGATCTCGCCCAATCTGGCGCGCACAGTGATCGGCTCGGAAGACCAGGATTTCTGCAACCATAACGGTTTCGACTGGAAGGATATCGACGCGGCGTTGAAGCAGCACGAGCGCCATCCCCATAAGCGTTTGCGCGGAGCGAGCACCATCAGCCAGCAGGTGGCACGCACGCTGTTCCTGCTGCCGGTGCGAAGCTGGGTGCGCAAAGGCGCGGAGGCCTATCTGACCGTGCTGGTGGAAGCTCTCTGGCCGAAAAAACGCATCCTCACCGCTTATTTGAACCTGGTCGATTGGGGGCACGGCAATTACGGGGCGGAAGCGGCATCCGAGGCCTATTTCAACGTGCCGGCGTCGATGCTGTCGAAGGCGCAGGCGGCGCGGCTTGCCACCATCCTACCGGACCCGGACAAATGGCGCGCTTCCCGCCCCGGCCCTTACGTGGCCCGGCGCTCGGAAACGGTCATGGACCGCGCCTGGGAAGTGACGCGCGACAGCCTGGATTGGTGCGTGAAGTAGAGGGCTAACAGCCCTAACCCTTCGACAAGCTCAGGGTGAGGGCTTCGTTAAACCCTCATGCTGAGCTTGTCGAAGCATAAGGGCTAGGAGAGGCCGCGCACTTTCTCTAGATTGTCCACATGCGTCGGCTCGTCCATCTCGTGTTCTCGCCAGCCTCGCGCCTCGCGCGCCTGATGCTGGGCGAAAAGCGGTTGGTCTGCGATCCGCAAGCGGCGGAAGACTCTAGCGCCCACCTGCCCGTCTTCATCGACCTGGACGGCACGCGCTGCGAAGGGCTGTGGGCCATCGTCGATCATTTGGAGGGCGCTTATCTTGAGCATCCGCTGATCCCCGAAGACGCGGCGGAGCGCGGCGAAGCGCTGCGCTGGCTCGATTGGACGATGGGCGTGCTCGGCGAGCGCGTCACCCGCAAGATCGTTTACGAAAAGGCCAACCCGCGTTTCACCGGCGGGCTGACCCGCTCGACGCCCGACATGAACGTCATCCGCAGCGGACGCGAGGCGTTGCGCGAGATGCTCGCCGCGCTCGGCGGGACGGTGGAGCAGCGCGGTAACCTGGCGGGAAGGGTCTGCACCATCGCCGACCTGGCGCTGGCGGCGCATCTGTCGGCGCTGGATTATTTTGGCGAAGTGCCGTGGGATGCCAACCCTGCGATGAGGGAATGGTATGTGCGGATGAAATCGCGCCCCTCGTTCCGCTCTCTCCTCGCCGATCGCGTGCCCGGCCAGCCGCCGGTGACGCAATATGCCGAACTCGACTTCTGACATTCGCGAAGTCATTCGCGCACGCGCGTTCGCCGAAGGCTTTGACGTGGTCCGCTTCGCCCGCGCCGCGGCAACACGCGATGCCGCCGGCCGGCTGGGCGCATTCCTGGAACAAGGCCGTCATGGTACGATGGAATGGCTGGAGCGCAACGCGGAGCGCCGCGCCGATCCCGTCCTGCTGTGGCCCGAGTCGAAAAGCGTGGCGGTGGTGGGCTTAAATTACGGGCCCGACCACGATCCGCTCGAAGACTTGAAGGACCGCACGGCAGGCGCGATTTCTGTTTACGCGCGCGGAGACGATTATCACGACGTGCTGAAGAAGCGGCTGAAGCGGCTGGCCGAATTCATGGTGACGAACTTCGGCGGCGACGCGAAGGTTTTCGTCGATACCGCGCCAGTATTGGAGAAACCGCTAGCGCAAGAGGCGGGGCTGGGCTGGCAGGGCAAACACACCAACCTCGTGAGTCGCGAATTCGGCTCTTGGCTGTTCCTCGGTTCGGTGTTCACGACACTCGAGATCGAGGCCGACGCGCCGGAGCACGATCATTGCGGAGCCTGCCATGCCTGTCTGGATATTTGTCCGACGCGCGCCTTTCCCGCGCCCTACCAGCTCGATGCGCGGCGCTGCATTTCCTACCTCACCATCGAGCACAAGGGACATATCCCGCGCGAATTTCGCGAAGCCATCGGCAATCGCATCTATGGCTGCGACGATTGCCTGGCGGTGTGCCCGTGGAACAAGTTCGCGCAGGCTTCGCGCGAGGCGCAATTCCAACCGCGCGATGCGCTGAAGCGCTCAGCGCTCGCCGATCTGGCGCGGCTGGATGACGCCTCGTTCCACGCGCTGTTCCGCGGCTCGCCGATCAAACGCATCGGCCGCGACCGGTTTATGCGCAATGTGCTGATCGCCATCGGTAATTCGGGCGAACCCGAGCTTGCGGCGGAAGCGGAACGACTGCTGTCCGACACCTCGCCTCTGGTGCGCGCGATGGCGGTGTGGGCGTTGGCGAAACTTCTGAATGGACCGCGCTTCGCGGCGCTTGCAGCAACGCGCTCGCGGCAGGAAACGGATAGTGACGTGCGAGAGGAGTGGCTATCTGCCGGTATTTGACTCCGGCCCCATCGCCGCCAGATTGCGCCGCGCGGCATCGGCCGCATCGCCCGTACCGGAGGCCGCCTTTTTCCAATCGGCGCGCGCACCCGCCAGATCGCCAGCGTCGTATTTCATCCTGCCGCGCTCGACCAGCGCCGCCGGATAGTTGGGATATAGCTGGAGCGCGCGCAATATGTCGGTGGCGGCGTCTGCTTTGCTGCCCATGGCCCAGCGCGCGCTGGCGCGCAGCACCAGAAGATCGACGCGATTCTGATCCTTCAGCAGCGCCGCGCCGAGATCGACATCGGCGCCGGTCCAATCCTTCTGCATGGCGCGCGCCCGGGCGCGGTCGGCCAAGACGTCGATGTCATTCGGGCTCTCGACGATCGCGGCGGAAAAGGATTGCACGGCGTTGCTTGCCATACCGGCGAGCAGCCAGGCATTGCCCGCCTGATCGAACAGCGCCGCGCGTTCCATATTGTTCTGGATCGACCCGTCGCGGGCCAACGCGTCGAGCTTGCGCGCCGCCTCGGCGTAACGCTTGAGCGCGGTGAGCGCCAGCGCCGAGCAATGGATCGCGGCAGGGCCGCCACCTTCATTCTGCCAGGCGCGAGCGTTCTCTTCGGCGAGCGCTGGATTCTTCTGCACCAGCGCCACGCATTGCGAATAGCCGCTGACGGTCTCGGCCGCCGCGGCCGGAAACGGAACGACGGCGAAAGCGAGAAGAACAAATGGAAAACTGCGCTTCACGAGCTTACATCCTCCATCAGTGCGTCCAGCGTGCGTTCCAGCAGCTTGAGGTCGGACGGCGTCGACAGCCGGTGGTCGCCGTTCTTCACCAGTGTTACCGTCACGTCGCCTTCGATCGCACCGGACAGTTTCAGAGCATGGGGCCACGGCACGTCCTCATCGGCCATGCCTTGCAGGATGCGCACCGGGAACGGCAACGCGTGCTTATCGTCGAGGATGAGGTTCCGGCGCCCGTCCTCGATCAGCGCGCAGCTGATCGGATAGGATTCCTCGGCAGCGGCGGACTCGCGTCGCCATACGCCATCCTGCAGGAGAGCGCGTCTCGCCTCCTCCGGCATCTGTTCCCACATCAGGTCCTCGGTGAAATCCGTCGCGGGCGCGATCAGCAGAAGTCCGGCCACGCGCTCAGGCCGCGCCTTCGCCGCCAGCATCGCGAGCCAGCCGCCCATACTGGAGCCCACCAGGACTTGCGGCCCCTCGCTCAGCGCGTCGAGCACAGCCAAGGCGTCGTCACGCCAGCGCGAGATCGTGCCCTGCAGAAAATCGCCGGACGAACGACCGTGGCCGAAATAATCGAATCGTAAGCAGGCGCGCTTAGCGCGCGCGGCCCAGGCGTCCACGGCCCGCGCCTTGGTGCCCTCCATGTCCGAGCGAAAGCCGCCAAGCCATACGATGCCTGGCCCGGCGCCGCCGCGCTTCGCATAGGCGAGGCGTTCCTCGCCACGGTCAAGATAGGAAGGTTCGGTCATGGCCGTTCGCGAAAAGATCCATCCGACGTCATCGCATATTCCGGCACAGGCGAACAACCTGCCCGTCACATAAACTATCTGCTAGGATTCGGTAGGGACGAACAGGAGCGGAAACATGGAAAAAACGGCACGGTGGCTCTTGGCGGCGTGGCTGGCCTACGCCTTGGCGTGCGCTTTCGCGACGCAAGCGCTGGCCCAGGCGGGACCGATGGCCGCACCGACCGTCAATATCCAGGTTCATGCGCTGCCGTCCCCCGGCGTGGCGAATTTCGATCCGCACAAGGCGGTGGACGCCTATCTCGCCCGGGTCAGCGGCAAAGCGAGGGCGCGCTCGGACGCCTATTTCGACGGCGGCATCGTTCTGGACTTTGTCGATACGCTGTACACGGTGGCGATCGCGGCGCTGCTTCTGTGGTTACGGATCTCGGCCGCCATGCGCAACTTCGCGGCCCGCGTAACGCGGCACCGCTTCCTGCAAGCGCCGATCTATGTCGTGCAGTACTTGGCCGTGACGACGGTAGTTGGTCTTCCCCTATCGATCTACGAGGGCTTCATCCGCGAGCACGCCTACGGCCTCTCGAACCAGACTTTTCTGCAATGGGCCGGAGATTTCGGCATTCAGTTCGCCGTGAACCTGATCGGCTTCACGCTGCTGCTCACGGTCATCTACGCCGTGGCGCGCGCGGCCAAGCGCAACTGGTGGATATGGGGCACCGGCGTCACGGTGGCTTTCCTGGCCGTGCAGCTTGCGATCTCGCCCGTGTACATCGATCCCTTGTTCAATCACTACGCGCCGCTGCCGGACAGCGCGATGAAATCGACTATTCTGTCCATGGCGCGCGCCAACGGCATACCGGCCGACAACGTCTACACCTTCGACGCTTCGCGCCAGTCCACGCGCATTTCGGCGAACGTCTCCGGTTTCCTTGGCACCACGCGAATCTCGCTGAACGACAATCTGCTCGACCGTTGCACGCCCTCCGAAGTGCTCTCGGTGATGGGCCACGAAATGGGCCATTACGTGATGAATCACGCCGCCATTCTGCTCACTTGGCTCGGGCTGCTGGTGCTAGTGGGCTTTTTCTTCGTCGATCGGGCGTATCGCGGGCTGACAAATCTCCTCGGCGGCAGTTGGGACGTGCGCACCATCGACGATCCGGCGGGGCTACCGCTGATTATAGCGTTGTTCTCGGTGTTCTTCCTGCTGGCGACGCCCGTCACCAACACCATCAGCCGTACTGTGGAAATTCAGGCGGACATTTTCGGGCTGAACGCGGCGCGCCTGCCTGACGCCGAAGCTACGGTGGACCTGAAGCTCAGCGATTATCGCAAGCTCGATCCTAGCCCGCTGGAGGAAGCGCTCTTTTTCGACCATCCATCCGGGCGGACGCGCATCTGGCAAGCAATGCGCTGGAAAGCCGAACACATCAACGATCCAGACATCATGGATGGACCGATCTCGCCGCAGTGAATGTCCCTCATGCTTCGACAAGCTCAGCATGAGGGTTTGGTTTACCCCTCACCCTGAGCTTGTCGAAGGATGACAGCTTACGCCAGCTTTGCGCCCAGCCGTTGCAGCAGCACTCCTGCGGCGGCGCGCATCTCGCCGGTCCAATCGGCGGCGAGGCTCATCGCGAGTTGTGCTTGGCTCTTGAGGATGACGCCATCCTCCAGGATTTTCAGCCCATTGGCCTTGAGCGTCGCGCCCGTGGTGGTGATGTCGACGATGGCTTCGGCAGTGCCCGCGGTCGGCGCGCCTTCGGTAGCCCCCGCGCTGCCGACGATGCGGTAATCCGAAATGCCGGCGCGGGCGAAGTACGCGCGCGTCAGCTGGGCGTATTTGGTGGCGATGCGCAAGCGGCGGCGATGGCGATGAGCGAAGGCGGCGCAGGCGTCGTCGAGGTCCGCCATGGTGGAAACGTCAATCCAAGCGCGCGGCACGGCCACCACGACGTCGGCAAAGCCAAAACCG
Organism: uncultured Alphaproteobacteria bacterium; assembly: GCA_963710025.1. Lineage (GTDB taxonomy): Bacteria > Pseudomonadota > Alphaproteobacteria > Micropepsales > Micropepsaceae > Rhizomicrobium. The sequence goes on along the minus strand of CAVPYO010000010.1, from coordinate 15,291 downwards.
AGCGGTTTCAACAGCGCCACGCGGCCTTCGAGTTCAGGCGCGGTCTCGCGGATCAAATCCTCCCCGGTGACGCCGAGATGCACGTCACCGCCGACCAGCGCCGACGCGATCTCCGACGACGACAGCAGCATCACATCGATGCCGTCCAGGCCTTCCACCGTGGCGCGATAGCCGCGCGCGCCGGCCGTCTGCTTCAGCGCCACGCCGGCGGCGGCGAAGTGCTTATCCACCTGCTCCTTGAGCCGCCCTTTGGATGGAATGGCAAGGGTGACCGGTTCGGACATCAGCACCCTCCCCGGCACGCGGCGAGCAGGCGTTCGCTGCGGATGGCGCAGCCGATGGCGGTGGTGCCGCGCGGCGCGCCCAGCGATTCCATCAGCGTGTCGTAGCGACCGCCGCCGGCGATTTCGACGCCGTCGGCAGTCCAGAACTCGAAGACGAAGCCGGTGTAATATTCCAGATTGCGCCCGAAATGCGCGACGAAACGGACGGTTTGCGGATCGATGCCCAGCGCCGCAAGCGCGGCAAGGCGTGCCTCCATCGCCGCCAGCGGCTTTTCCATCTTGGCGGCCACAGATCCGGTCAGTGTACGGATTTTTTCGAGCGCGCCGGGCGCCGGATCGCTGACCTCCAGCACGCGCTTGATGGTCTCGGCGACCTTGGCGTCCAGTTTCGGCGCGGCGCCGTCCAAAGCCTGGATCGTCAGCCGTTCGACGATCTCCTCGCGGGTGCGCGCGCCCAGCGGCGCGTCGGCCTCCTTGTCGAGCAGCGTTTCGATGGCGGGGCGCAGTTCGGCAGGGCCTAGCCCATGCAGCGCATCGATGGCGCGTTCGGCGTCGCTCGCCGCACCCGCAACCATGCGCGCCAGGAGCGCATCGAAATAACCGCTACGCCAGAAATGGCGCTTCAGGCGTCCGCGCCATTGCGCCGGAACGTCCAGCGCATCGACCAGCGTGGCGAACAGGGCGAGATCGCCGATCTTCATGTCGAATTTCGCGAGGCCGGCGGCACGTAAAGCCTCCACCGACAGCGCCATCATCTCCGCGTCGCCGGCGGCGCGGTCGTCGAGGCCTAGCAGTTCCGCGCCGGCTTGAAGAAACTGTGTCGGCCCGTCGCCGGGGCGATGGCGAAACGCCGGGCCGTGATAGCAGAGCCGCGCCGGATAGGGCTGCCCGCTTTTCGCCTGCCAGGCGCAAGTTGGAATGGTGAGGTCGGGGCGCAGGCAAAGCTCGCGGCCCGACGGATCGGTGAGTTCGAACGTCCGTCTACGGATTTCCTCGCCCGAACGGTCGACGAAAACCTGCGCCGGCTGCAGGATCGCGGGCTCGCGGCGCGTGTAGCCGCGCGCGGCGAAGACGGCGAGGATGGCGTCCGCTTGCTTGTCGAGCGCCGCGATGTCCTCGGGGCCGTAAGTGGGGAACGCGGGCATGGCTAGGATTTGCGCGATAGAAGTTCGCGCACTTTCTCGACAAGCTTGCCGCGATCTACCGTTTCCTGACCGGCGCGCGCGCCAACCCATTCCGCACGGCTTTCGACGGACTTGGAAACTTCCGCGCCGCGCTTCAAATCCTTGATCGTAATCTGGCCCTTGGCGCGCTCGTCCTCACCTTCCATCACCACCAGCGCCGCGCCGCGCTTGTCGGCATATTTGAGCTGGTCGGGAATTTTTTTTGTGCCGACGTAAGATTCCGCACGCAGGCCGGCGGCGCGCAATTCGCGTGCGATAGCAAAGCTTTGCGCCGGATCGCCCATCGACAGCACGACGATCAGCGGCTTCTCGTCGCCGGTCAACCCGCGCTGTTGCATGGCCGCGAGCAGACGGCTGACGCCGATGGAAATGCCGGTCGCCGGAACCTGCTGCCCGGTGAAGCGAGCGACGAGATCGTCATAGCGCCCTCCGCCCGCGACGGAACCGAAGACTACCGTCTCGCCGGCCTCGTTGGTGACGGGGAACGTCAACTGCGCCTCGAACACTGGGCCAGTGTAGTAATCGAGGCCGCGGATGATGCTCGTGTCTAGCTTAATCCTGTCTTCATCGAATCTTGCGGCCCTTACATATGACAGAATTTGCGTGACCTCACTTGCACCGTCGCCGCCAATCTTGCTGTCTTTTACGACCCAGAAGGCCCATTTCTTAATGCTTTCGGTGTCAGCAACGCTCTGATCCGGTGAGATGAACTGGACGATATTTTCAATTTGCCTCTCATCTAAATCCGCGCCTTTTGTTACATCGCCAGATTCATCAAGGCGCTCGCGTCCAAGAAGTTCTTTCACTCCTTTGATACCTAACCTGTCCAGCTTATCGATGGCTCGTAGAACAGTCCCTCGTTTTGATGGGTCAACTTGAATAGTTTCCAAGACTCCATCGAGCAATTTGCGATTGTTGAGCTTAATTACGTATTCTCCCCGCTTTAGCCCAAGCGCTTCCAGCACATCGCACACCATCATCAACAATTCGGCATCGGCGGCGGGAGAGTTCGAGCCCACCGTGTCGGCGTCGAACTGGGTGAATTCGCGGAAGCGGCCCGGGCCCGGCTTCTCGTTACGCCACACCGGCCCCACCTGATAGCGGCGGAACGGCTTGGGCAGGTTCTGGAAATTCTCCGCCACGTAGCGCGCCAGGGGCGCTGTCAGATCGTAGCGCAGCGACAGCCACTGCTCGTCGTCGTCCTTGAGGCTGAACACGCCTTCGTTCGGCCGGTCCAGGTCGGGCAGGAACTTGCCCAGCGCGTCGGAGTATTCGAAGGCGGGCGTCTCCAGCGGCGAAAAGCCATAGCTTTCATAGACCGTGCGGATCGTTTCGATCAGGCGGCGCTCCGCCGCGATCTCGCCCGCTGAGCGGTCGCGAAACCCGCGCGGAAGCCGCGCCTTCGGACGAGATGTCTTTTGCTGACTCATGTGCCGCTACCCGGAATGAGTGGGCCTTGTACCGGCTGGATTCCCCACCGGCAAGGAAAACACCAACGGCTTGGTTTGCGGAGCGGAAAGCTGGACGACAATGTCGTTTTGTTCTTTTTTCGGCTTCTAACTATTTGAAATCAGACAAAATCGCCGCAGACCAAGTTTGGCGATATACTAACGGCCTGCGCTCTGGGTGGGGACAAGCGCATGGGAGGTTTGAGGTTGCCCGGTTAGCGGGCGGGATGAACAGCAGGGGAAAGTCATGCAAAACCGGAAATTGGCGGTCGCCCTTGGGCTCTTGGGCGCGACGATATTGACCGCGCCGGCTGGCGCGCAAACTACGGCGGGATCGACTACACCTGTCAGCGCCGCGTCGGCCCCCGATCAGACCGCCCAGACCGTGACTATCGAGACCGTTATCGTCACGGCCAGGCGCCGGGCCGAAGATCTCGAAAAGGTTCCGGTCGCCGTCACGGCGATCTCGCCGGAGACGCTGCGCGAGAACACAATCAGAAGCGCGCTCAGCTTGCAGGATCTTTCGCCGTCGCTCACGGTTGCCGCCAATCTCGGCTCGCGCGACGACAACGTGTTCACCATCCGCGGCCAGAGCCAACCGTTCGGCGGCGCCGATCCCGGCGTGCAGACCTATTTCAACGAAGTGCCCTTCGGCGGGAGCGGCCCTGCCAACTATTACGACATGGACAACATCCAGATCCTGCGCGGACCGCAGGGCACGCTATTCGGGCGCAACACCACGGGCGGCGCCGTCCTCTTCCAGCCGAAGAAGCCGAGCGATCAATTCGGCGGCTATCTCGACGCGTCGGGAGGCGATTACGCGATGGGCGAACTGCAGGGCGCCATCAACCTGCCCATCGCCGGCGACGCGCTGGCGATTCGCGTAGCAGGCGACGTCGCCAGCCGCAAAGGCTACACGCAGGACGTGACGACCAACAGCGATCTCGACAATTTGCACTACGACGCCTTCCGCGTCGGCATTATCATGCGGCCATTTGCGGGCTTCGAGAACTACACCGCGTTCAACTACATTAACGATCACAACAACGGCACCGGCAGTGAGCTCACCTCCCTCGCAACGGAACCGCAGCTGGAAAATCTATTCGACCCGCAAGTCATTCCGCTGATTATCCAAGAACTGGAGGGTATGGGGTATACTCCGACGCAGGCGGCGGCGGCGGCGCCTACCCAGGCCAGCGCGCTTATTCAGGGTTTCTATAATGGGTACTTGGCGCCAGCCTTGGTGAATCAGCAGGCGTTAGGAACACGCAAGACGACGTCAAGCATCCCGCTGTTCTACAAGCGCAATTCGTGGAGCATCACGGACACAGCGCAATACGATATCGCCGAGCACCTGCGCCTTCGCAACATCTTCGGCTATCTCAGCGACAAGGAGCAGTCGGCATTCGACTATGATGGCTCGTATCTGCCGATCCTCGACATTCCGAACCCGCGGACGTGGGAGCAGAACTCACGCCAGATCACCGAAGAAATCCAACTGCAGGGCGAAACCGACGATTGGACCTGGATTCTCGGCGCCTACTACGAACACGATTACAAGGGCGGTTACGCCGAAGTGGAACGCGATCTGCTCGGCGGCTTGAGCGGACCGTTCCCGGGTCTCGGCAGCACGGAAGTCGACGCACTTGGCAACGGCGGCGTTTCGCAAGCCCTCTATGGCAGCGTGGGCTATGACGCATCCGACTGGGTGAAGGGCCTGAGCTTCAACGCCGGGGGCCGTTTCACTTGGGATCACAAGATTTCGGATTCCACTGTCTGCGTCCAATCCATGGCGCAGCCCTCGCCCTGCCCCTATCCCCTTGTTTCGACGCCGCTCAATTTCGAACATGACAGCGCGTCGTTTCATGCGCCGAGCTGGACGTTGGCGACAAACTACCAGATCAACGACGACACGCTGCTCTACGGAACCTATCGTCGCGGCTATAAGAGCGGCGGCTTCAACGGCGGCGCCGCGGGAACCGGCCTCCAGGAATTCAGACCGGAATTCCTCACCGACGTCGAGCTTGGTACGAAGAACAACTGGACCATCCTCGACGTACCCGGCCGCACCAACTTCGATCTCTATTACGGCTGGTATCAGGACATTCAGAAGAACGACGAGGTTGCGATCGAGACGCCGTCGTCGGAGCGTGTGGTTGCGCTGACGGCCAACGCGGCCAAGGCGGAGATCAAAGGCCTCGAATTCGAATTGACCTTTATTCCGGACGACAACTTCCAGGTCACCGCGTTTTATTCCTACGCCGACGCCAGCTACAGCAAGTTCGAGCTGCCTCAAGCGATCTTTATCGATCCGTTGGGCAATGTGACGCTCATCAATCCGCTCGACCACAAGGGCGATCCGTTCGCCTTTACGCCCAAGCACAAGCTGGGGTTCACTGGCCGTTACCATCTGCCGGTCGATAGCGCGCTCGGTACGCCTTATCTAACCGCGACTTGGTATTGGCAGAGCAAAGTGTGGTTCACCGATCTTGCCGATCTCGAGCCGCAAGCATTCCAGGCGGGCTATGGCCTTGTGAATCTGCGTCTCGATTGGAACAGCTTCCTAGGCTCGTCGTTCGACGCGAGTGTGTTCGTCAACAATTTGACGGACAGAACCTACAAAGTCGGCGCCAATGCGATGGAGCATTTAACCGGCACGACGTCGTCGATCTATGCCGCGCCGCGGATGTTTGGCGTGGAACTGCGCTATCGGTTTGGAGCGGAGGGTGCACAATAGGGGGAACGGTCGGCGGCCTTGCCCGCGAAAACTGGTACAGCTGGGTGGGGTCGAACCACCGACCTCCGGATCCACAATCCGGCGCTCTAACCAACTGAGCTACAGCTGCATGGCCAAGGGGCCGGAACCTAAGATTCAAGTCTCCCAAAAGCAAGATGCGGGCGCTCTGACAGCTTAAAGCGCCATTTTGCGACCTTGCCGGACGCCCGTAAATGGCCCGTAGATGACGAATTCTGGACGGGCGAACTGTCGCCTAAGTCCAAGGCTGGCGCCGGGCGCAGGTGGCGATATGATCGCGGCCCATGAACAAGACCCTTCGCAATAGCCTCATCGGCGTCGCCGCCGTCGTGGCGATCGTCCTGGCGCTGCCCTTCCTGGTGCCGACGAGCGTCTATCGCGACCGTATCGAGAGCGCCGCCTCGCAGGCTACCGGGCGCGCCTTGCATATCGATGGGCCGCTCAGGCTGATGCTGTTCCCGCAATTCGGTCTTAGGGCCGAGAAGGTCACCTTCGCCAACATGCCGGGCGGACATGCCGCCGTTATGGCGAGCGTGGGCGACATCAAGCTGGCCATCCATCTCCTGCCGCTGCTGAGCGGACGCGTGGAACTCGCCCAGATCGTGCTGGACCGCCCGATTATCGAACTGGAGGTCAACGCCCAAGGCCGCTCGAATTGGCATTTCGCAAAAAACAAGCGCGCCGGCGGCGGCAAAAGCACGGTCACGCTGCCCGCGAATACGGAATTCTCCGGCATCAAGATCAGCGACGGTACGATTTCCTACGCCAACGACAGGACCGGCGCCCATCGCGAGATCGATCACGTCAACGCCAGCGTCGCCATTACGCGGCTCGACCGCCCGCTGGCCGTCGACGGCAATTTTACGCGGAACGGCCACAGGGTCGATTTCGACGTCAAGATCGTGACACTCGAGACTCTGCTCGGCCACGGCACCACCGCGCTCGACCTCTCGCTGACCAGCGACATAATGCAGGCGGGCTTCAAGGGCAGCCTCGCCGAGGACGGCGCGCTGCAGGGCACGCTGAAATTCGACACCGCGTCCTTGCGCGGCGTGCTCGGCTGGCTTGGCGACAGCCTGCCGCCGGGCGGCGGGCTGGGCAGGACGTCGCTCGAAAGCCATATCGCGGCCAAGGACAAGCTGACGACGCTCTCGGGGATGCGGCTGACGCTCGACCACTCGAACATGACGGGCATACTGGACATCGACTCCCAAGGCGAGGTGCCGTCGCTGAAGGGCGCACTGGCGATCGACCGTCTCGATCTCAACCCCTATTTGGCGGCGGGCGGCAATAGGGCGGCCGGACAGAAGGCGCGGAAAGCCGAGACAGGTTGGAGCAGGACGCCGATCAACATCGCGCTGCTGAAAAAGGCCGACGCCCAACTGACGCTGACTGTCGGCGCGTTGCGCCTGCGCAATCTGCGGCTGGGCAAGACCGTCGCCAGCGTAACGCTGACAGGCGGCGCGCTCACCGCGCGGCTCGCTCCGGTCACGCTCTACGGCGGCACCGGATGGGCCGAGCTCGATGTGGATGACCGCGGCGCCGTTCCCCAGTTCCGCAATATGCTCAAATTCGAACACATCGCGCTGCAGCCGTTCCTCAACGATACGCTGGGCGTCGATCGCATCGAAGGGGGTGGCTCGGTCACGCTCGACCTTGCCGCACGAGGAACCAGCGCCGACGCGGTGATGCATACCCTGTCGGGCAAAGGCTCCATTGCCGGCAGCCATGGCCGCATCCGCGGCGTCGATCTGGACGCCGTGGCGCGCACGATCCGCACGCTGCTGGGCGGTGGCGCGACCGGCACGTCGGCGAGCACCGATTTCCTCGACCTGAGCGGCAGCTTCGTCATTGCAGACGGCGTCCTGAGCAACAAGGATTTCCGCATTGCGGGACCGGTGCTGTCGATGACGGGCGCCGGCGCCGTCGACATCGGCGGACGCAGCATCGATTTCCGCCTGGTGCCCAAAGCCGCCGCAAGAGGCGTGAGCATCGGCATTCCGTTCCGCGTCAAAGGCTCGTGGGACCATGTCCATTACGCACCCGACTTGACGGGTGTGGTGAACGGCGTGATGCAGAATCTGGAGAACGGCAGGGCGCCGTTCAAAGGCCTGTTCGGCGGCGGCAACAAGACACCGGATCAAAACGGCCAGCCGAAAAAAAAGAAAAAGAACCTCGGCGATAGCTTGAAGAACATGTTCGGCATTCATTGAAAGGAATCTTTGGCATGAAACGCTGGATCGTCAGGGTCCTTCTCGCTGTGCTCCTGCTCTGCGTCGTTGTGCTGTTCGGCCTGATGTGGTTGACGCATCGCGGTCCCAAGCTGACCGTCGCCACCTGGGCGGGACAGTACGGCCATGCGCAGGCGAGCGCCCTTTTGATCCCCTTCGCCGATCGCAGCGGCATCGACGTGCTTCGCAACGAATATGACGGCGGCACGGCCGAACTGGCCCGTCAGGTCGCCACCAAGACGTATGCCTGGGACGTGGTCGACCTGGAACTGCCGGACGCGGTCGCCGCCTGCCACCAAGGCCTTCTGGAGCCGATCGACGCGGCGACGCTTCCGAGCGGTCCGAACGGCGCGCCCGCCGCGCTGGATTTCGTGGCGGGCGCCATCGGGCCTTGTTGGGTTGGAAGCGTCGTCTATAGCCAGATCATCGCTTACGATCCGCGCCGTTTCGCCGGTCGCGAACCTTCGACGCTCGGCGATTTCTTCGACCTGAAGGATTTTCCCGGCCCGCGTGCGCTGCGCCGCGCCAGCCCCAAATTCAATCTGGAAATGGCGCTGCTGGCGGACGGCGTGGCGCCCGGCGATGTCTACGCGACGCTTTCGACTCCTCAAGGCGTCGCCCGCGCGCTCGCCAAGCTGGACACCATCAGAGGCGCGCTGGTGTGGTGGACGAGCGAGGATCCGCCCGCGCGAATGGTGACGGAAGGCCGCGCCGCCTTTTCGACCATCCTCAACGGCGACACGTTCGACGCGGCGACGCATGGCAACCGGCTGGGCGCGATCTGGGATCGCCAGCTCTACGAATTCGACGTGTTCGGGATTCCCAAGGGCGATCCCAAGCGCGGCACGGCGATGGATTTCATCCGCTTTGCAACCCAGGCCCAGGGCCTCGCCGCCGTTGCGGGCTGGGTGCCTTACGGGCCGGCGCGCGCTTCCGCGCTGCCCTATGTCGGCGACAACCCGGAACTGAAGATCGCCATGACGCCGTTCCTGCCGACGACGCGCGAACATTTCGCCACCGCTTTCGCCATCGACGACGAATGGTGGCGGCTACACGGCGCCGACGTCGACGCGCCGTGGCAGGCGTGGCTGGCGAAAGGAAAATAACGGTTGGTGTTTGACACCGTTATTTTCCTGTTACCCCAGGTGTAAGCGATAGTCGGATGCGCCTTCCCGCGCTCGCCTCTCTACCGCTCGGCTCGTAAAACGCGGATTATACCAAGGCTTGAAAGTCGTTTTTCGGATTGGGGGGGAATACCCGGAGGGAGGGGTATCCGGCGATCCGGCTTCCGTCTTCGCGGCTGCGCCGCTTCCGTCTTCGCTGAAGCTTCGACGGACATGTCGACGTGACAAGTCCGCAAGATAGTTGTTTTCGATTTTTTCGCGGGGGCCCCCTCTATTTTTTCTGTTTTTTGAATTCGAACCCCTAAAATTGCACTTAAACCTCTGAATCGAAATCATAAACTGCGAATTAGCGAAGTTACCCGAACCCGCACCGAAGTGACATGAGCTTGCCGCGCTTGCCCAATTGAACCTCGATTTGCGGGGCCGCCCTCTCCGCGCCTCCGCGCTTTGTTTTCCGAACCTCCTTCGACAAACAAGACCGCGGAGATGTGGGAACCGGCGGCATCGCCTTCAAGCCGGTGCGGCGAAATGGAGCAGCTGCAGCGGGATAGTCCTTATGCGGCGCACCGTTGGCGTCGTTAAATTTATACCGACTCCGATTCTTGCCACAAAAGCCAGTGGCGTGAAGTTGGGGCTGAACGACCAGGGTTTCGCCGGCTTGCAGCGTCGAACCGGCGTTCAGCCCGTTGGCGTCGGCCAGCAGATACCAGAAGCTGGAATCGCCTCACAGCGCTTGGGCGATCGATTGCAGCGTGTCGCCCGCCCGGACCGTATAGCTCGCGGCCGTGCCGACCTGGTTGCCGAAGCCGTTGATCTGCTCGGAGGTCGTGCCGAATGCAGCGTAGGGCGTGCCAGACGTGGCGCCGTTGACGCCGTTAAATTTACTCCGACCCCGTTTTTACAGGGCTGTTTGGCTGTTTCTAGAATCGAACGCAACGATACACGCTTTGATAGACCGAAACGGGGAGCGTTGCGATGGCGAAGAACTACAGCCGTTTGAACGGTACGGAGCGTGCGGCGATCATGTTGATGCGGCGTGACGGCGGCGGGGTGTGCGAGATCGCAAGAGCGCTGGGCCGCCACAAGAGCACGGTCAGCCGCGAGCTTCGCCGCCAGCCCTACTTCGGTGAGCTGCCCTATGAGGCGACACAGGCCTCGGCGCAGGCTTTTGCGCGGAGCCGTCGCTGCCGCAACCGGCGCAAGCTCTCTGCCCAAAGCGATTTGTTCGCCGAAATGGCGTGGCTTCTGCGCTTCGGCTGGTCGCCGCGTCAGATCGCTGGCAGATTGAAGCGCATGCATCCGGACGATTCCACCCGGCGCGTCTGCCACGAGACGATCTATCGCGCACTCTACGTGCTGCCGCGCGGGGAGTTGCGCCGCGAGCTTCTGGCCTGCCTGCGTCAGGGCCATCAGAACCGCTGGCCGCGTTCGCGCGGCACCAGGCGGCGCGAGCGTTTGCCCGAGGAACTGCGCATCGCTGCAAGGCCCGAAGACGTCGGCAAACGCGTGGTTCCCGGCCATTGGGAAGGCGACCTCATCAAAGGCGCTTCCAACCGCTCGGCCGTGGCCACGCTGGTGGAGCGCACCAGCCGCTTCGTCCTCATCGGACGCATGGAGGGACTGGATGCGCAAGCCGCCCAGGACTGCTTCGAACGGCTGTTCAACGAAGTGCCGAAGGAGCTGAAGAAGACCCTGACCTACGACCGCGGCACGGAGATGGCCCGCCATCGCACTCTGACCAAGCGAACCGGCGTCAAGGTCTTCTTCGCCGATCCTTACTCGCCCTGGCAACGCGGCTCCAACGAGAACGCCAACGGCCTCATCCGCCAATACCTGCCCAAAGGCACGGACCTGTCCGTCCATTCCCAAGCCGATCTCGACATCGTCGCCGACCTGCTCAACAACCGCCCCCGCCAAGCCCTCGACTTCAAGACCCCGTTGGAGGTGATGGACCAGATCATGCGCGATGCCGCTCGCCGCGCTCTCAAATCAAAGCGCGCCACCCTTCTAAGACAGGGCGCAAATCGCAAATGACCGTACTCAGTAGACTGTTGAATCGTTGCGTTAAACCATTGACACCACCATGCTACCACGGTGGCGAGCATGGCGACATAAATATTTACCTTGAAGACTACGACACCAAATCTACCCAATTTTGTTTTGGATTCTGACGTTTAGATAGCGAGGTGGATCGTGAGCGAACTGAACTCCGTAGCGCGTGAACAGTTGAACTGGTCTGGAAAAGTCTCCTTTTGGGGAAGACAGATACTGCAATTCATTGGAGTAGTTGCATTTGGGGCGCTTTGGTTAGGCCAAGTAGGTGAAGCTAAAGCTGCAACACCATCGTGTACATATGAGCATGCGCATTATTTGCTCGATGGAAATGCAGACGTTGTGGCCAGCTTTGTGAAGCATAATCGCATAGAACAGATAGAGGGAGATTTATTCTTTTTCGTGACGGTCAAGAGCCGCGGTTGGACGTACTGGTTTTTTCCGGAGGCCGGATCTGGCTATTCCAACATAAATCTGATCCCAATCGGCGATCCCAAGAACATGAACTGGAATAAGTGGCAGACACAATGGCAGGCCGGGAATCCCGAAAGAAAACGGACATTTACTTTTTTTGGTTTAAGGGGCGATCTCACCTTTCTCGATGCGTATCCGTTAGCCTCCCAAGCAGCTCCAGATCTAATATTCGTTCCCGAGCTCGGGCCACACATTTGGTACGACGTACGTGAAAGTGGGGGTAATCGCTACTACGTGCCTCGCGCTTTTTTGAAGCTTGATCGCTGCGACTGAGGTGAATTCATCTGGTCAGGGAGAATCGGGGTCAGACTCCATTTAACTCGATCCGTTTCTTAAGAACGCCGAACAAGACCGCCCCGAACCGCTCATCGCCGCGCCCACAGGGTCGCCGCGCGCGATAACTCACTTGATGCGCTTCACCTTGTAGAGCCCGGAATGATCGCCGATCACCAGATTGTAGCTCCCGAACACGCCGCGTGAGATCGTGACTTGGTCCTTCGTGCTCTTGCTGAAATGCGCCTTGTCGGTGTCCCCTTCTAGCTGCTGCCAGATCTGGCCGTTGTCGAGGAAGACGACGAAGCGGCCGAAGGGGGTGTAGGCGAAATCCGAAACGGCGGCGATGATGTGGTCGAGCGGCTCGACCGGCGGCGGCGCGCCGGGAGCGGCCGGCGGCGGCGGAAGATTCTCGCTGCCGAATTGCTGCGGCGTGGCTTGCGCGGACGGACTGGCCTTGTCGCTGCCGAACCAGTCGGCAATGCCGAACCAGGATTCTTCCTCTTCTTTGGAGGGCGGCTGCGCCGCGGCGGCCGTTTGCACGGGCGGCGCGGTCTGCGGTTGGGCCTGCGGCGCGACCTCGACGGTCGTCGACCGCCCGGCGATCTTGTCGTAGCAGACAAGGCGCGCCGTGTTGTCGTTCAGCGAAGCGCATTTGCCGATGGCGGCGACCGCGTCATCGGCGGCGCCGGCATGGGCGGGAAGCGACGCAAGCAGGAAAACGGCCAGTGCGGCCAGCGGGCTCTGTTTCATGGTCGGTTCGATCTTTCCTTGTTTGGCATGTGCGGCGCGTTCCACCAGGCGGCCGAATGATAGGACATCCGGGCGGCCTGCGAAAAGATGCAGGAGGCCAAAAAGCCGACGCTAACGCGGATCGAGGCACGGCGGCGAAGCCCTTGCCAAGCGCAGGGCTTGGGGGCAGTTTCCGGGCCGCGCGACCCCGTAGCTCAGCAGGATAGAGCGGCGGTTTCCTAAACCGTAGGCCGGGTGTTCGAGTCACCCCGGGGTCGCCAAGGGTTCCGCCATTTTCCTTAGGAAGCACGCCTTGCACAGCCTGCTTGGGGCACATAGGGGCACAAGCAGAGAAGCCTTCAAACCAACCAAAAAAATTGGCGACGTTCGGACAGCTCGCATGCCCCACAACACGCTAACCGGTTTCAAACAGTGGACAGCCAATCACAAAAAATCAGAAGCAGAGCAATAACCACAAGCCGCACGACACCTTGCTGCTGTGCTTCGGTGATAATCGTACCAGATTTTTTAAGCGCGCCATCAAGGTGCGCGCAGCCCGCGTTAGCGGATTTGATCTTGATAGCGAGCGCGGATCGCCTTCCAGTCGGACTCGCTAGCGTGTCAGTGCGATATCGCTAATGATGCGCTCGCCACCTATTCGCGATAACTGCACGACGACGTCTATCAAGGAGGCGGCGTAAGCAAGCGTCTCCTGGCGCGACAGTTGTGTGCCCGATTGCAGCACCATCAAGGCGATCTGCTCCAACGCCCCCTGTGGCGTGTTGGCATGGACTGTGGTGAACGAACCGGGATGGCCTGTGTTGATGGCGCGCAGGAAGGTGTTGGCTTCGGCACCACGGATTTCGCCCAAAATGATCCGGTCGGGACGCAGTCGCAAAGAGGCCTGCAACAGATCGTCGACACCGACGCGGGCTTCGCCCAACTCGCCTTTGACCGCCACCAGACTGACAGCGTTCGGATGCGCGCAAGCGATTTCCGGCGTGTCTTCGACCAGGATGATGCGTTCGTTGAGTGGGATCGTCTTCAACAACGCATTAAGAAACGTCGTCTTACCGGACGAGGTTCCGCCGGAAATGAGAATCGTCTTTCGTGCTGCGACCGCTTTTTTGAGAAACTCCACCGGATGCCGGCGGGCCAACGCAGCATCGCCGAGGCCTTCTTCGGCCGGAGTAGCGATCGGGCCACGATCATAGATTTCAAGATTGAGATCCATCATGTGATGGCGGCGAAGCGCCATCACCCAGTGCTCGCTCGCGGGCGGTCCAACCAGCTGAACACGTTCGCCGGTCGGAAGCGTAGCCGCCAGCAGCGGATTTTCGCGGTTGATTCCTTGATGAGCCATACGCGCGATTTGTGCCGCCAACCGGCCAAGCAACATATCGTCTACGTCAGGCAGATCGAATCTTCGCATTCCTGCTTCACCGGAAACCTCCACCCAGACTTCACCCGGACGGTTTACCAGGATTTCACTGACGTCATCGCGCTCCAGCCACGGCATAAACGGCTTGAGCCAGGTCCTCAGATAGACTCCGTCGAGCAGTTCGGGCGCGGGCTCAGAGGCCATCTTACTCACCAAAATGCAGATCGCGCGCGACGAAGACCTGGATCACCGTTCCCTGCTCGACCGTGATGGTCGGCGGAATCTTAGCGTCGACACCCAAAGCGTCGGTGGCGGCACTCTGCGCCCCGCCCGAACCGATCACGATCGCCGTACCCGAATTGGAGGTGGAAAACCCCGTCACCACCGACAACAGCATCGCCGCGCCGAACCGTTTGAGGAAATGCGTGTCCACCTCGCCCGCGATCCCCGCCTGCCCGATCTCGTCGGTTGCCGGAGAACCAAGTTGGATCGAAACACCGTCAGGCCGGAGCAGCCGTTCCCAGATGACGTACATCCGCTTAACGCCGCTCGACAGGTTACTCTTGTATTGTCCGATCAGGCGCGAACCGCGCGGCACCAGCACGACACTGCCGTCGAATCCCTTGATGTCGCGCGAGACGATGGCGCGAGCAAAACCCGGCAGATCGGAGTTAAGCGCCGTTTCCAGCACGGCGGGAATGACAGCTCCTTGCGGGATGGTATGGGCGGGATCGGCGATGCGCGAGGAGGTGTTCTCGTCCGCCGCGCCGACCCGCGCCGCAAATTGCTCATTGGGGTCGAGCAGCGCCGCACTACCCTGCTGTGCCGCATCAGCCGCAGCTTTATTGGGCGGTCCCTCGGCACTCGGCACCGAGTTGTCGATGATCATCACCGGCGCGTGCGAGTCGTCGCTTGCCGGCGGACTGGAAACAGCACGCGGATAAAGCGGCCCACCTTGCAGGATAGTCAACGGCAACGACGCAGGCGCCGTTACCGGTGAGGAAGAGCTCTGCAGATGTATGGCCGGGTTCGCCACGCGCGCGCGCGTTGCCGGTTGTGCCGTCGGCGACGTATGCGCTGTCAAAGTGATCCAGGTCACGACGCCGATGCCGAGGGCAGCCGCCACAATGGCGAGCATGCCGAAATCGAGCTTCGAGGTCTTACCGGCGACCTGCGGATAGGCGGCCTTGGACGCCGCTTCGAGTTCCGCACTGCCCAGTGCGAGGCGCGGGTCGTTGCCCCGTGGTTTTCTCGGCACGTTTGCCATGGTCAGCCTCCTCAGAAAGGCCGAAAACTGTGCTGCGCCTTCTCCGCGGCTGCGGAGACTGCGCATCGAGTTAAGGAGCCACAAAG
>CAVPYO010000009.1:0-35726 GCA_963710025.1 uncultured Alphaproteobacteria bacterium | reverse complement strand
TGTCGATTTCATACGCGGAGATAACAATTCGTACAGCAGTACCATTGATCTTGACATCGAGGGTAGAATCACCACTACTTCTTACAGTTGCTTGCAAAGCTCTTTGAGTGCCAAGTTTCTGATTCTGGCACCAAGCAGCTGAAACGAGCATCAGTACAAATATACCCGCTGAAAATCTCCGGATTATCATTGAATTACCTCGATATTTTTGACTTCGATAGGTCTCAGACCGAGTTAATTGTTTCTGCTGCAGCCGAACTTCTGGAATGTCTTTTTGCGGATGAACTGCAGACGTTCCAGTTCTCGATTTTCTGACTGGGACACGTCCCTCAGATCAGCTCCGTCCGCCCGGAGATGCCCAGCTCCTTGACGATCTTGCCCACATCCTGGGAGTGGTCGCGGTGGGCGATCAGCAGCGCGTCCTCGGTGTCCACGATGACCAGGTTCTCCACGCCCACCAGCGCCACGAACTTGTGCGGGCTGTAGATGTAGTTGTTGGCGGCGTCGATGGCCATGTGGCCGTCGGTATCGGCTACGTTGCCCTCGCCGTCGCCGCGCAGCCGGGTCTCCAGTCTGGTACTCGTAGAGCGAGGCCCAGGAGCCGAGGTCGTTCCAACTGAACTCGGCCGGGATGCAGTAGAGGTGGGAGAGGTGCTCGCCCTTGGCCGAGCGCGGCTCCAGCACGGCGTAGTCCACGGAGATGTTTTCGCACTTGGGATAGAGCGGCGCGGAAGACCTCGTCGAACTGCGGGCGTGCCAAAAGCGGCTCATTGCAGGCCCCTTTTGCGCGCGATGGCGTGTTTGGCGGCTTGGGCGATGAAGGGCGCGGTGATACCGAAATGCTCGGCCAGTTCGTCCGGTTCGCCGGACGTGCCGAAACTGTCGTTCAGGCCCACGAATTCGATCGGACACGGATGCGTCTTGGCCACCGCCTCGGCGACGGCGCTGCCCAGGCCGCCATAGATATTGTGATCCTCGGCGGTGACGATGGCGCCGGTTTCCGTGGCGCAGCGCTTGAGGAGTTCGGAATCGATCGGCTTGATCGTTGCCATGTTGACGACGCGGGCGTTGATGCCTTCGTCATGCAGCAGTTCGGCGGCTTCCAGCGCGCGCGCCACTTCGACGCCGCAGGCCACCAGCGTCACGTCGCGGCCGTGATGGACGATCTGTCCCTTGCCGATTTCGAAAACATGATCGCTGCCGAACAGCCGTTTGGCGGGGCTGCGCCCGGTGCGCATATAGACCGGTCCCTCGAATTCCAGAACCGCGCGCGTGGCCAGTGCCATTTCCGTCGGATCGGCGGGAGAAATCACGGTCATGCCCGGGATGGCGCGGAAGGCGGCGATGTCTTCCAGCGCCTGCGCCGAGCCGCCGTCGGGACCGACGTCGAGGCCGGGATGGCTGGCGACGATCTTCACGTTGCGTTTGCAATAGCCGATCGAAAGGCGCGCCTGCTCGAAGGCGCGCGTGAGGAACACGGCGAAGCCCGTGACGACAGGAAGCATTCCGGTCGCGGCCAGGCCGCCGGCCGCCGCCATCATGTTCTGCTCGGCGATGCCGAACTGGATCAAGCGCTCGGGGTGTGCCTTGCGGAAATGGTGAACGCCGGTGCCGCCGGCGATGTCGGCGTCGAGAACGACGAGCTTGGGAAATTCGTCGGCCATGGCGGTCAGGGCCTTGCCGAAAGCTTCGCGCAACGAATCGCCCGACGAACCGATGAGGGCCGGAGCGGCGTTGTTGTCAGGCATCGAGAAGCTCCTTGATTTCCTGCGGTTCCGTGCCCAAAGCGGCAAGGGCGTCTTCGGCTTGCGGACGCGTGAGTTTGACGCTGCCGTGCCAGGCCGCGCCGTTTTCCATGTACGGCACGCCTTTGCCCTTCACCGTATTGGCGATCAAGACCGACGGGCGATGGTGGGTCGACGCCGCCAGATGCAGGGTCGAAAGAATTTCGGGAATGTTGTGGCCGTCGATCTCGAACACCGTCCAGCCGAAGGCGCGCCATTTGTCCGCCAGCGGCTCGAGCCGCATGATGACGTCGTTGGGCGCATCGCTCTGCAGCTTGTTGTAGTCGACGATGGCGCAGAGATTGTCGAGCTTATGATGGGCGGCGCACATGGCGGCCTCCCAGACCTCGCCTTCCTGCAATTCGCCGTCGCCGAGCAGCACATAGGCGCGCGCATGCATTTTCTGCAGCTTCATGCCCATCGCCATGCCGAGCGCGACGGAGAAACCCTGGCCGAGCGAACCGGTGCTGGTCTCGACCCACGGCAGGTCGCGCACATGGGGATGGCCCTGGAACGGACTGCCGAGTTTGCGCAGCGCCAGAGCTTCGGTCTTGTCACAGAAGTCGTGATAGGCGCCGATGGCGTAGAGCGCGGGGCAGGCATGGCCTTTCGACAGGACGAAACGGTCGCGCTGGCGGTCGGCCGTTCCGGACGGCCAGACATTCATTTCCGCGCCGAACAGACACGCCAGAATATCGGCGCAGGAAAGCGCTCCTCCCGGATGGCCGGATTCGGCCCGGTAAATGGACGCGATCGTGTGGCGCCGTACGAAACGGGCGGCGTCCGCGATTTGCACTTCGATGTCGGTGTCGTGCGCGATCGTCGGGATCATGGCGGCGCTGGTTCGAACGGCAGCATTAGCGGCGGTCGTCATGGCAATTCCTCTCAAGCAGCCTGACGCGCACGCGCGCGGCTGAGCAGATCGGTGTAGAGAAGGATTTCGGCGGCGGGCGCGAGCTTGCGCGCCTCGGCCGCGATTTCGCCCGCGAAGCCTCGCGACATGACGACGATCACGCCGGGATTGGACTGTGCCAAAGCTTCGGGGCCGGCAAGCGCGCAGCCGTGCCGTTCGCCGACATGGGCTTTGAGATGCGTGTCGATCAACAGCCTGAGCGCGCTGGCGTCGAAGCGGCCATGCACCACCAGACTGTCGAAAATTCTGCCGGCGCCCCACATCGCCACACCCTTGGCCGACAGGGATGACAACTCGGCGGCGACGGCGACAAGCGCCGCAAGATTGCGCGCTCGGGCGGCCACATAAGCCGCGATCAAACCATGCGCCGTTTCGGCTTCTTGCGGATCGCCGGCGATGGCGCCGTCCGCACGGGTTGATTTCTTCGCCACCAGGAAAAGATTTTCCCGGTCTGCCGGGTTCGGTTTCTCGAGGATCGAAAAGCCAGATGCTTCGACCATGCGGATGAGCGTGCGCTCGGAGAAATGTGTGAGATGCTTGTCGATAAACCATTCTTCGACGATGTCGTCGGCGCCGATCAGCGCGATGTTCGGGGCATCGAGAACCAGCAGCCCGCCGTCCTTCAAGCAGCGCCAATGGTCGGCAAGGACAGGACCGGGATGCGCCAGATGCTCGATCGTGTGACAGGAATGGACGATGTCGAAGCGTTCGCTTTCGAGCGCCGTATCCTCGATGCGTCCGATATGCAGCTCGCAGCGCTCCAGGCCGGCGCAAGATCGCGCCACGCGCTCGTCCGGTTCGAGCGCGACGATGGCGGCGTTAGGCGCCTTATCCAGAAGGGCGCGCGCGAAACTGCCGCGGTTGGAACCGACGTCGAGCAGCGAGAAAGAGTCCGACGGTTTGCGATGGCGCAGCACGGCATCCAGCGCGATCTTGGTGCGGAAACCCTTGCCGTAGCGCACATTGCCCCAATCGGCTCCGCTCGATACGGCGGGCGCCCTGCGCGGGGCGCGGTCGACGCGCGGCAGGCTCTGCACCAAGCCGCAATGCGCGCAAACCTGCACGGTTATGCCTCTCAGCGAGCGTTCCGGCGTGTAAACTGCTTCCAGCGCGTCGCTGCGGCACAATTCGCAAATATCAGGCATTTGAAGATGTCCCGGAAGGAACCGGTAACCATCTTCGGTCCATCGTCGTTAATAATTCACTACGTATTCCGCACGCGACGCATAGCCCAAACGCGCAAGCATGCGCCCTGCGATCGTTTCGAATTGCGCGCGCTGCTTCTCGTCGAGGAGCTTGTCCACGGGGCGGTTGACGTTGTGCGGCCGCGCGAACATCGCGAAATTTTCGCTGCGATAACGAAGATTAAGAAAATCGTAAAGCCCGCGCACCGCATCCGGACTGCCGCGCAAATCCTCCAAACGGACGAACAAGCTTTGCGATGATGAAAGCTGCGCCAGCGCCTCCAGGATCACGCGATTGATTTCCGCCCAATGCCAGGCGATCCGCTCGAATTGGTCGAAGCGCGCGAACGCGCCGGCGAGAGGATCGTCCCGGCGCGGCAGCGGCCACCAATATTTTTTCTCCGGCGGCGGCGGCGGAGTCCCGAGCGGATCGTCGACATGCGCGCGCAAGATCGCCGTGGAACGGTCGTCGTAACATTCGTCGCCGAGTTTGTGGAAATAAGAGCTTGCGACTTTGCGTCCGTCGCGCACCAGGTGGACGAATTTCGCCCGCGGCAAAAGTTCTGCAAGCTCCGGAATCAGCCAAGAAAGCTTGTTCGACGAATCGCCCCAATGCTCCTTGTCGCTGTAACGGATAGCGGCGGCGTGGGTTTCGGCGAGCAGCCGTTTCGCCTCGGCGCCGTCGACCAGGCCCATAGCGCGGCGCACCGCCAAAGGCTGGACGATATGCACCATATATTCATGGTGCATTTCGACGCCGGGGGAGGCCGACAACGCCTTGTGCAGCATGGCGGTGCCGGAGCGCCCGCTTGAAACCACGAAAAAAGCCTGGCGGCTCACGGCGATGGCCTCTTGTCGTTAACCCTCTCTTAGCGAACGCTGCTTTAGAAAGCGTTAAGGACAAAAGCGGGTCTTCGCCATGGGGCGGCCGATTTTCATTGCCGAAGCCTCCAGCAATCATGGCCGCGAGCTTTCCCGCGCCCTGGCCTTCGTCGATGCGGCCGCCGATGCCGGCTGCGACGCTGTCAAGTTCCAGCTTTTCAAGATCGACCGCATGTTCGCGCCCGAGATCCTAAGCCGCAGCGCCAAGCACCGCGCCCGTAAAGAATGGGAGCTGCCGCTCGATCATCTTACTCCCTTGGCCGAACGCTGTTCGCAGCGCCGAATTGCGTTCTCTTGCACGCCTTTTTACCTGGAAGCCGTGGAAGCGCTTCTCCCCCACGTCGCCTTCTACAAGATCGCGTCCTACGAATTGCTGGTGCGCGATCTGCTCGCAGCCTGCGCTGCGACCGGAAAGCCGGTCGTGCTCTCCACCGGCATGGCGACGATGGACGAAATCCGCGTCGCCGTCGCCACGCTCAAGGACGCCGGCGCCGCCGACATCACGCTCTTGCATTGCATCTCGGCCTATCCGGCGCCGGCACGGGAGGCGAACCTCTCCGCCATCGCCGCCATCCGCGACGCCACCGGCTGCAAGGTCGGCTGGTCCGACCACACCCGCCGTCCGGCGGTGATCGAACGCGCGGTCCATCGCTGGGGTGCCAGCGCGGTGGAATTCCATCTCGATCTCGACGGCAAGGGCGCCGAATATCTGGCCGGACATTGCTGGCTGCCGGAAGAAATCGCGCCCGTCATCGCGCGGGTGCGCGAAGCGTTCCTCGTCGACGGAAACGGGTTCAAGCAACCGCAGCCCGCCGAGCTGGCCGACCGCGACTGGCGCGCCGATCCGCACGACGGCATGCGCCCGCTGCGCCACATCCGCAGGGTCTGGGAGCCGGCCGCATGAGCGAACGCAAGCGCATCGTCGCGGTCATCCAGGCGCGCATGGGTTCGACGCGCCTGCCGGGGAAAGTGCTCAAGCCGATCGCCGGCGAACCGCTGCTGTGGCATATCGTGCATCGTCTCGAGAAATCGCGCCTGATCGAAGAAATCGCGGTCGCCACCAGCACCAATCCGCTGGACGACGCGATCGCCGAATTCGGCAAGACGCACGGCATTCGCGTCGTGCGCGGGCCGGAAGACGACGTTCTCGCCCGCTATGCGCGCGCCGCCGAACTGCTAGACGCCGACATCATCGTGCGGGTGTCTTCCGATGCGCCCTTCGTCGATGCGGATTTCATCGATCATTTGCTGACGGCGATGATCGATCAGGACGGCGATTATGTCCTGCTCGAAGAAGGCGCGGTCACCGCGCACGAAGGCGTCGATCCGATGTCGCGGCGCGCCTTGGACAAGCTGATGATGGATGCGGCCGGCGATCCGGTGGCGCGCGAGCACGTCACCGGCTATTTCAAGCTGCATCCCGATTTCGTGAAGATCGCGCGTGCGCCGGCCTATCCCAGACTGGCGAGCGCCCCCGGACGGCTGACCGTCGACACGCCCGACGATCTTGCTTTCGTCCAGGCCGTACATGCGCGCCTGGAAGCCAAGGCCGGCGAAGCCTCGCTGGGAGATCTTCTCATGCTTCTGGAACGCGAACCCTCGTTGCGCCAGATCAACGCCCATGTCCGCCAGAAAGAGATCGCGCCCCAAGGCGGGATCGCGCTCATCCGCTGCGACGGGGGCGGCGGCTACGGCTTCGGTCACGTCAAACGCATGATCGTGCTGGCGCGCGCGCTCAGGGACCGCGAAGGCATCGGCGCGGTGTTCGCGGTGAACGGCAGCGAGGATGCGCTGGCGCCCATCCGACAGGCCGGTTTCGAGGCGAAGCTGCTTGCCGGGCCGCAGGCCCCCTGGTCCGGCGTCGTTCCACATCCCGATCTTTGCATTCTGGACTGCCGCGACGGACCGACGCGCGAGGCGTTGGCGGGGTTCGTCCGCGGCGTTCCGCTCACCGCCGTCATCGACGATGCCTCCGAGCGCCGGCTGGCGGCCGACTTCGCTTATTACCCGCCGGTGCCCCAGGCCGAAGCCCTTGAATGGCAAGGCTCGGATTGCACGGTGCGTATCGGTTGGGAATGGGCGTTGCTGGGACTGCCGCTGGCATCCGCCCGTCCGCGTTCCTTCTCGCCGCGCCCGACCTTGCTGGTGACGATGGGCGGCAGCGATCCTTATGGAATGACCTTGCGCGCCGCTCGCGCGCTCTGCGGGCTCGATCCGGTGTTCCGCGCCCGCTTCGTGATCGGACCGGGATTCGAGAACCGCGAAAAGACCGCGCGAACCATCGTTGCGCTCAAGTCGAATTTCGAGACCATCGAGGGCGCCGACAGCCTGACGACGGAATACGCCTCCGCCGATCTCGCCCTAGCGGCGTTCGGGGTAACGGCCTACGAGCTGGCCGCCTTCGGCGTGCCGGCGCTTTATCTCGGCATCAGCGAAGATCATGCGCTCTCGGCCTCCGCCTTCGAACATGCCGGCATGGGAATTTCACTCGGACTTGCCGAGCGCGCCGACGACAAGGCCATTGCCAACGCGGTGTGGGCGCTGCTGGGCGACGCCGAACGCCGCCGCGAAATGCGCTCCGCCGGCCTGATGACTATCGACGGCGGCGCGTCCGTGCGCATCGCCTCCGATCTGGCCGGTGCGCTCGCGGCGAAGCGAGGCTTCACGCAGATGCGAACAGCGAGTTGAGTTTGGCCGACGTCTGGGCGAACGCGTCAGCCCAATCGCCGCGCGTCCGGGGCACTATGCACAGCGCGGAGGGCGCGAACGGCTCGTAGCTCCGACCGAAACTCCTCCAACTCGCCTCGTAAAGGATTTTGCAGGTCGCAACCCCGATAGCGGCAGCGAGCCAAGAGACCGCCGTGGGGGCGCTCACCATCGCATCGAGCGCGGAGAACATCGCGGCGGTACGGTCGAGATCGTTTTTCTGATCTAAGGCGGCCGGAACGACGAGATTGCGCCCGTTCATCGCTTTCAGCGCGACGATTTCTTCCTCCCGCGCATCGTATTGCGCGCAGACGATCGTACCGGGCAATTCGCGCAGGAACGCGGCCCAGGCGCCGAGCGGTGCATATTCCAAGGCGCGGCTACCGCCCGTGCTGCCGCTGCGCCAGCTCACGCCGATAAGCGGTCGCGGCAAAAGAGCGAAGGCTTCGCGCCAGCGGCCGACTTCCTCCGCATCGGAAACGAGGTAGCGATCCAGTTTGGGGAAATCCTCGATGCGGTTGCGCAGGATGCGCGGCAGCGTTCCCATTTCGATGGCGGCGTTCGCGCCGCCTGCCGCCTTGAGCCAGCCATAGTGGGCCCTGGCGACACCCGCGCGCGTCTCTACGTCCCAGCGCCGCACGCCGATGGTCGGAAACGAACGGGCGAAAAGCTCGAGGAGTCTCGGTTCGCATTCGAGTAGAATGCTTCCGCCCTCCGCCGAAGTACGCGCCGCCAAGCTCCCCATTGTGCTCGCATACATGATCTGGTCGCCCACGCCTTGCTCGGCGGTCACCAGAAGGCGGGTGCGCTTGAGCGTCGCGCCGTTCCAGCGCGCCAGACCGTGATCCGGCACCGGCACCTTTCCCGGAATCTTGAAACGAGCGGCATAATCGCGCCAGCCCCGTTTGAGATCGCCGTTCAGAAGATCGAACATGGCGCGGTTGAGCCGCGCTTGGGCGTTAGCCGGATCGGCCTTCAGCGCGCGGTCGTATAACGCCAGGGCCTCTTCGCGCTTGCCTTCGTCGGCCGCCAGCTCGGCTAGATTGCCGAGCGCGGCGGCGTAATTCGGACGGCGCGCAAGTGCTTCGCGGTAATAGATGGCGGCGCTCTCTCGATCGCCCGTCTCGCGATAGGTCGAGCCCAGCGTCAGCCAGAGTTCCGGCGCATCCGGACTTTCCGCCAGCGCCGGCTGCAACAGCGCGACGACTGCCGCGAACTGGCCTTGCGCGCGCAACAGATTGGCAAGGTTGACCACGGCCTCCAGCCGCTGCGGTTCAAGGCGCAGCACGCGGCGGTAGAATTCCTCGGCCGGCCGGCTCATGCCCAGCGCGCGCGCCGTGTTGCCGAGCGCGAAAAGGGTTCGCGTGTCGTCGGGTTTGATCGCCAGGGCCTGTTCGAACCGCTCGATCGCCTGGGCGTGCAGCCCTTTGACGGACAGCTTCAAACCTTGCGCGTAAGGATCGGCGAGCATGGCGGTCTTGTCGCCCACATCCCGTTAAGCGCGCGTTAAGCACGTCGATTTTTGTAAGCCGGCGGCAATTTAGTCGGCATTAAAGCATAGGTGCGAAACTTTCCCGTTCGCGTTGGACGGTAGGGATGAGCACGACTTCCACGACTTCATCGATCATCAGCTTCGATCCATCGGCGCTGCTTAGCTACTATCAGGCCAAGCTAGCCGCGATCGCGGCCAATGCATCCTCGGCATCTTCGGCATCGTCGAACGCTTCGACGTCGTCGACATCGACCACAAGCGCCACGGCGAACGATTCACTGCCTTGGCAGCCGACTTCGACGCCCAGCCAACAGGCCGAGGACGCCCAAGTCCTCGGCATCACGAATTTCGTCGACACCAGCAAGGTGCCGCTCCTTTCCGGCAGCTCGGCAGACACCAAGACCGAACAGGACAATCAGAAACTGTTCGCGCTCTACACCGCGGTCAACAATCTGGCCTATCTCGCCAGCATGTCCCAGCGCAGCGGCGTGACCTCGGGACAGCAGGCGGGTTACAATACAAGGTTCCAGGCAGGGCTGCAGCAGGTCGAATCGTTCATCAGCACGGAGAAGTTCAACAATTTCACCTTGCAGGCGGCAACGCCCAGCGCATCGGAAACGAGCACGGCTGGCGTGCCAACCGTGCAGTTCAACTACACCGGCGGTACGATCGTCAGCGACGCTAAGATCGGCGATGCCGTTTCGGGCGTCAGCGCCAGCGACAGCTTCAATATCAACATCACCAAGAACGGGACGACGACAGAGGTGCCCATCGATCTGTCGCAGGTGCAGGGTTCGCTCACGATCGACAACATCGTCAGCTACGTCAACCAGCAACTGGCGAACGACGGGTTCAGCACGCGCTTCAAGCGGGTCATGACCGACGGGACGATCAACGACGTGACGAAAGCGTCCTACGGAATCCAAATCGATACGTCCGCCAGCGAAAGCGTGTCGCTGTCCTCGGACGGGGCGACGCCCGCGCTCTATCTTGCGAGCACAACCGGCTCGACGACAACGTCGTCGACTGCCGCGGCCGACAATCAAGGCCGGCTCGTCAAACTCACGGACCTCGACAACCCGCAAGGCACGGCCAGCGAGACCGTCAGCCCTACGACGGGGACGACCACGGCGCAATCGACGGTCGTCGATGCCAACGGCAATGTCTATATGGTCGGCACTGCTACCGGCAATTTCGGCGACCAGCTCAACCAGGGTTCGCAGGACGTTTATCTGACGAAATACGATTCCGCCGGAAACCTGCAATGGACCAAGCTCCTGGGCAGCGCAGGCTCCGCTTCCGCCGCTTCGCTCGCGCTCAATCCGAGCGGCGGCGTGGTGGTGGTGGGATCGACGACCGCCGACCTCTCGACGACCGCTGTCGCCGACGGCAACACGGACAGTTTTGTCGCCAAGTACGACGCCAACGGCAACCAGACCTGGACGACCCAGATTCAGACGCTGTCGAACAATCAGGCCGCTACGGTCAGCGTGGATGCGTCGGGTAACGTCTATGTCGGCGGCCAAGTGACCGGCGTGATCGGCGCGGGCCAGACCAATGCGGGCGGCAACGACGGCTACGTCGCCAAACTGGATTCGACCGGCAAAGTCGTCTCCGAACAGCAGCTCGGCACTTCCGGCAATGACACGGTAGCGGCGACCGCGGTCACGGCCTCGGGCGATTTGGTCGTGGCCTCGGTGCAAAATGGCGAGGCCATCCTGTCCAAATACACCGGCGGCGATATCACGGCCGCGCCGGCTTGGCAGATGGATTTGGGTAATCTGCAGAATGGCGGATCGATCAGCGGCATCGCGGTTTCGGGTAACCAGATCTACGTCTCGGGCTCGACCGAAAATACGGCGCTGGACGCGGGTGGAACGGCGACGATCGCCAACGCGAGTTCGGGCGGCAGCGATGCATTTGTCTTCGATGCGACGGATAACGGCGCCAGCGCGACCGCCGACTATGTCAGCTATGTGGGCACCAACGGCATCGAGAAGGCGGGCGGGCTGACGGTCGGTTCGGACGGCACGGTCTATCTTGCCGGCACGACCACGGGGACGTTCGCGGGCCAGACGCGCAACGTGACCGGCGTGAACAACATGTTCGTCGCCGCGCTGTCGAGCGACGGTTCCATCGATTGGACCAAACAATATGGCGGCGCTGACGGCCAATCGACGGGACAGGGCATTGCCATCGACCCGCAAGGTTCCAGCGTGCTCGATGCGCTCGGCCTGCAGCGCGGCACCATCGACGTCAATCAGTCGACGGACCTGACCCAGCAAACGACTCTCAGAGCCGGCGATTCCTTCCAGATCCAGACCGAAGGCACCGCGCCGCGGACCTTTACGATCACGATCGCCAAGGGTGAAACGCTCCAAACCTTGGTCGCCAAGATCAATGCGGAATTCGGCTCCAACGGCAAGGCGAGCGTCTCCTACGGCGCGAACGGCGAAGGACTGAAGATTCAGGTGAGTTCCGGCGTCACTGCCAAGCTGATTGCAGGGCCGACGGATTCCGATGCGCTGGGGCGTCTCGGCCTGACGGCGGGAACGCTGAGCAACACCTCCGGCAGTTCCAGCACGTCTTCCTCGAGTTCGACATCCTCCTCCACCACATCGACCACTCAGGCTTTCGGGCTCGGGCTCAAGTCGACCCTGAATATTTCCACGTCGTCGAGCGCGGCGTTGGCACACGCACAATTGGTGGCCGTGCTTGCCGCCATCAAGGGCGCCTACCAGACAACCAATACGACGGCATCGAGCAGCAGTTCGACGACCACGCAGACCAGCGGAACCGCGCCAGCCTATCTTCAGGCCCAGTTGTCGAATTATACGACGGCGCTGAGCATGCTGACATCCGCAGCGACGAGCACGGCGAGTACGACAAGCGGCTCAACCACCAGCCTGTTCGGCTAAACGATCCTGTTGCAGACAATCGCGGTGACGTGCGGCCGGCCATAGGACGCAGCCGGCGCATAGGTGCACATCGGCGCGCGGCGGCGTTCGACTTCCTCGGCCACGGCCTTGACGATGCCTTCGCTGGCGTTGCGCACGCGGGTCAAGAGCCGCGCATGCTGAGCGAGGGTGTCGCGGAATTTTGCCGTCGTGTCGAAGAATTTCCGGCGCAGCTCCGACGGCGCCGCTTTCGCGCGCGCCGGATCGAGGCCGGCCGCTTCGCGGCTATACAGCGCCGACAGGCGCTGGATTTCCGGGTCGGTCGTGCGCAGTTCCTGCGGGCGCCCCGCCTTCAGCGCGGCGATGTCCGCTTCGATCGCCGCGATCAGCCGTTCGGCCATCGTGATCATACGTTCGATCTTTTGCGGGTCGGCGTTCACTGGACGGTTTCCTGGGTCTTGAGCAGCTCGCGCGTGACGGCATTGGCCAGGCCGATTCCGCCTTGGGCCGCGATCTGCTTGCCGTATTCGTCGAGCATCAGCGAGCGGAACATCTGCTCGCCCTGTCCGCCGCCGAAGGGGCCGTCGGTGGAAATACCGTCGAACATCTCCCCCAGGAACTGGGAAAGAAAGACGCCCTCGAATTCCTGGGCCGTTTTTTTCGCCACGACGGGATCGCTAGTCTGCTGCGGAGCCCGGATCGCTCCCGACTTCGCAATGGCCATCGCCGTCTGGATGTCGGCGCCCGGGGTCATCCGATCACCTCGATGTCCGCCTGCAGCGCGCCGGCCGCTTTGATCGCCTGCAAGATGGAGATGATGTCGCGCGGGCCGACGCCCAGCGCGTTCAACCCGTCGACCAGGCTTTGCAGCGCCACGCCGTCGTGCAGCACCGCCATCTTGTTGCCCTTGCTGTCGTCGACCTGGATCGATGTGCGCGGGACGACCTGCGTGGTGCCGGTGTTGGAGAGCGGCGCCGGTTGGCTCACCTGCGGCGTCTCGTTGACGCGGATCGTCAGATTGCCCTGGGCGATGGCCACCGTCGAAATCCGCACATCGGAGCCCATGACGATAACGCCGGACTGCTCGTCGATGACGACTTTCGCGGGCTGATCGGGATCGACCTTCACCTGCTCGACGTCGGTCAGCAAGCCGACCACGCCGCTGGGGTAGTTGGCGGGAACATTGACGCTGACGGTGGCCGGATCGGTGGCCGCGGCGACGGTGCTTCCCAGATAGGCGTTCACTGCGGCGGCGATGCGCGTGGCCGTCGTCAGATCGGGATTGTGCAGGGAAAACTTCAATACGCGTTCGCTCGCCAGCGAGAAGGAGACCTCGCGCTCGACGATCGCCCCGTTGGCAATGCGTCCGGCGGTCGGTACGCCGCGCGTCACGCTGGCGGCGTCGCCTTGGGCGCTGAAGCCGCCGATGGTGACCGGGCCCTGACCGAGCGCATAAATCTGTCCGTCGGCGCCGAACAGCGGAGTCACGAGCAGGGTGCCGCCTTGCAGGCTCTTGGCGTCGCCCATGGCGCTGACCGAAATGTCTATGCGCGTGCCCTGGGCCGAAAAGGCGGGCAGGTTCGTCGTGACCATCACTGCGGCCACGTTCTTGGTCTGCATGATCGTGCCGTGCGTGTTGACGCCCAGCCGTTCGAGCATGGTCTGCAAACTTTGCTGGGTGAACGGCGCGTTCTTGAGCGAGTCGCCGGTGCCGTTGAGGCCGACCACCAGCCCGTAGCCGACCAGCATGTTGTCGCGGATGCCCTCGACCTCGACCAGATCCTTAACGCGCGAAGAAGCGAAAACCGGCTGCGGCGCCGCCGCCAGGGTGGCGGCGAGAACGGCGGCAAAGAGTCTAATGTACGAGCGCTTGCGGAGCATCAGCTGCTTCTGCTTGCTTTTCCGCCTTCCTCCTTGCCAGTTCCGTGCCGCCCAGACGAAATAAATAGCGTAACTATATCAAATAGTTACAATTGATCTGTAACCCCCTTAAGTGCCACCCGGCAGATTTTTCCCGGCAGCTTTGAGCCCGCTCCCGGGCGACGCCTCGCAGGCGCTACTTCTCCGCGAACCAAGAATTGTTGCAATTTAGTCGCAATTAAGTTGCACGACAAAGAGGGCACATGCTGTCTTTGTTGGCCGCACGTTCTTGGACGGGCGAAAATGCTGCGTCAATTTGCGATAGCCGCGCTCTGCCTATGCCTTTTCGGCTGCGGTTCTATTCGGTGGTTCGAAGCCCGCGATACCGATAAGCCGCAAGTTGCCGTTCAGCGCGACGATTCCTGTGGCGCGGTTGCTCGGCAACGGGCCCAAGATGCGGCCTACAACGGTTACGACCGCGACATGCAAGAGCGGATATATAAAGACAGCTATAACGAATGCGTGGCGGGAAGAAAGCAAAGCGACCGTTGACGCGGCCGGCGTCGCTTCGGAACGCTCCATCGGGCCTCGATTCGGCCGCATTTTCTGCGGCGAAAAAGCTGCGCATTTCGCCGTGGAAAATGCTGTAGGTTCGCGATTCAATGAACATCCGGAATGGCGGGAACGAACGACATGGCAGATTTCAAGGACTATCAACTGGTCATCCTGCGGCACGGCGAGAGCGAGTGGAATAAGAAAAATCTGTTCACCGGCTGGCGTGACGTCAAACTGACTGAACAGGGCGAACGCGAGGCGCGCGCCGGCGGGCGCACGCTGCTGCAGGACGGCTTCACTTTCGACGTCACCTATACCTCGCTGCTTACTCGTGCGATCAAGACGCTATGGCTCGCCTTGGAAGAGATGGATCTGCTGTGGCTGCCGGTGATCAAAAACTGGCGGCTGAACGAGCGTCATTACGGCCGGCTGCAGGGCAGCAACAAGCTCGAAGCGGTGCAGCAGTTCGGCGAGGCGCAAGTGGCGATCTGGCGTCGCTCCTATGCGACGCCGCCGCCGCCGGTCGATCTGGATTCGCCCGATTATCCCAAGGCCGACCGGCGCTATGCCGACGTGCCCGACGCCGATCTGCCGCGCAGCGAAAGCCTCAAGGATGTGTTGGGCCGCGTCATGCCCTATTGGGAACAGACGATCCTGCCCGAGCTCAAGGCCGGCAAGCGCGTGCTCATCGCCGCCCACGGCAATTCGTTGCGTGCCTTGCTCAAATATCTCGAAGGCGTGAGCGACGAGGATATCGTCAATGTCGATTTGCCGACCGGCATTCCGAAGGCCTATCGGCTGAACGCGGCGTACAAGGCCGATGACGCAAGATTCCTGGGAGATCCGGCGGAGCTCGAACGGCGCATCAACGCCGTCAAGGCGCAGACAAAAAAGGCGTGAGGCCGCTCCTGATCGGCGCGCGATGATGCGGCAAAAGCAGGTTTTCCTTGCGCTTCTCGTCGCTTTTGCCCCGTCCGTCGCCGGAGCGGAAAAGACGCCCGTGCCGCGTCCCAAGCCCGGCATCGTCCGATCCGCGCCGCCGGAGCAGGACGGCGTGACCGATTTGAGCCATGCGATTCCCGCCGCGGCGCTCTCCAAGCTGCCTTCCACGGCGGATCAGTTCCGCACGTTGAAGAAAAAGATCGTCAAGGATCAGCCCCAGGTCGAAACCGCCAAAAGCGCCAGCGACGCGCTGGCGCGCCAGGCCGAGACGTTGCAGCGCAAGCTGGTGGCGACAGCGGCGCACGTCGAAGCGCTGGAGCAAGAGAAGGTGCGGCTCGACGCCGACATCGTTCGACTGGCCGCACAGAACGCAAAACTGTCGGCCAGCTTCGCGCGCGATCGCGTGTCGTTGTCGCGGCTGCTTGCGGTCCTGGAGCGTCTGCAGCACGATATGCCGCCGGCGATGGTGCTCAGGCCGGACGACGCCTTGTCCGCGGCG
Source organism: uncultured Alphaproteobacteria bacterium (assembly GCA_963710025.1). Taxonomy (GTDB): domain Bacteria; phylum Pseudomonadota; class Alphaproteobacteria; order Micropepsales; family Micropepsaceae; genus Rhizomicrobium. The sequence continues at coordinate 20,012 of CAVPYO010000009.1, read as the reverse complement.
CGCGGCGCCATGTTGATCGGTTCGTCTTTGCCGGACCTCTATGGCAAAGCCGCGGCGCTCGCGCAGCGCATCGATACGCTGCGCAAGACGAGGCTGGCTCTGGTCGCGCGCCGCGCCGAGGCCGAGCGCAATGGGGCCTATCTGGCGCAAGCGCACATCGAACTCGATCAACTTCTTGCGATGAAGCGGCTTGAAGCAGACGCCGCCGCCACCCGTTACGGCGATCTCAAGGACGAACTCGACAAGATCGCCTCTCAAGCCGCCAATCTCCAAGCCCTGCTGGATAAGGTGGCCGCTTTGCGGGCCGCCCCGGCCAGCCAAAGTATCGTTACGGTAACCGCCCAAAAAAGCGCCACCGGCCCCAACTTAGGACGGGATTCCCTGATTTGTCCCGTGATCGGGGAACTTGCGTCCGGCGGGATGGACGGAGTCGGCGGGGCAGCCGCCCCAGGTCTGACCTATGTAACCGCCCCCGGCGCGCAAGTTATCTCACCCGCAGACGGAAAGGTTTTGTTTGCCGGTCCTTACCATAAAAGCGGCCACGTCTTGATCTTGGAAATGGCCGGCGGCTACGATGTCGTGTTGGCAGGGTTGGACCGTCTCGAGGTGCGTCCCGAGGATCGTATGCTGGCGGGGGAGCCGGTCGGGACGATGTCGAAGACCGACCAACAGCCTCGGCTTTATTTCGAATTGCGGCTGAGCGGCCGGGGATTGACCCCGGCACCCTACATGGCCGTTGCGTTGAGGAAGGCAAAGAGATCATGAAACGCCCCGTTTTCATCGGTATGGGTATGGGCATTGTCATCGGCTTCATTGTCGCCGTCGGGGTATTGCCGGCGGCGCATGGTGCCAACGACCTTGGTCCCTATCGCCAGTTCGATCTCTTCAGCGACGCCTTCGAAAAGGTCCGCGCCAACTATGTGCGCCCGGTTCAGGACGACGAGCTGATCAACGGTGCCATCGAAGGCATGGTGTCGGGTCTCGATCCCCATTCGAGCTACATGGACGCAAAAAGCTTCGCCGACATGCAGATCCAGACCAAAGGCGAGTTCGGCGGCATCGGCATCGAAGTGACGATGGAAGACGGACTCATCAAGGTGATCTCGCCCATCGACGATACGCCCGCCGCCAAGGCCGGCCTCAAGACCGGCGATTACATTGCCGCCATCGACGGCAATACCATCCAAGGCATGGCGCTCAACGACGCCATCGACAAGATGCGTGGTCCCGTCGGCACCAAGATCACGCTCACGATCCTGCGCAACGGCGAGAAAAAGCCCTTCGACGTGGCGTTGATGCGCGCCGTCATTCATGTCGACAGCGTCAAATGGCATCGCGAGGGCGACATCGGCTATATCCGGCTCGCCGCCTTCAACGAAGAGACGGCCAGCGGCCTGGAAAAAGCCGTGCGCGAGCTGAAGAAGCAGATCGGCCCTTCGCTTAAGGGGTACGTGCTCGATTTGCGCAACAATCCGGGCGGCCTGCTCGAACAATCCGTCCAGGTGGCCGACGATTTCCTCAACAAGGGCGAGATCGTCTCCACCCGCGGCCGCCATCCGGAGGATACCGAGCGCTACGACGCCAAGTTCGGCGACATCACCGACGGCAAGCCGGTGATCGTGCTGATCAACGGCGGCACCGCCTCGGCCTCCGAAATCGTCGCCGGCGCGCTGCAAGACCAACAGCGCGCCAAAATCCTGGGCATGACCTCCTTCGGCAAGGGATCGGTGCAGACCATCATCCCGCTCGGCGAGGGCGGCGGCGCGCTCAGGCTGACGACGGCGCGCTATTACACGCCCTCCGGCCGCTCGATCCAGGCCGAAGGCATCACTCCCGACATCGCGGTGGCGCAGGACACCGAGAACGATCAGCCCAAGATCGAACGGCCCAGCGAAGCCGACCTGCCGGGTCATCTGACGCCCGAAGCGGCGGCGAAAAAGAAGGCCGCGACCGTGATCCGTCCGGCTCCCGGCAAGAAATATGACGACTTCCAGCTTGCCTATGCGCTCGATCTGCTGCGCGGCAAGATGACAGTCGCCATAGCGAAGAGTGACGTCGCCCGTTAACTTGGGCGTAACCATGTTCGCCCTTAGCTAGGGGCCATGGCCGCGAGCAGCATGACCGAGGACGCGTCCTCGCCAAGAAGCGCACGCCGCGGGGCGCAAGTGCTGGCGCTTGCCTATTTCCTTGTTTTTGCGACGTTGTTTGCGCTTGCCGGCGGCATTGCGTTGTTCGGCAATCCCCATGCGGGCGATCCCGTCGTGCATCTGGATCTGCGCCTGAAACGGGTCGCGCGGGCCGCGCCGCCAGCGCCCCCTCCACCCGTCCAGACGCCGCAGCAAACCGCCGCTCTGCCTGCGGGGTCGGCGGCGCCGCCGATAGGTACACCGCCCGCTGCTACCGAGCAGCCTGCCGCGCCCGTACTGCCGCCGCCGCCGGTTTCCGTGGGACACGCGCTCGTCGCCGATCCGGCGCTGATCGAAAAGACGCCGCAAGGCCCCTTGCCGCGCATCGCCGACGACGGAACGCCGCCGATGCGCGCCTACGCGGCGCCGGTCATCTTGCCCGGCAAACCGCGTATCGCCATCGTCATCAACGGACTGGGCATCAGCGCCAAGGCGACGTCGGCGGCATTGGCCGGTCTGCCGTCGGGCGTCACGCTCGCTTTTGCTCCCTATGCCAACGATGTCCAGCGCTGGGTCATCGCCGCGCGCCAGAAGGGCCATGAAGTGCTTCTCGAAGTGCCGATGGAACCGTATGATTTTCCGGACAGCGATCCGGGCCAGTACACGCTGCGCGCCGGCGTCGGCGAGGACTCCAACACCAAGCGCTTGGTGTGGGCGCTGACGCGCTTCACCGGCTATACGGGCGTGACCAATCTTCTCGGCGGACGGTTTCTCTCGGACGCGGGCGCGCTCGAGCCGGTGCTGACCTATCTGACCAGGCGCGGCTTGCTGTTCTACGACAACGGCTCGGCGATTCATTCGGTGGCGCCCGACGTCGCTGCGCGTGTCGGCACCACCTTCGCGCAGGCCACCGACTCGATCGACTCGATCCAATCGGCCATGGAGATCGACCGCCGGCTTTCCGAATTGGAATCCGCGGCGCGCGCCAAGGGCAGCGCCTCGGGATCGGGCTTTCTTTATCCGGTCACCATCGATCGCGTGAACACATGGGCGCAGGGACTTTCCGGCCGGGGCTTTGTTCTGGTGCCCGTATCGGCCATAGTATCCCAGTCCAAACAATAAGCGTCCCGCATGCCCCGCTCCGAGTCTCCACTCACCCACGACGAGCTGCCCTACCGCCCTTGCGTCGGCATCATGCTGATCGATTGCCACGGGCTGGTGTTCGTCGGCCGGCGCATCGACCAGACGGTGGAAGGTTGGCAGATGCCGCAAGGCGGCATCGACGGCGACGAAACGCCCGCCGAGGCGGGCTTGCGCGAACTCAAGGAAGAGGTCGGCACCGACAAGGCCGTCATCCTGCGCGAGATGGACGAATGGCTCTGCTACGATCTGCCCAAGCATCTTCTGGGCGTCGCGCTGCACGGGCGCTACCGCGGGCAAAAACAGAAATGGCTGGCGATGCGGTTCACCGGCAAGGACGGCGACATCGACATCAAGACGGAGCATCCGGAATTCGCAGCCTTCAAATGGCTGTCGATCGACGAGCTGCCGGAGCTCATCGTCCCCTTCAAACGCGATACCTATAAGAAGGTGATCGCGGCATTCCGCGATCTGGCGAAACCGCTGGCATAGGGCTCTCGGTGCAGCCTCGCTGGCGCGACGTCAATGGCGGGTTCACCCGATACCGGCCGTTCGAACGCGATTCATCAGCTTCCGTTTTGCGCCAGTTCCGGTCGTCCCGGGGCTGACCGTGATCGCCAGAGCTTGCGGCGTTCGGCCTTTTACGCCGGGAGCGCGGAGCGCGAGTGCCAAAGGTGCGCGATCAGTAATTCGCAGATCAGAAGCGGAATGAAGATCGCGGCATAGAAGATCGATAGATCGCGGCACACGTGCCACACGAAGGTAGCCAAATAGGCGGGGACGCGCGGATCTGTCGAGGTCGCGAAGTTCGAGACAAGAATCACCCCTTTTCCGAGGGGCCACAACCAAACCGCCGCCGCCCTGACAAGGGTCTTTGGGCCGATCCGCTTCGGCGAAGCCCAGAAACGTGCCATCAGCAATTCGCAGACAAACAGCGAAACGAAAATGCCGGCATACATAACCGACAGATCACCGGAAACGTACCACAGGAACTTGGTGACATAGACGTGGGCGCGAGGGTCGGTTGCCATGCTCAAGGCATGGCTCAGGTCTGCGCCGAAGGGCCACAACCAAACCACGGCGGCTCTGACGAGGGATTTTAGAAATACATCCATGGGATTGATCCTCTCCTGGTAGCACGCCCAGACGCATCCGCAGGCCCACGCGAACTTTTCCGGCCCGTCCGGAATCATGGCGAATTCGGCGCGCATGGCCGCCGCCCACTCGCGGCGATTGGGAGGCATGACGGCGCAGGCGTGATCCATCAGACGGTGGGCAAGGCGGCGACGGAGGCTCATCCCGGTCTCCTCGCCCATTTACCGGTCGCAACCGTTAGCTTTTCCGTGGCCGAATCGAACGAGCGGGCGAGGGCCTTGCCGGCTGCCGTCAAGCGATAGACGTGACGCGGCGGCTTTCCTGGTTGCGTCGGTTCGACCCATTTTGACTCCAGGAAGCCCTGATCGCTGAGCCGGATCAGCAACGGATAAAGCGTGCCAGATTGAAGCTTGGTGGCCTTAGACAGTTCATAGCCATGTCGCCACGCCAGCGGTTGATCGAGGAGCGCCCGCAGCAGCGTGCGAGTTTGCAGAGATTGGTTCGGCCTCGGTGCCATGAGGATACTCTACATATGTAGAATATTGCCGTCAAGTCCGCACAATGGCTTGCGCGCACTCGGCAGCAAGAGACGCCTCTTGTCGCACCGGCTTGATCGCGTCCGTGCCGGTTCCCACGTTTCCCTGGCGTTGTCGGCAGAGGAAAATCGAGGAATTGAATTCAAGAAAGCGATGAAGAGTTTTTTCAGGGGGGATACCCCCACGGAAGTCGAAAACAAATAGATGTAGTCCGACGGACATTGCGGCCCAATATATAGAGGCCAAGCGTGCCGCTAAAAACGGGACCGGCTCTAATCGGACGCGATCTTACGATCCTGCAAATCCTTCATGAAGGTCTGCAGCGTATCGATGCTGGCCACCTTGGCGGCCGCGTCGCGGAAGGCCATGCCGTGCATGTCGATACGCTGGCTGACGACGTCGAAGGCATTGGCGTCGCGGCTTGCTTTCATCTTCGCGGCGAAATGGCCGCGGATGCGATCCAGGCTGGCTTCGTCGTTGGCGAGCGAATAGGCGATCGCGGCGCGCATCACTTCCTGGCGTTGTTCGTCGCCGAGCGGAGCGGGGTCGCTCCAACTGGCGGCCAAGGCTTCCTCGGCCTTCTGGCCGGCAGCCGCCCAATTGCCGCTTTGCCAGTAGATATCGGCCCGCAGCCGCACCGTGTCGGGCGCCTGGTCGACGGCCACGAGGTCGAGCGCCTGATCCCATTGTTTCTCTTCGGCCAGGGCGCGCGCTTCCATCAGCAGGCGCTGGTGGTTGACGTCGTCGGGCAAGCCGGAGATGCGCGTGCTGCGCAAGGATTCGATTGCCGCTTGCGGCTTGTGGTCCATCAGCTGGACCATGGCGAGCCTGGCGGCGACCTGGGCGCGCGCCACGCCGTCGAGCCGCTTGGTCACCTGATAATTGAGCAGGTCCGAGGCCGGTCCCAAGAGATCGACGGCCACCAGACGGTCGGCCATGCGCCGGATCATCTCGTCGCCGTCGGGGCCGATGGGCGTCAGCTCGATGAAGTCGTAGAACATAGCCAACGCTTCCACCGGCGGCATGGCGTCGGCCTTACCCTTCAAGAACAGATCGACGAAGGCTGCGCGCATGTCGTCCTGCGCCTTGTCGGCCAAATCGTTGTTGGGAAAGTTCTGGGAAGCGATGCGCAACGTTTGCAGCCCGTCGCGCCAGCGCTTCTCGGCGAAGTAAAGCGAAGCGAGTTTACGCAGCGTGTTCAGTTCCAGGATGTCTCCGCGCCAGCGAAAGCGCAGCCGCTCGAGCGCGTTGACCGCGTTCGCCTGCGACATGGTTCCTGCCGCCAGCGCGGCGCCGACGCGATAATAGATGGCCTGGGCCGCGACTTGTTCGTCGCCGCTCTGCTCGACCGCGGCAAACAGCCGGTCGGCATCGCGCCAGCGTTTCTCGGCGGCATAAAGTCGGGCGCGGGCAAGCCCGGCTTCGAGCATCAGCGGTTTTTCCAGCTGTTTGGGCAGCCGCGAAAGATCGGCGTCGGCGATTTCCAGACGGCCGATCTCCAGCGCCGCGTCCGCATCGGCGATACGCGCGCGAGCCTGCATGTCGGGCTGGTAGCTTTGCAGAACCGTGCTGGCGCGCTCCAAATTTGCGTGCGCGCTGTCCCAGTTCTCGAGCGCCGCGTCGATCAGGCCGCGCCAATAGGCGGCGTGGCGGTCCGCATCGAATTGCACGCCCGCGATGTCGTTATGGGCTTCGCGAATGCGGCCCATTTCGTAATCGGCCGCGGCGCGGATGGTTTGCAGCTGCATGTCGCTTTGCAGCGCGGGATCGAGCGATTGCATCAGGTTGACGAGGCCGAGCGCTTCGGCGCCGAAACCGTTCGCCAGATAGAACCGCGCCAGCGCCAGGCGCGCATGGTTGGCATCCGCGACATTCAGCCGGGCCGTCGCCGCGCGCAGGCGCCGTTCGGTCACCAGAAAGCTGCCGCCGGTGATTTTCTTCCAGTTCGCAAAATCCAGGAAACACGGACTCGCGCCACCGAGCATCAATGCTTCGGGCGAAGAAGCCGTTGGCGAAACCGGCGACGTCAGCGATAGGCCGTCCGGCCGCGTGATCGTCACGCGCGTTGCATCGACGCTCACGGACAGATCGTCGACATAGGGCTCCAGCACCATGCCCGAGGCGGTCTGAAGCGCCGCGAATTCGACATAGGTGTGTTCGCTCAGCATGGCCCGGCCGGCCGCGCCCGGGATCACGATCAACGTGTCCCCCGCGACCGGATCGACCAGTGTCACGGTCTTGCTGGCTCCCGGCAGCAACGTCGAAAGCGAGGAGTGGCCGGGTTTGTCCTGGTTGTGTGCAAAGCCGATGACCATCGCGTTCGAATTCGCCTGCGGCGCGATGACGACTTTCAGAGCGGAGCCTTCGGCCGTCGCCGAGATTTGCTGTGGTTGCTTGAGGGTGATGCGCAGGATGGAGACTTTGTCGCTCGACGCCGCATCAACCGCATCGGGAAACGCGCCGAGTTCGGTTTTCAGTTTGGCCGCATCCAAAGGCGCGGCATTCTGCAGCACAATCCAGGCGCTCAGGCCGCGCACGAATACCGCCGAGCCGCGCTGGCCCGCGCCCGGAAAGATCAAAACAGCGCCGTTGCGGATGAGTTTGCCGTCGGCATCCTGTGTGCCGGTGGGCGCCGGCGATGCGTTTTCGGCCGGCGGCGCGCCGGCGCTTGCGGCGGGTGGGGGCGTTGGCGAAGCGGCAGGCGCGGGCGCGGCGGGCGGTGGCGCGGCCGCCGCCAGTTTCGCAGGCGGTACGCTCGCCGGCTTTGCCGGCGCATTCGCAGGTGTATTCAGTTTTGCGGCCGTGGCGGCAATGGCCTCGGTCTGCGCCTTGGTCGCGGCGCCGGTCTGACTGCGCGCCGCCTGCTTGGGCAGCGCCGTGACGGTCGGCTTGGCATCACCAGGCGGCCTGTAAGCGTCGGCATCGGTCTTCGGCGCCAGCACGTCGACGACGACATGCGTGCCGTCGCGGAAATCGTGGAAGCCGGAATCGGCGTCGGTCTCCAATTCAACGACGGTCGCGCCGTTCTCGACGCGCCAGCCCGCGGCCTTCACCCAAGGCGGCGCTTCGTGCTGGATGGCGGACAAGTCCGGTCTTGCCTGCGCCTGGAAACGAACCGTCAGTATTCCGGCGCCCGGAAACACGGCATAGGGAACGTTGCGCGGCCAGTCGAAAACGATGCGGGTGAAGTTCTGATAAGAGCCGGAACGAACTTTGAGCGGCGCCAGCTTGGCGACGTCGACGGTTGTAGGCGGCGGCGGAGGCGGCGGCGGCAGATCGGGCGGCGTGCCCGCATAGCTCGCGGGCGCCAGATCGACGGCGATCTTGTCGGACGAGGCGCTGGTATGGACGCGCACGGTCTGGCTGAGCGCGAAGCGGAAGGTCTTGCCGTCTGGGTCGCCGCGCGCGCTGGCGATATAGCCGGGCAAGGCTTGGGCGATGGCGGCGGGCGTCAGCTCGACCTTGCGGTCGAAGGAAATCGTCAAGACTTGGCCGGTGACCAGCGCGTTGACGCGGGCGGTCGGGTCCAAGGTGAAGAGCAGCCGCGCATACCCCGCCGCCGTCGACGCCGCGAGCTTATCGGCCGCCGCGACCGGCTGCGCCAATAGACAAGCGAACGCAAACGCCGCCACGGCCGCGCGAAAAACCCAAACCCGATGTGCGTTCAACCGCGTCATGGAGGCCTTTGCCGCTGCCCAGTCTGGGTATGCGTGATTAACCTTTCGTAAATCCTTAATGGCTCCCCGCCCCTGGTTGCTGAGGCGCCGCCGAAGCTTGCTGTGTCTGTCCGGTGGCCGAAGCGCCTGCGGCGTCGGGCGCAAGCGCCGGCGCCGCCAAATCGGGAAGCTGCAGGCGATTCGCCAGCTTGACCGTTAGCTTCTGGGCCGCGTCTGCCGTCATGGCGGCAAGGACGGGCGCCAGCGCATCGGATTTCATCGCCTGCGCCACGGGGATCAGCACGTCGTCGGAAAGATTGTCGAAGATGCGGGCGGCGTCTTTCGGTTTCATCGCGGAATAGGTTTTTACCAGCGAGGCGACCTGCTTTTCCTGCTCCGCGTCGCGCTGGCCCAGAAGTGCCGAGATTTTGTCCTGAAGCTGCTTGAGGGTAGCGATTTTGCCGTCCACGCGGCTTTCGGCGGCCGCCAAGAGATCGGAGCGCGCCTGGATGTCGGCTTCGCGCGCGTCAAGCGCGGCGCGGCGCTTGGCAAGGCTTGTCAGCACGTCCACTTCCGCGGGACTGGAGGATTCGCTGTCGTCGGCGCTATCTTTGGGCAGCGGCGCCGTGTCCTGGGCCAGGACGTCCGTATCGCTCGCCGGCGCGGCTTGTTCCTGTGCCCAGGCCTCGCGCACCAGACCTTCGCCCCTCAAGCCGAGCAGTACCGCGCTCACGGCGATCACCGCCGGCAACAGCCGGATATGCTTGAACAAGGCTTTCATCGCACGGCTTTCAATGCGTCGAGGCGATGCATGACGCTGCCCGACGGAAGATTCGAAGGCGCGCTGCGTTCAGCGGGTTTGGGAGCACGGTCGAAGCGTTCGGCGATGCGTTCGCCGGAAGCCGTCAGCAGGGCAAGTTCGTCGGCAAGCAGACGGGCGCGCCTCAGACGTTCGTCCAACGTCTCCGCAGCGTTCGAAGCGGCCGATTTGAGCGCGCGCAAGGAGGCGCCGGCGCCCGAAATCGCCGCATTGAGCTCACCGATCATGGTCTTCAGGCCCTCTTGGCCTTTGCGGACCGCGGCGAGCCGCCGTTCCAGCACGATGCAATAAACCAGCGTCGCCGCCAGCAGGAAGGTCAATGCGGTTTCGAGAATGAAGGAGAGTGTCATGGCGGTTCCTTCCTAGAGCGCGCGCGAGGCGTCGGTGCGTTCGATGGCTTCCTCGACGCGCACGGCAACGGATGATCCGGCGCGTCCCATGCGGCCGCGCAACAGCGGCACGCCGCGGCAGCGCAGTTCGATCTTGGAATCGGGGTTGGCGTTGAGCATCACCGTCTGACCGATTTCCAGATTCATGATCCTGTTGAGCGGCATGATCTGTTCGTCGAGGATGGCTTCGATCTCGACCCTGGTCGACCAAAGCTCGGTCGCCAAGTGGCTTTCCCAGATGGAATCGCGGCCGAATTTCTCGCCCATGAACTGTTGCAGCAGCAATTTGCGGATCGGTTCAAGCGTGGCGTAGGGCAAGAGCAGCTCGGTGCGCCCGCCGCGGTCTTCCATGTCGATGCGCAGCTTGACCAGGATTGCCGCATTAGCCGGCCGCGCAATCGCCGCGAAACGCGGGTTGGTCTCCAGGCGGTCGAGCTGAAAATTGACCGGCGCCAAGGGCTCGAAGGCCTGGGACATGTCCTGAAGGATCACTTCGATCATGCGCTGGACGAGGGTGCGCTCGATGGTGGTGTAGGGCCGTCCCTCAATGCGCATAGCCGAGGAGCCGCGCCGTCCCCCCAAAAGCACGTCGACGATGGAATAGATCAGGTTGGAATCCACCGTGAACAGGCCGTAATTGTCCAGTTGCTCGGCATGGAACACGGCCAGGATCGCGGGCAGCGGAATCGAATTCAGGTAATCGCCGAAACGAATGGACGTGATGTTGTCCAGGCTCACTTCCACGTTGTCCGAGGTGAAGTTACGCAGGCTGGTCGTCATCAGCCGGACCAGCCGGTCGAAGACGATTTCCAGCATCGGCAGGCGCTCGTAGGAGACCAGCGCCGAATTGATGATGGCGCGGACGCCGGACTTATCCTGCAGCTGCTCGTTGTTGACGTCGAAGCCTAGGAGGGAGTCGATTTCCTCCTGGTTGAGAATACGCTCGGCTGTGCCGCCGGCCGCGCTGACGGGCGGCGCCTCGCTCGATGCCGGCGGCGTGTCCGCGGCAGGCGCTTCGGCGGTAGGCTGCTCCGCGGCGGCTTCGGTCTTCTGAGGTTCGTCGGCCATCGATTTTTCCGGGGTCCTACTGAACGATCATTTCTTTGAGGAGGACGTCGCGGACGCGATAAGGCGCCGCGGCGACGTTGATCCGGCGCAGCAATTCTTCCTTCAAGCGGATAATGCCGGCCGAGCCCTTGATGTCGTCCACGCGAAGTTCGCGCAGATAACTCTGGAACTGGTCGACGACGCGCGGCATCAGCGCCTGCAAACCGGCCTTTTCGTCGGTGGAATAGAGTTCTAGCGCCACCGAAAGCTTGAGATAGGCAGGCGAGCCGTCGGCGGTCTGGATGTTCACGATCAGGTCGGGCACATCGTAATAGGCCACCTGCGGCGGCGTGACGGGAAACTGCGGCGCTGCCGCTGCGGTCTTGGCCTGTTCGCTTTCGCCCGAACCGCTGAAGACAAAGAAATAAAGTCCCGCGCCGATTCCGAGCAGCAACACCAGGGCGCCGCCGCCGGCGATCATCAGAAGCTTCTTGTTGCCGAGAAGTTTCTTAACGAAATCTTGCTTCGGGGGAGCTTCCTGAGCGCCTTCGGCCCCCTCTTCGGGCTCTTCGACGTCAGCCGTCTGCTTTTCTTTCTTCGCCATCGCCTTCTGCGTCCGCTGCGGAAATCCTGAGGCGACGTTAGGCCGACGTGGTTAAAGAGTGGTTCAAAACGTCCGTCAAATACCGCCAACGGCAGACTTCACCCGGCAGACTTTGCCGGTGCGCCGCTCCGAGGGTCCGAAAACGGCGGAAATCCAACTTTTGAGAATGGCACGCAGCCTGCAGCCGGTCCGCTATGGCGAAGGACCAGAAAGGATCCGTGCCCCATGGATAACACGCAGCTTGTCAATCTCTCTCAACAGCTCGCGGCCTACCGCTCGATGGACGTGATCGCGAACAACCTCGCGAACCTGTCGACGCCGGCTTTCAAGCGCGAGGCGATGAAGTTCGAGGAATTCGTGCAGCAGGTCCAACCCTCCGAAGGCCAGACCGGCCCGCAGACCGTGAGCTTCGTCAAGGACACGGGCGTGGTGCGCGATCTGAGCGAAGGACGGTTGGAGTCGACGGGCGCCCCGTTCGACCTCGCCATCAACGGCAATGGCTATTTCGTGGTGCAGACCGCCGCCGGAGACCGCTACACGCGCAACGGCCATCTCGCGCTCAACGGCGACGGACAGCTGATCACGGACAGCGGCGACCCGATCATGGGCGACGGCGGCGCGATCACCATCACGTCCGACGACGGCGACGTCCATATCGCGACCGACGGCACGGTCAGCGGCAACCAGGGCCAGATCGGTAAGCTCAGGCTGGTGGATTTTGCCGACGATCACGCGCTGAAGAAGGAAGGCGACAGCCTCTATTCGGCCAATCAAGACCCAACCCCGGCGGCCACTAGTACCAAGATCATGCAAGGCTCGCTGGAATCCTCGAACGTCGAGCCGGTGATCGAGATTTCGCACATGATCGACGTCATGCGCGCCTATCAAGCGACGGCGACCCTCGCGCAGAGCGATGCCGAGCTGAAGCGTCAGGCCATCGACAAACTCGGCAGCACGCCGAATTAAGGAAAACAAACCATGCGCGCCCTCAGCATCGCGGCGACCGGAATGCTCGCCCAGCAGACGAATGTGGAAGTCATCGCCAACAATCTGGCAAACATGAACACCACGGGGTTCAAGGAACAACGCGCCGAATTCGAGGATCTGCTCTACCAGAACGTCGAGCAGCAAGGCACCCAATCTTCCGACACCGGCACCATCGTGCCGTCGGGCATCCAGCTCGGCGCCGGCGTGCGCACGGCGGACGTTTATCGCGTCACCGGTCAAGGCGATCTTCAGACGACATCGAATCCTTACGACGTCGCGATCAACGGGTCCGGCTATTTCCGCATCCAGATGCCCGACGGCACGGATGCCTATACCCGCGCCGGCAATTTCGCGCTGTCGCCGGAAGGCCAGCTTGTCACCCAACAGGGCTATGTCGTGCAGCCCGGCATTGCCATTCCGACCACGGCGACGGCGGTCACGATCAACGCGCAAGGGCAGGTACAGGCCACCATTCCCGGCCAGACGGCCGCGCAGACCGTCGGCCAACTGGAGCTGACGCGATTCCCCAACGATGCTGGTCTCTTGGCGCAGGGCAACAATCTGTTCACCGAAACCGCCTCTTCGGGCTCGCCACAGTCGGGCGTTCCGGGGTCCACGGGCTACGGCACGATCCAGCAGGGCTTTCTGGAGACGTCCAACGTCAACGCGGTGTCGGAGATCACGTCGCTCATCACCGCGCAGCGCGCCTATGAAATGAATTCGAAGGTCATTACCGCCGCCGACGAGATGCTGTCGGAAACCGCCAAACTGGGAAGCTGACCATGACGCGCATCTTTCTTTTCGCTTGGGCTCTGCTGCTTTGCTGGCCGGCTTTCGCCCATGCCGGCGTTCGCATCGTGGTTCCCACGCACGATATCGCGCGCGGCACGACGATTGCCGAGACGGATCTCACCTACGCTACGATCAACGACAACATACCGTCGGGAACCGTGACCTCGGTAAACGACCTCGTCGGAATGCAAACGCGCCGTGTGCTGCATGCCGGCGAAAGCGTGCGTCTCGACGATGTGCGCCATCCGATCCTCGTCACCAAAGGCTCGACGGTCACCATGATCTTCGAGGCGCCTGGAATCACGCTCACCGCCGCCGGACGCGCCATGAGCGAAGGCGGCTTGGGCGAAACCGTGACCGTGCAGAACCCGGTTTCATTCCGCCAAGTCAGCGCCATCGTGACGGGCCCCGGCCAAGTCAACGCTCAGAGCGTCGGCGCCACCGTGTCTGCGCGTCTTGCCAGCGCCCAGCCGTAAAGGAATCCGATTCATGACCTTGCGCTCTTTCAGAATTCTTCTCACGCTCGGCACGGCTTGCCTGCTCGCGGGGTGCGGCAGCTACGAGCGGCTGTCGGAAATCGGCGGCACCGGCCCTAAGCTGTCTCCCATCACCAATCCCGCGCCGGCGACGCCGGTGTCCGTGCCGATGCCGAATCCGCCCGAGGAACCGCGCGGAGCGAATTCGCTTTGGCAGCCCGGCGCGCGCAGCTTTTTCCACGATCCGCGCGCCAGCCGCATCGGCGACATCCTGACGGTCGCCATCTCGGTGGCCGACGCCGCGAAGATCACCAACACCACCAGCCGCTCGCGCACCAACGCCGACGACGCCAATATGACGAACTTCTTCGGTCTGGAGAAGTATATGACGGCATCGTCGATGGATCCGTCGAACTTGGTGAAGATGGGTTCGGACACTTCGAATGTCGGCGCCGGTTCGGTCGACCGGTCGGAGCAGATCAACCTGACGCTGGCCGCGCTGGTCACGCAGGTGCTGCCCAACGGCAACATGGTGATCGCCGGCCATCAGCAGGTGCGTGTCAACGGCGAGCTGCGCGACCTGCAGGTCTCGGGCATCGTGCGCACCGAGGACATCACCAGCGACAACACGGTCGATCTGACCCAGATCGCCGAAGCGCGCATTTCCTATGGCGGGCAGGGGACGATCAGCGACGTGCAGAAGCCGCGGCTGGGCAGCGAGCTCTTCGACATCCTAATGCCGTGGTAAGGCTTGGCGAATGGCGCTCGATCAATCGTCGCGGTAGACTTTTTCGCGGCGCTCGTGGCGTTCCTGGGCTTCGATCGACAGAGTCGCGATTGGACGCGCGTCAAGCCGCTTCAGCGAAATCGGTTCGCCGGTCTCCTCGCAAAAGCCGTATGACCCGTCTTCGATCCGGTGCAACGCCGCGTCGATCTTGGCGATCAGCTTGCGCTGACGATCGCGAGTCCTGAGTTCGAGCTGGCGTTCCGCCTCGGTGGAGGCGCGGTCGGCGAGATCGGCATGCGGCACGGTCTCGGCCTGCAGGTTCTGGATCGTCTCCCGGCTTTCGCGAAGAATCTCTTCTTTCCAGCCGAGAAGCTTGCGACGGAAATATTCGCGCTGCTTCTCATTCATAAAGGGTTCGCTTTCCGACGGCTTGTAGCCGGGCGGAAGTTGGGTACCCATGCATACTCCCTTCGCAAGGTGAGGCGGTCCGTGGGCCGGGGTTATAGCGGCCGCGTCGGCCTGCATCAATCGGAATCCCAAGATGGCGTTAAGGTGAAAAATTTGTGTCAATCAATGGCTTAAACCCTTCCGCACGGACAGCGATCGAGGTTTACCCGGCGGCGCACGCGTGCTCGACAAGGTCCGCCGGCAGCGGTACGGCGAGTAAGGTCCTTTTCCAACCGGTCGTGCGCCCTCGATGCATCGCATGCTGGTCGGCAATGGCTTCCCTTCGCGCTGCGCGGCGACAGCGATCATGCGCGAACTTGAAGTCGAGCACGATAGCCGGCTGCTCTCTCACCATCCGGCAAGGACGTGGGAAACTTATATCGCCGCCATGAGCCGGAAAATCGGGCCAAAAAGCAGGCAATCCCAGGGGTGGACAGGGTGGGTGCGATGTCCTATATCCGCGCACCCTTCGCCGGGCCAAAAAGCCAGGCGGAAAAGGCGGTAACGCGGGGTGGAGCAGTCCGGTAGCTCGTCAGGCTCATAACCTGAAGGTCGCAGGTTCAAATCCTGACCCCGCAACCAACCTTGAATTAAATCAATAGCTTACAAAATCGTTGACCACCTTTCGTTCCCTCGCTACACTTCCCCAGTACTTACCCATTTGACCCATTCCGGCCTGCGAAGGCATCCCGCCAGAGCCGCCGAGAATGAAAGACTGGGGGAAGCGAGGTCCTTGTGCCAACGCACGCGATCCTCGGTGGAAAAGTTAAGCTCTACCGCCGCGACGACGGCGGCGAGAACTGGTTCTGTTCCGCCTATTTCCAAGGGAAGAACCGGCGGAAGAGCACCAAGACCGACAGCCTCTCCCATGCCGAAGAGATCGCCGAGGACTGGTTCCTCGAATTACGCGGCAAGAACCGCGCCGGTCTCCTCGATAGCCCCACCGGTCCGACCTTTAATCAAGCTGCCGACATCTTCGAGGCAGAATACGAAGTCAGCACCAGCGGCGAACGCAGTTCCCGTTGGGTAGCCGAACACAAAGCACATTTGAAAAACCACCTGCGCCCTTTCTTGGGAAAGAAAGGTGTCCGCGAGATTACCGCCGACACGGCGCAGGAATACCGTATCAATCGGGCCAAGAATCCCTACGTCCGAAAGAAGGAAAATTCTACCGAAGTACCGAAGCCCCCTGCCCGCAACACGCTCGACAATGAGATCATCACGCTGCGTCTTGTGATGAAGGTGGCCCTTCGCAAAGGGTGGATTACCGGCCTCCCAGATTTTTCGGCTCCTTATAGGAAGCAGATGAAGGTCGTTCGTCGGCCTTGGTTCACCCCCGAAGAATACAAATCCCTCTACACGGCGACGCGCGAATACGCGCGAAACGCCAAAACCGAACGGTCCCGGTACGAAGCCGAAGAACTACACGACTACGTTCTGTTCATGGCGAACACCGGTATGCGTCCGGACGAAGCCAAGAACCTCGAACATCGTGACGTGAAGATGGTGAAAGACGACACGACCGATGAACTCATTCTCTTGATCGAGGTTCGCGGCAAACGCGGCACAGGTTATTGCAAGAGCCGGTCGGACGCCGTGAAACCTTATCAGCGTCTCCTCAATCGCCCGAAGTGGGCTCCCCAAGGGCGCAAACCGAGGTCGAAAAAGGCGGCGGCAGCAGCAGCGGCCCTTCCTATCGTTGCCGCCGACTTGCCGCAGCCGACCGACAAGGTGTTTCCCGGCAATCACATCAAGCTATTCAACAGAATTCTCAAGGACAAAAAGGTCAATCTGAAATTCGACAGAGACGGCAAAGCGCATACGTTCTATTCGCTCCGACATTATTATATATGCCAACGTCTCATGGAGGGGGCCGACGTTTATCAGTTGGCCAAGAACTGTCGCACCTCCGTCGAAATGATCCAAAAGCACTACGCCATCCACATCGCCAACATGTTGGATGCTTCCGCCATCAACACGAAGCGCCCGCGTCGCCGTAAACCGGCTCCTCTTGCAAGCAAGGATCGACCACGCCAAGCCCCTTAAACATCGGCAACTTGGAAGCCCGCCGGAGCTTCCGCCATGTTCAGCGTGACGTTCAGCGTCGCGCCAAAGGGAGCGCCCCTTGGGGAGCGCGACCGTTCCGGGGTTCAGCCCCGCCTTCCTTCATTGGCGTGCGTTTCGTCCTTGCCCGTTCTCCGGAGCAGGTTCGGCCAGCGGTATTCTGTTCGCCTTCGCGATCCGCGCCGTTCAATCGCAGTCTCTCTTTTCACCGACCTTCCTGCCGAAGTGCGCGTGCCGGTCAAGGCCGCTCGCTTCCGCGCCCCGTTCCGGGGCTTGTGCAGCTCCGCGCCTTGCGGTGGCCGGAGGCCAGCCTATGACCGCCACGCTTCAACCCTTCGGCCTTTCGGTCGGCATCGAGACCGCGATTGGCGCGGACTCACTGCCGAAAGGTCGAACAATGTCCGCTTCATCCCGAACCGAACGTATCCGCGAACTCAACGACGCATTCCGCACCACGCTTGAAGGAGGCAGGTGCCTTTTCACCGCCGGGGTCTCCGATTACGGCATCCCTTTTTCTACGGCGGCCCTTGCAACCGTGAAAGCCTTCAACGACTTCACGTCCGACAACGATCCGTATGGCGAGCACGACTTCGGCATGTTCGATCTCGGCGAAGAGCGCCTTCTCTGGAAGATCGACTACTACGATCACACGACGCGCTTTGGTTCGCAGGACCCAGCCGATCCGGCGCTTACGACTCGCGTTCTGACGATCATGCTGGAGGACGAGTATTGACTGTACAGAGACGATCACAGGAATGACGCAATGTCTCGCGACAAGGCGGAGCCGCCTTCCCGATCTCGGACTTCTGCGATAGCTACCCAATCCGCCAGTCTGCCACCCGCATATTTCTTGCGCATTGTTCAAGATGCTGTCCAAATGGTATTAAATGTCGTAGCTTCCTAACGTCCGAGGAAGACTTCAAAATCCAGCGCCCGCAAGGGCATGTCGGTTTGATTCCCCACCTCGACACCACTGACGCGCCTTCGGGATGGAAGATGCAATGACCAAGTCTCCGGCCTTCTTCGCTTATCCGAGCGTCTCAACTGAGATCACCCAAACCGTCCGTACTGCAATCGGCAGATTTAACGCCGCCTCCCCCAATTTTGTAATTGAGGGGTGGGAGAAAAACGACATATCTGGTGTGCCATTGACTGAACCGATTTTTTTCAAAATTGGTTCAAGTGCATTTCTGGCTGCTGACATCACATATCTAAACGAGAATGTCGCGTTTGAGATTGGGTTTGCTATAGGAAGCAAGAAGCGGTGTCTTCTCTTTGTCAATTCAACGCAAGTCGGTGATCGCGAGCTTGCAGCCAATGTAGGCATCTTCGATACACTCGGTTTCGAAAAATATGAAAACTCGGAATCGTTGGCGAAGCTTCTAGTTGAGCGAACCGATTTCGCTCCTCGGATATTTGAGGCCGCGGTTAACCATCAGCAACCAGTATATATCGTGGAGCCCGCAAGGAAGAACGACGCTCATCTTATGCTCGTATCGCGAACAAAAAAGGCGCGATGGAAATTTAGGAGCTTCAACCAGATGAAGACGTACGACTCTGGCACTAGACGCAATTAGGCACGTAGCGCAGTCCGCCGGTGTTATTGCACCACTCCAATTGGTGTCGGTTCAGGACCCAGACAGCACAACATTCGCGCAATGTTTGTCGCTGGACTTGCGGTTGCTTTGGAAATTCCTACGCTCATAATACATCCGACCGAATTTTCACCACCCCTCGATGTTCGCGACATTACGAAGAAGTATCGTCACCCAGACGATATTACTGACGCGGTTCAGGCTTTTTCGCTTGAGATTACCGATTTCAGTCAACGTTCTCAGACCAGAAAATCATCACCCTCAACGATCTTGACAAATTTGTCAGTCGGCGATCCAACCGCCGAAAACGAAATGACGACGCTTTCAGACTATTTTCTTTCAACGGATGAATTTCAAAGGGCACTACGTGGGGAGGTAAATTTAGTCGTGGGACGAAAGGGGTCGGGGAAAACTGCCCTCTTCGTGCAGCTTCGCGATGTCAAACGAGCTCGTAAGCCAAATATCGTTGTCGATCTGAAGCCAGAAGGATTCCAACTGGTAAAACTGAAGGAGCGGGTCTTAGATTTTTTGACCGCGGGTGCCCAACAACACCTGATTACCGCGCTCTGGGAATACATACTATTGTTGGAGATAACATCCTAAGGTGTAGAAAAGGACCGCGATGTTCACATGCGCGATCATACGCTCACCCAGCCGTACGTAAATTTGAAGAAAAGCTGCACGCCAGCACTGAGTTGTCTTCAGGAAGGTGATTTTCGCGAGCGTTTATCCAAGCTTTCAGATCAATTAATCTACGAATTTCTCAGGTATTCGCTACGAGCGGAATCGATACTTGGTCAAGACGCTCATCTTAACGTGACGACCAACCAGGTTACGGAAATCCTTTATAAACACGACATACGAAGTCTCTTCGAAGCGTTGATCGCGTATCTCCACCTGAAGGAAGAGGTTTGGTTGCTTTTCGATAACATAGACAAAGGGTGGAATGTCGAAGGTATCAGCCCGGAAGATGTTTTCATCCTGCGCTGCCTTATCAACGCAAGCAGAAAGATTGAGAGAGAGTTTAAGAGCCACGACATTAGTTTTCATTCGATCGTGTTCGTACGCGACGATGTGTACTCATTACTCATGCAAGGCTCTGCGGACTACGGTAAGGAGATGCGTGCATCGCTAGATTGGGCGGACGCTGATCTTCTAGCCGAGGTATTGAAAAGACGTGTAATGGTTTCACTCAAACAAGAAGGCATTACGGGGTCTGACGTTTGGGCTCAAGTGTGCGTTTCACACTACTCGGGTGAACCTTGGCTTGCCTTTATGGCTGGCCGATCATTGATGCGGCCAAGAAACCTGCTCAAGCTCTTTCGCTATTGTCTTGGCTATGCCATTAACATGGGCCACAAGCGCATTGAATGCGATGACATCGTGCATGGTCTGAAAACTTATGCGCAAGACTTGGTCATAGAGGTAGATCGGGAATTAGGCGACGTATTCCCTCAAGCAAAGAAGCTGGTGTACGAATTTTCGCAAGAGGCGTCGGAGTTTTCTGATGA
>CAVPYO010000008.1:0-71864 GCA_963710025.1 uncultured Alphaproteobacteria bacterium | reverse complement strand
GACCTCATGGGTCCAATAGCGTACAAAAAGTTCTTGGATGCAAATAAGCCAACGATTGTGGATCTCTTTGAACAGTTCACGGCACCCACGATCTCTAAGAAAGCACCTACACCGTTCAATCCAAAGTCAGTGATCCAGGAAATTCGCAAGTGGGTAAATGGCAGCCGGATTGACTTAGTTCCTTCTCGTCTCGAACTGGCGTGGACGCTAAAGAACCCGACGAGCAAGGACCACCTCTTGCCCAATTTTGTGGCGAAGATTGAATCTGGGTACGATCTCATTTTGATCGACTGCGCCCCCACTGAATCGATTTTGACTAGCGCCGCATATCGCTCTAGCCGATACCTGCTGATACCGGTTAAGCCAGAGTTCCTCGCGGCGATCGGTATTCCGCTGCTTGTCCGTTCGCTAAACGACTTCAAGCTCCAGTACGATAATCACACGTTGGAACTAGCTGGGATTGTGTTCAACGACTCTGACGCTCAACATACGAAGAAGGAACATAACGCGGGGAGAAACGACGTTAAAACGCTTGCCACCCAGCAGGGATGGTATGTGTTCGAGAATGAGGTCCGCCATTCGGATTCATTTCCTGCTGGCGCCCGCAGCGGAAAACCTATATTCATCACAGACTATGCGCGCTGGTGGGTGAAGGACGAATTTGACCAAGTGGGCGCAGAGTTCATCCAACGGATTGGGCTATGACCTCTAAAGTTGAACAACTTTTTTTAGAACTTTGCCTGCTGCGGCTTCGGTATTCGCAAACCGAACTGCAGCAGGTGGCGAACATGCGTGAAGTGATGGATGATCCAGACCTACGAACGATTGTGGCCGCCCTCAGATATCTCCAAATGGGCGAGGCGGCTTCAAAACGAACCTCTGTTGCGTCAAAGAAGTATGGCCGTACTAGCCGCGCGTCCCTTGCTGACGTTCGACGGGCGATAGTGTTCTTCATCGACCGCATCACGGACAAGCGTATTCTTCGCACCAAGGACCAGATAGACAATTTCGCACGATCCTTGGGACTTGTAGAAATGCCGTTAGACCGCCAAGAACTAATCTCTGCAATAAAAAAGAGATTGGAAATCATGCCGGCCGAGCAAGCCATGCTACGAATGAGAAGCGCAGATAGCCAATTTAAGTCGGACTCTGATCCTTACGTGGACTTGGCGAAAACGCTAATGGGGAGGTGAGTTTTTGTGCAAAATCCTCACTTACATAAAACTCCGGTGGCTTTCTCACACCGCTCTCTTAATCGCCTCCATCGGCAAAAACATCGTCCGCACGTCGCCGGCGAACGACCGGAAGCCGAACCCCGCGTAGAACGGCACGGCCTCGTCGTCGATGGCGTGGACGATCAGCGCCCGCGCACCGACAATCCGCGATGCCGCCAGCACGCGCAGCAGTGCGTCTCTCAGCATATCCTTTCCGATGCCGCGCCCCTGAAATTCCTTATCGACCGCGAGACGACCCAGCACCATCACGGGCGTCGGGTCCGGCATATTTGCGCGCAACGCCCGTGGCGTGCGTCCGGCGCCGTCATGTCTCACGGCGCCGGTCGATAAACTGTAATAGCCGACCACCGCGCGCCCCGCGCACACCACATAGCAGCGCGACGAGCGGCCCTCGCTCCTTGCCGCCCGGGACCTGAGCCAATCGTTCAGCGCGTCCTTGCCGCAATCGAAGCGGCTCAGGTCATGCGTGTCGGCAATCGGCTCAGGCGCGGAAAGCGGGCTTACTTTTCCCACTGAGGTTTGCTCGCCATCAACCGCTTCAGGCGTGCGTTCGGCGGCGCGGGTTTATCCAGCGCTTTCAGGAACGCGTTATGCTGCACGGCATCCAGCGAGAACAGCCGCCGGTCCAGCAACACGTCGGTAGCGTGCTTGCGCGCGCTTTCCACGATGAAATCGGTGCGGGTCTTGCCGAGCAGGCTTGCTGCGCTGTCGATCTCGTCGCGCGCCATGCGCGAGACGCGCAGATTGATCGTCGTGTCGGGGCGCGGGCGCGTAATCGCGCGCGGCTTCACGGCTTTCCGAGGTGCTCTCATATCCATCGGCGTCGTTCTCCTCATGCCGGCTATATACACACTGTGTATACAACATGCCAACGCGACTTGCAAGAACAAACCATGCACATTATTATCGAGATTTCCTCATGCTTCGACAAGCTCAGCATGAGGGTCTAATCAAAACCTTCACCCTGAGCCTGTCGAAGGGTGAGAAACGCGGGCGCTGTCCAAGGAGTCCCCCATGCCCACCTTCTCCGGTTCCTGTTTTTGCGGCGCGGTGAAGTACCGGCTCGAAAGCGCGCCGATGTTCGTCAATTGCTGCCACTGCACCGAGTGCCGGCGCCAGACCAGCAGCGCCTTCGCCATCAACGCGGTGATCGAGACCGCCCGCATCACGCTGCTCCCCGGATCGGCCGCGCCCGTTCCCGTCACCGTGCCCAGCGAAAGCGGCCGTCCGCACGACATCTATCGCTGCCCCGTCTGCCAGACCGCGCTGTGGAGCGATTACGGCCGCCGCCCCGCGCTGCGCTTCGTGCGCGTGGCCACGCTCGACGATCCCTCCGCGCTGCCGCCGAACGCGCACATCTTCACGCGCTCGAAGCTGCGCTGGGTGCACCTGCCCAAAGGCGTGCCCGCGTTCGAGGTCTATTACGACATGGCGAAGCTCTGGCCGGCCGAGAGCCTGGCGCGGCGCTACGCAGTGTTGGGGGGCGGATAGGGCGAATGGACATTCTGCCGCAGCCCCTTGACGCGTTGGCTTTAATTCCTATTTCGAGTCTGTGGTGCGCGCGGTGTGGCCGCGAGGAATTGAATGCGAAAAAGGAAAAGAGTGAGAGGGGGGATACCCCCCTCCGAAGTCGAAAACAAATAGTAGTAAGGGCGGCTTAAGCGCCTACAAGATATGGTAGGCCGCTCAGCGTTTCGCCGACTTGGAAGCGCCGCCCTTCGCCGCCGATCCCGCTTTGGCCGGCTCCGGCTTGTGGGAGGCGAACAGCTCGGCGATGGCGTCCTGGCCTTCGTCGCTGTGCAGCCAGCCTTCGGCCGCCTGCTGGGTGGGGAATTGTTGGGCGATGCGGTGCGGTTTCACGCGGTCGGGCAGGGGCACCAGAACCTCGAACGTGCCGGCATAGCGGTGGTCCTTGGTTTCGGCGGCATAGGCCTGAGGCTTGACGTACTTCTTCATGGCTCGGGCCTCCGGGGGTGGGGCCGCTGCATATCAGCTTGCGCCGGGCTTGCAACCCCCAAGAGCCTGTCTCGGTAATCGTCATGGCCGCGACGCTGCCGATTTTGCCCGATCCGGCAGGAGCCGCGCGCAGCGCGATGCGGCACATCGGGCAAGCGCGGCGACGTACCGGGCGGGCAAAAGCGGCGCGTCCCGAAGGGTTTCGGCGAAAATCGCCCTCTGGTTCGTCGAAGCGCTCGACCGTACTTCCCGGTACGCTCTTCGCGCTTCTCCTGCCATAGAACGATTTTCGCGCGAAACGCGGCTCACGAGGATTACCGAGACAGGCTCTATAGATCGTAGGCCTGCCAGAAATCGAACGCAGAGGTTGCTTCGCGGTAGCCCTTGGCCTTCATGCAGGCGGCATAGGCGCGGTTGAAGATGAGGTGTTTCTGGGCGTTTTCGGCCTCGAGGCCGCGCAGTTCCCAGGAACGCTTTTGCTCCGCTTCGGCGGCGCAGGCTTTGCCGTCGGCCAGGAACTGCTCCTGCGTGGCGTTGCCCTGGGCGAAGGCGTCGGCGTCGAGGTCGACCCAGCGGCCGCAGCCCGCCGCGGCCAGAACGCAAATCAGGATCAGGCGTTTCATGTCGGCTCCCTGTCGCGCTTCTTGCGCCCGATGCCCAGATGCTCGCGCCACAGCTTGGCGGGGATTTCCTCCACCGCGCCCTCGGCGAGCTGGCCCAGGTGGAACGGCCCGAACTGCACGCGGATCAGCCGCGCCACGCGCAGTCCCAGGCTTTCCATGACGCGTTTGACCTCGCGGTTCTTGCCTTCCTTGAGCGTCACGCTGGCCCAGGAATTCATGCCCTTGCTGCGCTCCAGGTCGGCGACGACGGGTCCGTATTTCACCCCGCCGAGTGTGACGCCCTCGGCCAGTTTGTCGAGGTCGGCCTGGCTGACTTTGCCGAACAGCCGGGCGCGGTATTTGCGGGTCCAGCCGCCGACGGGCAGTTCCAGGCGGCGGGCGATCTCGCCGTCGTTGGTGAGCAGCAGAAGGCCTTCGGAGTTGAAGTCCAGCCGTCCGATGGACACCACGCGCGGCAGCGTCTTGGGCAGGTTGGCGAAGACGGTCGGGCGGCCTTGCGGATCGCGGTGGGTGGTCACCAGGCCCGCCGGTTTGTGGTAGCGCCACAGCCGCGCCGGATCGGGCTCGCCCAATGGCTTGCCGTCGACCGAGACGACCTGGTTCTCGCCGACCTTGGTGGCGGGCGTCGTCACCTTCTCGCCGTCGAGCGCCACGCGGCCTTCGGCGATCAGCTTCTCGGCGTCGCGGCGCGAGCAGATGCCCGCCCGCGCGATCAGCTTTGCTATGCGTTCGCCCTGCGGGGCGTTATCTTCGGCCAATAAAGGAATCCGCGATGAATGACGACGAAGCCATAGCACTTGCCCTCGCCGAAGCCCAAGCGGCCGGCGCTCGCGGCGAGGTGCCGGTCGGCGCGGTGCTGCTGTCGGCTTCCGGAGAGGTGCTGGCCCGCGACGGCAACCGCATCGTGGAACGCCATGATCCCACGGCTCATGCCGAAATGCTGGTCCTCAGCGCAGCCGCCCGCAGCTTGGGGAATGAGCGGCTGACCGGAACCGCGCTCTATGTCTCGCTCGAACCCTGCGCCATGTGCGCCGGCGCCATTTCCATGGCGCGGGTGGCGCGCCTGGTGTTCGCGGCCGTTGACCCCAAGGGCGGCGCGGTCTTGCACGGCCCGCGCTTCTTCGAGCAGCCCACTTGTCATCATCGTCCCGAAGTCGCACGGGCGGGTGACGCCGAGGAAGCCGGGCGGGTGCTGAAGTCTTTCTTTCAGGCCCTTCGCACTTGATCCCGGCCGAACGCCTCCTACATCTATCGCGATAAGCTTGGCCGGAAAGGACACCATGATCGACCTCTACACCGCGGCGACGCCGAACGGCTACAAAGCCTCCGTTGCGCTCGAAGAATTGGGCCTGCCTTACGAGGTTCACTATCTGCAGCTCGGTAAGCTGGAGCAGAAGGCGGACTGGTTCCTGAAGATCAATCCGAACGGGCGCATTCCCGCCATCGTCGACCGCGACGCGGACAATTTCGCCGTCTTCGAATCCGGCGCGATCCTGATCTATCTGGCGGAGAAGACCGGCAAGCTGATGCCCGCGGGCGCCAAGGGCCGCTCGCGCGTCATCCAATGGCTGATGTTCCAGATGGGCGGCATCGGCCCGATGATGGGCCAAGCGAATGTGTTCTTCCGCTATTGGCCCGAGAAATACCAGGCGGCCATCGACCGCTATCAGAACGAGTCGCGCCGGTTGTTCGAAGTGCTGGATGGGCAGCTCAAGGATCACGAATATCTGGCCGGCGATTACTCCATCGCCGACATCGCCAACTGGTGCTGGGCGCGCACCTATCCCTGGTCCGGCGTTTCGGTGGACGGCCTCGACCATCTGCAGCGCTGGCTGACGGCGGTGGGCGAACGGCCGGCGGTGCAGCGCGGCGTGCAGGTCCCCAAAAAGCCCGAGGTGGCCGAAGACGAAGATCCCGCCAAACGCATCGCCCAAGTGCAGACGATCCTGCAGCGCTAGAACCAGACCGGCGCGAACAGCGGAAAGAAATTCACCAGCACTTCGCGGGCGCTGAGAAGGCCGATGCCGGCGCCGACGAACACGTCGCTGAGGAAATGTGCGGTGAGCAGGGCTCGCGTCAGTCCGAGCCAAAGAGCCGCGGCGAACCACAGGACGGCCAGTTGCGGCCATAGCGCGGTGGCGATCGTCGCCACGCACATGATCGTCAACGCGTGACCGGACGGAAACGAGTTCCAATCGAGGTTGAAGCCGAACAGGATGAAGCCGTAGCGGTTCATCTCCAGTTCGTCGCGCGGGCGTCTGCGGCCGAGCACCAGCTTGATCCCGTGCAGGACGGCGCTGCCCAGCGCCAGGCTGGCGAGGAAGGCGAGCGCGACCTGCGACGCCAGCTTGATCGCGGGATTCTCTCCAATCCAGCGCAGCCACGCCCAGGCGGCGGCATAGACCAGACAGGCCGCGGCAAGCCAATGCGCCGCCTTGGCCATATGCGTCGTTGCGGAAAGGAAGTTGTGGAACCGCATGCCCACATGGTCGTAGATGAAATGCACGGCGGGCCGGTCGACGGCCACGCACGCGACGCCAAGGACAATCAGGAAGGCACCCGCCCAAAGCAGCATGGCGACTGCTTGCCGTGACGCAAGTCCGCTGTCAAATCGTCCCTTCGTCGGGGAGCAGTGAATTCAGGCGGCGGCGCGCTTGTTGGCGACCAGCGGGAAAGTGACGCGGACGGTCGTACCGACGCCTTCCTCGCTCTCGATGGCCAGCGTGCCGCCGTGCTTTTCCATCAGCGCGCGCACCAGCGCCAGGCCGAGGCCCGAGCCGCCCTTGGCGAGCATCGGATCGATGTTGACCTGCTCGAAGGGATTGCCGAGCCGCGGCAATTCGGCCTCGGGAATGCCGACTCCGGTGTCGCGCACGGTGATGGTCGTCAGACCATCACCGTAGCGCACACCGACGCCGACGTGACCTCCGGCCGGCGTAAACTTGATGGCATTCGTCAACAGGTTGAGCAGAACCTGTTTCACCGCGCGCCTGTCCGCGATCAGGAACAGGGGCTCGTTGGGAAGCGAAAGCGTGAGTTCCAGACCGTTGTTTTCGGCGCGGTCGCGCAACATGCGCACGCAATCCTCGACGGTTCCGGTCACGTCGACGCGTTCGTAATTGAGCTCGAGCTTGCCGGCTTCGATCTTTGCCATGTCCAGCATGTCGGAGATGAGATCGAGCAGGAGCTGGCCGGAATCGTAGATCAGCGTTGCGTATTCCTCATAGCGCTCGTTGCCGAGCGGGCCGAAGGTGCGCTGGCGCATCAGATCGGTGAAGCCGATGACGGCGTTGAGCGGCGTGCGCAGCTCGTGGCTCATGTTCGCGAGGAACTGCGATTTCGCCTTGTTGGCGGATTCGGCGCGTTCCTGCGCGCCCTTGACTTCCAGTTCGTGGTTCATGCGCCGCGTGACGTCGCGCGAAACGCTGATCGTGTTGCGCAGCGCGCCGGTTTGCGGGTCGTAGACGCCGCGCGTCGTCGTTTCGATCCAGATGTAATGGCCGTCGCCGTGAAGCGTGCGATAGGTGGCCGTCAGCATTTGACCCGGCAGCGGGATCGCATTGATCTTGGCGGCTTCTTCGACGTCGTCGGGATGAATCAAGTCGAGGAACCTGTGCTGTTCGATGTCCGCCGCCGTGCGCTTGAGAATTCGCTCCAGCGCGGAGGAAGCGAAGAAAATCCGTCCGTCGGGCTCGTGCAAGATTACGATGTCCGAGGCTTCCTCGGCCATGAGGCGATAGGCGTGATACGCCCTATCGCGATCCTGGTCTGTGGCTCTCCGAGGGTCTTCAACCGACATGACACTCCCCGCTATGAGCGAAAATTGCTCGCTTGGGCATAAGCCTAGTCGCATGGAGTTAATCAACGATTTCGCAACTTACAGGCGTTGCGGTTGCGTTAAGCGTTACTTAATCGCGGCTTGGGGGATCAACGGTTCGTTCAGCTTTTCGCGCCCTTACAAGCGTGCACGTTTGCCCTGGCATAACGATGCAGGGCGGCTATAAAGACGTACCGCCAAACGATTTGCCAAACAGAGGGGTTCTTCGAAATGCGTCCGACTTTGACTGCCGTGCTTGCCGCGGCCCTGCTGACCTCGTCGGCCTTTGCCGGCGACGATTCTTTGAGCGCATCCGCGAACGCCGCTTATCTGGTCGCCAATGCAAAAACGGCCGGCGTCGTATCCGTGCCGGGAATCCAGTATCAGGTCATCAAGCGCGGAAAAGGCGCACAGCCCGGCCGTCACGATTGCGTCACCGTCAATTACAAGGGCTCGCTGATCGACGGCAAGGTGTTCGATGAAACGAAGCCGGGCAAACCCGCCACGTTTCCCGCGGGAGCGCTGATCCCCGGCTGGGTCGAGGCGCTGCAGATGATGCACGCGGGCGACAAGTGGAAGCTCGTCATCCCGGCGGGGCTTGCGTACGGCAAAACCGGCGCGGGAAACGGCCTCATTCCTGCGGATCAGACGCTGGTTTTCGAGATCGAACTGTTGAAGGTTGCCCCAGCCGCGCCGGACGGGTGCCAATAGCGCTCAAGATTTTCGTGCGATCGCCCGCCAGCCGATGTCGCGGCGGCAGAAGCCTTGCGGCCAGTCGATGACATCGACGGCCGCGTAGGCACGCCTCTGCGCTTCGGCGACGGTCTTGCCCGTCGCGGTGACGTTCAGCACGCGCCCGCCGGCCGCCACGATTTTTCCGTCGCGGCGCGCGGTTCCCGCATGGAAGATCTGCACGCCGCCCTGCTTCGCCGCTTCGTCCAAGCCGCGGATTTCCGAGCCTTTCTCGGTATCGCCGGGATATCCGTTCGCCGCCATGACCACGGTCAGCGCCGCATCGTCGTGCCAGCGCAGATCGATGGCGTCTAGCACGCCGTCGCGCGCGGCGAGCAGCGCCGTCGCAAGGTCCGATTTGAGCCGGGTCACCAGCACCTGGGTTTCGGGGTCGCCGAAGCGGCAATTATATTCGATCAGGCTCGGTTCCCCGTCCTTGATCATTAGCCCCGCGAAGAGAACGCCCATATAGGGCGTGCCGCGCTCGGCCATCGCCGCGACCGTCGGCTTCACGATGCGGTTCATCGTCTTGTCGATGACGTCTTGCGTCAGCACGGGCGCCGGGCTGTAGGCGCCCATGCCGCCGGTGTTCGGTCCCCGGTCGCCGTCGAAGACGCGCTTGTGGTCCTGCGCGCCGGTCAGCGGCAAGACGTGTTCGCCATCGGTCAGGGCGAAGAAGCTCGCTTCCTCGCCGTCGAGGAATTCTTCCACCACGATTTGGGCGCCGGCCGCGCCGAAGGCTCCGTCGAACATGAAATCGATGGCGCTGAGCGCGTCCTCTTTGGTTTCGGCGATGATGACGCCTTTACCGGCGGCCAGCCCGTCCGCTTTGATGACGACCGGCAGGCCCAGCGTCTTGGCGTAGGATTTGGCCGGCAGCGGCTCGCGGAAGCGGCGATAGCGGCCGGTCGGGATGCCGTGATCGTCGCACAAATCCTTCACGAAGCCCTTGGAGCCTTCCAGGATCGCGCCCTTGGCGCTGGGGCCGAGCGCCTTGATGCCCGCCGCTTCGAAACGGTCGGCAAGCCCGGCGACGAGCGGCGCTTCCGGCCCGATCACCACAAAGCCGATCTTTTTTTCCTTGGCGAAGGCGACCAGCCCGTCCAAGTCGGCGGCGGTGATCGGCACGCACTCCGCCACGGCCTCGATGCCCGGATTTCCGGGCGCGCAGTACAATTTGGCGACGATGGGGCTCGCCGAAAGCGACCAGGCCAGGGCGTGCTCGCGGCCGCCGGAGCCGATGAGAAGGACGTTCATGACAAGTACCCCGCTTGCCTCCCCCCTTGAGGGGGAGGCAGAAAAATCCGCGCAGCGGATTTTTCGGTGGGGGGTCTGGCCGTATACCCCTCCCCGAAACGCTTCGCGTTTCGACCCTCCCTCAAGAGGAGGGTGGAATTCAATAACGATGTATGATTTCCAAAGCCATGACCGAATCAACCCGCGCCAATCTGCCCGAATTCAGCGTCACGGAGCTTTCAGTGGCCCTGAAGCACACCGTCGAGGACGCTTTTCCCTTCGTGCGCGTGCGCGGCGAGATCAGCGGCCTGAAATTCCATTCCTCCGGCCACGTCTATTTCGACCTCAAGGACGACAAGGCGGTGCTCAACGCCGTGATCTGGAAGGGCACGGCGCGCGCGCTGAAGGTCAAGCCCGAGGCGGGGCTGGAAGTCGTCTGCACCGGGCGGGTTTCCACCTATGCCGGTTCGTCGCGCTATCAGCTCATTGTCGAGCAGGTAGAGCTTGCCGGGCTCGGCGCGCTGATGGCGATGCTGGAGGAGCGCAAGAAGAAGCTCACTGCCGAAGGCCTGTTCGACGCCGCCCGCAAGAAGCCGCTGCCGTTTCTGCCCGAGGTGATCGGCGTCGTCACCTCGCCGACCGGAGCGGTGATCCGCGACATCATGCATCGGCTGGACGCGCGCTTTCCGCGCCGCGTGCTGCTGTGGCCGGTGGCCGTGCAAGGCGAGCGCGCGGCGGACGAGATTGCGGCGGCCATTCGCGGCTTCGGAAAATTCCCGCAAGCGGGCCTGCCGCGCCCCGATGTGCTGATCGTGGCGCGGGGCGGCGGCTCGATCGAGGATTTGATGGCCTTCAACGAAGAGGCCGTCGTCCGCGCCGTCGCCGAATGCGATATTCCGGTGATTTCCGCCGTGGGCCACGAGACCGACACCACGCTGATCGATTTCGCGGCGGACATGCGCGCGCCAACGCCGACCGCCGCCGCGGAGTTGGCGGTTCCGGTTCGCACCGAACTCATCGCCCAGACGCTGGATTTCGAGCGCCGCCTTTTGCGCGCCTTCGTCCGGAGCATGGAGGACCGCCGCCGCGCGGTCCGACAATTGGCCCGCGTGCTGCCCCGCGCCGACCAGATGTTCGCCCAGCCGCGTCAGCGCTTCGACGGGGTGGCCGAGCGTCTCGGCTACGCGCTGCGGCGCAATCTCGACACAAATCGGCGCGCCTACATCGCAGCTTCGTCGCTGCTCAGGCCGGCAGGCCTCGAAAATCGCCTCTCGCTCGGCGCCGAACGAACGCAAGCGCTGGCGCTGCGGCTGGCACATAGCCATCGCCACCGGCTGGCCGGGTTCGAAGCCCACCTTGATGGCCTTTCGCGCGTGCTCGATGGCGTCAGCCACCGCGCGGTGCTAGCGCGCGGCTTTGCGCTGGTCAGGGGCGCGGACGGCACGCTGCGTAGCCGCGCCGCCGCCATCGCCCCAGGCGAACATCTCACACTCACTTTCGGCGACGGCGAAGCGGGCGCGACGGCGGATGGTCATGCCGCGCCGAAATCCAAATCGCGCGGCAAATCTCCCGGCACCCCACAAGGAAGCTTGTTCTAAAACACACTGTCATCCCCGGCGAGCGTCGTGCGGTCCAGAACGACAGCGTATGGACGCGCACAACGTGAGGGACGGGGACCCAGGTAGCGACATTGGCACGAAGTCAAATTCCTGAATCCACCCTCCCCTTGAGGGTCGAGACCGTTCGCGAACATTCCAGTGGAATGTTCGCAGGTCGAGGTCGAAATTTGCGAGAGCAAATTTCGGGGAGGGGTGATGCCTCGACTGTCGTACCCCTCCCCGAATTTGTCTACGCGCTGCCGCGCCTATCCAAATTCGACCCTCCCTCAAGGGGAGGGTAAAGATTATAGTATCGATCCAATTGCGCTATAATCATCGCATGAACACGGACATCTTTGGGGAAGCGAATAGGGGATGTTGAGACGGAAATCTTCCGGTTGGTATCCAGCGTGTCTTGCCGCGCTAGTGATCGCTCTGGCGCTGACCAATTTTGCCAGTGATGTTGTTCTTGCATACCCATCACATAGCCAATCCAAACACGAGCGACTCGCTCAGGATGCCCAAGCTGGCGATAACGAAAAGCGGAATACCGATGCGCTACCGGCCTTGGTTCAAGTAGTAAACGCCCCAAAGAACGAGGAAAAAATAGACGCCTACGCCGCCGAGCAGGAACGGAAGACCTCGGACACGGATACGCTGCACATTGCTTGGGTGGCACTCATCCTTACTGGCGTTCAGGCTTTTATATTCCTGCTTACTCTCATCTTCTCGATAAGGGCCGCTAATGCCGCAAAGAAGGCTGCTGATGTTGCTGACCGCGCGCTGACCGACCTCGAAACGCCATTTCTCTATCCGGTCATCAAGTCCGGAACGTTCAAAGAGGACTTCGAGCCATTTGTGCTTTACGACAATCCAGCTAGCCCTGACATTTTTGTAACCCCGACCGTATCGTTCAAAATCAAGAACTACGGACGAACGCCAGCGTTGTTGAGATCGGTCGCCGCGAGGTTTGAATATCTCACTGAAATGCCAGCCGAGCCGCGCACAGATGTCTATGCGGATTACGCAGTAGAGCCTGTCTTGGAGGCGGCCCAGGAAACCAGTACAACAATCAAGAAGTTCACGACGGTCCCCGTCAACAAGGCCGCCTACAAGGGACTCAAAGATGGAGACTGCCACCTCTTTCTCTACGGAGAGATGATCTTCGCCGACATATTCCGGGCCGATTACACGCAGACTTTCTGCTTGGCGTGGGATTTCCGTACCAAAGGCTTTATCCCATGGGCTAGTCGCTATAATCAGCGCAAAAGAAGTGAACAAAAAAAGGCATAGGAAAAGCGCGACCTGTCGTGCGCACAGATAAAACTTTGGCCTTACCCGGTCACGTAGGGCACAATCGCCCGAATTAGGTCAGCACCTCTTATTGAAACTTCCATTCCATCGACCACATGAAGTCGGTGTCCGCTTGGGCGGCGAAAAGGCGGTCGGGTTCGAAAGATGGAGGTTCAGACGGGCTTGGTGTTCGATCATGCGGGTTTTCGCGGCGATTCTAGCAGGCCGTTTCCCGCGCCGGTTCAAAGGGTTAACCCCGTTTTCGGCCATTCGAATTCGACTTTGCGCGAAATTAAAAAAATCCAGGGAAACGGCCCCGCTGTGGAAAACGCGCGCAAATCACTTAAAGTGCCGAAATGAACAAGATGGAACGCGATCTGAGGCCCGAAGGTTTGGCCGAGCTGGAATATCTCGACGGCGAATACCGCGTGGTGAAGGCGGGGTCGTTCGTGACCTGCGCGGTCACGGGCGTGCAGATCCCGCTCGACGCGCTGCGCTATTGGAGCGTCGAGTTGCAGGAGGCCTATGCGACCGCGGCGGCCGCCCTCAAACGCTTTCAGGAAACGGGTAAGACGCCTTGAAGTTCGCGCGGCGCACGGTGCTGGCGTCGGCCGCGGCTGCCATCGTCATGCCGCGCCTGGCACGCGCCGACGCAAATTCGCTCTTGTCGTTTGCCGGGTCGATGGAGCAGGGCAGTCTGGCGGTCGGCAAGGCGTCCCCCGGAGCGAAGGTTAGCGTCGACGACTTGCAGGTGCGGCTGTCGCCGCAAGGCAATTTCGCCTTCGGATTTTCGTACGATCGCACCAAGCCGGCACATGTCGTTGCGCTTTATGCCGACGGCGGCAGCGAAACGCGCGACATCGCGCCCATCGTTCGCCAATACGAAACCCAGCGCGTCAGCGGGTTGCCGCAGGAACTCGTCACGCCCTCGCCGGAAGATCTCGCCCGCATCAGGCGCGAGAATGCGGCGATCGCCGAGGCGCGCAAACGCGACACGGACGGCGTCGGTTTTGCCGAGCCTTTCGATTGGCCGTTCCCCGGCATTATCACCAGCGTTTATGGCAGCCAACGCATCGAAAACGGCACGCCGATGGCGCCGCATCTGGGCGTCGATATCGCCGCGCCGGAAGGCACGCCGATCCGCGCGCCGGCGGACGCAATCGTGTCGATCTCCGACGATTATTTAGTCGACGGCGGTTTTACGCTGCTCGACCACGGTCACGGCGTGTCCACCTGTTATCTGCATCAGAGCAAGCGCTTGGCGAAGGTTGGCGACACGGTCGCGCGCGGCGACGTCATCGGCTTGGTCGGCCACACCGGCCGCGCCACCGGCCCGCACACGCATTGGGGTCTGTGCTGGTTTCAGCTCAAGCTCGATCCTTCGCGCTCCACGACCGCGCCGGAACCGCCCAAGGCTTGATTATTTTTCTTGACCTTGTCGCGCGGGCCGGGCCAGCGGCGATGAATCCAAAGCCATTGCGAAGGACGCGCGCGCACGATGGCCTCGATGGCTTGGTTGATCTTCGCGGTCAGCGCCAGCACGTCGCGTTCCTGATCGTCGCTCGGGGAAAATTCGATCGGATCGTGTATTCGCACGCGGAAGTGCGCGCCGCGGATGCGCTCGGCCGAGGCGGGCAGCAAAATCGAACCCAATTTGAGCGCCAGCGAGGCGGGCGCCGGCGTCGTCATCGCGTCGCGGCCGAAGAACGGTGCGGCGACGCCTTGTCCGGTTTTCTGATCGACCAGCATCAGGATGAGCTTGCCTCGTCTGAGGAGCGTGAAGATGCGGCGGGTTCCCTGCGCGCCCTTGGTGATGTGGTCCTTGGGACCAAGTTTGGCGCGCTGACGCGAGATCCAGCGGTCGACAAACGGGTTGTTGGGCGGGCGGTAAACCACTCCGCCGTCGTATCCGAGCAGGCCGGCGGCTATCGGCATCGTTTCCCAGTTGGCGAAATGGCCGGAGATGAACATCACGCCCTTGCCGCTGGCGACGGCCGCGTTGGCGTTCTCCACGCCATCCACCTCGATGCGCGCGCCGGGCCCCAAGGTGAGCTTGCCCAGATGCGGATACTCCGCGACGACGCGCCCGAGATTGTCGCACATCGCGCGCACGGTCTTTTCGATCTCCGCCTCGCTCATGTCGGGATACGCCGCGCGAAGATTGGCGCGCGCGGTGTTGGTCACGGGCAGGCGGTAAAACACCTGCCGCCCGATGAAGCCGCCCACGGCCGAAGCCGCGTCGATCCCGAGCAGCTTGAAGAATGCCATGAAGGGAAAGAACGCCGCCGACTCCGCGCCGTATCGCAGGGTTTTCCAGAGGGGCCGGGCCGGGGGCTTGTTCATGTGAGTGGGGCGCTATCGCGCCGGCCACAGTCTGTCAAGCAGGAGCTCCAGGGCCTTGGTATTGTCGATGACGGCCCGAACCGGCAAAACCGCGATTCCCTCGCGTTCGGCCTCGGTCATGCGCACATAATCCTTCTCAGTGGTGACGAGCAGGGCGTCGGCGGTCCGCGCCGTCGCTTTCAGGCGGGCGATCTCCGACGAGGTATAGATGTGGTGGTCCGCGAAGCGTTTGGTGCCGACGATTTCCGCGCCGAAAACGCGCAGCGAACGGAAGAATTTCTCCGGACGGCCTATCCCGGCGAAGCCGACGATGCGCCGGCCCGCCAGTTCCGGCACGTCGACGTGGGTCATGCGGGCGCGCAGGATCGGTCCGCTATAGTCGGCCAGTGCCGGCCCCCCGTCGCCGACGATGGCGACGGCATCGGCGCGCGCCAGACCTTGGCTCACGAATTCGCGCAAGGGTCCCGCGGGCAGGACGAAGCCGTTGCCGAATTGCTGCTCGGCATCGATGACGACGAGGGACAAATCCTTGGCCAAGCTGAAATTCTGATGGCCGTCGTCCATGACGATGACGTCGGCGCCGTGTTCCACGGCCAGCCGCGCGCCTACGCCGCGATTGTGCGAAACGACGACGGGCGCGGCGGCGGTGAGCAGCAGCGGTTCGTCGCCGACGTCTTCGGCGCGGTGTCCGGGCGTGACGAGGATCGGCCCGCTCAACTTCCCGCCGTAACCGCGCGACAGGAAAAACGGGTGCCGCCCGCGGGCGCTCAGGGCATGCGCGATGGCGATCGCGACAGGCGTCTTGCCGGTGCCCCCGACGGTCAGGTTGCCGACGCAAAGAACGGGGACGCCGCAATGATAGGGCGTCGCGCTGTGCGCTTTGCCTGCCACGCTTGCGCTGTATATCCAGCCGATCGGGGCAAGGGCCGCGACCGCAAGCCGCGACCAGCGATCTTTTCGATCCCAGAACTCAGGCGCGCGCATCGGTGAGCATCTTCTCGACGATTTCGACGGTCTTGGCGACGGCTCCGCCGAGGCTCCTGGCGCCGGCATGCGCCGCTTGGCCCAGCGCGCGCGCCTTCGCCGGGTCGCCAAGCAAGGCGTCGGCAAGGGCTGCGATCTCACCCGTCGTGTTCACGCGGCCCGCCCCTTGGGCCTGAAATATCGCTTCATAAGCGCTGGTGAAGTTGAAGGTATGCGGACCGGCAAGGACCGCGCAATCGAGCTTGGCGGGTTCCAAAGGATTTTGGCCGCCATGATGGATCAAGCTGCCGCCTACGAACGCGAACGCCGCGAGGCGGTAGAACAAGCCCAGCTCGCTCATCGTGTCGGCGATGTAGACCGCGGTGTCGTTGTCCGGACTGTGCCCTTTCGAGCGCAAGCGGCAATTGCGCGTCCCGCACAGCATCGCGATGTCCGCGCCGCGTGCGGGATGGCGCGGCACGACGATCGTCAGAAGGTCGGCGAAGGTGCGACGCAGCGCGTCGTGTGCCGGCAGGATCGTTTCTTCTTCGCCGGAGTGCGTCTGCGCCGCCAGAAAGACCGGGCGCGTGCCGATCGCTTGGCGCAGCGCCTCGAGCTTCTCCGCATCCGCGGGAAGCGCCGGCGCGTCCGCTTTCAGGCTGCCGATCATGCGCACGTCGTGCGCACCAAGGGTGCGAAACCGCGCGGCGATTTCGTCGTCCTGGGCAAGACAAGTCTCAAAAGCCGTAAGCAGGGCGCCCGCCGTGGCCGGCGCCAAACGCCAGCTTTCGAAGGAACGCTTCGACATGCGGGCATTGACCAGCGCCAAACGGACGCCGCGCTCCTTCGCGCCGAGCACGAGGTTCGGCCAGATGTCGGAATCGACGAACAGCCCGACCTGCGGCCGCCAATAATCCAGGAAGCGCGCCGTCGCCGCGGGCGTGTCGACGGGAACGAACTGATGCAGCGCGCGCGCCGGCAGCCTTTCGCTCATGACCTTCGCGGACGTTACGGTCCCGCTGGTGACGATCACGTTGCAGCGAGCGCTGGCGAGCATCGTTTCGATCAGGGGCAGCGCGGCCAGGCATTCGCCGACGCTCGCCCCGTGCACCCAGACGAGCGCGCCCGCAGGCCTGGGTTGCGAGGCGATGCCGAGGCGCTCGTCCGCCCGTTCGCTGTGTTCCTTGCCGCGCAGGATTCGGCGGCGCAACAGGAACGGCGCCAGCGGCGCCAGCGCCGTCGTCGCTAGCCGATAAGCCATGATACCGAGCGGCATTCGTTCCATGATTTAGGCTTGCTCCGCGGCGGCGCCGGGCGCCGTGGCTTCGTCGTCGAGATCGTGCTGTTGGTATAACCGCGCGTAGAGGCCCCCCATCGCCATCAGTTCCGCGTGCGTGCCCGATTCCACGACCCGCCCGTAATCGAGCACATAAAGCATGTCCGCATCTGCCACGGTACTCAGCCGGTGGGCGATTACGATGGTCGTGCGATCCTTCATGAGCCGCGTCAACGCTTCCTGTACGTGGCGTTCGCTTTCGGTATCGAGGGCGGAAGTCGCTTCGTCCAGCAGCAGGATCGGCGCATCGCGCAGCATGGCGCGGGCAATGGCGATGCGCTGGCGCTGGCCGCCGGACAACTTCAACCCGCCCTCTCCGACGCGTGTGTCGTAGCCCTTGGGAAGCTGCATGATGAAGTCGTGCGCGGCGGCGTCCTGCGCGGCGCGTTCGATATCGGCTCGTCGAGCGCCCGACTTGCCCAGCGCGATGTTGTCGGCGACGCTTTCATCGAACAGGATCGGCTCCTGCGTCACCAACGCGATATTGCGGCGAAGCGATTGCAGGGTGACCGAGCGGATGTCGTGGCCGTCAATCTCGATCGCGCCGGAATCGACATCGTAGAAGCGCAAGAGAAGATTGAAGATCGTCGTCTTGCCTGCGCCGGACGGACCGACCAGCGCGATTTTTTTGCCCGGCGCGATGTCCAGGCTCACATCCTGAACCGCCCGGGCGCTGTCGTCGGCAGCGTACGTGAAGGACACATTCTTGAATTTTACGGCGCCGCCTCTCGGCGCGGGCTGAACGGTAAGCGTCTCGGCGTCATGCGCGTCCACAATCTCAGGCTTGGCATCGATCATGGCGAATACGCGGTTCGCCGCCGCCACGCCGGAAGAGGCAACGGGCCAGAGTTGGCTCAAGTTCCGCACGGGCTGCTGCGCCAGAAGCATGGCGCCCATGAAGGTGACGAACTGGTCGGCTTTCAGCGTGC
Organism: uncultured Alphaproteobacteria bacterium; assembly: GCA_963710025.1. Lineage (GTDB taxonomy): Bacteria > Pseudomonadota > Alphaproteobacteria > Micropepsales > Micropepsaceae > Rhizomicrobium. The sequence continues at coordinate 53,803 of CAVPYO010000008.1, read as the reverse complement.
CGTGCGCGGCCTGATACGAAGCGTAGAAAACCGTGGCCGCGATCACGAGCCCCGCGAAGATGTCCGTTACGGGTACGGCTGCGGCACGCGTGCGCGCCAGCTTGACGAGCTGCTTCAGCCGCGTTGACAGCCGCTCGTCCGCGTGTTTCGCGGAGTGCGCCTCTAAACCATAGGCTTTGATCACGCGCCGCCCGTCCAGGGCCTCCGAAACCACGGTCGAGAGCGAGCCGGTCTCCTCCATGTTGCGCATGGTGGTGCGGCGGATGGAGCTGCCGATACGCTCCATCGCCCAGGCAACGCCAGGCACTGCAATCGCGACAAAGATGGTGAGTCTCCAATCCGCGTAGACCATCACGCTCACCAAGGCGACCAGCGACACGAACTCGAGTGCCACGCCGGCGACCCCTCTGGTGATCGCGTCACGCATCAAAGTGGCGTCATAGAGAAAATTGGAAACGAATTTCCCCGAATGCACGGCGTTGAGCGAAGCCAGATCGCGGCACACAAGGGAATGGAACATGTCGCGCTGGGCCGCGGTTACGACGCGTTCGCCTACCGTGTCGATTCGCGACTGCTGGATAAAGTATGATAGCGCGCGTAGCCACAAAACACCCAGCACCTCTAAAGGAAGGATCCAGATCGCTACGCCGCGCTGGCCACGCAGTGTCGTCTGACCAGCCTGTCCGATCAGATTGAATGCGGGGCCGAGCAGTTTGGCGAGAAATGCGGTGGTCACTGCCGTCACGATCATGGCTGCAACCGCCAGCGCCAGCGTCGCTTTCTGCTGGCGCAGATAATCGCGCACAACCCTTCGTGCGACGGCGAAACTGCTGGTCGGTGCTGCGGGGACGGGCTTTGTCATGCCGCGGGGGTTTAGCATGCGCCTTTGTCCTGAGCGAGGGCGGCTTTCAATCCGCTTCCGGATCCATCAGACGATGAATATGGACGACAAAATAGCGCATCTGGGCATTGTCCACGGTCGCGTGCGCCTTGCCGCGCCAGGCGTCCAGGGCGGCTTTGTAATGAGGATAAATCCCAACCATGTCCAATTTGGACAAATCCTTGAATTCGATTCGGTCAGGCGAGACGAGTTCTCCGCCGAACACGAGATGCAGAAGTTGTTTGGGGACCAGCTCGCTCATGCATCGTCATCCCGACTTACGTTAGTCTTATGCCGCCCACGCGCGACAAAATCGCTTCGTGCAGGGCGCGCCCGGCGGCCACGACCGACGGTTGGATGGGGTTGACTTGGTTGTAGCGGGGAATGTTCCCCACGTGCGACGAAATGAGCCCGCCGGCCTCCCGCACGATGAGGTCCGCGGCCGCCAGATCCCAGTCGTGCGTGCCCGCCAAGGTGATCGCCGCGTCGAAAGCCCCGCAGGCCACCAGCGCGATACGATAAGCGATCGAGTTGGGTGTCGCGATCTCCATGGGCGGCCAGGGCGCGTCGCCCCAGCAGGGGTTCTGGAGCGTCGCTCTGCTGGCCAGCATGCGGCAGCCTTCCAGCTTTTCGCGGCCGCTCACCCGGATCGGCGCGCCGTTCAGCCGCGCGCCCGCGCCGCGCACGGCCGTGAAACATTCCTCCGTAAGCGGATTATAGACGGCCGCCGCGACGGGAATTTCGCCTTCGACCACGGCGGCTGAGATCGTGAAATGCGGCCGGCCTTTCAGGAAAGCGACCGTTCCGTCGATGGGATCGACAACAAAGACGCGTCGCGCGGAAAGCCGGGCGGAGGCGTCTTCGGTTTCTTCCGACAGCCATCCGTAGTCGGAGCGTGCCGGCCGTAGACGTTCCTTCAGGAAGCGGTCGACAGCCAGATCCGCGTCCGAAACCGGGCTGCCGTCCGGCTTGCTCCGGGTTTTGTTGCCGCCCGTCAAGAATGTTCTGGCGATCGCTCCGCCTTCGCGTACCGCGTCTTCGAGCAGCGCCGTGTCGGTGGCGTAATCAGGCTCCTGCAACGGTCATACCCTCGATGCGGCAGGTCGGCGCGTTGGTGCCGTAGCGAAAAACGAGATCGTTCGCCGGCGTCAAAGCGCGGTACATATCCTTCAAATTGCCGGCGATCGTGACCTCCGAAACCGGGTAGGCGATTTTTCCCTTTTCGATCCAGAAGCCGCAAGCGCCTCGGCTGTAGTCGCCGGTGACGCCGTTGACGCCCATGCCCATCAGCTCGGTGACATAAAAGCCTTCTTCGATGTCCGCCATCAGTTCCGCGGGCGTCAATGCGCCCGGCAGCATGTGGAAATTGGTGGACGAAGGATGCGGCGGGCCGCCGGTGCCGCGCGCGGCGTGTCCGGTCGTCGCAAGACCGAGCTGCTTGGCGCTGGCGCAATCGAGCAGCCAGGTCTTCAGCACGCCTCCTTCGACGATGGCCATGCGGGCGTTGGCGACGCCTTCTCCGTCGAACGGTTTGGAGCGCAGGCCGCGCAAGCGGTGGGGATCGTCGACGATGGTGATGGACGGCGCGAAGATTTCCTGACCTAAACGGTCTTTGAGGAAGCTCACGCCGCGCGCGATGGCGGCGCCTGAAATCGCGCCCGCGAGATGCCCGAGAATTCCGGCGGATTCACGCGGATCGAAGACCACCGGAACGGCCTGCGATTTTGCCTTTCGCGGCCCCAAGCGCGCGACCGTGCGTTCGCCGGCGCGCTTGCCGACGGCCTCCGCCGTCTCGAGATCGCTTGCATGGCGCGCGCTGACGCTTTCGTAATCGCGCTCCATGGCCGTGCCTTCGCCGGCCAGCACCGCGACCCCGATGGAGTGGTGGGTGCCCGCATAATGCCCGAAGAATCCTTCGCTGGTCGCCAGGGCGATGGCCGTGCGCCCGAAGCTCGCTCCGCCGCCTTCTGAGTTTGTGATGCCCTTCACCGCCATCGCCGCGGCTTCCACGTCGCGGGCGCGCTCGACCAGCATGTCGGCCGGCGGCTCGACCGGGTCCTCGGTGTCGAGGTCTTGGATCGATTTGGCCAACCGCTCGCGCGGCGCCAGACAGGCGAACTTGTCCTCGGGCGCGAGTTTGGCCATCGTCACCGCGCGTTCGGGCAGGGCGGCAACGCCCTCTTTGGAAAAATCCGTCGAGGAGACGAACGCTATGCGCTGGCCCACGAAGACGCGTAGGCCCAGATCGCTGGATTCGGCGCGCTCCACCTCTTCAGGTTTGCCCAGCCGGTAGGACACGCTCGCCGAGACGTTCTCGACGAATATGGCGTCGGCGGCGTCGGCGCCGGCCGCCTTGGCGGCATGGATCAGATGATGGAGCAGGTCTTGGGGATCGGGTTTGGAGGTCATGCGGCAGGTTTTGGCCCGCCGCCCGCGCGAAGGCAAGCCGCGCGTTCGGTTGGCCGAGCGGATGGCCTCTGGTTGCCGCCCCTTGCGGGCCATAGATGGCCGAAAGGCGGGCCTGTTGAAGAACCCGCCTTCCGGCAGAATAGCTACGGCAGGCGGACCGCCGGGCGCGTCAACGCCACCGTCGCAGTCAGCACCTTTGCTGTTCCATGGAGCTTCTCGATGCAGGCCGCACGTTGCGGCACGGGCTGCATCATCGTCATGCGCGCGAGGGCGCACTCTCACTCCATTATGTTTCGCGACAGCTTTGCTCCACCTCTTCGCCCCGCGTCCGAGGCAGAAAATCCTCTTTGCCTTCGTCGGACAAATGGGGAACGTTTTCGGCATTTCAAGGGGTGCCGCGAGAAATATTTTCGCGAGCGCCGATCAGGAGCATTCTCATCCGTGTACGGATTGTGGAGGCGGGAATGTCTGCTTGCGAAGAAGAACCGGACGATCCCGCGAACGGCAGGATGGCAAACATGAGCCACTTCCTGCCATTCCTAGCGGCTGGTCAAAACCGGACGTCAGCGTGCAGCAAATTCGAATTTCACAATTGGCGCGCGACGCGAAACACCCCGTTGGCGTAATGATTGGATTTGCCGTCGCGCCCGCGGAATGCCACACGCACATCGCTGGGCGGGGTGGCCCAAGAACCGCCGCGCCCGGCCCGAAGGTCGCAATCTCCCGTAAGGCGCGGTGATCCGTCTGTCGGAGCTCCGATGTAATCGGGGTTCCAACAATCCTCAAGCCGTTCCCAGCCGTTGCCCAGCATGTCGTAGAGCCCGAAGGCGTTGGGCGGAAAGCTGCCGGCAGGCGATGTGTAGAGCCACCGGTCGCGGCCTTGAGCGAATGGTAGGTAGGTGTGGTCGGCACCGTAGTTCGCGTTATCGCGGCTGATGTCGTCTCCCCAATACCGCGCAGTCGTGGTTCCGGCCCGCGCCGCGTATTCCCATTCGGCTTCTGACAGCAAACGATAAGTCTTGCCGGTCTTTCTGCTCAGCCAGACCACATAGTCTTGAGCGTCCTGCCAACCAAGATATGAAGCCGGATCGGTTCCCGTTTGCGGAAAGCCGGGATTGTGCCAGCTGGCTCCTTTCACGTCGTTCCACTTACCTGTCGGATCAAGGACCTTTCCGGTTTCAGGATCAGGACGCTTGGTGTCGACGGCAAAGGCGGCGAACTCGTCGCGCGTGATGATGAACGTGCTCACCGCGAGGGGATATGTAATCCGCACGCGATGCTGCGGTCCCTCATTAGCGTTGCGGCCCGGTTCCGTGCCAGGAGAGCCCATGGTGTATTCGCCGGCGGGTATGACGATCATGCGCGGCGCTTCGGGCGCATCCCACAGCTCGGTAATCGCACCGCGGACGCGGAAGATCACCGGCGGTGACTCCGCATTTTTCATTGGATGTCGCGCTACCAGCCTTTCTGATTTCACCTTGAGCGCTGCAATCTCTGCGTCGACGTTGGGATGGGCCTTTTGCCATGCCGCGAACTCATCTTGGCGGACACTGAGCCAATCGGCGCGGGCAGCGCCCAGTGTCAAAACGGCACCAATGATTATTGTGAGCTTAGCAACTCTCATGGCATGCGCTCCCCTGAATATCCCTCGGATCAATCTGCTCGCCATTAAAATCACCCTCTGACGCTTCGGGCATCACAAACCGGTGACTGCGCGGTCTTGTCTCACGTCGCGTTGATCGCTTCGCCGCGAACGGCATACCAAACGACCGGAAGTGGCGCATTTGCGACCTATTCCGAACGGTGAGTTAGGGGCGGAAATTAGGACATCCGCAGCCTGTCGATGCCCCCTAGTGCCCTATCGCCAGATCGGTTTGCCGTCGCCCGGAAGCCCGAGCCGCGGCCATTTTTCGCTGACCGTGCGCACGACCTCGTCATCCATGCGGATTTGCCGCCCCCATTCACGTTTAGTCTCGGGCGACCATTTGTTGGTGGCGTCGAGCCCGATCTTGGAGCCAAGCCCGCTCTCGGGCGCGGCGAAATCCAGGTAATCGATCGGCGTGTTCTCGATCACCGTAATATCGCGCGCCGGGTCCATGCGGGTGGAGATCGCCCACATCACATCCTTCCAATCGCGCGCGTCGATGTCGTCGTCCACCACGATCACCCATTTGGTGTACATGAACTGGCGTAAGTAAGACCACACCGCCATCATCACCCGCTTGGCGTGGCCGGGATAGGCCTTCTTCATGCTGACCACGGCGATGCGGTAGCTGCAGCCTTCCGGCGGTAGCCAGAAATCGACGATCTCGGGGAATGCTTGGCGGATCAGCGGCACGAACACTTCGTTCAGCGCTTCGCCGAGCACCGAAGGTTCGTCCGGCGGCCGGCCGGTGTAAGTCGACAGATAAATCGGCTCGCGCCGCATGGTGATCGCGGTCACGGTGAAGACGGGAAATTTCTCGACCGAATTGTAATAGCCGGTATGGTCGCCATACGGCCCTTCGTCGCGATAATCGGTCAGCGAGACTTCGCCTTCGAGCACGATCTCGGCCTCGGCGGGAACCTTCAACGGTTGCGTCAAGCAATCGGCAAGCTCGACGCGGCTGCCACGCAGCAGCCCGGCGAATTGGTATTCCGACAGCGTATCGGGAATCGGCGTCACAGCGGCCAGGATAATTCCGGGGTCCGCGCCCAGCACGATGGCCGCCGGCAGCGGCGCGCTATGCTCCTTCGCCCAGCGCGCGTGATGCTGCGCGCCGCCTCTGTGGCGCAGCCAGCGCATGATCGTCTGCCTGCGGTTCAGCACCTGCATGCGGTAAATGCCGAGGTTGTAATTATCCTCGCGCGCCTCGCCCGGTCCCTTGGTGACGACCAGTGGCCAGGTGATGAGCGGCGCCGGCTCGCCGGGCCAGCAGGTCTGGATCGGCAGGCGACCCAGATCGATGTCGCCCCCCTTGAGCACGATTTCCTGGCAGGCGGGCGCGCTCACCTCCTTGGGCCGCATCGCCATCACGGTCTTGGCGAGGGGCAGGAAATCGAACGCCTCGCCGAGGCTGCGCGGCGGCTCGGGCTGGCGCAGCATGGCCAGCAGCTCGCCGACCTCGCGCAACGATGCGGCCGTGGTGCGTTCCGTGCCGCCCAGCGTCACGCCCATGGCGACGCGCTTCACCGTGCCGAACAGATTCACCAGCACGGGAATATCGCTTGGCGTGCCGTCGGCCTTGACCGGCTTTTCGAATAGCGCCGCCGGTCCGCCCTGAGCGATCAGCCGCGTCTGAATTTCCGTCATTTCGAGTACAGTGGATACCGGCTCGCGCACGCGCACCAGTTCGCCCGCGACTTCGAGCTTGGCGATAAAGTCACGCAACGAGCGGTAGCTCATATTGCAGAGTCCTCACCCTGAGGCGCGAACGCAGTGAGCCTCGAAGGGTCAGCTTTCGTTCTTGACTTTCCATTTCGACGGCGCGGCGTGCCAGACGCCGTAGACGAAGTAGATCACGATGCCGATGGCTGTCCAGAGAATCAATCGGACCCAGGTTCCGTCCGCCAGACTGAACATCATCAACCCGCAGGTCGCGATGCCGGCGGGCGCCACGAACCACACCCAGGGTGTCTTGAACGAGCGGGAGGCTTTCGGGCACTGCACCCGCAGAATCAGGATCCCGGCGCACACGGCGATGAAAGCGAGCAGCGTACCGATGGAAACCAGATCGGCCAGGATATCGAGCGGGAACAGTGCCGCCAGAAGAACGGCGAAGGCTCCGGTGATGATCGTGCCGCGATGGGGCGTGTGGTAACGCTTGTGGACGGCGCTGAACGTCGGCGGTAGGAAGCCGTCGCGCGCCATCGAATAAAATACGCGCGATTGTCCGTAAAGCGACACGAAGGTGACCGAGGCCAATCCCGCCATGGCGCCGACGTCGATCGGAATCACCAGCCAATTTAATGCGGCGATCTTGCCGACCGCGAAGGAGACCGGGTTGGGCACGTCGAGCGTGCGCCAGTCGGTGATGCCGGTCAGCACGACGGCCATCAGGATATAGAGCACGGTGCAGAGGGCGAGCGATCCCAGGATACCGATGGGTAGATCGCGCCTTGGGTTTTTCGCCTCTTGGGCGGCGACCGACACCGCTTCGAATCCGATATAGGCGAAGAAGATCATGCCCGATGCCGCAAGGATGCCCGTTACGCCGAATTTGCCCCAGGCGCCTTGGTTCGGCGGGATGAACGGATGCAGGTTAGCCTGTTGCACATAAGGCAGGCCGAACAGGATGACGAGCAGCACGACCCCGACCTTGATGAGCACCATCAGTCCGTTGAACTTCGCCGACTCTCGCACGCCGACGACCAGGAAAGCGGTCAGCGCGACGATCAGCAAGACGGCGGGAAGATTGATGATGGCGCCGGTGAAATGCAGTTCGTGAAATCCGGTGCCCGCCAGCGGCGCATTGGTAAACGCAGGCGGGAACGCGAAGCCGAAATTCTGCAGGAAGCTGACGAAATAGCCCGACCATCCGACCGCGACCGTTGACGCCGAGACGAGGTATTCCAGCACCATGTTCCAGCCGATGAACCACGCCATGAACCGTCCCATGGTGGCATAGGCGTAGGTGTAGGAACTTCCCGATTCCGGGATCATCGAGGCAAATTCGGCATAACAGAGGCCGGAGAAGAGGCAGCCCAGGCCCGCGATGCCGAAGGAAATCAGGACGGCCGGGCCGGCGTGTTCGGCTGCCGCCGTTCCGGTGATGACGAAAATGCCGGCCCCGATGATGCAGCCGATGCCGATCATGATCAGGCTGAACGGACCCAATGCGCGGTGTAGATGAATTTCGCTGGCGACGACGGGATCGGGCTGCTCCAGTTCCGCAACTTCATTCGGATCGGCCATGCGTCAGCCCTTTCTCTCGCGCCCGAAGCCGATTACGCGGCAGGATGTTCCTCGATGTGCCAGCGTGGCGGCTTGGCGTGATGAACGCTGTAGCCGATATAGATCAGCGTGCCGATAATCGTCCACACCAGAAGCCGCAGCCAGGTGTCGAACGGCAGAAAGGCCATCATGAAGGCGCACATCCCGATGCCGAGCGGGGCGACGATCCACACGAAAGGGGTGCGGAACGGTCGCTTTGCGTTGGGCTTGGCTATGCGCAGCACCATGACGCCGAAGCAGACGATCACGAACGCCAGCAGCGTGCCGATGGAAACCAGTTCGCCCAGAATATCCAGTGGCAGCAGTCCGGCCAGCAACGCGCAGAAGATGCCGGTGATGATGGAGCCGCGCCAGGGCGTCTTGAACTTCGGATGGATTTGGCTGAACAGCGGCGGGATCATGCCGTCTCTGGACATGGCGTAGAAAATGCGCGATTGGCCGAGAAGCAGCACCAGCACGACGGATGCCAGCCCCACGATGGCACCGGCATTGACGATGGGCCCAAGCCACGCGGTTGCGGGAATCGTTTCTACCGCCATCGAAACCGGATGCGTCACGTTCAGAGTCGTGTAGGGGGCGAGCCCCGTCAGCACATAGGACATCAGCATATAGAGCACGGTGCAGATCAGCAGCGAGCCGAGAATGCCGATGGGAACGTCGCGCTTCGGGTTTCTCGCCTCTTGCGCCGCCACCGACACCGCGTCGAAGCCGATATAGGCGAAGAAGATCACACCGGTTGCGCGGAACACGCCGGTCCAGCCGAAGTGCCCGAAGGTCCCGGTGTTGGGCGGGATGAAAGGCGTTTGATTCGCATGCACGACGTAAGGCAGACCGACCGCGATTACCAGCACGACGATGCACAGTTTGATCGCCACCATGCAATTGTTGAAATTCGCCGACAGATGGACACCGACGATCAGCAGCGTCGTAACCATCGCGATCAACGCTATTGCGGGCAGGTTGAAAAAGGCGCCGGTCAAAACGAAATCGTGGACGCCGCGCACGGCGAACGGCGCGGCGGAGAACGCCAGCGGGATCGCGACGTGCATCTGTTTCGCCATGAAATCGGTGAAATAACCCGACCAGCCGACCGCGACCGTCGAACCGGCCGCCAGATATTCCAGCACCAGGTTCCAGCCGATGAACCAGGCCATGAATCGGCCGAGCGTCGCGTAGGTATAGGTGTAAGCGCTGCCCGCCACCGGGATCATCGCGGCGTATTCGGCGTAGCACAGTCCCGCGAACAGGCAGCCCGCACCGGCAATGGCGAAGGAAATCACCACAGCGGGGCCGGCGTAACTCGCCGCCGCGTGGCCGGTGATGACGAAGATGCCTGCGCCGATGATGGCGCCGATGCCGAGCGCGATCAGGTGGACCACCCCCAAGGAGGGGTTCAGATCGTGGACCTGGTGTTGCTCGGCAATAGGATCTTCGATGACGCCTGCCATGCTAGTGCCCCCGTTTGTTGCCGGCCCGCTGAGCAAGCCTCAAAAGTGGGCACTTCGACACGAGCTTTGCGCCCGCGCCTACCGTAACGGGCGGCTAAGCCTTGGTCCAGACGGAGATTTCGTTGCCGTTGGGGTCGCGGAAATGGAAGCGGCGGCCGCCTTCGAAACTTTCGCGGCTTATAATCTCGGCGCCCGCTGCGCGAACCTTTGCTTCCATAGCGTCAAGGTCGTTGGCGTAGAGCACGACCAACGGCCCGCCGCTCGCTACCACCTTGCGCCCGGCATTGAAGCCGCCCTGCCGGCCGTCGCTGTCGAAGGCCACATAGTCCGGCCCGTAGTCGACGAAGGTCCAGCCGAAGACCGACCCGTAGAATGCCTTGGTGGCCGGAATGTCCGATCCCGGCAGCTCGATATAGTCCAGAAATCCATCGCTTGGCATAGTACCGTTCCCTTTCTGTTCTTTATACTTGGCAACAAGCGAGCGAGTCAAGTGGGGGATAATTGCTCAATTTGAAATCCGACCAAATAGACCGGCAATAAAAGAAGCTGCAGATAGAACCGCTGCAACTCCGATAAAAGACCAGAACATCACCGGTTCGTCGCGCCTCCGAATTAGTGGCCAACCCAGAATCGTCCCGGTACGAACCGCGAGGACAATCAGTCCAAAGCAGGTTAACGCAAATATGAGCAGTCCTAATTTAATTGGCAGTGACATCGATTTTGACAGGTGTGCCCCTCATTCCTCCACAACCTTCACAATATCATCAAGCTCCCAAAAGTGGATATTCGGGCACTAACTTAGTTTGAACCCCCTTTCATTTGTCATGGCCGGGCTTGACCCGGCCATCCAGTGAAATGTTACTTCGTTGCGCAACTCGCGGCTACTTGGATGGCCGCCTCAGAGGGCGGCCATGACGAAGAAAATCAAATTAAGTCATGAACCCAGCCGATAAACGCTCGTTTCTCGGAACTCGCGGTCTTCGAGTTCGCGCGAGGTCTCGACCCGGTAGGTGGCGAGTTTCTCGACCCCCGATGCTGGGAAATAGTTTCGCCCCGGATCGCCCAGCAGCACCATCGCCCCAGCGCGCACGCGTTCCTCAAGCCATATCAGCAGCCGCTCGGCCAGCGGCCGCTCGTAGCACATGTCGCCGACCAGGATCGTTGCCCAATCGCCCGCGTGTCCGATCAAATCCTCTTGCGTAATGGCGACGCTCGCGCCGTTCGCTTCGGCGTTCAGTTGAATAGCTGCGGCCGCGAAGGCGTCGATATCCGCAGCAAGCACATGCGCCGCACCTGCCTTCGCCGCGGCAATCGCCACCAATCCCGAACCCGATCCGAAATCGAGCACCGATTTTCCGCGCACGACCTCGGGATGATCCAGCACATAGCGCGCCAGCGCCTGTCCGCCGGCCCAGGCGAAGGCCCAATAGGGCGGCGGAACGCCTTGTTCCTCAAGCTCTTCTTCGGTTTTGCGCCACAGCGGCACCACTTCGCTCGCCAAGTGCAGCCGCACCTCCGGGATCAAGGGCGGGGCGATCAGGGCCGTATTCTCGCGGACGAACGCGGCGGGGGATGTCATGTGCAGGACGCACCTTTCGTGTATGATGTTTAACATAACAAGCGTTGGGGGGTGGCATGCAGAAGCACTTTACCGGCATCAGGATTTTGCTGATTTTCGTCGGCATCAACTTGGTGATGTTTCTCATGCTCGTCACCAGCATGACCAGCGCGCACCCTTGGCTGGCGCGGGTATTGCCCGGACATTTCGAGGCCGGCGTGAATTCTTCCGGCTATTGGGTGTTCTTCGCCCTGGTGCTGCTGGTCGATGCGGTCACCGTTCTCATCGCCGGTTTGGCGCTTCTGTTTCCCGCGATGCTCGACAGCGCTGCGGTCGAGGAACGCCGGCTGGCGCGCCATCTGGTCGACCGCGGCGGCGTTTCGGAGGAAGCGAAGGAGTCGATCTTCGTGGCGATGCGCGAGGAAGTGCTCGCGGCCCATTACCAGATCGTCGTCGGGCGGACGATTCTGTTCGCCAGCGCGATCTTCCTGGTGTTTGCGTTCTTCGCCGTGTCGCTCAGTTTCGCCCGCGCGCTGCCGGACGGCAGCATGTTCGTCAGCCAGTGCATCGAGGGCCGCGTCATTTGCGAACCGGGGCTGCAGACGCGCGAGGTAAAAAACGCCGACATACATCTGCACGATGTCGGGCTGTTCACCATCGACCAGATTTCCGGTGCGGCGCTTCTGAATGCGCCCGAGGTTTACGGCTGGCATTTCGGCACGCTGACGAACAACAGCGCCAACGGGCTTTACACCAATTTCGTCTTTACCTTCCGCGCGATCACGGGCTTCGTCCTGCTCTTGATCGTGATTAGCCTGTTTCGCCGCGGTCAAAAGCCGAGCCGCGAAAAGAAGACGATCGCAAGCGTGGAAGCGGCGGCGGAAGAGAAAAAGGCCTAACCGACCCACGTCGCGGCCGCAAGCGCTAGCGCGATCAGCGCGCCGGTCTCGCGGTTGGCGCGGAAGAGTTTCAGGCAGCGATCGGTATCGTCGATATTCAGTGTGTGGACTTGCCACAGCATGTGTCCGCCCGCCAGCAGCATCAGCAGAACGAATGGCCAGCCTTCGTGCTCGGCGAAGCCCGCCGCCAGGATCAGCGTGAAGGCGACGGCGTAGAATCCCAGGATCCACTCGCGCGTGCGCGCGCCCAAGAGCCGCGCGGTGGACTTCACGCCAATCAGCGCGTCGTCGTCCTTATCCTGATGGGCGTAGATCGTGTCGTAGCCGAGCGTCCAGAAGAACAGGCCAGTGTAAAGCAACCCGTCGGCCGCATCGATGCCGCCCGTCTGCGCGGCGAAGCCCAACAGCGCGCCCCAATTGAAGGTCAGTCCCAGCCAGGCCTGCGGCCACCAGGTGATCCGCTTCATGAACGGATAGGCCCCAACCAGCAGCAGCGATCCCACGCCGAGCACGATGGCGAAGCGGTTGAGCTGCAAAAGGATCGCCAATCCGATCAGACACAGCGCCAGAGCGAACATCCAGGCCTGCTTGACGCTGACCGCGCCGGAAGGGATCGGCCGGCCGCGTGTGCGCGCGACCTTGGCGTCATAATCCCGGTCCACGATGTCGTTATAGGTGCAGCCCGCCCCGCGCATGACGATGGCGCCGATGCCGAGCAGGATCACCAGCCCCCAATCCTGCCAGGTGCCGAAGGGGCGGCTGTCGGCCACGGCGCCCAGCACCAGCCCGAACACGCACGGCCAGTAAAGCAGCCAGGTGCCGATGGGCCGGTCCAGCCGCATCAGCCTGAGATAGGGCTGGAGCTTGGGCGGGGCGCGGTCGACCAGCGCCGCGGCCACGGCATCGGCGGGTTTGAGGGCTTGCGGTTCGCTCGTCATGGTCTTCAATTGTGTCATGAGCGAAGCGCTAACGGAACCCGGTGGCAAGCTGCGCCTTTATGTCGAGGCGGCGCTGGGGCAGGGCGTGCGTGTCGCCCCCGACGACGGCCAGGCGCATTACCTGCTGCATGTCATGCGTGCCAAGGCCGGCGACCGCATCAACCTGTTCAACGGCCGCGACGGCGAGTGGCTGGCGCGGATCGCGGAAGCGTCCAAGCGCGGCTGCGTTCTGGAATGCGAACGACTCACGGCCAAGCAGACCGCAGCGCCCGATCTCTGGCTGGTTTTCGCGCCGATCAAGAAGACGCCCGCCGATTACCTGACCCAGAAGGCGACGGAGCTCGGCGTGCGCGTGCTGCAGCCTGTGATGACCCGCCGCACCATCGTCACGCGGGTGAACCCCGAACGCATGCGCGCCAATGCGGTGGAAGCCGCCGAGCAGTCGGGCCGCCTCGATGTGCCCGAAATCCGCGAGCCTCTCGCTTTCGAGAAATTGCTGGCAACCTGGCCTCGGGAGCGACGCATTCTCTTCTGCGATGAGGCCGGCGAGGCGCCGCCCATCGCGGAGGCCCTGCGCGAGGCGCCTGACGGACCTTCGGCCGTGTTCACCGGCCCGGAAGGCGGCTTCGATCCGGCGGAACGCGCGGCCTTGCGCGCGCAGCCCTTCGTCACGCCCGTTTTGCTGGGCAAACGTATCTTGCGCGCCGACACAGCCGCGCTGGCCGCGCTATCGGTGTGGCAGGCGATTAAAGGCGACTGGCTCTGACTTGTCGCCGCCGCAAGCCACGCTTACATAACGGACACGTAAGCGCGCGTACCGCAATTCGCGCAATGGTTTAGGGGCATTCGCCCAGAAAAGGTTCGAGACGGATGTCCATACCTCAAACCGCCGGCGGGCCGATCGAATCGCGCGACGATCTCGTGCACTATTTGGCGGAGGGCCCGAAGCCCAAGTCCGAGTGGCGCATCGGCACCGAGCACGAAAAGTTCGTCTACGACCTCAGAACCCACAACCCCCTTCCTTATGAAGGCGTCCCCGGCATCCGCGCCCTGCTGGAGGGCATGCGCCGCTTCGGCTGGGAACCCGTGACGGAAGGCGACAACATCATCGGCCTCAGCCAGAACGGCGCTGCGATCAGCCTGGAACCGGGTGGCCAGTTCGAGCTTTCCGGCGCGCCGCTCAAATCCGTCCATGAGACCTGCGCCGAGGTGAACACCCATCAGCAACAGGTGCGCGAGGTGGCCGCCGAGATCGGCGCCGGCGCCATCGGGCTTGGTTTTGCGCCGACATGGTCGATGGACGAAACCAATCGAATGCCCAAGCAGCGCTACGCGATCATGCGGCGCTACATGCCCAAGGTCGGCGGTTACGGGCTGGAGATGATGTTCCGCACCTGCACGGTCCAAGTGAATCTCGATTTCTCCTCCGAAGCCGACATGGTCAAAAAATACCGCGTCGGATTGGCGCTGCAGCCCGTGGCGACGGCTTTGTTCGCCAATTCGCCGTTCCGCGAAGGCAAACCCAACGGCTTTCTGTCATACCGCAGCCATATCTGGACCGACGTCGACAACGACCGCGCCGGCATGCTGCCTTGGGTGTTCGAGGACGGCATGGGCTTCGAGCGCTATGTCGATTACGCGCTCGACGTACCGATGTACTTCGTCTACCGCGAGGGAAAATATATCGACGTCGCGGGCAAGAGCTTTCGCGATTTTCTGGCGCGCAAAATTCCCGAGGTGAAGGACATCGAGCCCACGATGGCCGATTGGGCGGACCATCTGACCACGATCTTCCCCGAAGTGCGGCTGAAACGCTTTCTCGAAATGCGCGGCGCCGACGGCGGAAAGTGGGGACGCATCTGCAGTCTTCCGGCGCTCTGGGTGGGGCTGCTTTACGATCAGGCTTCGCTCGATGCGGCATGGGATATGGTCAAGGATTGGACGGCGGAAGAACGCCAAGCCATGCGCGACGCGGTTCCGTGGCTCGCCTTCAAGACGCCGTTCCGCAACACCAGGGTGTGGGAGCTCGCCCACCGCATGCTCGAAATTTCGGCCGCGGGCCTCAAGCGCCGCGCCTCGAAAGATGCCGGCGGCATGACGGAGGAAGGATTTATTCTGCCGCTGCGCGAACTCGTTTCGCGCGGCTACACCCGTGCCGAGGAACTCTTGCAGTTGTACCGCACGGATTGGGGCCGCGATCTCGCGCCGCTATTCGACGAATACAATTTCCTGTGAGGCTTGGCCGGCGCTGTGCGCGGACTGGCTCGATCGCCAAGGTGTGATACCGTCCGCGCCGAAATAAACAGGTGAGACGGGAAATGGCGGACGGATCGCAATATTGGGGCGCGCAACTTACCGATCCGGACGAAAACGTTCGCCTGTGGCCGGGCACGGCGCCCGGCGGCGAGCATCTGCAGCTTCAACTTGAGATCGCCGAACGCAGCACCTCGCCGGAGTTCAAGGATCGCGCGGCGACGGGAATCTCCGAACCGCTGTTCACGGTTTTCCGGCCATCCAGGGCCGACGGTTCTGCGGTGTTGATTTTCACCGGCGGCAATTACCAGCGCATGGTGATCGACAAGGAAGGCTTCGAAAGCGCGCGCCGTCTGAACGAGGCCGGCATCACGGCTTTCGTGATGCGTTATCGCCTGCCGTGCGAAGGCTGGTCGCCCGATGCGCCGTTGCAGGATGCGCAGCGTGCGATACGGATCGTGCGCGCCCATGCCGGCGCCTTCGACATCGATCCGGCGCGCGTCGGCGTTCTCGGCGCGTCCGCGGGCGGCCATGTCGCGGCTTCGCTCGCCACCCGCCACGCCGAGCAAACCTATGAGCCGGTCGATGAAGCCGACGCCGGAAGCGCGCGGCCGGATTTCATGGGCTTGCTTTATCCGGTCGTCACCATGTCTGGGCCCGATGTTTCTGCCGGCGCGCGCGAAGCCCTGCTGGGCAAAGAGCCGTCGCAGGCGGACATGGAACGTTACTCGCGCGAGCGTTCGGTCGATGCGGATACGCCGCCGGCCTTTCTCCTTGCGGCGGTCAATGACGGAACCATCCCGTTCGGCAATACCGTGCTGATGTACAACGCGCTGCGCGCCGCGAACATTCCGGCCGAGCTGCATCTTTTCGAAAGCGGCGGCCACGGCTTCGGCATCCGGCTCGCGGGTCAGTCGCCGGTTTCCATCTGGCCGGAGTTGTTTCTAAACTGGGGCAAGAGCCGCGGCTATTTCCGCAGACATGACTGAAGCCGCGAAGAAAGACGATCAATGCACGGTGATCTTGGCGTCGCAATAGGGCGTCGGCTCCTTGGGCGGGATGCCGCGCGCACCTTGACCTTGATATAGGACGAAGATCGTCTTGTGCGTTTTGTCGGCGCAGACCTGCGCGATTTGCTCCGATACTTGCGGCGCTTTGGGGTCTGCCATACCGCAAACCACATTACCGTCGTAAAAAGTTTGGTTCAGGCGCTGCGTCTCGTAGGTGCCGTCGCCCTGTCCGATATGGAAAAAGCCCACACCGCCGATCTCCTGCATGTATTGGGCATCTCTCCCGAAACAATACGCCACCCAGGCCGCCGCATTTGCGGGCGTTGGCGTCAGCGCGGCGAGCGCTAGGACAAAGAACAAGATACGCATCCCGATCTCCACATTTCGGATCGATGATCGAACCGCCGGGGCGCCATGGCAATCCCGCCGGATCGGAATAACCGTCGCAGTGTCAGTGGACTGTCACAGCCGCTGAGCAGTAGGGCGCAGAGTCGTCAATGGACTGCCCTTTGCCCGTCGGGTTCTTGTATTTCAACGTAATGGTGTTGTGCGCTTTGTCCGCGCACACTTTGAGGAAATGGTTGCCGTTTGGCGGCGTATGATCGTCGACCACGCTGCAGATCACATTTCCGTCGTAGGACTTCTGGGCGAGCGCAATGCCCTGATAGTCGCCGTCGGCCATCTCGAGATAAAGAAAGCCTTTGCCGCCGATCGTTTGGTTGTATTGCAGGGTCTTGCCGTCGGTGCAGGCTGCAATCCATGTCGTCTCCGCGGCGTTCGCGGCGACGGGCATCAGCATGACCAATGCGGCCGTGAGAAGCAGTTTTCGCATCTTAGCCTCCTAGCCCATATTCCTTACGATTGAGGCGTCGGCCCTAACGCCGCCGCGACAACATGATCAACGCGAGTCCGGCCACGGCAATCCCGACGCCGTAATAGATCCAATGCACATCGGAAATCATGAAGCTGGTTCGAGGCCAAGGGATATAACCCGACCCTTGGCCGATAAACAGAAGTCCCGCCAGCAACGCCACCATTCCCACAACAAGTAGCAAGGCCTTCATCGACATCTCCCGTTCTTATGGGACGTAATATAGCACTATTTCCCGTCGGGCCGGCGTCCGTTGTTCTGGCGCTCCACCATGAAGCCGGGATATTCCGGCTCAAGCGCGCTGAGTTCGTCCAGTCGCTTGATTTCGTCGGGCGACAGCGTCAGCTCCGTGGCCGCGAGATTGTCGTCGAGCTGTTCCAGCGTCTTGACGCCGGTGATGACGCTGGTGACGAAGGGTTTCGACAGGACCCAGGCCAGCGCCACGCGCGCGGGGCTGGCGCCTTTCGGCTTGCCGATCTCGCGCATGGCGTCGACGATGGGCCACACGCGCTCCTTGTTGACCGGCGGAAAATCGAACGTCGCACGCCGCGCGCCTTCGGGCGAGCTATCGGGGCCGAACTTGCCGGAGAGGATGCCGCCGGCCAGCGGGCTCCACACCATCAGGCCCATCTTCTGGTCTTGCATCATCGGCACGAGTTCGCGTTCTAGGCCGCGCCCGGCGAGGGAGTAATAGGCCTGCATCGTCTCGAAGCGCGCCCAGCCGCGTTTGTCGGCGATGCCTTGCGCCTGCATGATCTTCCATGCCTGCCAGTTGGAGCAGCCGACGTAACGCACCAAGCCGCGGCTCACCAGATCGTCGAGCGCACGCATGATTTCCTCGACCGGCGTCGACAGATCCTGGGCATGAATCTGATAAAGGTCGATGTGATCGGTCTGCAGCCGCTCCAGGCTTTTCTCCACCGAATCCATGATGTGCCCGCGGCTGGCGCCGACATCGTTGGGGGACTCGCTCATGCGGGCGAAGGCCTTGGTGGCGATGACGACGTCCGAACGTTTGACACCGATTTCCTTCAGCGCCTGGCCGAGCAGAGTCTCCGACAGGCCGAACGAATACATATCCGCCGTGTCGATGAAATTGACGCCGGCTTCGAACGCGCGCGCGACAACGGCGGCGACTTCCTTCTGGCCGAGTTTGCCGACATCGGCGAAAAACGATCCTTGGCCGCCGAAGGTCATCGTGCCGAGACATATCTCCGATACGAACATACCGGTATTGCCGAGTTGCCTGTAACGCATGGACGCATCTCCGAATGAAAGGGGGCTAGGATCAATTTAGCGGTTGACCGGCGCACTTGCCACCGCGTTTTGCTCAGACGCATGCCCGCGGCAGCAGAAAGGAGTCGTCCACGTTGCGGCGGATAGGCTTCACCCATTTGACGAACGTCATCGGCAAGGTCGCGTAAAGATGGGGAAACAACGCGCCGCCGCGCGACGGCTCGTATTTCAGCGCGGGGCCGAGCGTTTTGGGATCGACGGCCACCAGCACCAGATCGCCCGCATCGGCGTAATAGCGCTCCAGCGTGCCCATCACCTGCTGCGCTGCCGAGAAATGCATGAAGTGGTCTTCGCGGTCTTTCGCGGAGCCGGCATAAATCCCTTCGCGCACGGCTAGCGCCCATTCCGCCTTGTGGCAGATTTTGTAGATGAGCATGCTCAAATGCCGGTGAACAGCAGATCGATGGCGGCCAGAATGCGGTAGCGGTTGGATTCCAGATTGACGATGGCGTTCGATAATATGCTCTCGCGAACCACGCCAAGGTTCGTAGGATCGATGACGTAGGAAGCGCCTTCAACCACGACCAGGGGCATGATGCGTTCGAAAAACTGGATGCTGCGGGGCGGAACGAGCGGGGCGACGACACGCGTGTTCAATTGCGCCAGTTGATCCGATTGCAGAACGATGAAGTACGGGTGCGACTTCGCTGAACCGGGATCGGGATTGGCAAAGACGTCGAATTGGTTCGCGGTCATGCCATTTCACCAGGAGCGGTACTTCTCGCTCCAAATGCCATGTTTTTCGATGAAGCGATTATGCGACTCGATCGCTTCTTTGTTGTCTTCTGACCAACGCCGGATTTTTTCTTCCTTCACCCGCTTGCGCAGTTCGTCTTCCAGCGTCTGCGAGAGATTGATGCCCATCGCCTTCGCCTCTGCGAGGATTTCCATATCGATGGAGACATTCGTCGCGCGCTTGCGTATGCGCTTGGGTTCCTCCCGGCGGAACGGCCGGGTTTCTTCAGAGAATCCCTTTGTCATGCGCATAGTCTATGCGCATTCTGCATGCGCATCAAGCCGCCGTTCCTCCCACCGTCAGCCCGTCCAGGCGCAGCGTCGGCTGGCCGACGCCCACCGGCACGCTTTGACCGTTCTTGCCGCAGGTGCCGATGCCGGTGTCGAGCTTCATGTCGTTGCCGATCATGCTCACCCGCGTCAGCGCTTCGGGTCCGCTACCGATCAGCGTCGCGCCCTTGATCGCGGGGCCGAGCTTGCCGTCTTCCACCAAGTACGCTTCGGTGCAGGAGAACACGAACTTGCCGTTGGTGATGTCAACCTGTCCGCCGCCAAAATTGCTAGCGTAGATTCCCTTCTTGACGCTGGCGAGGATTTCCTCCGGCGTCTTGTCGCCGCCCAGCATGAAGGTGTTGGTCATGCGCGGCATCACCATGCTGCCATAGGATTGGCGCCGTCCGTTGCCGGTGGGCGCCATGCCCATCAGCCGCGCGTTCTGACGGTCCTGCATATAACCTTTCAGGATACCGTCCTCGATCAACACCGTGCGCGAGGTCGGCGTGCCTTCGTCGTCAATGGAGAGCGAGCCGCGCCGTCCGCCGATGGTGCCGTCATCGACCACCGTCACGCCGGGCGCCGCCACGCGCTGGCCGAGCAGGCCAGAGAACGCGCTGGTTTTCTTGCGGTTGAAATCGCCTTCCAGTCCGTGGCCGATGGCCTCATGCAACAGGATGCCCGGCCAGCCGGGGCCGAGCACCACAATCATCTCGCCCGCCGGCGCCGGCACGGAGGACAGGTTCACCAGCGCCTGGCGCAATGCTTCATCGATGGCGGCCTGCCAGTAATCGGCGGTGATATAGGTCTCATAGCCGCCGCGCCCGCCGCCGCCGAAACTGCCGGATTCCTGGCGGCCGTTTTCCTCGACCACGACGGACACATAAATCCGCACCAGCGGGCGGATGTCGCGATAGGTCTCGCCGCCGGCGCGGATGATCTCGACATTCTGCCACTCGCCGGCAAGGCTGCACGACACTTGGTGCACCCGCGAATCCTTGTTCCTCGCATAGGCGTTCATATCCTCGAGCAGCTTCACCTTCTTTTCGAAGGCTGCCGTCTCGAGCGGGTCGATATCGGTGTAAAGCTTCACATTGGTGCGGGCAGGGGCTGCCGCCGTCATGCCGGAGTGCCCGCGCGCCACCGCACGCACCGTTTCGGCGGCGCGGCCGACGGCTTCTTCGGATAGTTCGTTGGCATGGGCGTAGCCGGTCGCCTCGCCGCATACGGAACGCAGACCGAAACCCTGGGTTGTGTCGAAATTGGCTGCCTTCAGCCGTCCATCGTCGAAAGAAAACGATTCGCTTTGGCAGAATTCCAGGAATAGTTCCCCGTCGTCAGCACCCTTCAGGGCCTCGTCGACCTTGGCCTGGACGCGGGCCCGGTCCATTCCGGTGCGGGAGAAAAAGAGATCGGCAGCCAAGAAAAACCTCCATTTTCTGCCGTTTTTGGCGCGATTTCCCGCGCAAACGGCGACTTTCTTCCATATAGGCATTCCAGGGCGGCGTGCAAAAGCATAATGCGGGCCAAGGGTGCCCTGACTTGCCCGTGCCATAAGGTCGCAATGACATTATCCCCTTTAGGCCTCTAAATCGCATATAGAATCTTTCTAAATAGGGTTCCGCGGGGGCGGCACAGATCGCGCGCGAGCCCATTTTTCACGAGGTGCCTATGTCCCTCAGAAAGACCGCCGTTGGCGCGGCTCTCTTGGCAGCCCTTACAGGCTGGGCCGGCTCGGCCGTCGCTGCGCCGCAGAATTGGCAGATCGGGATGCAGCCTGCCGTGTCCCCGGTCATGGCGCGGATCGAGGATTTCCACAATCTGCTGCTCTACATCATCACGGCGGTCTGCTTGTTCGTGCTGGCGCTGCTGATTTGGGTGATGATCCGCTACAACCAGCGCGCCAATCCGGTGCCCAGCAAGACGCACCACAACACGATGCTCGAAGTGGCCTGGACGCTGATCCCGGTGGTTATTCTGGTGGTCATCGCGATTCCGTCGTTCCGCCTGCTTTATTTCGAGGCGGAGATCCCCAAGGCCGACGTCACGATCAAGGCCATCGGCAAGCAATGGTTCTGGACCTACGAATATCCCAAGGACGGGGATTTCCAGTTCGATTCCTACATGCTGAGCGATGCGGCGGCGGCGAAGGCCGGCGAGCCGCGCCTGCTGGGCGTGGATCATCCGATTTATGTTCCGGTGAACAAGGTCGTCGAGATCGACACCACCGGCGCCGACGTGATCCATTCCTGGTCGGTGCCGGCTTTCGGCGTGAAGATGGACGCCATTCCCGGCCGCATCAACCGTACCTGGTTCAAGGCGACGAAGATCGGCACCTATTACGGCGAATGCTCGCAGCTCTGCGGCGCAAACCATGCCTTCATGCCGATCGAGGTGAAGGTAGTCGGGCTGGCGGACTACGAAGCTTGGCTCAAGGCGGCGAAGAAGAAATACTCTGCTAACAACGATCCAGGCGCGGTCCGCGTCGCGGCGGATAAATAAGGACGGCGACATGGCGAATATGGCCCACGCAGACCACCCACACGGCTGGCGGCGTTACGTCTATTCGACGAACCACAAGGACATCGGCACGATGTACCTGGTGTTCGCGATCTGCGCCGGCCTCGTCGGCGGCTTCCTGTCGATGATGATCCGCGCGAACTTGATGTTCCCCGGCATGCACGTTTTCCCCAATCCGCACATGTACAACGTATTCGTCACCGGCCACGGCCTGATCATGATCTTCTTCATGATCATGCCGGCGATGATCGGCGGCTTCGGCAACTGGCTGGTGCCGATGATGATCGGCGCTCCGGACATGGCGTTCCCGCGCATGAACAACATCTCGTTCTGGCTTTTGCCGTTCTCGTTCGCGCTGCTGATCGCCTCCATGTTCGTCGAAGGCGATTCCGGCGGCATCGGCGTCGGCGGCGCCTGGACGCTCTATGCGCCGCTGTCGACCACCGGCTCGCCGGGGCCGGCAATGGATTTTGCGATCTTCTCGATTCACATCGCGGGCGCTTCCTCGATCCTCGGCGCGATCAATTTCATCACCACCATCCTGAATATGCGCGCGCCCGGCATGACGCTGCACAAGATGCCGCTGTTCGTCTGGTCGATCCTGGTGACGGCGTTCCTGCTGCTGTTGTCGCTGCCGGTTTTGGCGGGCGCCATCACCATGCTGCTGACCGACCGTCACTTCGGCACCAGCTTTTTCAATGCGGCGGGCGGCGGCGATCCGGTCCTCTACCAGCATCTGTTCTGGTTCTTCGGCCATCCGGAGGTCTACATCCTGATCCTGCCGGGCTTCGGCATGATCAGCCACATCGTCTCGGCCTTCTCGAAGAAGCCGGTGTTCGGCTATCTCGGCATGGCCTATGCGATGGTATCGATCGGCTTCATCGGATTTCTGGTCTGGGCGCACCACATGTACACGGTCGGCCTTTCGGTCGATACCAGGGCGTACTTCGTCTTCGCGACCATGGTCATCGCGGTGCCGACGGGCATCAAGGTGTTTTCCTGGATCGCGACCATGTGGGGCGGTTCGATCGAGTTCAAAACGCCGATGCTGTGGGCGATCGGCTTCATCTTCCTGTTCACCATCGGCGGTGTGACGGGCGTGGTGCTGGCGAATGCGGCCGTCGACGTGTCGCTGCATGACACATACTACGTCGTGGCGCATTTCCACTACGTGCTGTCGCTGGGCGCCGTGTTCGCGATTTTCGCGGGCTGGTACTTCTGGTTCCCGAAATTCACCGGCTACATGTACAACGAGACCCTCGGCAAGCTGCACTTCTGGGTCACGTTCATCGGCGTCAATCTAGCGTTCATGCCGATGCACTTTCTGGGGCTCGCGGGCATGCCGCGTCGCCTTGCGGATTATCCCGACGCTTTTGCCGGCTGGAACTTCGTCTCCTCCATCGGCGCGTTCATTGCAGGTATGGGCGTGCTGATCTTCCTGGCCACGATGATCGAAGCCTTCGTGAAGAAGCGCAAGGCGGGCGATAATCCCTGGGGCGTGGGCGCGACGACGCTGGAATGGACCTTGTCCTCGCCGCCGCCGTTCCACACTTTCAACGAACTGCCGAAGATCGCCTGATGTCGATATCGGACGTTGCACACTCAAACACCCCCACCCTGAGCTTGTCGAAGGGCGCGCCCGCCGCAACGGTCGAGGATTTCTTCGCGCTGCTCAAGCCGCGCGTGATGTCGCTGGTCGTTTTCACCGGACTGGCCGGGATCATCGTTGCGCCGGGTTACGTCCATCCGTTGACCGCGTTCAGCGCGCTGCTCTGCATCGCGGTCGCCGCAGGCGCCTCGGGCGCGCTCAACATGGCCTATGACAGCGACATCGACGCGCTGATGACGCGCACCGCATCGCGCCCCATTCCGATGGGGCGCATCGCGCGCGAGGACGCGCTGGCCTTCGGCTGGACGCTAGCGGTCGGCGCCGTGACCCTGATGCTCCTGTTCGTCAACGCTTTTGCCGCCGGGCTTCTGGCCTTCACGATCTTCTTCTATGTGGGCGTCTACACCCTGTGGCTGAAGCGCCGTACGCCGCAGAACATCGTGATCGGCGGGCTCGCAGGCGCGCTGCCGCCGGCCATCGGCTGGGCCTCGGTAACCGGCACGCTGTCGTTCGCGCCGCTGCTGCTGGTGGTGATCGTCTTCCTGTGGACGCCGCCGCATTTCTGGTCGCTGGCGCTGTTTCGCTCCGAGGATTACGCCCGCGCCGGCGTGCCGATGCTGCCGGTGGTGCGCGGAAAACCTTCCACCCGCCGCCATATCCTCGCCTATGCGCTGATGCTGGCGCCGCTTGGAATTCTTCCCGCCGGGATCGGACTGGGCGGACCGCTTTACTTGGCGGCGTCTGCGGGGTTGGGCGGGCTCCTGCTTTGGAATGCGGTTGCCGTCTTGCGCGAGAGGGATGAGGTGCGCGAGCCTGCGGCGCGGCGTCTATTCGCGGTTTCGATCTTCTATTTGTTTTCGCTGTTCGCGGCGCTGATTGGCGAACATCTCATGGGGATCGCGCCGCTGCATGGTTGGATGTGATGCGATGGCTGACGAGGAACGCGATGCACGCGAACGGCGCAGGCGCAATGTCGTGCTGGCGCTGGTTCTGCTCGGTTTGGTGGTTCTGTTTTATCTGACGACGATGCTGCGGGTTCACCCGTAATCCGCGAAGAAGAGGTTGGTCATGGCGCACGGCGAAGTGAAGCACGACTATCACCTGGTCGACCCCAGCCCGTGGCCGGTGGTGGGCTCGCTCGGCGCCTTCACCATGCTGATCGGCGCCGTGTTCTGGATGAACAAGAATTACACCGGCTTCTTCGGACTGCCGGTGAACGGCCAACCGTGGATTTTCGCGGCAGGGCTGGTGCTGATACTCTACACCATGGCGGGCTGGTGGCGCGACGTGATCTCCGAATCCGTGGAGCGCGGCGACCACAAGCCGGTGGTGAAGCTGGGTCTGCGCTTCGGCATGGTGCTGTTCATCGCCTCCGAAGTGATGTTCTTCGTCGCTTGGTTCTGGGCCTATTTCAACACCGCGATCTTCCACAACGACGTCGGCGTTTCGAGCTGGCCGCCGTCGGGCATCGTCACGCTCGACCCTTGGCATTTCCCGCTGCTCAATACGCTGATCCTGCTCACTTCGGCGACCACCGTGACTTGGGCGCATCACGCGCTGCAGTTGGGCGACCGCAAGGGCGCGATACGGGGCTTGCTGCTGACGGTTCTGTTGGGCGCATCCTTCACCTGCATCCAGGCTTATGAATATGCCCACGCGCCGTTCACCTTCGGCTTCAACGGCGCCGCGCTCGCGCCCTTCACCGATCCGGCCCATGCGAACCTTGCGGCAGGCGTGGGCAATCTCGGCGCGATCTACGGCTCGACCTTCTTCATGGCGACGGGCTTCCACGGCTTTCACGTCATCGTCGGCACGATCTTCCTGACCGTCTGTCTTTTCCGCGCCATCGCCGGGCAGTTCACGCCGACGCGCCATTTCGGCTTCGAGGCGGCGGCCTGGTACTGGCATTTCGTCGACGTGGTCTGGCTGTTCCTGTTCACCTGCATTTACGTGCTGGGGCAGGGACCGCTGAGCTCTTGAGCGAGCCCTCCACCGCGCATGCCGCGCTTCTGGGGTGCTGCCCGCGCTGCGGCGAAGGCAAGCTGTTCGACGGCTATCTGAATATCGCCGCGCGCTGCGCCCATTGCGGCCTCGATTATGCGATGTTCGATGCGGGCGATGGGCCGGCCGTGTTCGTCGTCCTGATCGTGGGCGCCATCGTCTGCGCCGCGGCGCTGTACGTCGAGTTCACCTTTTCGCCGCCCTATTGGGTGCACGCGGTGCTGTGGATTCCGACCATCACCATCCTGACGTTCGGCTTTCTGCGCTTGGCGAAATCGCTGCTGCTGGTGCTGCAATACAAGCACCGCGCAGGCGAAGGCAGGGTGGAGAAGTAACAAAAATCCACCTCCCCCTTGTGGGGGGAGCGCGGTATGCGCTCCGGGTGGGGGGCGCTTCGTCAGAAATGACGATAAGATGAGGTCGCAATGCTTACCTTCCGCCCGCTCCCCGTCTTCACCATCGTCTGCAGCTTGATGCTCGCGGCGCTGATTGCGCTCGGCGTCTGGCAGATTCAGCGCCTGCATTGGAAGCTCGGCCTGATCGCGCAGGTGACCAATCGCCTCACGCTGCCGCCGGTCTCGCTCGACCGCGCCTTGGCGATGGGCGAGGGCGCGCAATACCGCCGCGTCGCACTCGGCGGACATTTCGAGAATGAAAAGGAAGCCTATGTCTACCAGACCGGGCCGGACGGCGGCCCCGTCTATCATGTGCTGACGCCGTTCGTCACCGACGGCGGACGTACACTGATCGTGGATCGCGGCATCGTGCCGGTCGAACTTCGCAACCCCGCGCGGCGCGCCCGCGGCCGGCTCGAAGGCGAGCGGCGCATCGTCGGCGTCTGGCGCACGCCCGACGCGCCGGGCTTCTTCACGCCCGCCGCGGACGCCGCGCACCGCATCTGGTATTCGCCCGATGTGACGGCCATCGCCGCCGCCGATCGTGTGACGCTCGCCGCGCCGGTGGTGGTGGAAGCCGATGCCGCGCCCAATCCCGGCGGCTGGCCGCTGGGCGGACAGACGCAAATCACCTTCCGCAACGAGCATCTGCAATACGCCATCACCTGGTTCGCGCTGGCGGCGGCTTTGCTGGGCGTCTATCTTACCTATCACATCAGTCGAGGGCGTTTGGGGTGGAAGTAAAAACTAGCAACGCCTCACCCTTCGACAAGCTCAGGGTGAAGGGTATCCCTCATGCTGAGCTTGTCGAAGCATGAGGAAAGCATGAGCCAGCCGCCTCCCGACGATGACGACCAAAAGCAACGGGCCAACCTTCTCGTGCTCCTTGTTGTCATTGTCATCGTCGTCGTGACGGTAGGTCTGATGCTTCTGCTCAAGCATGGGACGGAACTGCAGGACTGCCTCGCGGCCGGCCATCACAACTGCGCGCCGATCGACACGACGCAATAGCACACCCCCCTTGAACCTTGCCGGTCGGATTGCCATTTCTCCTAAATCAAGCAATTGCGAACGAAGGTCAGGTTGAGGACATTTGTCCCTCCGCTTCGTCATGGCCGGGCTTGACCCGGCCATCCAGCGAAAAAATGAGTCTTTCGCCGCGCGGACGCGCGGCGGCTGGATGGCCGGCTCGGTGGCAGGCCATGACGAAATGGGGTTGAAGACGCGCGAAAGAGCGCAATTTTCAAAAACCCCGTTAGGATGGGCGGGTGGACTCTGCCTAGAATGCCCTCCCATTCGCTTTCACTCATAACAATTATCTTGCCGAACCATGCGCTACCTGAGCACCCGCGGGCTGGCCCCGCTGCAATCCTTCGCCGACATGCTGCTGGCCGGGCTTGCGCCAGACGGCGGCCTTTATATGCCCGGTGCCTGGCCGCATTTCACCGCCGCCGAGATCGCCGGCTTCGCCTCGCAGCCTTACGCCGATGTCGCGCACGCCATCATCGGCCGTCTGGTCGGGGACTCGTTTTCGAACGAAGAACTCGCCGCCGACATCGCCGCCGCTTACGCCGGCTTCGACGATCCGCGCATCGCGCCGCTGGCCGAGATCGGTCCCGATCTTTATCTGCTGGAGCTGTTCCACGGCCCCACGCTGGCCTTCAAGGATATCGCGCTGCAGGTGCTGGGACGGCTGTTCGAGCGCGCGTTGAAAAAGCGCGGCGGGCGCGCCACGGTTCTTGCGGCCACCTCGGGCGATACCGGCTCGGCCGCCATCGCGGCGCTGGGCGGGCTGGCCAACATCGAAGTCTTCGTTCTGCATCCCAAGGGCCGCGTCAGCGACGTGCAGCGCCGCCAGATGACCACCGCGCCGTTCGAAAACGTCCATAACATCGCGCTGGAAGGCACGTTCGACGACGCCCAGGCCATCGTGAAGGCGCTGTTCGCGGAAAGCGAATTCGCCCACGCCGTGAACCTGACCGCGGTCAATTCCATCAACTTCGCGCGCATCGCAGCGCAGAGCGTCTACTATTTCACGGCGGCGGCGCAGCTTGGTACACCTCCCGTCTTCGTTGTGCCAACCGGCAATTTCGGCGACGTCTTCGCTGGCGAGGCGGCGATGCGCATGGGCCTTGTGGTCGAAAAGCTCGTCGTTGCCACCAATGCCAACGACATCATGGCGCGCGCGCTCAACGAAGGCATTTATGCCTCCGGCCGGGCCCAGCCGACGCTTAGTCCCTCGATGGATATCCAGGTCGCCAGCAATTTCGAACGCGCGCTATTCGAGGCGTCGTGCCGCAACGTCGATTGGCTGGTCGAGGCGATGATGCAGTTCGCGATGATGAAGAAGGTCGCGCTGCCCGACGGCGTCCATACCGCCTTGCGCGCGCGCTACGCGGCGCGGCGTTGCGACGACGAGCAGACGCTGGCCGCCATCGCCCGCGTCCACGCCGAGACCGGCCGTCTGATCGACCCGCACACGGCCGTCGGCGTGGCGGCGGCGTACAACTTGAGCGAGCACAGAAAGGTACCGGTTGTTGTCCTATCGACCGCCCATCCGGCCAAGTTTCCGGACGCGGTCCGCCGCGCCACAGGCCAGATTCCCCCGGCGCCCCCGAGGCTTAGCGAGGCGCTTAAGGCTATGGAAAAAATGGTCGTTTTGGCCGCCGAAAAAGGGTTGGTTCGGGCCTTTATCGAGGCTACAGTGCCTCCGCTATGAACATAAAAATTTCACGTCTTTCCAATGGGTTGGTCGTCATCACCGATCCAATGCCTCAGCTTGAGAGCGCTTCTGTCGGCGTGTGGGTGAATTGCGGTGCGCGCAACGAATCGGCGCCGTTGATGGGCGTCTCGCACATGCTTGAGCATATGGCGTTCAAGGGCACGCGGAGGCGCAGCGCGCGCGACATCTCCGAAGAGATCGAATCGGTCGGCGGTTTCCTCAACGCTTACACGAGTCGCGAGCAGACGGCGTTCCACGCGCGCACGCTGAAGGCCGACGTGCCGCTGGCGCTCGACATCCTCGCCGATATTCTGACCGAGCCGACCTTCGATCCGGTCGAGCTCGATCGCGAGCGCCAGGTGGTGCTGCAGGAAATCGGCCAGGCCCGCGACACGCCCGACGACATCATCTTCGATTATCTCCAGAGCGTCGCCTATCCCAATCAGCCGATGGGCTGGCCGATCCTGGGCGAGGTGGAAACCGTTTCCGCTTTCGGGCGCGACGATCTGTTCGCCTATATGGGCGCCAATTACCGCGCCGGCGGCATGACGCTGGTTGCGTCCGGCAATGTCGGGCACGACGACATGGTGCGCCTGGCGGAGGAGAAGTTTTCGCGTCTGGTTCCCGGCGAGCCGAAGGCGCCGCCGCCCGCGCGCTATGTCGGCGGCGAAGGGCATTATGAGGGCGATCTGGAGCAGGCGCACATCGCGTTCGCCTTTCCAGGCGTGTCGGTGCACGACCCCGATTATTATATCGCGCAGGTCTACGTTACCGCGCTCGGCGGCGGAATGTCTTCGCGGCTGTTCCAGGAAGCGCGCGAGAAACGCGGGCTTTGCTATTCGATCTACGCCTTCGCGCACAGCGCCAAGGACAGTGGCGTGATCGGTGTCTACACCGGCACGGGCGAAGCCGAGGCGGCGGAAATCGGCGCCGTGGTGGCCGGCGAGATGGCCGCGCTCGCCGAAGCTGCAACCGAGGAAGAAGTCGCGCGCGCCAAGGCGCAATTGCGCTCCGGCCTGTTGATGGGCCTCGAACGTCCCAGCACGCGCGCCGAGATGATCGCCGGTCATATCTTCAATTACGGCAGGGTGCCTTCGGTCGAGGAATTGACGGCCAAGCTGGAAGCTGTTGACGCCGCCGCCGTGCGCCGCTATGGCGCTCGGGCGATGACAGCAACCGAACCGCCTGCGATCGTCACCATCGGTCCCGCCGGCAAGCTCGAACGTTACGAAGTTTTTGCACGGCGCTTCGATTCGCGGCAGACCATGCGCGCGGCAGAATGAAACCTGGTCCCATGGCCTTCATGCGCGGGCTGACGTTTCCCGGCGGGCAGCAGCCGGTGATCCACGGCAAGGACGTCTATCTTCGTTACCCGCGCATTGCCGATCATAAAGGCTGGGCGCGGTTGCGCGGCGAGAGCAGGGAGTTTCTCACGCCCTGGGAGCCTGCCTGGGCCAGCGACGAATTGACCAAGGGGGCGTTTCGCCGCCGCATCAAGCGCTACCAGAAGGAAGCCCGTCTCGATTCGGCCTATGCCTTTTTCGTCTTCCGCGGCGAAGACGATACGCTGATGGGCGGCTGCACGCTGTCCAATGTGCGGCGCGGCGTCACCCAATGCTGCGCCTTGGGCTACTGGATCGGCGAACGTTTCGCGCGCCAAGGCTATATGTTCGACGCGGTAAGGGCGCTCATCCCGTTCATATTCGCCACCCTGGGCCTGCATCGAATCGAGGCCGCCTGCGTGCCATCGAACGAACCTTCCAAGAACCTTTTGGTCAAAGCCGGGTTTCGCCAAGAGGGGATCGCGCGGCGTTATCTTCAGATTAATGGCGATTGGCGCGATCACGTCCTATTTGCTTTGCTCGCGGACGAGGCGAAGGTAGGTTAGCGCCCCGCAACGCGGACGCCTTGGGATCACGCCTGTGATGAGACGATTGACCCTCGCGGCCTTGGTGGTCGCAGCCCTGGCCGGTGCGCAAGCGGCCTCCGTTCCGGCGCCTGCGCCCCACAGCGTGAGTTTCGGCGGGCCGGAAGGCGTCATCGAGCTCAAAGAGACGCTTGGCCCTTACAAACCGCCTGCGGGCGCCAAGTCCGCCGCTTCCGATTGGTACACATTCACGGCCATCAACCAATCGGATAGGCCGGCGATCCGGGTTCTGCATGCAGGCCAGCCGCCGGACATCGGCCTCGGCATCCTGCCGCACGCGACTAGGCCGGCCATCGTGCAGGTGGTCAGCGCGAATCCGAACGTCGTTATCGAAGGCGCCAGCGCTTACAGCCGCCACGCGTTCCGCGTGACGATTCCGGCTGCGACCTCCGTACCGCTGGCGGTTCGTATGGTCGGGGCGCAATCGCCGCCTTCCCTGCTGGCTTGGACCGAGCCAGCTCTGGCCGCCCACAATCGCCAGCTGGCGATTTTCGTGGCCGCGGTGGCCGCTTTGATCGGCGCCGCTGCGGCGATCGCCACCGGCCTGGCGGTGATGACCCATCACGGCGCACCGCGCTGGGCGGCGGTGACCTTGCTGCTGATGCTGCTCACGCGGCTCGCCGTGATCGGCATGTTCGACGGCAGTCTGGTGACCAGCATCGGCGGCCCGTACGGCCTGATCGCCTTGTTCGCCGGGTTGACGCTGGCGGCCGGCGCTCGGCTCGTCGATATGACCGTCCCGCTCAAGGACGCGTGGCCTAAGGCGCAGCGCTGGTTCGACGGCGTTCTGCTAGGCTTGGTGGCGTTGTCCGCGTTGGCCTATCTGGGCGTACCGGGCGCGACGTTGCTGACCGACATCGTTCTGGTATGCGGGACATTGGCGCTCGCGTCGTATCTGATTGTCCGCGGTCGCAACGGTTCCAGGAGCGCCCGCGTCATCACGCCTAGCGCGGTGTTGTTCACTCTGGTGGCTTTGGCCGCGACGTTGTCGGCGCTGGGCGCTTTTGGCAACGGGCCGTTGATGCCGGATGTGGCGGGCGGTTTCGCCGCGGCGGGCGCGGTGCTGCTGGTGTTGGCCGTGGCCACGAGCGAGGGCGTTGCGGTGCTGCCGTTTGCGCGTCCGGCGCATGTCGCGCCGCAAGCGCCCGCGCCGCAGCAATCGCCGCGGCCTCAGCCCGCGCCGTCGCCGGTCCCGCATGCGGCGCTCGAAGCCATCGGCGCTTCGCATCAAGGCGTCTTCGAACTGGATTTCTCGGAAGAAGCCGTCGTCCTGTCGCGCGAAGCCGCGGCGCTGATCGGACTCGATGCCGGCAGCATGGCGCATGTGCTTTGGGTGGCGCGCGTGCATCCCGAAGACCGCACCGTCTACGAACAGGCGATCTCTGATTTCAGCGCCGAGTCGGGGCTGGCGTTTCGTATCGAGTTCCGGGTGCGCGCCGAAGACGGCAACTATCCGTGGTTCGAACTGCGCGCCACGATGAAAGGTCCGGAAAACCAGGCCGCCGAGCGTTGCGTGGGCCTGCTCGCCGACATCACGATCCGCAAGGAAGCCGAAGCGGCGATGATGGACCGTACGTTGCGCGATCCGTTGACGGGGCTCGGCAACCGCGTGGCGCTGATGGAGGAGCTCGAGAAACTCGGCGAAAAGCTGCGCGAAGCGACCTTCGCCATGCTCGACATCGACCGCTTCAAAACGATTCATGCCAGCCTCGGCGATGCCGGCGGCGACGATGTTCTTTCGAATCTGGCGCAAAGGTTGGCGAAGCGGTTTTTGGGTTTCGCGCAGGTCTTCCGTGTCGGCGGCGATGCTTTTGCGGTGCTATTCCGCAAACCGCGCGGCAAACCGGCGGAAGTCGGCGCCGAGTTGGTCGAGGTTTGCGGCACGGTCCATCAGCTTGGCGACCGCAACGTCTTCGCGCCGGCGAGCGTCGGAGTCACGGAAGGCCGCGAGGCGCGCGATCCCATCGATCTGTTGAAGAACGCCGAGTTGGCGCTGATGCAGGCCAAGCGGCAAGGCGGCGACTGCGCCAGGGTGTATACGCACGCGCTGGAGGCGCTGGCCCCCGCGGACGCCGTGGCGCTCGAAAGCGAACTTCGCCGCGCCATCGACAACGACGAGATCGAGGTCTTTTATCAGCCCATCGTCAGGCTGGCGGACCGTACGGTGGCGGGCTTCGAGGCGCTGCTGCGCTGGCGCCATCCGGTCAGGGGTTTGGTGGCGCCCGCCGATTTTATCGCCCATTCCGAAGAAACGGGGCTCATCGTCACGCTCGGGCGCTTGGCGCTGAAGCGCGCCGCCAAGGACCTCGCGCAATTGCAGCGTTTTTTCCCCTTGTCCGAGGCGCTGTTCGTCAGCGTCAATCTTTCGCGGCGCCAGCTTTTCGATCTCGATCTGGAGACGTTCCTCGCCGAGCTGCTGTCCGGCGCGGCGATCGAACCGGGCACGTTGAAGCTGGAGGTGACGGAAAGCGCCGTCGCCGCCGATACCGATGCGCGCGAGATGATGACGCGGATACGCGCTCTGGGCGCGGGCTTGGCGATCGACGATTTCGGCACCGGCCTCTCGAGCCTCAGTCAGCTGCGCGATCTGCCTTTCGATACGGTGAAGATCGACAAGAGCTTTCTGTCGCGCCACGGCGGCACGGACGCCGACAGCGACGGGGATGTCGTGCTGTCGTCCATCGTCTCGCTGGCCCGCGATCTCAGGCGCAGCGTCATCGTCGAAGGCGTGGAAACCGAACGCGATGCCGAACGCATGCTGGAATTCGGCTGCGAATACGCCCAGGGATTCCTGTTTTCCGAACCGCTCTCCGTCAAAGACACGCTCGCCTATGTTGCGCGCCACTATCGCATGGCGTCCGAGACCTTGGGATCAGGCGCGGCCGGCCTCGGCGGACAGTCCTGAGATATCCGCGCCCAGTTTGGCGATGGCGGTCCGCCATCGCGACGCGTAATCCGTATCGAACACCAGCCGCGTGTCGGCGTCGCAATGGATCCAGCCGTTTGCTTTGATTTCCTCTTCGATTTGTCCCTCGCCCCAGCCGGCGTAGCCGAGCGCGAGGATGGACTTTTCGGGGCCGCGCCCTTCGGAAATCGCCCGCAGGATGTCGACGGTCGCGGTCAGCGAGATTTCCGGGGTAAGCGACAGCGTGGTGTCCTCGCCGCCATAGTCGGCGCTGTGCAGGACAAAACCGCGGCCCATTTGCACCGGACCGCCGAACAGGATCGGCGCGTCGGGGCGGTTCGCCGTCACGCCGATGCCCAGCTTGGGCATCAGCTCGTGGAACGAGAGCCCGTCGATCGGTTTGTTGATGATCAGGCCCATGGCGCTTTGAGCCGAATGCGCGCACATGAAGATGACGCTCTTCTCGAAACGCGGGTCTGGCATTCCGGGCATGGCGATCAGAAGCTTTCCCTCGAGGAAGCTCTCGCCGTTTTGCGATTCCCGTGGTTTCGCTTGAGCCATGCGAAACGATAGCATAACGGCTTCACCGGCGCACGGCGTTAGGTTAGAACTCTTCGAACATATCACAGCAAGGAGATGGCCATGACCATCAAAGTCGGCGACAAAGTCCCATCGGCCACGCTGATGCAGATGAAAGACGGTTCCCCCAAACCGGTGAAAACGGATGCGCTATTTGCGGGCAGGAAGGTGGTGGTGTTTGCGCTGCCGGGCGCGTTTACCCCGACCTGTTCGGCCAAGCATCTGCCGGGCTTCGTCCAGCATGCCGACGAGATCAAGAACAAGGGCATCGATGCCATCGCCTGCGTCGCGGTGAACGACGCCTTCGTCATGGGCGCCTGGGGCGAACAGCAGGGAGCCGGCGACAAGGTCATGATGCTGGCCGACGGCAACGGCGAGCTGACGGCGGTGCTCGGTCTGGAGATGGACGCCACGAAATATGGCATGGGCAAGCGCAGCCAGCGCTTCTCGATGCTGGTCGACAACGGCGTGGTGAAACGGCTCAACGTCGAAGAACCCGGCGCGTACTCGGTCTCGAGCGCGGAACATATGCTGGGGCAGATTTAGCTTCCCAAGCCTGTGCAAAATGAAATGTCGTTTGGTGTTCGGCTTGTTTGGCTCGACGGCGATTTGTAGAGCGAGAAGACACGCATATGGCAAACAGCTTCAGTGCGGACATTCTGGTTCAAGCGCCCGATCCGAAGCAGGCGGCGCTATTCTACATCAAGCAGCTTGGCTTCGAGATCACCGACGAGACACCGGATTTGATCAGCCTGCGGGGCAAGCGCATCAACTTGTTCATCGAACGAGGTCCGGCGCTGGGGCCGGTACTGGAAGTGACGGTTGACGACGTCGAGCAAGCCAAGCGCCGCCTGGTAATGAGCGGCTGCGAAATCGTCAAGGATGAGCCCGATTTCCCGAGATGTTATGTCAAGGATCCGTTCGGCCTGATTTACAACCTGACGCATTGACCGGCGCGGCTGGGCTCGGGATCGCCGCTCGCGCCAGCGCGTCGGCGCGCTCGTTCTCGGCGTGGCCGGCATGGCCTTCCACCCAGCGCCAGGAAACGTCGTGCCGCGCGGTGGCGTCTTCCAGCGCCCGCCATAATTCCTCGTTCTTGACGGGTTTCTTATCGGCGGTGCGCCAGCCATTGGCTTTCCAGCGCTTCAGCCACTTGGTCGCGCCGTCCATCACATAGCGAGAATCCGTATGAACCACGGCGGCGGAAGGATGCTTCAGCACCTGAAGCGCCCGGATCACGGCGGTCAGTTCCATGCGGTTGTTGGTGGTGGCGGGATCGCCGCCCGACAATTCCTTTTCGTGCTTGCCCGCGCGCAGGATCGCCGCCCAGCCGCCGGGTCCGGGGTTTCCCGAACAGGCGCCGTCGGTGAAGATGTCGACGCGCGGCTTGCTCACAAGCCATACTCCGCGGCGCTCTTCACCTTTTGATGGAAGCGCAGGCGTTTGGCGAATTCGCGCGGGTCCTTGGGCCGCACCAGCGCGGTCGGGTCGTGGTTCAGCCAATCGTAGAGACGCGTCAGCAGGAAACGCAGCGCCGCGCCGCCGGCGAGCACCGGCAGCGCGTCGATCTCGGCCTCGCTGAGATTGCGTTCCCGGCGGTAGGCCGCGATCAGGCTTTTGCCTTTGGTCACGTTGTAGGCGCCGTCGCTCTCGAAACACCAGGCGTTCAGCATCACGGCAAGGTCGTAGGCATAGGCGTCGTCGCAGGCGAAATAGAAATCGATCAGGCCGGACACGTCTCCATTCATGAACAGCACATTGTCGGGAAACAAATCGGCGTGGATGACGCCGGCCGGCAGGCTGCGCGGCCATCTTGCCACAAGCTCGCTGTGCGCCGTCTCGATGAGCGCGCCCAGGCCGTCCTGCAGGCTGTCGGCGCGCGGGATGCAGAACCGTGCGAGTTCGCGCCAGCCGTCCGCGCCCAGCGCATTGGGGCGCGTCAGGGAAAAGCCCTTGCCCGCCTCATGCAGCGCCGCCAGGGCAGCGCCCGCCGCCGCGCAATGGGCGGCCTCCGGCCGGCGCAGCGACAGCCCGTTCAGGAATGTCAGCACCGCGGCCGGGCGGGTGTTGAGACGAGCGGATTGCGCGCCGCTTTTGCTGCGCACCGGCAGCGGGCAGGCGATGCCGCGCGCCGCCAGATGCTCCAGCAGTCCCAGGAAGAAGGGCAGGTCGTTCGCTTGCACGCGCTTTTCGTAAAGGGTGAGGATAAAAGAGCCGCGTTCGGTCTGCAGCAGATAGTTGGAATTTTCCACGCCTTCGGCGATGCCTTTGAAGCTCAGCGGCGCGCCCAGATCGTAATCCGCCAGAAAGACTTCAAGGTCTTCGAAGGAAACCTCGGTGTAGACGGCCATAGGCTAAATCTTTCAGGAAGCCAGCGCGCGGGGCAGGTTGAATTCCACGTGTTCTTTGGTGACCGTGGTTTCTTCGACCGTGACGTCGAAGCGCGCGCGAAGGGCGTCGATCACGTCCCGCACCAGCGTCTCGGGCGCCGAAGCGCCCGCCGAGAGCGCCACCGTCTTCGCGCCCTCGAGCAGCGACCAGTCGATCTTGCCGGCATTCTCGATGAGGGCGGCGCGCTTGGCGCCCGCGCGCTCGGCCACTTCCACCAGCCTGACCGAATTCGACGAGTTCGGCGCCCCGATGATCAGCACCAGATCGGCGCGCAGCGCGATCTGCTTGATGGCCTGCTGGCGGTTGGAGGTGGCGTAGCAGATGTCCTCCTTGCGGGGACCGGCGATCTCGGGAAAGCGGCGGCGCAGGGCGACGACCAGTTCGTGGGTGTCGTCCACCGACAGGGTCGTCTGGGTGATGAAGGCGAGGTGCGCGGGATCGGCCGGCTTCAGCGCCGCGATATCCCCCAGTGTTTCGACCAGGGTGATGGCCCCTTCGGGCAGCTGACCCATCGTGCCTTCCACCTCGGAATGGCCGGCGTGACCGATCAGGATGACGTGCCGGCCGGCGGCGTGGTGCCGTTCGGCCTCCACGTGCACCTTAGAGACCAGCGGGCAGGTCGCGTTTAGATAGAAAAGCTGCCGCCTTTTTGCCTCCGCGGGGACCGATTTGGGGACGCCGTGCGCGGAAAAGATCACCCGCGCCCCGTCCGGGGCCTGGTCCAACTCGTCGATGAAGATGGCTCCCATCCCTTCCAGCCGCTCGACCACGGTGCGGTTATGGACGATTTCGTGGCGGACATAGACCGGGGCGCCAAATTTGCCGAGCGCCAGTTCGACGATGCGAATCGCCCGCTCCACACCCGCGCAGAAGCCGCGCGGGGCGGCGAGGAGCAGCTTAAGCTGCGGCCTTTGAGCCTCCTTGTGCTCGGTGCTTCCCATAAAGAGCCCGCTTGGCTACAGTCCGGCGCTCTTCGGCGCTGACCCAGAAGTCGGTCGCGGGACAGTAAAAGTCAAGCAAAAGGCGAAAATGCGGCCGGCCCGCGAATGTTGCCGCACCCGTTCCTCCAAGGCGTTGTGATAAATCCATGAAATACCAACTTATCCGCATCGTAACGGCGTGCGCACTCACCGGTCTTTTGGCGGGCTGCACGGTGTATGATTCGATTACTTCCTATATGAGCAGCGACAAGGTTAGCGTCTGCCCCGATGCGGCCATCCTGGCGAACACGTCCAGTCTGCCCGCGTTCAGTCCCAAAGCGGAGAGCGATCCCTCGGGCGTGATCTACAAGATCGCCATGACCTACCTGACGACCCGGTGCGACTACGACAAGAAAGAGAAATCCGCGGATGCGCGGGTAAAGATTTTTTTCCACGCCGAGCGTCCGCCCGGCGGCGGCGAGACGAGCTATCGCGTTCCCTATTACATTGCGGTGACGTCGGGCGGCGAGATCCTCGACAAGAAAATCTATTGGCTTGAATTCGAGTTTCCCGCGGGCGCCGTGTCCAGCGACCCCCAGGCGGTCGTCGACTCGACCGTCGTGCAATATGCAAAGGACAAGAACGCCTACGATTACCACCTGCTGGCCGGTTTCCAGTTGACCAAGGCGCAGCTCGAATACAACAGCAAGATGGGTCGCTACGAGCCATGACGGCGCTCGCGGCCGAGCTGAGCGCGATCGCGTCCGCCGCGTTCGCGGCCGAAGGATTGCCTGCCAAGTTCGGGCGGGTGCAAGCCTCCGACCGCCCCGATCTGGCGCAATTCCAGTGCAACGGCGCGCTGGCGGCGGCGAAGGAAATCAAAGCCAATCCTAGGCAGATCGCGCAAAAGATTGCAGATCGCCTCAAAGCCGATCCGCTATTCGCCAAGGTCGAGATCGCCGGGCCGGGCTTCATCAATCTCGACGTGACCGACGATGCGCTCGCGGTGCGCCTCGGGACGATGGCGAAGGACGAGCGGCTGGGCGCGCCCGAGGACGGTAAAGGCAAGACGCTGGTGATCGATTTCGGCGGTCCCAATGTCGCCAAACCCATGCATGTGGGCCATCTGCGCTCGGCGATCATCGGCGATTGCCTGCAACGGCTGTTCCGCGCCAATGCCTGGACCGTGGTGAGCGACGTGCATCTGGGCGATTGGGGCCTGCAGATGGGCCAGCTCATCGGCGAGATCGGCCGGCGCGGCTTGGCGACGGTCTATTTCGACGCCGGTTTCAAAGGTCCGTATCCGGATGAATCGCCGGTGACGATGGACGATCTCGAGGAGATTTATCCCGCCGCCGCCGCTGCCTGCAAAGCCGATCCGGAGCGGCTTGAGGAAGCGCGCCGCGCAACCGCCGAATTGCAGTCCGGCCGGCCGGGCTATGTCGCGTTGTGGCGGCATTTTGTGAAAGTGTCAGAACGCGGGCTTGACCGCGAATATTCCAGCCTCGGCGTGACGTTCGATTTGTGGAACGGCGAGGCGAGCGTCGATCCGCTGATCGCGCCGATGATCGAGGATTTGAAGCATCGCGGGCTGGCGGTGGAGAGCCAGGGCGCGCTCGTCGTGGAAGTGGCCGAGCCGAGCGACAAGAAGGAGATGCCGCCGCTCATCCTGCTCAAATCGGACGGCGCGGTGCTTTACGGCACGACCGATCTGGCGACCATCGTCGACCGTGTAAAAAGCTACGATCCCGATCTCATTCTTTATATCGTCGACCAGCGCCAGCACGGCCATTTCGAGCAGGTATTCCGCGCCGCGCGCAAGGCGCATCTAGGCGGCAAGGCCGAACTCGAACATGCCGGCTTCGGCACGATGAACGGGCCTGACGGCAAGCCGTTCAAGACGCGCGCCGGCGGCGTGATGAAACTCTACGACCTCATCGCCATGGCGACGCAGGAGGCGCACACGCGTCTCGCCGAGGC
Organism: uncultured Alphaproteobacteria bacterium; assembly: GCA_963710025.1. Taxonomy (GTDB): domain Bacteria; phylum Pseudomonadota; class Alphaproteobacteria; order Micropepsales; family Micropepsaceae; genus Rhizomicrobium. The sequence goes on along the minus strand of CAVPYO010000008.1, from coordinate 14,351 downwards.
GGGGCTGGCCGGGGATTATCCGCCGGCAGAGCGCGACGAGATCGCACGCAAGGTGGGAATCGCCGCGCTGAAATTCGCCGATCTGTCGAATTACCGGCTCACCGATTATGTGTTCGATCTGGGGCGCTTTACGCGTTTCGAGGGCAAGACCGGCCCCTATCTGCAATATGCCGCGGTTCGGATTCTCTCGATCCTCGGCAAAGCGCAGGCGAAGGATTTCACGCCTGCCGCTCGGGCCATCCTTCACACGCCGGAGGAGCGCGCACTGATCCTGCAATTGCTGGCGCTGCATGACGCGATGGCGGCGGCGGAGAACGGCCGCGCGCCGAACGTCCTGTGCGATTACGCCTTCACGCTCGCCCAGGTCTTCAGCCGATTCTACGCGGAGCACCATATCCTGTCCGAAAAGGACGATGCGGTGCGTGCCGCCCGCCTCGGCTTGGCTGGTCTGACATTGGTGGTGCTGACCAAGGTCCTGGACATTCTGGGCATCGAAATCCCGCAAAGAATGTGAGTGAATCGGCCTGCGGCCTTGCTCGCGTTGACTCCCTTGAGGCCCTCCCTATGATGCTCTCAACGCACGGACCCGCCGCGAGGCGCGCCCGCTGCGGCGAGCAAAAGATCCCTCGCGGGAGAGATCTGTTACGAACAGGCGCCGAAGGAGCAACCGCCCCGGAAACTCTCAGGCAAAAGGACCGCGAAGGTGATGAACTTCTGGAAAGCGGGGCCGCGAAATCGGCGGCCCTCACCGAAGGGGTAATCTCGGAAGCTGTTCCTGGCGGGAACATTTTTCGGTGAAATCTCTCAGGTCCGATCGACAGAGGGGCGCGGGTTCCGGCCAAGCAATTGGCGGATCGCGCCGTAGCAACCTCCTGGCCGGGCCGTCATGACCGATACGACACAGACTCTACGCAAGACGCCGCTCCACGCTCTACACGTCGAGCTGGGCGGCAAAATGGTGCCGTTCGCGGGCTACGACATGCCCGTGCAATACCCCACCGGCATCCTCAAGGAACATCTGCACACGCGTGCGAAGGCCGGTCTGTTCGACACCTCGCATATGGGCCAGGCGTTCCTCTCGGGCGGCGATCCGGCGCGCGCGCTGGAGCGCGTCACGCCCGCCGATCTCGCCGGCCTGAAGGAGGGCATGCAGCGCTACGGCCTGCTGCTCAACGATGCCGGCGGCATCAAGGACGATTTCATGACGACGCGGCTCAAGGGCGAAGACGCCCTTTATCTGGTCGTCAATGCGTCGATGAAGGAATCCGATTTCGCCTATATCGCCGAGCGCCTGAAAGGTATCGCCACGCTGGCGCCGCAGCCGGAGCGCGCCCTGCTGGCGCTGCAGGGACCGGCCGCAGAGGCCGCGCTCGCGCGCCTCTCGCCGGGGATCGAGGCGCTCACCTTCATGAAAGCCATGCGCGCCGAGGTGGCCGGAGCGCCGGCGATCGTCAGCCGCACGGGTTACACGGGCGAGGACGGTTTCGAAATCTCTATCGCCGCCAAGGATGCCGAGGCGGTGGCGCGCGCGTTGCTGAAACAGCCGGAGGTTCTGCCCATCGGCCTGGGTGCGCGCGATTCGCTTCGGCTCGAAGCCGGGCTTTGCCTCTACGGCCACGATATCGACGAGACAACCGATCCGGTGGAGGCCAATCTGGTCTGGGCCATCGGCAAGCGCCGCAAGCTGGATAAGGATTTTCCCGCCGCCGGGAAGATCGTCGACGAAATTTTGGGCGGCGCGGCGCGCAAACGCGTGGGCATCCGTCCCGAGGGCAAGGCTCCGGCGCGCGACGGCAGCGAGATCGCCGACAAAACCGGCCGCGTCATCGGGCGCATCACCAGCGGCGGCTTCGGACCGAGCCTGAATGCGCCCATTGCGATGGGCTATGTCGAGACGGTGTTCGCCGGCGACGGAACAGAAATCGATCTTGTGGTGCGCGGCAAGCGGCTTGCCGCGCGCGTGGCGCCGATGCCGTTCGTGCCGCACGGCTACAAACGCGCGAACTGAATTTTTGGGAGTGAGGAAATGAGCGAGACACGGTTTACCGAGCAACACGAATGGGTTCGCGTGGACGGCGGCGAAGGCGCCATCGGCATCACCCGCTATGCAACCGAGCAATTGGGCGATGTCGTTTATGTCGAGCTGCCGAAGCTCGGACGCAACATCGCCAAGGGCGCCGAAGCCGCCGTGGTCGAAAGCGTCAAGGCCGCCAGCGAAGTCTATGCGCCGGTCGGGGGCACCGTGACGGCGGTGAACGAGGCGTTGAACGACGACCCCGCCAAGGTCAATGCCGATCCGGAGGGCGAGGGCTGGTTCCTCAAGCTGAAGCTGGCGAACCCGGCGGAACTCTCCGCTCTGATGACGCCCGCTCAGTATGCGGACTATGTGAAGGGACTCTGACAAACTCGGTGTCATGGCCCGCGAATGCGGGCCACCCAGTTGAAGCCACGCGCGCTCGACGAGAATTGGACACCGATCATACTTTGACACCGTTGCAGGTGTCACCTGGGTGGCCCGCACAAGGGCGGGCCATGACAATTGGGAGTTAAAATGCGTTATCTGCCGCTGACCAAAAATGATCGCGCCGCAATGTTGGCCAAGATCGGCGCGCGCGACATCGATGCGCTGTTCCGCGACGTGCCGAAATCGGCAGTGGTGCCGCTGTCCGCCTTCGACCTGCCGGATACGCAGGGCGAACTCGAGGTCGAACGCGCGCTGTCGAAACTGGCGTCGCTCGACACGGCGGCGGAGGCGGGGCCGTTCTTCTGCGGAGCGGGCGCTTACAAGCATCACGTTCCGGCGGCGGTCGATCATCTGATCCAGCGCTCCGAATTCCTCACCTCCTACACGCCATATCAGCCTGAGATCGCGCAGGGCACGCTGCAATATCTCTTCGAGTTCCAGACCCAGGTGGCGCTGCTCACCGGCATGGAGGTCGCCAACGCCTCGCTCTACGACGGCTCGACCGCCACGGCCGAAGCCGTGTTGATGGCGCAACGCTTGACCAAGCGCTCCAAGGCGATCCTGTCTGGCGGTCTGCATCCCCATTATGCCGAAACGGTCGAAACGGTGGCCAACCTGTCCGGCAAGGTCGTGCGTGCGCCCGTTCGTCCCGGCCGCGCCGAAGACATCGCCGCCTTGATCGACGAGGAGACGGCCTGTGTCGTGGTGCAAAGCCCGGACGTATTCGGCCTGATCCGCGATTTGAAGCCCGTCGCCGAAGCCGCCCACGCCAAGGGCGCGCTGCTGATCGCCGTGGCGACCGAAGTCGTTTCGCTTGGCCTGATCGAGCCGCCGGGACATCAAAATGCCGACATCGTTGTCGCGGAGGGACAATCCATTGGTAACGGTCTCAATTTCGGCGGACCTTATGTCGGCTTGTTCGCCACGCGCGAAAAATTCATCCGTCAGCTGCCGGGCCGCCTCTGCGGCGAAACGGTGGATGAGGAAGGAAGGCGCGGCTATGTGCTGACGCTCTCCACCCGCGAGCAGCATATCCGCCGCGAGAAGGCGACAAGCAACATCTGCACCAATTCGGGGCTGTGCGCGCTGGCCTTCACCATTCATCTGTCGCTGCTCGGCGAGGAAGGGTTCACGCGCTTGGCGCGGATCAATCACGCGAAGGCGTCGGCGCTCGCCGATCTCTCGACGAAAGTGAAGGGCGTGTCGCTGGTCACACCGTCCTTCTTCAACGAGTTTACGCTTCGACTGCCCAAACCGGCGGCCGAGGTTGTGGAAGCGCTGGCGGCGAAAGGCATCCTGGCCGGTGTGCCCGCGTCGCGGCTGTTTCCGCACGAAGAAGCCGCGCGCGATCTTTTGATCGTCGCCGTCACCGAAACCAACACCGATGAAGACTGTACCGCCTTCGCCAAGGCACTCGCGGAGGTCGTGTCATGACCGATCAAGTTCTTCCCACCATTTCCGGCGACCGCGGCCTGGACCATGAGGAAAAGCCGATCTTCGAATTGGGCCGTGCGGGCGTGTCCGGCGTCGATCTACCCGAGGTTCGGATTTCCGAAACGCGGCTCGGCGGCCTGCGCCGCAAAGGCCCCATCGGTTTGCCGGGGTTGTCAGAGCCGGAAGTCGTGCGCCATTATGTGCGCCTGTCGCGGATGAACTATGCCATCGACGCCGGCCTTTATCCGCTCGGCTCCTGCACGATGAAGCACAATCCGCGTCTCAACGAAAAGCTGGCGCGGCTGCCGGGCTTCGCCGATCTGCATCCGCTGGCGCCTGGGTCGGCCGCGCAAGGTGCGCTGGCGCTGATTTCGGAATTGATGCGCTGGCTCACCACGCTGACCGGCATGCCGGCGGTGACGATGGCGCCCAAGGCCGGCGCCCACGGCGAACTCTGCGGCATGCTGACGATCCGCGCCGCCATCGTGGCGCGCGGCGAGAAACGGCTTCGCGTGCTGGTTCCGGAATCGGCGCACGGCACCAATCCGGCGACGGCCGCGTTCGCTGGTTTCACTGTGGACGAGGTCAAGGCCACGCCGGAGGGACGCGTCGACGTCGCCGCGCTGGAAGCCAAGCTTGGTCCCGACGTCGGCGCGCTCATGCTGACGAACCCCAACACCTGCGGCCTGTTCGAGCGCGATATCCAGCAAATCGCCAGCCTGGTGCACAAGGCCGGCGCCTATTTCTATTGCGACGGAGCGAACTTCAACGCCATCGCGGGGCGCGTGCGTCCCGGCGATCTCGGCGTCGATGCCATGCACATCAACCTGCATAAGACTTTTTCCACACCGCATGGCGGGGGCGGGCCGGGCGCGGGTCCGGTCGTCTTGTCGGCCGCGCTGGCGCCTTTCGCGCCCTTGCCGCTGCTGGTGCATGACGCGAACGGCTTCCGCCTGATCGAGGATCGCGAGAGCGTTCCAGCCGGCGCCAAGCCGTTCGGCCGCATGTGCGCCTTCCACGGTCAGATGGGCATGTTCGTGCGCGCGCTGGCTTATATGCTGAGCCACGGGCGCGGCGGCGTGCGCCAGGCCAGCGAGGACGCGGTGCTGTCGGCCAACTACATCCTAGCCTCGCTGAAAGACGTGATGAGCGCGCCGTTCGAAGGGCCCTGCATGCACGAGGCGCTGTTCGACGACCATTTCCTGCACGACACCGGCGTTACTACGCTCGATTTCGCCAAGGTGATGATCGACGAGGGCTATCACCCGATGACCGTGTACTTCCCGCTGGTCGTGCACGGGGCGATGCTGATCGAGCCGACGGAATCCGAATCCAAGGAAAGCCTCGACCGCTTCATCCATGTGCTTCGCACGATGGCGCAGGAAGCCAAGGCGGGCAAACGCGAGCGCTTCGACGGCGCGCCGCGTCTGGCGCCGCGCCGCCGTCTCGACGAAACCGCCGCCTCGCGCAAACCCGTGCTGCGCTGGAAGCCGAAGGATCTGCCGCAAGCGGCGGAATAAGAAAAAGCCCCGGCTAATACGCAGCCGGGGCCAAGGTCGTGTCCATCGGAGGCTAAAGAAAATTGGTTACGGACAGGTTTGCACCCGCATTCCTGCCGGCACTTTCGTGTCGGCGTCGCCGCAAGCGGCGTCGAGTTGCTTCTGGGTGAGACCTCGTACATGGGTCAGGTCGGTGCCCTTGATCGAGGTGATCGTCATTTCGGCGCCGGTCAAATCCGCGCCGTCGAGAATGGCGTGCGACAGGTTTGCGCCCGACAAATCCGCGCCGCGGAATGTCGCGCCCCTGAAATCGGCGAAACTCATGCACATCAGGGAGAGGCGCGCGTTGTCGAAGTCCGCGCCGGCCAGATTTCCCCCTTTGACGCACTGATTGGTCAAGTCCGCGCCCGCCAGGACGCAATGGGGACAATTATGGTTGCCCGCCTTGATCGAAGCGACGGCATCCAGATAGGCGGATTGCTCGCCTTGGCCATAGGAGGCTGCGGCGGCGAAGGCGGCAAGGGCGAACCCGGCGGCGGCGAAACGGATCATGGGGCCTGTCTCGTTCTGATACGCGTGCCCCTGACGTCGCAAGGGCTGTGCCTGGTATCTTGCCCCGGTTCTGTTGCCCCAACCCATCCCCTAGTTTCGTCATGGCCGGGCTTGACCCGGCCATCCAGTCTTCGAGACTTCTCGAATGCGCCAGGGTTTCGTTTACATCATGGCGAGCAAGCGCAACGGCACGCTGTATCTCGGCGTGACGAGCGACTTGCTGGCGCGCGTCACACAGCATCGCGAAGGACACGGCTCGGACTTCGTCAAGCGCTACAACGTAACGATGCTGGTCTGGTATGAGGAATGGGCGCTCATCACCGACGCGATCCAGCGCGAGACAAGCCTCAAACGCTGGCCGCGAAAGTGGAAACTGGCGCTGATCGAGAAAATGAATCCTGATTGGCGGGATTTGTATGGCGACCTTTTCTAATTTCCTTCGTCATGGCCCGCTTTGAGCGAACCGCTACCGCGCCGCTCTTCCAATTTCGTCATGGCCGGGCTTGATGCGGCCTAATCACTGTCGCGATCCCCTAAATTCGTCATGGCCGGGCTTGACCCGGCCATCCAGAGTTTTTTCGGCTCGCGCGCGTACGCTGTCGCTACGCGCCTCGCGGGCTGGATGGCCGCCTCAAGGGCGGCCATGACGAAAGGAGGGCGCAGGCGGGTCAAGCCCGGCCATGGCAAATGTGGTGTGACGTAGCTCTAAGTCTGTTGAAACCTACGCCGACGGTCCAATTCGTATTCAATATTTTCCATTACATGACTGAAATGCTGCCATCTCATTTCAGCCTCATCGAGAGGCATGTTCTTCGCGCGTTGCGCCGCCCGATAAGATAGCCTAGCTCGCCGCCACCTGGCGTACAGCTGTGAGATGGCCTCTTCGTTTAAGAGTCGCAGCATCGTTTTTCCCCTCAACTACACCCACTCGTGCTGCCACAGGTATCGCACTTCATGCAGGTGCCGTTGCGGACCAGGGTGAAGTTCCCGCAGGAGCCGCAGGCGTCGCCCTCATAGCCTTTCATGCGGGCTTCGGCGGCGCGCTTGGCGCGGGTATCGCGCGTGCCGGCGGCCAGCCGCGTCTCGATGGCGGCAACCTGCACGCCCACCGGATTTGCCATTTGGACGCCGGCGGAGGCCAGGGTCGCCTCGACGCTCGAAGCGATCTCGCTCAAATCCACGGTCTCGCCGTGTTCGAGGAGATCGCGCGCGTCGTCGTTGAAATCGTGCGTATGGTTGTGTCCGAGATCGTGCTCGGGCTCATGCAATTCCATCATCTTGGGCGCCGCGCCGCCGCGCACCACGCTGATGCGATGGAAATTGCCGCGCACATAACCGATCGAAGTGGTGCGGTTCACCACTTGCAATTCGCCTTTGGCCGAGCGCTGACCTTCCGCCACGCCGCCGCCCAGGTCTTCGTCGTGCGACGGCACCACATGCGCCAAGTCGTTGCGGCCGAGATAGGACACGGCCAGTTCGCGGAAGATATAGTCGAGAACGCTGGTGGCGTTCTTGATCGAATCGTTGCCGATCACCATGCCCGCCGGTTCGAAGCGCGTGAAGGTGAAGGCGTCGACGAATTCCTCTAGCGGCACCCCGTACTGCAGGCCGATCGAAATCGCGATGGCGAAATTGTTCATCAGCGAGCGGAAAGCGGCGCCTTCCTTGTGCATGTCGATGAAGATCTCGCCGGGACGCCCGTCCTCGTATTCGCCGGTGCGCAGATAGACCTTGTGGTTGCCGACAATGGCCTTCTGCGTGTAGCCCTTGCGCCGCTGCGGCAGCTTTTCGCGCTCCCGCGACACGCGCTCGATGATCTTCTCCACGATGCGTTCGCTGACCACGGCGGTGCGCGCCGCGGCAGGCGCCGCCAGCGTTTCCTCCAGCTCGTCCTCTTCGTCGTCGAAGGCGAAGATCTGGCTGGCCAGCGGCTGCGACAGCTTGGAGCCGTCGCGATAGAGCGCGTTGGCCTTGAGGGCGAGCTTCCACGACAGGAGATAGCTCTCCCCGCATTCCTTCACGCTCGCCGCGTTCGGCATGTTGATGGTCTTGGAGATCGCGCCGGAGATGAAGGGCTGCACCGCCGCCATCATACGAATGTGGCTCTCCACCGAGAGCGAGCGCGTGCCGATGCGGCCGCACGGATTGGCGCAATCGAAGACGGCGAGGTGTTCCGCCTTCAGATGCGGCGCGCCTTCCAGCGTCATCGCCCCGCAGACGAACAGGTTCGCCGTTTCGACGTCGGCTTTGGTGAAGCCCAAGGCCTTCAGCATGTCGAAATCGGTCGCGTCCATCGCCGCCGCGTCCAGCTTCAGCGTTTCGCTGCAGAACGTCTCGCCGAGCGTCCATTTGTTGAAGACGAAGCGGATGTCGAACGCCGATTCCAGCGCGGCCTCGATCTTGCCGATTTCCTCGTCGCCGAAGCCTTTGGCGCGCAACGCCTCGGATGTGAGCGCGCCGCTGGCGCCGTCCAGCGTGCCGTGGCCGACCGCATAGGCGACGATGTCGTCGATCTGCTTCTGGTCGTAGCCGAGCGTCGCCAGCGCTTCGGGCACGCAGCGGTTGATGATCTTGAAATAGCCGCCGCCGGCCAGCTTCTTGAATTTCACCAGCGCGAAATCGGGTTCGACGCCCGTGGTGTCGCAATCCATCACCAGGCCGATCGTGCCGGTGGGGGCGATCACGGTGGCCTGGGCGTTGCGGTAGCCGAACTCTTCGCCGACCACCAGCGCGTCGTCCCACGCCGTCCTGGCGGCGCGCGCCAGATCCGTCTGCTTGATGGCCGCCAGGTCGAGCGGAACGGGCGGCGTGGACAGGCCCTCGTAGCCTTTGCTCTCGCCATAGGCCGCGCGGCGATGGTTGCGGATCACGCGCAGCATGTGTTCGCGGTTGGCGGCGAATTCCGGGAACGGGCCCAGTTCGCTGGCCATCTCCGCGCTGGTGGCGTAGGAGACGCCCGTCATCAAAGCCGAAATGGCGCCTGCGATGGCGCGCCCTTCGCGGCTGTCGTAAGGAATGCCCGCGGCCATCAAGAGCCCGCCGATATTGGCGAAGCCCAGCCCCAGGGTGCGGTACTCGTAGGAAAGCTGCGCGATCTCCTTCGACGGGAACTGCGCCATCAGCACCGAGATTTCGAGAACGATGGTCCACAGCCTCACCGCATGGTGGAAGGCGGTGACGTCGAAAATCTTCTTGCCGTCCCCTTCCTTGCGGAAGGCCATCAGGTTCAGCGAGGCGAGATTGCAGGCCGTGTCGTCCAGGAACATGTATTCCGAGCACGGATTGGAGGCGTGGATCTCGCCGCCTTCCGGGCAGGTGTGCCAGTCGTTGATCGTGCTGTGGAACTGGATGCCGGGATCGGCGCAGGCCCAGGCGGCGTAGGAGACCTTCTCCCACAGCTCGCGCGCCTTCATGGTCTTGACGATTTGGCCGCTTTTGCGCGCCGTCAGGTTCCAATCCCCGTCGTCCAGCACGGCCTGCAGGAATTCGTCGGTCACGCGCACGGTATTGTTGGAGTTCTGGCCCGAAACGGAGAGATAGGCTTCCGAATCCCAATCGGTGTCGTAGGTGCGGAAGTCGATGTCCGCGTAGCCCTGTTTGGCGAAGGAGATCACCCGCTCGATGAGATTGTCGGGGATCATCGACTTGCGCGCGGCCTTCACCTCGCGGCGCAGCGCCGGATTCTTTTTCGGATCGAAGCAGTCGTCGCCCGAACCCACGCAATTGACGCAGGCTTTCAGCACCGCCTTCAGGTGCCGTTCGGCGAGCTTGGAGCCGGCCACCATGGCGGCGACCTTCTGCTCCTCGATCACCTTCCAATTGATGAAATCCTCGATGTCGGGATGGTCGATGTCGACGATCACCATCTTGGCGGCGCGCCGCGTGGTGCCGCCCGACTTGATGGCGCCCGCCGCGCGATCGCCGATCTTGAGGAAGCTCATCAGGCCGGAGGATTTGCCGCCGCCGGAAAGTTTTTCGTTCTCGCCGCGCAGGGCCGAGAAGTTCGTGCCCGTGCCCGAGCCGTATTTGAACAGCCGCGCCTCGCGCGTCCACAAATCCATGATCCCGCCTTCGTTGACGAGATCGTCGGCGACCGACTGGATGAAGCAGGCGTGCGGCTGGGGATGCTCGTAGGCGGAGTTGGATTTGGTCAGCCGGCCGCTTTTGGAGTCGACGTAGAAATGGCCCTGGCTCGGTCCATCGATTCCATAGGCCCAGTGCAGGCCGGTATTGAACCATTGCGGCGAGTTGGGCGCCGCCTTCTGGGTCGCCATGATATGGCAAAGCTCGTCATGGAAGGCGCGCGCGTCGGCTTCGCCGTCGAAATAGCCGCCTTTCCAGCCCCAATAGGTCCAGGTGCCCACCATGCGGCCGATGACCTGCTTGGCGGAGTTTTCGCCGGCGGTCTCGCTGCCGTCGGCCGTCTTGCGCCACAGCCATTCGGGCACGCCTTCTTCGGGGACCTGTCTCAGCGAGACGGGAACGCCGGCTTTGCGGAAGTACTTTTGAGCCAGAACGTCGCAAGCGACTTGGCTCCAATCCTCGGGGACTTCGATATCGGCCTGCCGGAAAACGACCGATCCGTCGGGATTTCTGATCTCGCTCGTGCCTTGACGGAATGCAATTCCCTCAAAGGGGGAACGGCCTTCAACGGTGAATTGACGCCGAATGCGCATGAAACCCTCGACAATTCTAGAACTGAACCCCTCAACCGGTTCTCGGGCACCATTTTGGGGACAGCTCTCCCTTCCGCTGGGACTTGCCTGTGCAGCAGCAGCCCCGGCGGCAAGTGCTAGTAGCGCCCGCCAGATTTGGTGTCGCGAGAAGCGACTGGTCCAAAGTATTGGCCCCAACGCGGGAGGCGCGCAAGCGATAAGTGGTAAACGAAACCTTACCCCCCAGATGTTGTGGATTAACCGGTCGGAGAAAAGCCGCGAGTCAAGCGGAGTTTCAAAATCACTCAGAAAATTTTTTCGTTTTTATGACGCACAGGTCGCAGGCGGCTTGTGGACGGGGTGTGGATGAAGGCGAGGTGCGAGCGGCGAGGCGCGTTTTCTGCCCCGGCGCTTGTCCGCCGTAGCCGTCCATAGCGACAGCGTATGGACGGGCAAAGGCGGATGCGGGGCAAGTGCCGAGCGGCGCGGTGCGACAGCGCGCGCGAGGCGAAGGGGGTTTACTTCTTGGCTGTTTGAAAACTCCGGCGGTGATGGGCACGATTCAATTAGGCGGCGAACAGCGTTAGGGTCTCTGCCGAATCGCGGGGTTCCATGAGCCAACTGCTCGTCCAGAAATACCTCAACGACCTAGCCGACTTGCGCAAAGCCTCCGGCACAAACCGCGAGTCCGTCGTGCGCGAGGCGTTCAAAACTTTGCTCAAGGATTGGGGCAAGAGCGAAGGCCTGCTGTTCATTTCCGAGTACGGGCACAAGACCGTGATGGACGAGGACCTGCCTAAGCTCATTTCCGGCGAACTGCGGGTCAAGGATGCGGAGGGGATTGTAGGAGGATGGGCCTGAAATGGACCCGCGCGTCACCGAATTGCACTGCATCATGCCGATGGCAAACATCGGTTCGGTACTGGCACGCGGAATTCTATCGTATGAGGGCGTGGCGAAACTTCCTCACCACTCTGTCGCGTTACAACCGGTTCAGGACAGGCGGGACAAAAAGCAAGTACCCGGTGGACTCAAACTTCATCAGTACGCGAACTTATATTTTCATGCCCGCAATCCGATGATGTTCAAGCGGCTGGGTGAGACAAACGCTCTGTGCGTTCTACGTGTCTCGACGCGGGTGCTAAATCTGGCCGGGACCGTTATAACCGATCAGAACGCCGCCAGCGATTATGCGCGCTGTTTCCACCCTTCGCAGTGGCAGATGTTGGATTTTGACGCCATTTTCGCGATGGACTGGACCCATCCTGGTGATCAGATCGCGTTTTGGCGGCACAAAGCGCAGAAATGCGCCGAGGTTCTGGTGGCAAACCGTGTCGATCCCGCGTTTCTGACAGGGGCGTATGTGGTTGATGTGGCGGCTGAAACCCACCTGATTAGCCTCGGTTTTGCCTTACCGATCACGGTCAGCCCCGTGTTATTCTTTCGCTAAAGGAATCACATCGGACCATGTTTAAGGCTCTTATCGGAGACTTGTTCGAAAGCCGGGCCCAGACCCTGGTGAACACCGTCAATTGTGTCGGTGTGATGGGCAAGGGTGTCGCCGAGAAATTCAAGACACGCTTTCCCGCTATGTTCGAAGACTACAAACGCCGCACGGACGCGAAGCAGGTGCGTCTCGGAGAACCGTATTTGTATCGAGATGCGGCCGGAACGCGGATTGTCAATTTCCCGACGAAGGATCACTGGCGCTCGCCGTCGCGGCTCGCTGATATTGAACGGGGGCTCGATTATCTTGCAGCGCACGTCGCGGAATGGGGCATTACAAGCATAGCATTACCGCCGCTCGGCTGCGGTAACGGCGGTCTTGAGTGGTCAGAGGTCGGACCGCTCATCTACAGCAAATTGCACCAGCTTTCCATCGACACCGAACTGTATGCACCTTATGGGACACCTAAACAGCAACTGACCCGGGAGTTCCTTGCTGCACCGTCGCAGATGAGCCTGGAAGGCAGGGGGCGGAGAGCGGATCCGCTCAATCGGGAATGGGTCGTACTAATGGAAATATTGCGTGCGCTGGAGGCACAGCCCTACGCGAATCCCGTGGGCCGTACGATCTTCCAAAAGATTTGCTACGTTGTTACAGAATTGGGCGTACCGACTGGCTTCGAGTTCGGCAAGGGCAGTTACGGCCCGTTTGCGGGCGACGTAAAATTGGCCTTGCACGATTTCGCAAATCGCAACTGGCTCAACGAGCAACAATTGGGGCGCATGATCGCTCTTCGCGTGGCGCCTCAGTACGAACGCGACCGCAACAAGTACAAGGACGAAATCGAGCGCCACTACAGGAAGATCAACAAGACGGTTGATCTATTCAGCCGCATCAAAAGCACCGAGCAAGCCGAGGAAGTTATGACGGTGCTGTTCGCCAGCCGACAGCTAAAGCAAGCAAAGCCAACGGCGGATGTCACCGAACAGGATCTTCTCGATTACATCCTCGACTGGAAGAAGGCTTGGTGCACCGACGACAAAACGAGCGCGGTCGCAAGCGCCATTCGCAATCTCGTCCTGTTGGGATGGCTGCGCCTCACCATCAGCGAGTCGATGACAGAGGCCGCTTGACTTGCCCGAGTTCACAGAATCGATTGTTGAAGATGCCGCCCTGGGCTGGCTTGAGGGGCTTCCCTTCTATGCCGAATTCCTGGAAATGGGCGGATTGGGGCGAAAAGTTGATGGCGCTGCGTATCGGCTACGAGAAGGTCGAGCCTTGGCCGCTGAAGCGCGTCGATACTGTTGACAAGACCGCGAAGAAATCCGGCGTCGCGCCCAAGGCGATGTTGAAAGCCCTGAAGGACACGGGTGCCATCGTGCTCGACGGCGACACCCAACTGACCGGCGTACCGCGCGAGGCCTGGGACTATCGCCTTGGCAACCGCTCGGCGCTCGAATGGATTCTCGACCAGTACAAGGAGAAGACGCCGAAAGACCCGACCATCCGCGAGAAGTTCAACACCTACAAATTCGCGGACTACAAGGATCACGTTATTGACCTGCTCCAGCGTGTCACTCGCGTCGGCGTCGAGACCCGGGCGATTGTCGAAGCCATGAAAGCTGGCGCGAAGGCGCGCTGAAAATTTTTTCGCCGCCCCCTCTTGACGCGTTGGATTTCATTCCTACATGGACGCCAACGGGCGAAGCCCTGGGAAGGAACGCGGAAGAGTTGCGCCGCAGCGGTGAGCTTGCCGAAGAAGCCGGTGTGAGGATGGAAACTGCTTGGAGAAGTGCCCCCGGAAGGAACGGTTTTGTTTTTCCATATCAAGGCGTTAATGCAAAAAATGCCGATTCGAATTCAAAAAAGCGAGAAATTAAAGTCAGGGGGAGGGTTGGGGCAAAACCGAAAAACAACCTCGGGCGTAATATGCTGCGATTGCAACGGGTTGATGAAAACGCCGTCTGTAACAATTCGCTTGCGCCAATCGCTTGGCTATGGAGGCGCTGCGCCTCTATATTCCGATGAATCTACGAATTCGAGGAACGCGCATGGGCTGGTTGCGGATGCTCTTCGTGTGGTGGCAGGGCGCCACCCCAGGAACGCTGCTCGCGACTTGGCTGCATGGCGTGCCGGTCGGCGCGGACGAATACGGCAACCGCTATTACCGCAACAAGGACGGCAAGCGTCGCTGGGTGCTTTACAACGGCACGGTGGAGGCTTCGCGCGTACCCGCGGATTGGCACGGCTGGTTGCATCACACCTTCAAGGAACCGCCAAACGGGCCCGCCCAGGTCAAA
>CAVPYO010000007.1:0-259355 GCA_963710025.1 uncultured Alphaproteobacteria bacterium | reverse complement strand
GCAGATAGATCGCGGCGGTGTAGCCGGCGGGGCCGGCGCCGATGACGACGACGCGTTCGGGTTCGGGGGACAGGGGCAAGGCGGACCTCTTGGCGCGTTTTTTCGCGCCGCTTTGCGGGAAAATTGCGGACCGTTTATATGGGATGGACGCCCGCGCGAACAACCGCTCACGGCGTCGCTCCCCCTGGAGGCCGCCTTAACATGATGATTCTTCGCTTCGCCGCCGCTTCGCCATTCGTCCGAAAAGTGAGAATTGCCGCGGCGCTCGCCGGCCTCGCCGACCAGATCGAGTTCGTTGCCGCCGAGACCGGCGATCCCGCCAATTCGCTGAGAAAGCAGAACCCGCTGGGCAAGATCCCAGCGCTCGTCCTCGAAAACGGCGAGGTGTTGTTCGACAGCCGGGTGATCGTCGAATATCTTGATTGGCTCGCCGGCGGCGGCAAACTGATCCCGCCGGCCGGCCCAGCCCGCTTCGCGACACTCAGGGCCCAGGCGCTCGCCGACGGCCTCGTCGATGCGGCGGTGCTGTTGATTTATGAGCAGCGTTGGCGCGAGCCACAGATCCGCAGCCAAAAGTGGTGCGACCACCAAACGGGCAAGATCGCGCGCGCCCTGGCGGAGTTCGAGAGCTCGCCCCCCGCGCTCGCTCCGATCGATATCGGCGCCATCGCGCTCGCCTGCGCGCTCGGCTACCTCGACCTGCGTTTCGAAGGCGCGTGGCGCCAGGACCACCCCCAACTCGTCGGCTGGCTCGATGCGTTCGCCGCCGTCGTCCCCGCCTTCGAAGCGACGCGCATGAAGGCGTAAGTTTCGCAAGGCGCCGCTCTGCAGCCGCTTTCCTGCGCAGGGCGCAGTTTGATATTTGAAAGGCGCCCCGCAGACCCTCATCCGAGCTTGTCCAAGAATGACCGCGGCGGCCTGGGGTCAGCGACCTCGGCTGCCGTCGGCCGCCGAGTCCGCCAGATAAAGAAAAAGATTTGGAATGTGGAACCGTCATTGCGGCGCAAACGTTCAAGGAGGCGGGCGCGTTGCGGATTAGATTTCAAGCCAGGATCATTGCAGGATGGCGGCAGGTTGAGCATCTCCCGGCTTATCCGGAAACTTAGGCGCCCGGACCCGCGCGGCGCATGGCGTTTCGCCCTCCGCGCCGGCGCGCCCCTTTTGCTGCTCGGTCTGACCGGTTGCCAGGCGGTGGTGCTCGATTCGGCAGGGGCGGTAGGCAAGGGCGACGCGGCGATTCTTGTCGAACTCGCTCGCCATCATGCTGGCCATCGTCGTGCCGACGATCGCCGCGATCCTGGGGTTCGCGTGGTGGTTTCGAGCCTCCAATACCAAAGCGCGCTACCTCCCCGAATTCGAGTTCTCGGGGCAGCTCGAGATGATCACCTGGTCCATCCCGCTGCTGACGATCATGCTGCTGGGAGGCGTGATTTGGCTGGGGTCGCATGAGCTGGATCCGGCGGCGCCGATTCCCGTCGCGGCGACGCCGCTCGATGTCGAAGTGGTTTCGCTCGATTGGAAGTGGCTATTCATCTACCCGAGGCAACGGGTCGCCAGCGTCAACAAGCTGATAATTCCCACCGGCGTCCCGGTCCGCTTCCGGCTGACCTCCGCCAGCGTGATGAACGCGTTCTTCATCCCTCAGCTCGGCAGCATGATCTACACCATGAATCACATGGCTACACAGCTCAACCTGATCGCCGACCAACCGGGCGAATATTTGGGACTGTCCAGCCATTTCAGCGGCGACGGTTTCTCCGATATGCGCTTCACCGTCGAGGCGACGTCGGAAGATCGCTTCTACGCCTGGATCGAGGCGACGCGCAGCGGCAGCGATCCGATGCTGAGCGCCAACCTCTATGAGCAACTCGCCAAGCAGAGCAGCAACGTCGCGCCGGCCTCCTTCATGATGTCGTCACCGCCCCAAAAGCCGCGCAATGTCGCAAGGTCGTGCGTTGCCGCGGACACCGATGCGAGCTGTGGATACTCGCCCGGCCGGCGAAACCGGTCGTGCTCGCGCTCAAAAGCGAAGATGCGGCAAGACAGGATGTTGGCCGCCGCCATGCGCTCGCGAAACCCAGCGGGGACGGTGCCCAGGTCTTCGCCAATGACAGCACAGCGGTGACGCTGGCTCTCCAGCGCCGCGACGGCGAGGAGATCGTCGAGCGGATAACCGACATAAGCGCCTGCCGCCGGCTTGGCGCCATTGGGAATCAAGAACAGGCGTTGCCAGCCCATCACATGATCGATTCGCAGTGCGCCAGAATGACGCATATTGGCGCGCAACAAGGCGATGAAGGGCTCATAGCCAGCGGCGCGCAGGCGGAAGGGATTGAGCGGAACCACGCCCCACTCCTGTCCCGCTTCATTGAACGGATCGGGCGGCGCGCCGACGCGCGCGCCGCCGACGAACAGGTCCTGGCGGGCCCAGTGGTCCGCGCTGGCGGCATCCACGCTGACGGCTAAATCGTTGTAGAGCCCGACGGCCATTCCGCGCTCGCGCGCCAGCTCGGCGGTCGCCGACAATTGTTCCTCGCACTGCCATTGCAGATATTTGAAGAACAGGACGCGGTCGGCGTAGCGGCCCCGCAGCTCCGAGACCAGGCCGGATTCCGGATCGCGGCAGGCGGCGGGCCAGCGCATCCAATCGTGCGTCCCGAAATGTTCGCTTAACATCTGGAACGTCGCGAAACGATCGAGATTGCAGCCCGAGTGTCTGACGAACGCACGAAATGCCGCACCGCTTGCATCCGAGTCGTGGACTTCATCGAAGCTGCGATAGAGGCAATCCAGAACCGCCAGTTTGATGGCGCCAACGGCTTTGTAATCGACAAACTCTGAGGCGCGCGCGCGCTGTAGAAGGCGCGCGACGTCCGCCGACTCGACGAGCGCGCGCGCGGCGTCGGATTCGGCGAAATCCGGTACGGCGGTCACGTCCAGATAAAGAGGATTGCGAAACAGGCGGCTGTTGGGCGAATAGGGGCTCGCGTTCTCCGGCGCATCCAGAAAAAGCGCATGCAGCGGATTGAGGCCCACCGCGTCCGCATCGGCGGCGGACAGCCGATCGATCAAGGCCTGCAGGTCGCCAAAATCCCCGATGCCCCAATCGCCCGGCGACTTGAGAGCATAAAGCTGAGCCGCCAAGCCCCAACATTTCCGGTAAGAGAATTTGGGCGGCAGATAACAGCGTGAAGGCGTCACGATCAGCCGAGCGGCCGCCTCGCTTGCCGCCGCCAGATGAAGATCGTGGTAGCCCAGAGGCAACGATGCCAGCTTGAGCTTGCGCAGCGCGACGGTCGTCGACCCGCAGCGCCCCGTGCCTACGACCGGCAACGCGCCAGGATTGCATTCGCCTGTCCGCATCCCGCCCGATTCAAGGCGAACGGTCCATCGGATCGTTTTTGCGCCGTCATCCGCCGGCAGACGGAACGGCACTTCGATTTCGCTGTTCTCCCGCGCGACGACGACGGGCGGCAATAGATTGCGCCAAGGTTCCTCGTTGAAGAAGACCAACCCCGCCTCGACATCCGCCTGCGTGTCCGCCGCGATGCCGAGCGCGCCAAGCAGAGCCCGCATCGTCTCGGGCGTCGCTTCGTGCAACTCGCCGTGAATGTCCCAGTACCGCGCCTCGATGCCCGCCGCTTCCGCCAACCGTCGCAAGGCTTCGTGTGCATCCATGAAAGACATGGTCCTCAGATCTCGCTGACGAACAGCGCGAGTGCGTGCGCTTCGAGAAGGAATTCGCTGCGCGGACTGAATTGCGCCTTCGGCGCGTCGTCGCTAGCCGTATCGATCAAGCGGCTCCATGTCCGGTCGATCCCGGTGTCGGGAAGCCGGAACTCCGCGCTTTGCGGCCCGGCGTTCATCAGCAAAAGAAAGGCGTGCGGATCGAGACGCCGCGTGTAGGTTTCGGTATCCATTTCGGACGTCGCGGCATAGCGGACGCCGAGGCAGTGGTTGTGCGACATGGTCCAATCCGCTTGCGTCATCTCCTGCCCATTCGGCGACAGCCAGACGATGTCGTTGACGTTGCTCTCCTCCGTACGGTCGCCCAGGAAGAACGACGACCGGCGAAAGACCGGATGGTCCGCGCGAAGCGTTATCAAACGTTGAACGAAGATGAAAAAATCCCGGTTGCGGTCCAGCTGCGTCCAGTCGACCCAGCCGATCTCATTGTCCTGGCAATAGGCGTTGTTGTTGCCCCGTTGAGTGCGGCCGAACTCGTCGCCCGCGACGATCATCGGAATGCCGAGCGACAACAAGAGCGTAGCCATGAGGTTTTTCTTCTGCCGTTCGCGAAGCCGGACGATCTCGGGATCGTCGGTCGGACCTTCCACGCCGCAGTTCCAGCTGAAATTCTCATCCGACCCGTCGACGTTGTTTTCCTTGTTGGCCTCATTGTGTTTGGCGTTGTAACTCACCAGATCGGCGAGCGTGAAGCCGTCATGCGCGGTCACGAAATTCACGCCGGCCGTGGGCCTGCGCTTGCACAGCCCGAACACGTCGCTCGAGCCGGATAGCCTAAAGGCGAGATCGCCGACACGACCTTCGTCGCCGCGCCAGAATCTGCGCACGTCGTTGCGAAACTTGTCGTTCCACTCGGTCCAGCGCGAGGGGAAGCCCCCGAGCCGGTATCCCCCCGGTCCCAGATCCCACGGTTCTGTGATGAGTTTCGTCCTGGCGAGTATCGGCTCCTGAAGGATGCAGGCGAACAACGGCGCCGTCGGCGAGAAATCATGATCCGGCCTCGCCAGGCTGACGGCCAGGTCGAACCGGAAGCCGTCGACATGCATGTCCGCGGCCCAATAGCGCAGAGAATCCATGACCAGCTGCTGAACGCGCGGATGGCCGACATTCAAGGTGTGGCCGCAGCCAGTGGTGTCGCGGTAGCGCCGCTTGTTCTCGGCAAGACAATAGTACGAGGCGTTGTCTATTCCGCGGAACGAAAAGGTCGGACCCAATTCATCGCCTTCGCCGGAGTGATTGAAGACGACGTCCAGAATAACCTCGATCCCGGCTTCGTGAAACGCCTGGACGGTGCGGCGGAAATCGTCGACATCGCCTCCAGCCAAATAACGCGGCTCGAGCGCGAAGAAATTGACCGAATTGTAGCCCCAAAATTCGCGAAGCCCGTTCTTCGCCAACGCCGGCGTCGTGGAGTAGGGATGAATCGGCAGGAGTTCGACCGCGGTGATGCCAAGCTCGCGCAGATGACGGATGATTTCGGGATGCCTGAGCCCCGCCATCGTCCCGCGTATTTCGTCGCCGACGGCCGGATGGCGCATGGTGTAGCCGCGCACGTGCAATTCGTAAATCACGCTGTGCGATCGAGGCGTATGCAGGGTATTGTCATCGTCCCAAACGGGGGTCGGCTCGACGACGCGGCATTTCGGCATCAACGCGGCATTGTCGCGCGTGTCGAAGGAAAGATCGCTGCGCGGATCGCCGACGATGTAGCCGCAATGAATCTCCTTCCATTCCAACGGCCCCGTGAGGGCGCGAGCATAAGGATCGAGCAGAAGCTTGTTCGGATTAAAGCGATGGCCATTCAACGGATCATAGGGCCCGTAGACGCGATAGCCGTAGAGTAGTCCCGGCCTCGCACCCGGCAGATAGCCGTGCCAGACGTCGTCGGTGCATTCGGGCAGCGCCAGACGCGCGCTTTCATGCGGACCCTCGAATAGACAGAGTTCCACCTTCCTCGCATGGGCCGAGAACAAGGCAAAATTGACGCCGCGCCCGTTGAACGTAGCGCCCAGCGGATAGGGCCGCCCCTCCATGAGCCGGAAATCTGCGCTCACTGCGCCATTCCCTCGGGCGCCAGCACCACGACGCCGAGCGGAGGCAGCGTCAACGACAAGGACGCGGCCATTCCGTGCACCGGCCGGTCCTGCGTCCACACGTCGCCAGCATTGCCGACGTCGCTGCCGCCGTAATATGTCGAATCCGTATTCAGGATTTCGCGGTATTTGCCGGCGCGCGGTACGCCGATCCGGTAGCCGCGGCGCACGACAGGCGTGAAATTGCAGACGACGACGACAAAATCGTTCGGATCGGCCGCTTTGCGCATGTAGGAGATCACGCTGGACTCGGCATCGTTGCAGTCGATCCAGGAAAAGCCCTCACTCTCGCAATCGCGTTCGTGAAGCGCGCGTCTGCCGCGATAAAGCCAGTTCAAATCGCGGACCAGTTTTTGCACGCCCGCATGCATGTCGTCGTTGGTTAGGTGCCAATCCAGACTGACGTCGTGGTTCCATTCGCGCTCTTGTGCAAACTCCCCGCCCATGAAAAGCAGTTTCTTGCCGGGTTGAGTGTACATGAAAGCGTAGTAGGCGCGCAGATTGGCGAATTTCTGCCAGCGATCCCCCGGCATCTTGCCGAACAGCGAACCTTTGCCGTGAACCACTTCGTCGTGGGACAGCGGCAGAATGAAATTCTCGTTGAATGCGTAAAGCAGACCGAAGGTCAACCGCTCATGGTGGTATTTGCGATGGATCGGCTCCTTCGCCATGTAATCCAGCGTGTCGTGCATCCAGCCGAGATTCCATTTGTAGCCGAACCCCAAACCGCCGAGGTAGGTCGGCCGCGAGACCATCGGCCACGCCGTCGATTCTTCCGCCACCGTGACCGCCTTCGGACGGTTCGCGTAGACAAGTTCGTTCAGCCGGCGCAGAAAGTCGACGGCCTCCAAATTCTCGACGCCGCCGTGGATGTTGGGAATCCACTCGCCTTCCTTGCGGCTGTAGTTGCGATAGAGCATCGAGGCGACGGCATCGACGCGCAGTCCATCAATGCCATACCGCGACAGCCAGAACAGCGCATTGGACAATAGAAAGCCGCGCACTTCGTTGCGACCGAAATTGTAGATCAGAGTGTTCCAGTCCGGTTGGTAGCCCTCTTTCGGATCCGAATGTTCGTAAAGGTAGGTTCCGTCGAACTGCGCCAAACCGTGCGCGTCGCTCGGAAAGTGACCGGCGGCCCAATCCAGGATCAAGCCCACGCCTTCCGCGTGACAACGTTTCACGAAATCGCGGAACTCGTCCGGCGTGCCATAGCGGCTGGTCGGCGCAAACAGAGCCGTCGGTTGGTATCCCCAGGAGCCGGTGAACGGATGTTCGTTGACCGGCATCAGCTCCAGATGGGTGAAGCCCATGTCCTTGACATAGGGAATGAGCCTGTCGGCGAGCTCGCGATAGTTCAATGGGCGATGCCCATCTTCGGGCACGCGCTGCCACGAACCTAGATGAACCTCATAGATCGAGACCGGAGCGTGGCGGTCGGCGCGAGGGCCAGCTTCCGCCATGCGCGCGGCCGAAGGCGATGTGGCGCAAACCACCGATGCCGTCAGCGGCGGGCGCTCGGCTTCGAACGCATACGGGTCCGCCTTGAGAAGCAGGGCGCCGTTACGGACTTTGATTTCAAATTTGTAACGCGCGCCGGGAGCCACCCCGGGAAGGAATATCTCCCAAATGCCGGCGCCGGGATGCAGCCGCATCGGGTGGCGGCGCCCATCCCAGGCATTGAAATCACCGACCACGCTGACGCGGCGTGCGTTCGGAGCCCACACGGCGAAACTCGTACCCGACACGCCGTCCATAACGGTCGGGTGCGCGCCCATTTTCTCGAATGCACGCAGATAGTTCCCTTCCGCGTGGAGATAGAGATCCAGCTCGCCAAGTAGAGGTCCGAACGCATAAGGATCATCGATCACAATCTCGGTTGCGCCGAACGATAATCGCAACCTGTAGGGGAACAGATCACTACCCTTTGCGACCACTCCGGCGAAGAACCCTGCGTCATGTGTTCGCATGAGCTCCGCCACTTCGTCACCGGTTTTGCGATGGAGCACGGCTACGCGCGTGACACCAGGGTGGAAGGCGCGTACTACCAGCTCACCCGTGTCGGTATCTTTATGCATACCGAGAAACGAAAACGGGTCGTGCTCGTCGCCAGCTAGAATGGCTAATATTCGATGCATATGAGAGTTCGGCACAGCGGCCGCGTGCATCTGATCAAGCCGTCCCATTGGTGCGTCCGCTTCCGATAAGATAGAGGGCATGGCGTCTCCAATAAGGAGAGAACCTCAAAGAAAATTGAACGCCGTGGAGAAATATAGATTCTACCGAACCGTTGCCGGTAACAATAGTTTTACCAAAATAAGATGTTATGCTTCGTGAAGATATGACGGAAATCGGTTTCTTCCAGCGAAGCGATACCTAACTTAAACACCGCGTAGGCGTTGCGCGAGGGTCCCCAATGCGGGTGCTTTTTGTAACGGCAGAAGCCTACCCCCTCGCCAAGACCGGGGGGCTAGCCGATGTATCCAGGGCTCTGCCGATCGCGCTTGCGCGTCAAGGTGTCGATGTCCGGCTGCTGCTTCCCGGCTACCCGCGCGCCTATACGCGCATCGAAAAACCCCGGATCGTTGCCAAACTCGACCCGATGCTCGGGATCGCAGACGCCACGCTCGTTTCGGGCAAGTTCCCGGATACGGATTTGTCCGTCTGGCTGATCGATTCCCCCACCCTTTTCCGGCGCAACGGCGGCCTCTACCAGGACGAAAACGGCCTGGATTGGTCCGACAATGCCTTGCGGTTCGCCTTTCTCGCCCATGTCGGCCTGAAACTGGCGATGGGGCAAACAAGAATAGCCTGGAAGCCTGATATCGTGCACGCCAACGACTGGCACGCAGGCCTGTTGCCGCTGCTCCTGGCCCAGGAAAAGGGCCCTAGGGCGAGCTCCGTGTTCACGACACACAATATGGCCTTCCAGGGCAACTTCCCGGCCAATGAACTCCCTTCCATTGGCATCCCTGAAGACTGCTTCACCTCCGGCGGCGCCGAGTTTTATGGACAGGTCTCGTTCCTGAAGGCCGGCCTTAGCTATGGCGACCGGGTGACCACCGTCAGCCCGACTTATGCCCGGGAGATCCTCACCCCGGATTTTGGCTGCGGCATGGACGGCGTTCTGCGCGCACGAGGGGACAGTTTCTCGGGAATCCTCAATGGCATCGACGATACATTGTGGGACCCTGCCGCGGATACCTATCTGCCCCAGACCTATCGAACGAGCGATATTTCGGGCAAGAGAGTCTGCAAGACCGCGCTACAGCAGGAACTGGGCTTGCCTATAAGCCCGGACACGCCGCTTATCGGGTTCGTCAGCCGTCTGACACAGCAAAAGATGGCAGACGTGATCCTGGAGGCCTTGCCCTGGATCGCCGGTCAAAAGGCGCAACTTGCGCTCGTGGGCGAAGGCGATCCGGCGCTGGAGGCGGCGTTTGTCGAGGCTCAAGCCCAGTACAGCGACGCAGTGGCCGTCAATATCGGGTACGACGAACCCTTGGCCCATCGGCTTCAGGCCGGCTGCGACATCCTTTTGGCGCCCGCTCGGTTCGAGCCCTGCGGTCTGACCCAACTTTATGCCTTGCGCTACGGAACCCTGCCAGTCGTCCGGCGAACCGGCGGGCTGGCCGATACGGTTGTGGACGCGAACGCGGAAACAATAGGCGGCCGGACTGCAACCGGATTCGCTTTCGACGATGCAGAGACGTCGGGACTGATATCGGCTGTCGGCAGGGCGTTGGCGATCTATCGCGAGCCGCTGACTTGGCGCCGCCTGCAACTGCACGCCATGGCGCAGGATTTCAGTTGGAACGCCAGCGCGGCCCAATATGCTTCTCTGTATAAAGAGGTAAGCGGAGTCCCCTGTATGTCGGTCGCGGAAGAAACGCCGGCGGCAAGGGCGACGCAAGAAACTGTGAGACAAATCGCGGGGTGAAGCGTTATCATCCTGCGTCGGTTGTGACTGTCCTAAGGAGCCATTTTCTGAACGTAAATGAAACCATAACCGTAGGTTCAGACGAAGGGCGGGAGAATGCCATGCCCCACGAAGTACAAACCAATCCTTCTGAAGACGAAATCCGCGTGCGCAGCTATCTGATCTGGGAACGCGAAGGTTGCCCGGAAGGCAAATCGGAAGAGCATTGGCTGCGCGCCAAAGCGGAGTTAGAGGCCGAATTCGAGTCGGACTGGCGCGCCGCCTCCATGGACGGCGAATCCACGACGTTCGTATTGCCTCTCCTGCCGATCTCGTCGCCGCCTAGCAGAAGCGTATCCGGCAAGATCGGTTCGGAAGCGGATCCCGCTCCGGCTAATGCTGCCAGGCGATAAGCGGCAATTCGGCAGGCAAGAACGCATTCGGATGATACGGAACGACGCGCACCGTAAAGTCCTCTAGCGGGCGAGACGACGTAACCGCACCGGCATAGATGTAGCCGTTGGTCGAGCCGGGAATAGCGTGCTCCTGATGGAGCATGATCACCTCAGGCGCGAATTCCGCCGTTGCATCGGCAAACAGCTCGATGCGCACGCTGTTCGGCGAAACCTCGCCCATGTACACCGGCACCACCAGACGCCATGTCGAATCGGCCTGGGTAACCATCGGACTTCCGATATGAAGACTGGACCAGCGGCTGTGCAGCGTCCTGGACCATTGGTTCATGGACTTGGCTAGCGCACAACCGTCCTTCATGCGGGCGCGCACCGCCTTGGCAAGCGGCATGTAGCTCTCGACATAATCGCGCATCATGCGCGCGCCGCCGAAATTCGGCGTCAGTTTGCCCATGCTGTCGCGAATTCGGCTCAGCCAGGTGCATGGCAGACCGTTGGCATCGCGATCATAGAATTCGGGAATGATCTTTTTTTCCAGGATGTCATAAAGGCTTGTCGCGTCGCGGCCGTCGACCTCTTCCGACGCGCCGCCGCTGCCATCGCCGATCGACCAGCCGACGGAAGGCTCATACGCCTCGTCCCACCAGCCATCGAGAGTCGAACAATTGAGACCGCCATTGACCAGCACTTTCATGCCGCTCGTGCCGCAGGCTTCCCAGGGCCGGCGCGGCGTGTTGATCCACACGTCCACACCCTGCACCAAATCCTGCGCGAGAGAGATGTCGTAATCTTCCAGAAACACGACATGACGCCGGTAGCGAGGCTGGCGCGCCAGATTGATCCATTCCTGGATCATTTCCTTTCCTTCGGTATCGGCCGGATGCGCCTTACCGGCGACGACAATCTGGACCGGCCGCATATCGTTGTGCAGCAGATCGTCGAGACGGTTGCGGTCCCTCAACAGCAGATTGGGCCGCTTGTACTCCGTGAACCGCCGCGCGAATCCGAGCGTCAGGACGTTGGGATCGAGCACGGTGTCGGCATCCTGAACGGTTTCCAGGTCGGCACCGCGTTCCCTCAGCTGCCTGGCCAGGTGCGCGCGCGCAATGTGAACCACACGCTGGCGTCCTTCGCCGCGCATCGCCCACAGTTCCTCGTCCGAAACACCGCCAATCCGTTCGCCGCGATCGACAGCCCCCGAACGCCACCTTTCCTTGCCATAGGACTTGGTCCAAATGCGGTCTGCGCCGGCGGAATCCCAAGTCGGAATGTGCACGCCGTTGGTGACATGCGTCACCGGCACTTCGCAAGACGGCCAACGCGGAAAGAGCGGTTGGAAGATTCGTCGGCTGACTTCGCCATGCAGGCGGCTGACGGCGATGCTCATGGCCGAGCCGCGCTGCGCCAGAAACGCCATATTGAACGGTTCGTCGGGATCGTTGGGATTGGAGCGGCCAAGCGCTAGGACGTCTTCCAGCTTGACCCCGCGCCCGGCCAGCGCCCCTTCCACATACGGCAGATACTTGCGCAGGAGGTCGGCGGGAAACCGGTCGAAGCCGGCGGCCACGGGCGTGTGGGTCGTAAAGACGTTCCCCGCTCTGGTGGCCCATAGCGCCGCCCAGAAATCGAGATTGGCCTTCAACGCCAAATGGCGTGCGCGTTCGATGATCGCAAAGGCCGCGTGGCCCTCGTTGACATGGCAGATCTCGACCTCCGGATGGAGGGCTTCCACCACGCGCCAGCCGCCGACGCCGAGAATTATCTCCTGCATCAGGCGCATTTCCGACCCGCCGCCGTAAAGCTTTGCCGTGATGCCGCGATCCAGCGCGCTGTTGAGCGCGTCGTTGCTGTCCAGCAAATATAGCTTCACGCGGCCTACCGTTGCCTGCCAGACGCGCAATTGCACGGTCCGGCCGGGCAATTCGAGCCCGATACGCAGCCAGCCGTCTTCCGGAAGGATAACCGGTTCGACGGGCATCGCCGCCGGTTCGTTGTAGGGGTAAAACTCCTGCTGCATGCCGTTTGCGTCGACGAGCTGCCGGAAATAACCTTCCTGATAGAGAAGTCCGATCCCGATGATGGGGACGTCGAGGTCGCTGGCCGTCTTGAGAAAATCTCCGGCCAGAACGCCCAATCCGCCGGCATAAAGCGGCAAAGCGGCGCCCAAGCCGAATTCCATGCTGAAATAGGCAACACCGCTGAGCTGCGACGCGTTCTCCGTGCCGCGGAACCAGCCGGGCGTCTGCAGATAGCGTTGCCGTTCGGTGACGAAATCCGCCAACTTTTCCTGGAACTTCTGATCGCGGGCCAGCAATTTGAGCCGCTCCGCCGGAGCGCTTTGCAAGACGGTCCAAGGATTATGCGTGCGCTCCCAGAGCTGTTCATCGACGCAGGTCCACAACGCGTCGCCTTCATGGCTCCACGTCCAGCGCAAATCGAGCGCCAGCGACTGCAAACCTGAAATCTCATCCGGTAATTGCGGCATAGGAAGGGTCACCATGATCTCGGCCTGTCGATACTCTTTGTTTCGGTGCAACGCTTCGATTCGCGCGCGATTCTTTCAAAGGAATCATCGCGTAAGTTGGCATATTAATTGATCTTTATTAAAAAAGTTCCTCCCCCAAGGGAAGCCTGAAGGCTGCAATCTTCGTTTGGTGAAAAATTACGAAAGACGCGGCGGCTCGCGGCGAATGTGCCGTAGACGAGACCTCGCGCGTCAAGATCGGTAACCGCAGCCGTGATGACGTAGAACAAATCCAAACCGGCAGTTGTGCATTTCGTTGCCGCAAAGTTACCAATGGCGCGGCTCTTTCCGCGCCATTTTTTTCCAAGGCCCCCGATGCAGCACAAAACCCCTCGTCGGCGATACGATGCACGCGGGCGTCCACCCAAAAAGTATGGCCACCCTCACCCCGAATGGCAAGGCGAGGATGGCCAATAATATCGTTGTGTCGCTCAGAGCTTGCAGGCGCTGGCGATGATGTTCTCGCAGAGTTCCTGTTTGCCCGAACGCGGTTTGGGATCGATGTTCGTTTTCACGGCGTGGTCGGCAAGCGTCGACAGCGTGTATTCGCCGGCCAGGATATTCTTACCGAGCGCCCCGTTCCAGCCGGCATAACGCTCCTCGCGCAGCTTCGCGAGGCGCTTCTCCACGATGACGGTCTCGGCCGCCAGCAGAGCGCGCGCCAGCGTGTCGATCCCGGCGATATGGGCGAGATAAAGATCGTTCGGGTCCACGGATTGACGGCGCAGCTTGGCATCGAAATTGAAGCCGCCGGTGTTGAGGCCCCCCGCTTGAACAATCTGCAGCAGCGCCGGCGTCAAATCCTGGGCGTTATTGGGGAACTGATCGGTGTCCCAGCCGTTGCGCGGATCGCCGCGGTTTACATCGATGGAGCCGAAAATGCCGTAGGCGATGGCGGCCGCGACCTCGTGCTCGAAATCGAGGCCCGCGAGCGTCGCGTGGTTGACCTCGATGTTCACCCGCACTTCCTTTTCGAGCCCGTAACGCTGCAGGAAAGCGAACACGGCGGCGACATCGCGGTCATATTGGTGCTTGGTGGGCTCGAACGGCTTGGGTTCGATCAGGATCGTGCCATCGAAGCCGATCTTGTGCTTGTGCTCGACCACCATCGAAAGGAACCGGCCGAAGCGATCGAGCTCGCCCTTCAGGTCGGTGTTGAGAAGCGTGTCATAGCCTTCACGGCCGCCCCAAAGCACATAGTTCTCGCCGCCGAGCCGGTGCGTGGTTTCCAGGATGTAGCGCACTTGGCCCGCCGCATAAGCGAAAACCTCGGGATCGGGATTGGTGGCCGCGCCCGCCGCATAGCGCGGATGACTGAACAAATTGGCGGTCCCCCAAAGTAGCTTGATCTTGGTCTTGGCCATTTTTTCCGCGATCTTCGCCTCGATGCGCTGCAAATTGGCGCCATGCTCTTCCAGCGTGTCCGCTTCCGCCATGACGTCGGCATCGTGGAAGGCAAAATAGGGCGTTCCCAGCCGCGTGAAAAAATCGAACGCGGCATCGAGCCTTTTTTCAGCCACTTCCTGAGTGATGGGGCCAGCGAGCCAGGGGCGAGGCAGGGTGCCGGAGCCAAACATATCGACACCCGACCAACTGAAAGAATGCCAGTAGCAAACGGTCAGGCGCAGCCAGTCGGCCATGCGTTTGCCGAGCACGATGCGGTCCTTGTCGTAGACCTTGAAGGCGAAATCGTTCGTGCTGTCCGGTCCTTCGAAGCGGATCGGAGGGACGTCGGAAAAGAGACTCATCTGGCAAACTCCCTGAAAGACCTCTTGAGGTTTTGATACAAACTGACGAACAGCGGCCGGCGGCGCGCCATCTGCTCTTTCAGCCCGACTTCCGGTTCAACTACGCGCGCGAGCGGCGGGGCGACACAAACCTTGTCGGGATTCTCGCCGGTTAACGCCAATCGCCCAAGCCGCGCGGCGCCGAACGCGGCCCCCACCTCCGCGCCCTCGCGGTAGCTCAGAGGATGATCGATCGCAGAAGCCAGGATGCGCCCCCAATAAGGCAGGCGCGCGCCCCCGCCCGTGACGCTGATATCGCCGATCTCGCCACCGCTTTCTAGAAGCGCGTCCATGCCGTCTGCAAACGCGAGAGCGACACCTTCGAGCACGGAATGGGCCAAATCGGCTCCCGTCGTTTCCGCCGTCAACCCGAAGAATACGCCGCGCGCATAAGGGTCGTTGTAGGGCGTGCGTTCGCCCGACAGATAAGGCAGATAGATCGGCGAGCGGGCGTGCAGGCCGCGCGCTTCCGCCGCCGCCACCGTGTCCACGACGTGTTTGAAACCGGCAAGTTGCGTCACCCAGTCCAAGGCCGCGGCTGCCGTCAGAATCACCGACATCTGGTGCCAGCGCTGCGGCAGGCAGTGGCAAAAAGCGTGTGCCGCTTTGGCGGGGTTGGGGCGGAACTTGTCTGTAACCACAAACAGCACGCCCGACGTGCCGAGCGACAGGAACGCTTGCCCCGGCGCCACGACCCCCAGACCGGCGGCACTGGCCGCATTGTCGCCGCCTCCGCCCGCCACAACGACGGCGGGAATTCCAAGCTGCTCCGCAGCATCGGCGCGGAGTTTCCCGGTCGGCGCATTGCCTTCGAAAAGGCACGGCATGTTCGAGCGCTTCAGGTCCGTCGCCCGCAACATCGCGTCCGACCAGTCGCGCTTGCCGACGTCGAGCCACAGCGTCCCGGCTGCGTCCGACATATCGCTGGCCTTCTCGCCTGTGAGTTTAAGACGCACATAATCCTTGGGAAGCAGGATCGTTTGCGTACGGCGGAAAACCTCCGGCTCATGGCGGCGGACCCAAAGCAGCTTGGGCGCCGTGAACCCGGGCATGGCCAGATTGCCCGTAATCTCGCGCGAATGCGGTTCAAGCCGTTCGAGCTCAAGGCATTCTTCTTCCGAACGCCCATCGTTCCACAAAATAGCCGGGCGCAGCGGCTTGTCCGCCTTGTCGAGCAAGGTCGCGCCATGCATTTGCCCGCTCAGGCCTATCGCTTTGACGGCGCTACGTTCTTTTTCAGGCAAGGCGCACACCGCCTCGATGGTGGCCTGCCACCAGGAATCCGGGTCCTGCTCCGACCACAAAGACTGCGGCCGTTCCACGGTGAGCGGCGCTGAGGCCTGCGCGACCATCCGGTCGTCGCCGTCGGTCACGACGGCCTTCACACTGGATGTGCCAACGTCGATCCCAAGAAACATAGCGTCCGCCGTCCCCAAGGCTGTGTCAGAACGCTAGCAGGCGGAATCCCGGCCTTTCCGGGCCGCCGCTAGCGCCTTTGTTAGCGTTATCATATAGCAGCGTACGCCGACGTAAACCCGCAAATCGCCGCGCAGAGAGGCAGAAAGGCTGGGTTTTCCCTGGCTTGTCAAGCCGACGAAGAAGCGCATTCAAACCGGTGACTGGCCAGCCGTGGAGCCTCAACAACTAGGAAACCACCTGAGAGTGCGTGCGGGCGATGAGCAGGTAGATCGTCGGCACGACGAATAAGGTGAAGCACGTCCCGATGGCAATGCCCGTCGCGATGACCAGACCCAAATTGAAGCGCGCCGCCGCCCCCGCGCCGGAAGCCAGGATCAGCGGCATGACGCCTAGCACCATGGCGGCCGTGGTCATCAGAATCGGTCGTAAGCGGATGGCTGCCGCTTCCTCGACCGCTTCTCGCTTGCTGCGCCCCTGCAATTGAAGATCGTTTGCGAACCGAACAATCAGAATGCCATGTTTGCTGATCAACCCGATCAACGTCACCAGGCCGACTTCGGTGTAGATGTTGAGGCTGGCGCCGCCAACGCCCAAGGCAATGAAAATCAGCGCGCCGCAAATCGACATCGGCACGCTGATTAGGATGGTGAGCGGATCGCGGAAGCTTTCGAACAGGGCCGCGAGCGTGAGGAAAATAATGATCAGCGCGAAGAAGAAGGTGACGATCAGCGCACTCGACTCCTGAACCATCTGCCGCGTCGGCCCGGCGTAATCGAGCCGGTATCCTTCGGGCATGATTTTCGCGGCAATCTGTTGCAGCTTGGCAAGCGCCTCACCCGACGTCAGCCCAGGCAGCGGCAGCGCCATG
The DNA here is from genome assembly GCA_963710025.1 of uncultured Alphaproteobacteria bacterium. GTDB lineage: Bacteria > Pseudomonadota > Alphaproteobacteria > Micropepsales > Micropepsaceae > Rhizomicrobium. The sequence goes on along the minus strand of CAVPYO010000007.1, from coordinate 242,585 downwards.
ATGGTCGCGGCATTCTGCTGCTGGAAGTGATTGAGCGATTCGGGCACTACGCTGGTTTCAAGATGCGCCACGGTGGCCAGCGGCACGGTCATACCGGATGCGGTATCGATATAGTAATTCTCAAGCTGATCCGCATTCAGACGGAAACGTTGCTCGACCTGCGGAATGACTTGGTAAGCACGCCCCGACAGGCTGAAATAATTCACATAACCGCCGCCTAACATCGATGTGAGGCCGGCGCCGACATCGCTCATGGAAAGCCCGAAGCTTGCCACCTTGTCGCGGTCGATGACGATCTCGATTTGCGGCTGGTCGTATTTCAAATCGGAGTCGATATACATGAACATGCCCGATTTGCGCGCCTCCGCCATCACGCTGTTGGTTACGTCGTTGAGCTGCTGGAAGGATTGCGTCGTCTCGACGACCATCTGCACGCCAAGCCCGCGCGGCCCGGGCAACGAAGGAAACTCAAACGCGGCAGCGTTCACGCCGGCAATGTTGCTCAATTTCTGCTGCAGCAAAGGCGCCAGATCACCGGCCTTTCGCTTGCGTTCGTCCCACGGTTTCAGCACATAACCGATGAAATTCGTCGATGTCGATGCAAACTGGAATGTGTGCTCGATTTCCGGGTACGCACGCCCTATCTCGTACGCTTTATTCTGCCAGATCAGCGCTTGTTGCAAAGTCTGCGTCGGCGGCGGCGTCATCTGCGAAAAGACAATGCCCTGATCTTCCTGCGGCGCCAACTCACTCTTCGAGACGCTAAATAGGAAATAGATGCTGGTAACCACGATGACGGCGAAAACCACCACCACCGGAATTTCGTTCAGGGTGCTGTGCAGAAGGCGCTGATAACCGCTGTGCAGCGCGTCGAACTTTTCGTCGATAAAAGTGACGATACGCCGTTCCAACGGCGAGCGCGTATCATGATGCGAGTGCAACATGCGGCTCGCCATCATCGGCGACAGCGTCAGCGCGACGATCGCGGAAATGACGACGGCGCCGACCAGCGTGAAGGCGAACTCGACGAAAAGTGCGCCGGTCAACCCGCCGATGAAACCGATCGGCACATAGACCGCGACGAGCACGAGCGCCATGGCGACGATCGGACCGCCCAGTTCGCGCGCGCCCAAAATCGCCGATTCTATCGCGGTTTTGCCTTCTTCCAGATGGCGGCTGACATTCTCGACCACAATAATCGCGTCATCGACCACCAAGCCTATCGCCAGCACCATAGCGAGCAAAGTGAGAAGATTGATCGAAAAACCGAACGCCAGCATGAAAATGCCGGTGCCGATCAGCGCCAACGGGATGGTCAGAATGGGAATGACGACGGCGCGCGGCGAGCCTAAAAAAATGAAAATGACGAAGACGACGATCAGGACCGCCTCGCCAAGCGTCCATTCGACTTCACTGATGGAACTGTCGATGAATTTCGTCGAGTCGTAAGCGACCTCGGAAGACAACCCCTTGGGAAGCTGCGCATTGATGCCCGGCATCACCGCGCGCACGCGCTGGATGACATCGAGCACATTGGCCGTCGGGGCGACCTGAATACCGATCATCACGTTCGATTTGTTGTCGAACAACGCCTCGGAATCGTAATCTTCCGCACCGAGCGTAACATTGGCGACATCGGACAATCTGACATAGCCGTTGGCATTCTGCTTGACGATGAGATCGCGGAAATCGTCGATCGAATGAAGATTGGTCGAAGCGGTCAGGTTGATCTGGACCATCTGCCCGCGCGTATTGCCGACGGCGGACAGATAATTGTTGTTTGCAAGGGCGGTGGAAACGTCGGTGGCGGTCAGGCCGTAGGCGGCAAGCTTGTCGGGCTTCAGCCAGACGCGCACGGCAAAACGCTTGCCGCCGCGAATCTCCGCCAGCTGCACGCCTTCGACGGCCTGCAATTGCGGCTGCACCACGCGGATCAGATAATCGGTGATTTTGTTGGGCGGCAGCACGTCACTGTGGAAACTGAGGTACATCGCATCGATGGTCTGGCCGACGGCGATGCTGATGACCGACTGTTGCGCCTCGACCGGCATCTGGTTCTTGACCGAATTGACCTGAGTGATGATTTCCGACAGCGCTTTGTTGGCATCGTAATTGAGGCGGAGATTGGCCTGGATTATCGAAACGCCCTGGACGCTCGACGACGTCATGTAGTCGATGCCATTGGCCTGGGCGATGGCGTTTTCGAGCGGCGTCGTGATGAATCCGGCGATCGTTTCGGGGCTTGCGCCGTAATAGGCCGTGGCGACCGTGACGACGGCGTTCTGCGTATAAGGATATTGCCGCACCGGCATTGAAGTGAACGCGCGCAGGCCGATCACCAGGATCGTAAGGCTGATCACGATCGCGAGAACCGGTCGCTTGATGAAGATATCCGTGAAATTCATCGAGAAAAGACCTATTGGTCCACAGGAGCGGGGTTGGCATCGTTCGGCAGAGTGATTTCGTTGTTCACGCTGACGAGGCCCCCATTTTTAAGCTTGAGCTGACCGGTGCTGACCACGACATCCTTTGCGGTGACGCCGTTTAGAATCGCCACCTGATCGCCGCGGGTCTCGCCGATCGTCACAAAACGCTGCTGGGCGACAAGCTGATCCTTGCCGTTCACCTTGGCTTTCGTCACCACAAAGACCGTGTCGCCGTAAGGATTGAACGTCAACGCCGTTTGCGGCAGCGTAATCAGCTTGCGCGGCCTGCCGACATCCGTGATCGCGGTTGCGAACATGCCGGGCATCAGTACCTTGCCGGGATTGTGGATCGTGGCGCGCACATGCACAGTGCGGGTTGTGATATCCACCTTCGGATCGAACGCGGAAATTTCACCGGCGAAACTCTTGCCGGCAACGGCGTCGGTCGTGAGCGTGACCTTGTCGCCCAGCGTCAGCAGGCTCAGTTGCTGCTGCGGAACCTGAAAGTCGACGTAGATCGGGTCGAGCTGCTGAAGCGTGACGACGGTTTGCCCGGCGTTTACATATTGCCCCACATCGACCTGACGAATGCCGACCCGCCCGTCGTATGGCGCGCGGATGGCCTTCTTCTCCCACGCAGCCCGGGTGCTTTTCATGTCGGCCAATGCGCTATCGTAATTCGATTGGCTGATTGCCTGGGTTTTGATCAGCGCGGCATAGCGCTTGTAGGTTTGTAGCGCCTCCTCGGCGGAAGCCTTCTCGGAATCGTCGCTCAACTGAACGAGAAGCATGCCGGCGCGCACGTCCTCTCCGGGGCGGAAGCCGATTCGCGTGACAAGACCCGTGACTTCCGACGCCAGATCGGCGCCCTCGAACGCGTGCAGCGTTCCCACGGAACGCAATTGCGTTTGCCAGAGTGTCGATTGGGCGCGGACGGTCGAGACCGTCTGAATCTGAACCATGCCGCTCATCATGTGGGCAATCAGCAAGCCGCGCCCGATCACATAGCCGAAAACGAGCACCAGCACCGCGGCCACAGAGGCGAGCATGACGATCATACGCTTGGTGACAAAACGCGCCGCTTGCGGCGGCAAGCGCCTTGCGATGGCATCGGTCGCTCGTCCCGGCCATGCCCCCAAAGGTTCTGTCGGCATCGTTCGTTCCTACAAAAAACATAGCTCCGCAGGAAGGCGGAGCGGTTTGGCAAAAATCCAGCGTTGCTCGCCTGCGGCCAACGAATGTTGGCTTAGGATATTGTCCCGGCAGTCCCAAATGACAAGTGCGCGACCACCGAAAATGTCGCGGATCGTGCGCGGAACCTTTGTCCGGACATTTCCAGGGTCATTCTGCGAGCGGCTCGCGCGATGCTCGCTGTCAGCGTTTACATTGGGCGGGCGGGCGGCAATCCGGCCTTGGCTGCGGCCAGGCTTGCCAGCGCAGCCCAGTCCTTATCGCCCAAACCCGACGCCATCGCCTCGATAAAGTGATCGTGAACCAGGCTGGCGAGCGGCAAGGGCACCTGTAATTGGTCGCCCGCGGCGAGCGCGAGCCCCGCATCCTTCATCCCCAGCCGCAGCTTGAATCTCGGCGGCTCGTATTTTTGCGCCACGATGAGCGCGCCATAGCCCTGATAGGCAGGAGACGCGAATAAGGAGGTGGTCAGGACCTCGATAAAGACTGCAGGGTCGATTCCGCCCTTGCGCACCAAGGCAATAGCTTCGCCCAAGGTCTCGATGGCCACGGCCAGCATGAAATTGCCGGCGATCTTGAACAGATTCGCCTGTTCCGGGGTCTCTCCGACGACGGCCAAACGCTGCCCGATTGCTTCAAGGACCGGGCGGACGCGCGCGATGTCCTTGCCTGCGCCTGCGGCAATAACGATCAGCTTCGCAGCGGCGGCCGCGTCCGGGCGGCCGAACACCGGGGTGGCGACGTAGTCCACGCCGCAGGCCGCGTGGGCCTCGGTCATCTGGCGGGCCAATTCGATGGATATGGTCGCCAGATTCACATGGACAAGCCCGGGCGCCGCATGTTCGAGCAGCGGACCGGTCAGTCCGATCTCGCCTAACGCCGCGTCGTTGGCGAGCATAGAGAACACGGCGTCGCCTTGCAGCGTGTCTTCCGGCGCCTTCGCCGCCACCGCGCCCTTGCCGACAAGTTCGGCAACGGGGGCCTGCGATCTGTTCCATACGGTGAGCTGATGGCCGGCCTTCAGGATATTGCCGGCGATCGCCGCGCCCATGTTTCCAAGGCCGATAAAGCCAACTTTCATGTGATTCTCCGTTATCGAGCCGGTCGGCGGCATTTCCTTATTTCTTGGCGTCCGCCTCACGGGCGGTCTTCAGCGCGGTCGTCCACCAGACCAGTTGATCGAGCATATCCTTGGCGTTCGCCTGGAGGTAGACAAGCTCGTTGATGTCCTTGCCCTGCTGCCACACAGCCATGAAATCGGCGCCTTGAATGTGAACGCCGGTCCGCAGCGGGGCCATCTGCAGTTCGATACAGATGAGCCGCAGTTGCTCTACGGCGCGCGCGCCGCCCACGGACCCGTAACCGACATAGGCGGCGGTTTTCTTGTTCCATTCGGGGTAGGCGTAATCGAGCGCGTTCTTCAAGACTGCGGAAATGCCGTGATTATATTCGGCCGTCACGAAGATATAGCCGTCGAATTCCGCCACTTTCTTTTGCCAGCGCAGCGCGATCTCGTTCTTGGAGGGCGCCCAGGCGTTCGAGGCCACTTCGTCGAAAAAGGGCATGGGATAGTCGCGAAGATCGACAAGCTCCACCGACATGTCGTCCCTTTGCTTCGCGATGTCGTAAATCCACTTCGCCGGCTTTTCGCCGAAACGGGCCGCGCGTGTCGTACTGATGATGATTGCGATTTTTGGTTTTGCCATTTGGAACTCCATAGGTTGCTTTGAGTTTACGCGGTCTCGACGAGGACGATTTCGGCGTCTTCCAGACCGGAAATCTCGATTTCCTTCTCGTTTTCGATGGCCGCGCCGTCGCGAGCGTCGATGCGGACACCGTTCACATCGACCGCTCCCTTCGCGGACACGAGGTAGGCGTGATGATTCGGAGCGATGGTGAGCTTGAGACGCTCACCAGCCTTGACCGTGGCGCCTAGCACGCGTGCCTCGGTGCGGATGGGCAAGGCATCCTTGTCGTCCGCGAAGCCGCTGGCCAGGGTGACGAAACGGCCCGAACGGTCGGACTTCGGAAACGGCTTCGCACCCCAGGACGGCGCGCCGCCCGGCTGCGTCGGCAGGATCCAGATCTGGAAGAGCCGCGTGGTCTCGTTCTCCAGATTGAATTCCGAATGCTTGACGCCGGTACCCGCCGACATCACCTGGACGTCGCCCGCCTCGGTGCGGCCCTTGTTGCCCATCGAGTCCTCATGAGTGATGGCGCCCTCGCGGACATAGGTGATGATCTCCATGTTGGCGTGCGGATGGGGCGGAAAGCCCGACTGCGGCGCGATCTCGTCGTCGTTCCAGACGCGCAGATTGCCCCAGTGCATGCGTTTTGGGTCGTAATACTCGGCGAACGAGAAATGGTGCTTGGCTTTTAGCCAGCCATGGTCGGCTCCGCCGAGCTGATTGAAGGGTCTGACTTCGATCATGGGTTTGTCTCCTTAAGACTGCGACTAGATCGCACAACTCAGGAAGCAAACATGGCTATGGATTTGCACCTCTAAAATAGAAATAATGGAACTTTATTGTTTCCAAAAGTGACATCTCCATGGACCGTATGCCAGACCTCGAAGCCTGGGGCGTGTTTGCAAAGGTCGCTTCCACCGGGTCTTTCGCCAAAGCCGCCGAGGAGCTGTCGCTCTCCAATGCGACGGTATCCAAGACGATTTCGCGCCTGGAAGCGCGGCTGGGCGAGCGCCTCTTCCACCGTACGTCACGCCGCGTTTCGCTGACCGAAACCGGCAGGGTCCTGGCGACGCGCGCGGCACGCATCCTGTCGGAGGGCGAAGACGCCGAGGCCGAAGCCCAGGCCCAATCCGTTTCGCCGCGCGGCAGAATCCGGCTGGCCGCGCCGATGTCGTTTGGGCTGGATCAGATCGCGCCGATCCTACCTTCGTTTCTGGCGGCCTATCCGGACGTGTCGGTCGATCTGCAGCTCGACGACCGCGTGGTCGACATGGTCGGGGCAGGCATCGATGTCGCGGTTCGCATTGCGACCTTGCCGGATTCGAGCCTCATGGTGCGAAGGCTTTGCCCGATCGAAAGATACGTGGTCGGGGCGCCGGCCTATTTCGACAAACACGGGCGCCCGATGCGGCCCAGCGATCTGATGGAACATGCCTGTCTCGGCTACACCTATCTGGCGTCAGGCAACGTTTGGCATTTCGCCAATGAAGCCGGAGAAGAAGAGTCCGTTGCGGTAAAGGGTCCGCTCAGCGCCAACAGCGCCGACGCGGTGGAAGCGACGCTGCTGGCCGGACTAGGCGTGGCGATGCAGCCGGATTTCGTCGTTTGGAAAGCAATCGAAAGCGGCACGCTCGAGCGCGTGTTATATGACTGGTCCGCGCCGCCGCTGAACGTGAACATCCTGACGCCCGCCGGCGGACCACGCGCGCTGCGGGTGACGGTGCTGATCGATTTTCTTATCCAGCATTTCTCGGCGGGCTCGGCACCCTGGGCAAAACTTCACCGAAAATAACGACGCGCGATTACAAAGATTGTTCGTAGGCCGCTAAAGCATCCGGAAACGGCTACAACGCGCGCCAGTGCAGCAGTGTATTCCCTGTCCTTGATCGCCAAGGCGCTGGCGCCGTTGTCGAGTAGATCGTGCAGGCTTTGCACAGAAGGCCTGGCGATAGGTTTCCCGTTTTGCCGCATTCCTCGTCGCGTTTCCTTGAATCCAGGGCGGACGTTTGACGTCCGGCAGCGGCAGGAAATCGGGCGAAGGTTCGTCAAGATCGAATTTGTTGACGACGACCAGAACCTGGATGTTCGCGTCCGCTCCAGTCGATGGCCAATTTGTAGTCGTTCAAATCCGCCGACAACATCATGACCGCAACAATCAAGGTCAGATCCCGACAAATTGTCTCAGCGACGCTGGATTGCCAACATTGTCGTCATTATCGGGGCCGAACTCGCACGATGTTGATTTTGCGGCCACAATGCAATTTTTCGAGTCCGCCGCTTTGATGGCCACGGTTGTTCGTTATCCCAGGATCGCGCGAAAATCATGGCAAAGCTTGTCGGGACCAAAAACGCGGCGGCGTAAAGACGCTGCGCGCTTCAGCGCCAGCGTAGCCCCACATTGGCACAACGGATCGACATCGAAAACCGCCACCACACAAAACCTGGGTACTGCTACCGCTTGCAAATAGGTGAAAAGTTGGGCCATGTGAGCTTTGCGTCGTGCGGCGAACGAATAAACTCAAATCTTGTTCTTGCGGCACAGAGCGCAGGCGCGAAGACGTCTTGCAAAGAGTCGCACAGATTGCGGAATTACCGACGTGCATGAACTGAGCATTGCGACAGCGATTGTTGAGGCCTGCGTCGAACGCGCTGGCAGCGATCGTATACTGCGTATTCGCGTCGAGGTGGGCCATCTCGCGGCAGTTCTGCCCGATTCACTTCGATTTTGCTTCGAACTTTGTGCCAAGGGCACCACGGCAGAAGGCGCCATTCTGGAGATCCTGGAGATCCCTGGTCGAGCAGTATGCGAAGCATGTGGGGAGTCAATTCTGCTATCTTCGCCCTTCGGCCGTTGCGCCTGTGGAGGTAAATTGGAGATTGTCGCGGGCCAAGAGCTAAAGATGAGAGACATGGAGATTGCATAATGTGTACGACCTGCGGTTGCGGCTCGAATGAAACAACGATCGATGGGGCAAAGGTGCATGTGGACGGCAGTTCCGCCCACGACCATTCCCACAGCGATGCGCATACGCATGAGCACGGCCATGCTCATGGCGACGAGCATGGGCGACTCCATCACCACGGCACTGCAAGTGCGCATTCTAGAACTGTGTCCTTAGAAGAAGACATTCTTGCCAAGAACAAGTTGCTCGCTGAACGTAACCGAGGCTGGTTTGCCGGTCGCGACGTGTTTGCACTCAACTTAATGAGTTCGCCCGGTGCCGGTAAGACTAGCATTCTGGAACGCACAATCCGCGACTTGCAGGGAGAAATCACGATCGATGTGCTTGAAGGCGATCAGGCTACGACCTCGGACGCGGAGCGCATCCGGGCCACTGGCGCCCATGCCGTGCAAATCAATACTGGAACGGGTTGCCACCTCGACGCCCACATGGTGGCTCATGGTGTCGAGCGCCTGGACTTGAAACAGGGCACCATGTTGATGATCGAGAATGTCGGCAACCTCGTCTGCCCCGCACTCTTCGATCTTGGCGAGCACGTACGCGTGATCGTGATGTCGGTTACGGAAGGCGACGACAAGCCGCTGAAATATCCGCATATGTACCGTTCCGGACAGTTACTGCTCATTAACAAGCTTGACCTTCTGCCTTATGTGCGTTTCGACGTCGCTCGGTGCATTAGCAATGCGCACCAGATCAACCCCGAGCTCGAGGTGCTAACACTCTCGGCCGAAAAGGGGGACGGAATGCGGGACTGGTATGATTGGCTACGCACCCGATACCCGCGGCGCCGTGTTGCCTGACAAGCGGCGCACACAAAAATCTGGATGATGGCTACAAACGCGCTTATCATTGGATATGGCAACTCGTTGCGAAGCGATGATGGCGTTGGGCCGGCAATCGTCCAGGCGCTCGCGAGCGAGCCACCTCTCGATTGCCGGATCGTCGTTTGCCATCAGCTGACGCCGGAATTAGCCGAATCGATTGCGGGCGTGAATCTGGTCGTCTTCGTCGATGCTGCAGCCGACATCCAACCAGGCGCTGTCATCGCCCACCAAATCCGAGAAACATCCAAACGGCCGTCGGGCCTTATGCACACGGCCGACCCAGCTGCATTACTCAGTCTGGCGAGAAAGCTTTATGGCCGATCCCCGAAAGCATTTCTTGTCACCGTTGGCGTCAGCTCGTTTGCGCTGAGCGAAGGCTTATCACAAGCTGTATCCTCGGCGCTTCCCGAGGCAATCGCCACAGTGCGCCGGCTGGTATCGGAGGGCGCGGTCGCTGGGCGAACCCTCGACGATGAATAGCGTCCTGTAGACCTGACAGCTGATCAGCTTTTTATAGAATCAACAACCGACCCGTCGGTATCCATCAATTGAATTTCGACTGCGTAAGGGTTTGCCGCGTGCGTCGAACAGCTCAGGCACGGGTCATACGCCCTTAATACGGCCGATACCCGGTTGAGCATGCCTTCCTTCATCTTCTTGCCGTTGATGTAGTGGCGGGCAACCTGATTGATGCTGTGGCCGATAGAAAGATTATTATGCCCAGTGGCGATGATGAGGTTGGCCCAGACTATCGCCCCGTCGTCGTTGACCTTGTAGTGATGCATGAGGACGCCACGCGGAGCCTCCGCCATTCCGACGCCCTCAAGCGCATTCACTCCGGCATGCGCGCGGATATGCGTGTCCAGGATCGCGGGGTCGTTCAACAATATCTCCATCCGCTCCAGCGCATAGATAATCTCGATCAAGCGGGCGTAATGGAAATGGAAGGCACTCTGTACGATCTTACCGTATCTCTGGTGATACTCGGCAAATTCGACGTCTGCCGCAGGCGTGCCGCAGCGCGCTGCGACATTCAGGCGGGCGAGCGGGCCGACACGGTAGGCTCCCTCCGGAAAACCAATCGGTTTGAAATAAGGCGACTTCAGGAAGGAGTGCGGCATCGGCGATTCGCCGATGTACTTTGCATAGTCTTTGGCAGGCATCCGGTCGACGACGATTTTGCCGGACGCGTCGACGAAACGAAGACCGCCGTCGTACAATTGCAGATTGTCGCTATCGTCGATGAGCCCCGCGTACATTGTGGGCGCATTGCCGAAAACGGCAATTTCATCTTTGAATTTATCGACGATCCCCTTGAAGAACTCCAACGTCCGCAAGGCGATCGTCTTCGCCTCAGGCAGTCCAGCCAGAATGCGATCGCGACCGGCGGAATCGAGTGGCGCGTTGACGCCGCCCGGCACGACCCACGATGGATGAATGCGCTCCCCGGCCAAGATTTCGATCACCTGTTGTCCAAATCCGCGTAGCGAAATGCCGTCCCTGGCGAGTTTCGGGTGATCCTCGATGACGCCAAACAAATTCCGCCTGGCCGGATCGGAATCGAATCCGAGCAACAAATCGGGAGCCGACAGATGGAAGAAACTCAAGGCGTGAGACTGCGTGATCTGACCGCAATGCATGATTTCCCGAAGTTTTGTGGCAGTCTCCGGCACCGTCACGCACATAATGGCTTCGCATGCCTTGGCCGACGTGATCAGGTGGCTGATCGGGCAGATTCCGCAGATTCGGGCGGTAATTGCCGGCATTTCATAGAAGGGCCGGCCCTCGACAAATTTTTCGAACCCTCTGAGTTGAGTGACGTGGAAGGTCGTGTCAGCGACGTGGCCGTCATCGTCGAGATGGATGGTAATTTTCGCGTGACCTTCGATCCGCGTGACCGGGTCGATGACGACAGTCTTCATGATGGTCTCCTCAGCCGAAACGCAGCTTGGTACTTAGATCCGGGACGCGTCCGTCAAGGAGCTCGTTAAGAACGAACAGGATCGACGGGGCCGACGGCGGACATCCGGGCACATGCAAGTCGATCTTTATGACATCATGAAGCGGAACCGCGTGTTTGCGCAGCACCGGGATATCAATCGGAACGCCTTTGTTTATATCGGCTCGCTCCACGTAGACGCTTTCAAGAAGCTTCTTGACGGGGATTTGATTCCGCATCCCTGAGACATTGCTCGTCGTGGCGCAGTCGCCAAGCGCAACGACAATACGCGTGCGCTCTCGGACTTGTCTTATCTTCTCGAAGTCCTCTTGACTGCTGATTGCGCCCTCAACGATCGCCACATCGACGTCGTGGGGATATTCGTGAATGTCGACCAACGGCCCGTAGACCAGTTCCACTCTCTGAGCGATGCCGAAAAGCATTTCGTCCAGATCGAGCACCGACATATGGCACCCGGAGCATCCATCAAGCCAAAGCGTGGCCAGTCGTGGTTTCTTCATTGACCGGTCCCTCTCTTAGCAGCGAGCTGCGCGACGATGCCGCTGTGCTTAACCATCTCTTCGACCGCCTGGCCCTTTTCGACCAGCGCGCCTGTCGGGCAGACCTGTACGCATTTGCCGCAACTGGTGCATGACGCAGCCTCACCCCAGGGACGGTCGTCCTCTGCGACCAGCATCGAGTTGATGCCTCGCGCGGATATATCCCAGACGTGCGCGCCTTCGATCTCGTCGCAGACGCGGACGCATCGCGAGCACAGGATGCAGCGGTTGTGGTCCAACACCCAGCGCGGATGAGAGGAGTCCACCGGCAGTTTCGGGTAGTTGTAGGGAAAGCGGACGTAAGTGACACCAAGCTTCTGCGCCAGAGACTGCAATTCGCAGTGGCCGTTCGAGACGCACACGGCGCAGACGTGATTACGCTCGACGAACAACAGCTCCAGCGCCATCCGGCGGTTCTTCGTGAGGGTCTCAGAATCCGTGGTGACAGACATTCCGCTGCGCACCGGTGTGGTGCAGGCCGGCATCAAACGGTTGGCGCCGTCCACCTCGACCAGACACAAGCGGCAGGCACCCGGGGAGCTTAGGCCTTTCATATGGCAAAGCGCGGGGATGTATCGTCCGTTCTCGGTCGCCACTTGAAAAATGGTCTGACCTTCCGTGGCGGAGTAGAGTTCGTTGTCGATGCGAACCGAGACTTGAGGCATTAGGCGTCGCTCCTATCGGCTGGGAACTGCATGCGCTGCCGCCGCTTCGCGGATATCGCAACGAAGACAGCGGCAAGCCTCTTCGCGCGCCTCTTCAGGGCGCAGCGCCGTCACGGCTTCTTCGAAGGTCTTGGCGCGGGCTGCCGCCGGTAGAAACTTCGCGTGATGGCGGGTAGCATCGCTCGCCTTCGGCACCGTCTGGTCGTATTGGAACGTGGGCATGATGCTGTCGTAACGCGGTTCGCCGGACAAATGGCGGTCGATGTTCTTGGCCGCTTCCTTGCCCCACGCCATGGCGCTGGTGACGTTCGATGCCCCGGTCACGAAATCGCCGCCTGCATAAACCGTGTCGCGGCTTGTCGTCAGGGCGTAGCGGTCGACCTTGAGCATGCCGTTGTCTTTGACGGTCAGGCCGGTTGCGCGAGAGAAATCGCTGTCGGCGCTCTCGCCGACCGCCATGATGACAGCGCTGCAAGGGACGAGTTGCACTTCACCGGTGTCGACCGGACGGCGGCGACCCGAGGAGTCGAATGCGCCGAGCCGTGTCTTCGACACCTCGATGGCTTTGACGGAGCCACCTTCGCCGACGATACGGTGCGGAGAGGCCAAGAAGATGAACCGCACACCCTCTTCTTCGGCGGCATCGACCTCCTCAGCAATCGCCGGCATGTCCTTGCGTTCGCGGCGGTAGATGACGGTCGCGGTCGAACCTTTGCGGACGGACGTGCGGGCGCAATCGATGGCTGCATTGCCGCCCCCGATGATGACGACATTTGCGCCGAGCTTCACAGGATGGTCGCAAGCCTCGGCCTCCAGGAAATGAAGCGCCCCGAAGACACCGGCCAATACGCTGCCCGTCACGCGGACCTGCGTTTCCGTCCATGTGCCGATCGAGAGGAACACTGCATCGAACTTCGTTTCCAGATCGGCCAATGGGACATCCGTCCCGATATGGGAGTTGAAGACGAACTTGACGCCAAGGCGGCGAATGATCTCGATCTCGCGATCGAGGACGTCGCGCGGAAGCCGATACGCCGGAAGGGCAAACCGCAGCATGCCGCCCGCCTCCGAATGGGATTCGTGCACGGTGACGTCGTGTCCGGTCAGGGCGAGATAGAAGGCAGCAGTCAGTCCCGCCGGGCCGCCACCGACCACGGCGACCTTTTTTCCGGTTGGTGAGAGCTTCTTGGCGACGATCTTGGCGGCCATCTCGTCGAATTTGTCGGATAGCAAGACGGTATCAGCGATGACGCGATGAACTTCGCGCATGTTGATCGATTCATCGACGGTCTGTCGCCGACACCGCATCTCGCAAGGATGCTGGCACACGCGGCCCGTCGAGGCGGGGAATGGATTGTCCATGATGACCGACTCGAAGGCGTCTTCCAGGCGGTCTTCCTTGTAGAGTTGCAGGAAGCGCGGAATGTTCATGTGCAGCGGACAGCTGTTCTCGCAAGGCGACAAGGCCAGATCCGCACAGACGCCTGCGTGGCAACGCTTCTGGCGGATGTGGTCTTCGAATTCATGCCGGAAATGGCGAAGCGTTGTGAGAACCGAGTTGGGGGCCGATTGGCCGAGCCCGCAAAGCGATGTGTCCCGGATCATCCGACCCAATTCGTCGAGTTCCGCGAGATCCTCCTCGCGGCCTTCGCCTTTCGTGATGCGCGTGAGTGTGCGCAACGCCTTGTCGAGGCCCACCCTACAAGGCACGCATTTGCCGCAGGATTCGGAACGCGTAAATTCGATGAAGTAGCGCGCGACGTCGACCATGCAGTTGTCGTCATCCATCACCACCATGCCGCCCGAACCCATGATCGAGCCGAGTTTCCCCAGCGCTTCAAAATCAACAGGCGTGTCGAGCATGTTGTACGGGATGCAACCACCGGACGGACCGCCGGTTTGTACCGCCTTTACGCTGTGGCCTGGCGCCGTGCCGCCGCCGGCGTCATAAACGAACTTGCTCAGCGGCGTACTGAGCGCCATCTCCACTAAGCCGGTGTTTTGCACTTTACCGACAAGAGAGAAGACCTTGGTTCCAGGGCTCGCACTGCCGCCGATTCCGTTGAACCACGCCGCCCCTTTGGTGAAAATGGCCGAGATGTTGTACCAAGTCTCGACGTTGTTGATGTTGGTGGGGTAGCCCCAAAGACCTTTTTCGGCAGGGTAAGGCGGACGCGGACGTGAACGGCCCGCCTGACCTTCCAACGAGCTGATCAGAGCGGTTTCTTCGCCGCAGACGAAAGCTCCGGCCCCTTCGACCAAATCGATGTCGAAGTTGAAGCCGCTGTTCAAAATGTTGTCGCCCAATAGGCCATAGCTTCTGGCCTGGGCGATCGCCACGTTCAACCGGTGAACCGCCAACGGGTATTCGGCGCGGACATATACGATCCCATGCGTGGCGCCTGTGACGTAGGCGCCAATGATCATGCCTTCGAGCAGCGAATGAGGATCGCTTTCGAGCTCGTTGCGATTCATGTAGGCGCCAGGATCGCCCTCATCGGCGTTGCAAATGAGATATTTGCGATCAGCCTTCGCTTTTCGCAGATACTCGAATTTCACCCCGGTGGAGAAGCCGGCGCCGCCGCGGCCCCGCAGCCTGGACTGCTTGAGCTGCTCGATTGCCGCTTCCGGCGTGCCATCGCGCAGTACTTTCAGCAAGGCGCGATATCCGCCGATCGCGATATATTCCTCGATGTCATCGGGATTGATCAGACCGCAGTTGCGCAGAACGACCTTCGTTTGACCTTTGAAGAATGGAATCTCATCCCAAGCGGGAACCGTTGCGTTACCGTTGCCGTACTCGACTTGCGCGGTGACGTGATCCCACTTCTCGATCTTGCAGAGGATGAAGTCCTCTGGAATGTTCCCTTTCGTCAAACCGTCAAGAATCGGGTCGACGTGATCGGTCTGCACGCGATGAAGTATGAGGAGCGGCTGACCGGGGCTCCAAACGTTGACCAGCGGCTCCTCGGCGCAAAAGCCGAAGCACCCCGTCTGCACGAGCTGCACGTCGAGACCGCGCTTGTCGATGGCGTGGGCAAAGGCTTGGTAGACACCTTCGGCTCCGTTGCCGGTGCCGCACGTACCCATGCCGACGGCGATGCGCGCCCGCGAAGGCTGAAGCTTGGCCAGCCCGGCACGGCAAACAATTTCGAATATGTTCTCGTCCAGAATGCGAGTCATTTGTGGGGCTCTCGCTTATCCAGAGCGTCCAATTCACGCTCCAACATACGCTCGTTCATGTGACCAAAGACCGCGTGATTAAACTCGACGACCGGCGCCAGCGCGCACTGGCCGAAGCAAGCAACCACTCGCAAGGTCGTGCTACCGTCTGCCGCAGTGACGGACAGCTGATCCTCGCCGTCGACCGCAGCCGGCAAACCCAACTTCATCATCACTTTTTCGAACAGATCGCGCGATCCCCGGGTGTGGCAGGCAGTCCCGCGGCAGACGGAAACCGTGTTGCGCCCCTGAGGTTTCAGATTGAACAGCGCGTAAAAGGTGGCGACGCTGTAAATTCTGGACAACGGAATGTTCGTCTTCGCACCGATGTATTCGAGTGTTTCGCGAGGAAGATACTTCCGGGGATGGTTGTTTTGGACCTGTTGCAGAATGGCGAGCAACCCTCCCGGGCGCCCGGCTTGCTTTGCAAGCACTTTGTCAATGAAGTCTCGATCTAGCTGCGAGGGCCACTGCGGTGCCAGACTTTTCATGCGTCAACTCCGCGACTGGCGCCCGCCGAGGACGGGCGCGTCTTTGTCGGTGATAAGCACAATGCAATGCGCGGTATGGGTCGAACTATCGTCTGAGGCTGGTTGAAAAGCCAGTGCCACATTCCCATCGCCCACGCGCCGCAATGCCACGAAATTTGTTCGGTGACCACACTTCCTTAGCCGTAAGAAGTGGGCATGTCGATGAAAATCCGCCTCGACGACGCGGGGCACCGGCGCAGAAAAGAATGACCGAATTTTCTCGCGCTGCGACCATTTGCGCGCAGCACCAATTCCCAGTCGAATCACTCCATGAAGCGGGAAAACGTTGCGCGCCGAATCTGACAATTTGACAGCCATTCTGGCTTGTTCTTTCACTTGGTTCCACGCAACGATCACAAATTGTACCTCGATACGGCGGCGTAAGCGCTGATCGATGCATTTATCTCGAATTAAATGCGGTTGATTGCGTCCATCATTTTCTCCGAAATCCATTTGTGCCATGTGGCACGAAGCCAGTTTGCTTAGTAGAATACGTCGCGTTTACCCTTCCTTAATGGCCTGCATGATGCGTTCGGAGACATCCGCTTCCTTGTCGCCCATATGCGACATTTCTTCGCGTACGATCTTCTCCCCGATCGCCAGCGTTTGGGACGAGGCGCAGTCCAACAGATATTCCAGGATCGTCCAGGCGGAGTTGGGCCCGCGTTTAACCCCACCTAGAGTTCGCATGCCCCTTTAGGATCATTGCGAAAGATCAAAATTAGGCAGGGCTGTGACTCGATGGCGGGGGCGAATGATCGCAATCACAATTTCGCCTCAATATGCCTGCTGTTGTTGCCGAAGAAAGAGGCGGTCGCCCCGCCAGGAATTCATCCCGCTCTGTAACGGCGCCCGGCTCGCGGCCATCTCGGACCAACGGTACCGTATTGATTATAATTAGCTGCTTTGTGCGTCATTCGTGCAGGACGAATGGGCATGGCAAGGCGGCGATACCCGATGACAGGCTTCCGGGAAATCCGGCCAAAAGCAATGTTGGGGATTGGCCGCTTCACCCCGCAGTAAAGGTCAAAGAGGGCTAAACATTCCCCTTTGGCGAATGGCAGATTCCGGCGGCTTTGGTCGAAAGCCATTTTCTGCTAATTCTGGGATGTCTATCTGACTCGTGTATGGATAGACGGCAGGAAAGTTCCAACAAGAGCGGATTGATTCGACATATATGAAAAGACTTAGCTCCTCTGTGCGCAGCGCCGGCAAAGCCTTGCGCTTGCACGGCACAATCGCCCGTGACATTGGAATTGCCATTATGTCGGGCCGATATAAGCCGGGCGACCTCCTCACCGGCGAGATTGCTTCCAGCGAAATTCTAGAGGTCTCCCGCACCGCCTACCGGGAAGCCATCCGCATTCTCGCGGCCAAGGGACTCGTCGTATCCAAGCCGAAGGTCGGCACCAAAGTAAACGCGAAAAGCAATTGGCACATCCTCGATCCGGACGTGCTTGCCTGGGCGTTCGAAGCCGGGCCGGATTTGGATATGTTGAACAGCCTGTTCGAATTGCGCGATGTGGTCGAATCGGCGGCCGCCGGGTTTGCCGCGTTGCGGCGTTCAGACGCGCAGCTGAAGACAATGCGGCAAGCGGTGGAGGGGATGAAACGGCACACCCTGGCGACCGAAGCGGGGCGTCAAGCAGATATCGATTTTCACGAAACCTTGCTGCAGGCTACGGGCAATCCCTTCATAATTTCAATGGTGGACGGTTTCAGCGCGGCGATCATCACAACCACCATGTTCAAGCAGCGCGATCACCCGCTGCGGCGCGATCCTATTCCCGACCACCTTCATGTGCTCGAGGCTATCGCCAACAAGAATTCACCGAAGGCCCAAGCCGCGATGAGAGAGCTCATTCAACTGGCGCGCTTGGATACGCCTATGACACAGCCGGCCAAACGGCGCCAGCCCCAACGCGGAAAGTGAGTGCCAAGCGATTGCCCGCCGGGCGGCTTTTTGGCTGCAGAAATCCAGAGAACAATCAATGCTCGCCTTATCGGTTCCTGAAGATCGACGGCTTGCCTACGGGTTCTGGCGTTATCGCGAAGACGAGGTCGGCGACGCCTTGGGAATGCTTTCGCTTGCGCGGGAGAATGGCATCGACCATCTCGACACTGCCGATATCTATGGCGGGCCGAACGGCTTCGGGGGGGCCGAGCGGCTTTTGGGCAACGTTCGCACCCGCGCGCCAAAATTATTTGAGGGCGCCGTCGTCGCCACCAAAATCGGCATCGAGCCGGGTACACCATACAATTCCTCGCGGGAGTATTTGATCGCTGCTTGCGAAGGGAGTCTTTCCCGTCTGCGGGTCGAACAGATCGATCTGCTCTATATCCATCGCCCGGACCTGCTGACGCATCCCGTCGAACTGGCGCAAACACTGGACGGACTGGTTTCATCGGGAAAGGTTGGGGCTGTCGGCGTTTCCAATTTCACGACTGCCCAGTTCGATGCGCTTTCCCGGCATATGAAAGCGCCAATCCGTGTTCACCAGCTGGAATTCTCCGCGGCGCATATCGAGCCGCTGTTTGACGGCACCCTGGATCAGGCCATGGCGCACGGTACGGCGGTTGCGGCCTGGTCGCCGCTGATGGGCGGACGCTTGGGAGAGACGAACGCGGCGGCCACGCCGGCAATCTCACGTGTGCGCGAAACGCTTCAAAGTATCGCCGAACGTGCCGGCGTGTCGTCGGCCGTTGTCGCGCTCGCGTTCCTGCATCGACATCCTGCGCCAGTGACACCAATCATCGGTACAAGGAAGCCGGAGCGGCTGCGCGATTGCCTGAAGGCGAATACGTACGAGCTGTCGAGAGCTGATTGGTATGCCATCGTCGAAGCGTGTCGCGGCGAGAAGATGCCGTGACACCGCGCTAACGAGACGTTCGGGCGGTATACCCCGCCAGGATCTCCGCCAGCCAGCGCGCCGCCGTCAAAGCGCCGATGTCACCAACATCGCGGCTGGGATCGAACTCGGTCAGATCGACGCAATTGACCTTTGGATGCGCCGCAATCTCGCGCGCCGCCGCGAAGAAATCGCGCACCGCAATGCCGCCCGGCCTGGCGCCAGGCGCCGCCAGCATCTCAGTACGATCGATCACGTCGATATCGAAGTCCACATATATATGTGTGCAGGCGCGCGACAGCCGCTCAAGCTCGCGGCGCACCAGCGCAACGAAGCCGTGTTCGTAGCAGGCGCTCAGCGTGTGGACCGAAATGCCCGCGCGCTTCGCCTTGCCGTAGGCTTTCTCGGTGTTGGCGAACGGCGCCAAGCCGATCTGGCTGATGTGAGCGCCCGGCAGTCCGTCGTCCAGTAACGCCTGGATGGGATTGCCGTTGTTGAGTCCGCCATCCGTGTCGCGCAAGTCGAAATGCGCGTCCAAAGTCAGAAGTCCGACGCGTTTCAGCGTCGCGTCCGCACCATGCACGCCGCCGCGCGTCACCGCATTGTTGCCGCCGAGCACGATGGTCAGCGCATGATCTTGCACCCGTTGGCGCACAGCATCGCAAATCGGTACGAACGCTTCAGCCGGGTTGAGACCGGCGACGGGAGCGTCGCCCGCGTCGAATATTCCAAGCGTTGAAAGATCGATGCCAGTCTCAAGGTCATACACGCTGAGGCGCTTGAGTGTGGTCCGAATCACACTAGGCGCCAGATCACAACGGCCGGGGCTCAGCGATTCCAACCCCAGAGGCGCCCCAACGACCGCAATCGCCGCGTCATGGTTCGCGCCAAGCAGCGAATGAAGGGAAAGCCAGCCGCGGTTTTCGGACATTTCTGTAATGTTATCGGGCAATTTCGGCATGGAAGATTATCCTCGTTTCCGGGCGTACAATCTGTAACGTCTGCGCCAAAGCACCGTGTAAGGCGATGTGGGACATCTTACTTCTGGAATGCCAAGCTGCCACCATGGTTTCGGGGACGCCTTTCGGCGCCATCCGCGACGCGGCGATTGGCATTGCTGGCGGCCATCTCGCCTTCGTGGGGCCGCGCGGGTCGCTGCCGTCCGGCCCCAAAGATTGCGCGCGCACTGTGAGGCGTCTTGGCGGCGCATGGGTGACGCCAGGCTTGATCGATTGCCACACCCATCTGGTCTTCGCCAGCAACCGTGCCGCTGAATGGGACAGGCGGGCGCGCGGCGCGAACTATGAGGACATCGCGCGTGATGGCGGAGGCATTCTTTCTACTGTCCGCGCGACGCGCGCGGCGTCCGAAGACGCGCTCGCAGAATCCGCGACGGATCGGGCACAGGCGATGGCGCGCCAAGGTGTCACGACCATCGAAATCAAATCGGGCTATGGCCTTGATCTCGAAAACGAGATGAAGATGCTGCGCGCCGCCGTGCGCGCGGGCGAACACGCCCATGTTCGCGTCTTGCGCACGTTGCTTGGCGCGCATGCGCTGCCCCCCGAATACAAAGACAACCGCGGGGCTTATGTCGACCTCGTCTGCAAGCAGATGATCCCAATAGTTGCCCGCGAGAAACTCGCCGATGCCGTGGACGTGTTCTGCGAGGCTATTGCGTTCACGCCGGCCGAGACCAAACGCGTCCTGGCGGCGGCCAAGGCGCATGGTTTGCGCGTGAAAATTCATGCCGAACAACTGTCCAATTCCGGCGGTGCGATTCTGGCCGCGAAATACGGTGCGCTGTCCGCCGATCATCTGGAGCATCTGGATGAAAAAGGCATTGCCGCGATGGCGAAGGCCGGAACCTTCGCCGTCCTGCTGCCCACGGCGTTCTACTTCCTGCGCGAGACGAAGAAACCGCCCGTGGCGGCGCTGCGCCGCGCCGGCGTGCCCATAGCCATCGCGACCGACTGCAATCCGGGCACTTCGCCGGTGGTCGCGCCACTGATCGTGCTTAACATGGCCTGCACGCTTTTCGGATTCACCCCGGAAGAGGCGCTCGCCGGCATGACCCGCAATGCCGCGCAGGCGCTGGGCCTCGAGTCCGAAATCGGCACGCTGGAAATCGGCAAATGTGCCGACCTTGCCGTGTGGAATATTTCCGATCCTGCCGAGCTTGCCTATTGGATCGGCCTCGATCTTCTGCGGGACCGCTTCATGGGCGGGCACTCCGACAAACACGGGAGAACACCATGATCGCGAACACGCGCATCGTGCGCGCGCCGCGCGGCTCCGAACGCACCTGCAAGACCTGGGGCGCGGAAGCGGCGATGCGCATGCTGATGAACAATCTCGATCCAGACGTGGCGGAACGGCCGCAAGACCTCGTCGTCTATGGCGGCATCGGTAAGGCGGCACGCAGCTGGCAGGCCTTCGACCGCATTGTCGAAACACTGAAGATGCTGGAAGCGGACGAGACGCTGCTGGTGCAGTCGGGCAAACCCGTCGGCGTATTCCGCACCCATGAAGGCGCGCCGCGCGTGCTGATCGCCAATTCCAACCTGGTGCCCAAATGGGCCGACTGGACGCATTTCCACGAACTCGATAAGAAGGGCCTGATGATGTACGGCCAGATGACGGCCGGTTCTTGGATCTATATCGGTAGCCAGGGCATCGTTCAGGGCACCTTTGAGACCTTTGTTGAGATGGGCCGTCAGCATTTTAGCGGCGATCTTTCCGGCAAGTGGATATTGACGGCGGGCCTTGGCGGCATGGGGGGAGCGCAGCCGCTGGCCGCCACGATGGCCGGCGCCTCGATGCTGGCAGTGGAATGCCAGCGCTCACGCATCGAGAAGAGACTGGAAACGCGCTATCTCGACACTGCCACGGATAATCTTGATGAAGCGCTGGCGCTGATCGTCGGATCGGTCAAGGAGAAAAAACCGCTCTCTATCGGGCTCGTAGGCAACGCGGCGGAAATCCTGCCGGAACTTGTGCGCTGCGGCGTCAAGCCAGACGCCGTCACCGACCAGACCAGCGCCCACGACGTCGTCAACGGCTATCTGCCCGAGGGCTGGAGCGTGGCCGAGTGGGAAGCCAAGCGCGCCTCGAACCCCGATGAAGTGGCTGCAGCTGCGCGCAAATCCATCGCCAAGCATGTCCGCGCGATGCTTGCATTCGCCAGACAGGGCATTCCGACGTTCGACTACGGCAACAACATCCGCCAGGTCGCCAAGGACGAAGGCGTGGAGAATGCCTTTGATTTTCCGGGTTTCGTGCCCGCCTATATCCGCCCGCTGTTCTGCCGCGGCATCGGACCATTCCGCTGGGCCGCGCTGTCGGGCGATCCCGAGGACATCTACAAGACCGACGAGGTGGTGAAGACGCTGTTTCCCGAGAACAAGCATCTGCACCGCTGGCTCGACATGGCCAGATCGCGCATCGCGTTCCAGGGGTTGCCCGCGCGTATCTGCTGGCTTGGGCTGGGCGAGCGCCACCGCGCCGGCATGGCGTTCAACGACATGGTGGCAAGCGGTGAGTTGAAGGCGCCTATCGTTATCGGCCGCGATCATCTGGATTCCGGTTCCGTTGCCAGCCCAAACCGCGAAACGGAAGCGATGCGCGACGGATCAGACGCCGTTTCCGACTGGCCGCTGCTCAATGCGCTGCTCAACACGGCGTCGGGTGCGAGCTGGGTCTCGCTGCATCACGGCGGCGGCGTGGGCATGGGCTATTCGCAACATGCCGGCATGGTGATCGTCGCCGACGGCAGCGACGAGGCGCGGGTAAAACTCGAACGCGTGTTGTGGAACGATCCGGCCACCGGCGTCATGCGCCACGTTGACGCCGGTTACGAAATCGCAGTGCAAACCGCGCGGGACAAGCACCTCAATCTTCCTTCCATAGAGGACCGGTGATGAACCTCGACAAACCGCTGACCCTTGCCGAACTGCGTGCCGTTTATGCAGTGCCCGCGCGCATTGAGATTTCGCCCGCAACGCTGGCGCGCATCGATGCGGGCGCGAAGGCTATAGCGGCCATCGTAGACGGCGGCGCCACGGTCTATGGCGTCAACACGGGATTCGGACTGCTTGCCAATACCGCCATCGCGCGCGGCGATCTTGAAGCGTTGCAGCGCAATCTCGTTCTAAGCCATGCCTGCGGCGTCGGCCCCCTTATTGCGGATGACATCGTCCGCTTGACCCTGGTGTTGAAAGTCGCCTCGCTGACGCGCGGCGCCTCCGGCGTGCGACGTGAGACGATACAAATGCTCGCCCGCCTGGTCGAGGCCGAAATCTATCCCTGCATTCCGTCTAAAGGCTCGGTCGGAGCGTCCGGCGATCTCGCGCCGCTGGCACATCTGGCGGCGGTGCTGCTCGGGATCGGCGAAGCGCGTGTGAACGGCGCGCTCATGCCGGCATCGGTCGCGCTTGAGCGCGCGAGCCTCAAACCGCTGGTGCTCGGACCGAAGGAAGGCCTCGCGCTGCTTAACGGCACTCAAGTCTCCACCGCGCTGGCGTTGGCCGGTCTGTTCGAAACAGAGAAGGTTTTCGCCGCTGGTATCGTCGCTGGCGCCATGTCCACCGACGCGCTCAAAGGCTCCGACACGCCGTTCGACGCACGCATCCATGCGCTACGCGGCCAGCCTGGCCAGATCGCTGTTGCCTCGGTACTTCGTGCCTTGATGGAAGGAAGCGAAATCCGCGAATCTCACCGTGCACCGGGCGCCGACGACAAGGTGCAAGACCCTTATTCGTTGCGCTGCCAGCCGCAGGTGATGGGTGCGATCCTCGACATCATGCGCGCGTCTGCGCGTACGCTGGAGATCGAATCCACTGGCGTCACGGACAATCCGCTGGTTCTCGAAAGCGGCGAGGTTGTCTCGGGCGGCAATTTCCATGCCGAGCCAGTCGCCTTCGCCGCGGACCAGCTGGCGCTGGCGCTATGTGAGATCGGCAACATTTCAGAGCGGCGCACCGCCATCCTGGTCGATCCCAAGATGAGCGGATTGCCCGCGTTCCTGGTGAAGGAATCCGGCCTAAATTCCGGATTCATGATCGCGCAGGTCACTGCCGCCGCCCTGGTCGCCGAGAACCGCATGCTGGCGCATCCCGCATCGGTCGATACGGTGCCGACCAGCGCCAATCAGGAAGACCATGTCTCGATGGCGGCGCATGGTGCACGCCGGCTGCTCGACATGGCACAGAACGCCGCGACCGTCGTGGCGATCGAATTGCTCGCCGCGACCCAAGGCCTCGACTTCCGCCATCCGCTGAAGAGTTCCAAGCCCCTCGAAGAAGCTGCACACGCCATCCGTTCGCTGGTTGGGCCTTATGAACGCGACCGCTATTTCGCACCGGACATCGCTGCGATTACTGAGTACGTTCGGGGCGGCGCGCTGCACAAGCTGGTTTACGGGCTTTTGTGAAGCCGTCCGAACGGCACGATCTTGTTGTCGATGTCGTGGCCTATGTCCGCGCGGCCGAAATAGGGAATTCCCGATACACCACACCAATGCCGGGCAACTTCTTCCTCGCTCTGGCCGAAGTCCGGCTCGTTCAGCGGAATATTGCTGCAACGGCCTAGCATGATGCCCGCGACGTTCCTGATGGTGGGCGTGGACGTAATGTGGAACATCGTGCGATCGATGCGGTACATATGCTCCGACACTTCCTCAAGCATCAGGATGTGGCCCGTCAGGTCAGGCTCCAGGGGCGTTCCAAGCACATGGCTGAGGACCGTCATGTTGTAGGCGGCTGTCTTCGTCGTTGGCGTGACCATGGGTTCCAACGAATCCGCGGCGCCGTCGATGAGGAATACCAGCGCTCTTGCCACCGCCGCCTCACCGCCATCGCGGTTGATGTCCGAAGGCATCGGCCCGTGCGCCACGCGGCTAAAACCGCGTTTGTATAAAGCACCCAAAAGAGCGCCCGCATCGCTGTAGCCGAGATAGAGTTTCTCGCCGGCCGCCGGCATCAACCCGGCGATCACGCGCTCGGCGATGCGGCACGAACCATACCCACCGCGCCCGATCCACAGCGCGTCGAAGCTCGCGTCGTTGGCCACATCGAGAAAGGCCTCGGCGCGCGTCTCATCGTCGCCGGCGAAATGGCCCGCCGACAGAAAGCATTGCGGATGAAACTGAATGTCGGGGGAGCTGTCCGCATAAAGCGAGCGCGTCAGTTGTTGGACTTTGTCCGCAAAGACAGGCTCCAGACGCGAAGCCGGCGCTACAACACCGATTCTCACTTTGCCGTCGCGCATTTGAATTCGCGTATTTTTCCAATCGCTTGTCACAGCGGTGTCCGCCTTATAACGTGCCCCCATGAATCTGGATAGGCATTATTTTTTCTGCGGTATCGGGGGCAGCGGCATGCTGCCGCTCGCCCTAATCCTGTTAGGGAAAGGTCGCCAGATCGCCGGTTCGGACCGCGCACTCGATCAAGGACGAACGGCGCAGAAATTCGAATACCTCCGGGCGCGCGGCGTCGCGCTTTTCCCGCAGGACGGCAGCGGCATCACCAACCCCGAGATGGTCGTGGTCACTTCGGCCGCGGTCGAAAGCACGGTGCCCGATGTCGAAGTCGCGCGGCGCATCGGCGCAAGGCTGATGACTCGCGCCGAGCTGCTGGCCCAGCTGTTCAACGCCGCGTCGGAAAGCATCGGCGTAGCGGGCACCAGCGGCAAGTCCACCACGACGGGAATGATCGGCTGGATCCTTTCCGCGACGGGACACGATCCGACCATCATGAATGGCGCGGTAATGAAGAACTTCGTCACACCCGATGCGCTGTTCGCCAGCGCTTTGGTCGGGAAAAGCGATATCTTCGTCAGCGAAGTGGATGAAAGTGACGGTTCCATAGCGCGGTATTCGCCACACATCGCGGTCGTCAATAATGTCGCGTTGGACCACAAATCGCTGGAAGAACTGCGTGGCCTGTTTCGCGACTTCGTAGCCAAGGCCGACATCGCCGTGCTGAACCTGGACAATGCGGAGACTGCCGCATTAGTCACGGGAAAAGCCATCACCTACAGCTTGACAGGCCATAACGCGCATCTCGCGGCGAGCGTAATCGTGCCTGCGCCAGACGGGATTGCGTTCGAGGTGCGTGAGGGCGCCACAATGGCGAAGGTGGCGCTCAAGGTGCCGGGGCGGCACAATGTCGCCAACGCGCTCGCGGCGCTCTGTGCTGCGCGGGCCAGCGGCGTGAGCCTGGAAGAGGCGGCGCGCGCGCTGGGCGCGTTCAGCGGTATCAAGCGCAGGCTCGAAATCGTCGGTTCAGCGAACGGCGTCACCGTGATCGACGATTTCGCACACAATCCCGACAAGATCGCCGCCACGCTGGCGACGCTGCATGATTTTCCGGGCCGACTGCTCGTCATGTTCCAACCCCACGGCTACGGCCCGCTCAGGCTGATGAAGGACGCTTTCATCGAGGGCTTCGCGGAAAACCTAGGCGCGGACGACGTCTTGATCATGCCGGAGCCTGTCTATTTCGGCGGCACGGTCGAGCGTAGCGTATCCAGCGTCGATATCGTAAACGGGGTTGAGGCGCGCGGGCACACCGCTTTCGCTTTCGCGGACCGCGCGGCATGCGGCGACAAACTGCTTGAGCTTGCGAATCCCGGCGACCGTATTGTGGTCATGGGCGCGCGCGACGACACGCTGTCGCAATTCGCCGGCGATCTGGTTGCTAGACTCGGGAAATAGTCGAGCGGTGCCGGGCCAAGGTCAAAGGCGTGCGCGACTTAGGAACTTTGGTGATGAAATTGTAGCGTGCGACGTGGTAGCTCGGGTCGAAGCCATAGAAATTAAGGCGTAAGCGGGCGAGCTCTTCCGCGCGATAAGACTTCAGAGGTTTTTCGGCCTCGTCCGCGTCGCGCCGGCGGCGCTTCGCCGCGAGACGCGCGTTAAAATTCGCATCCTCTGCGAGCGCACGAGCAGTCGCGGCAATCGTCGTAAGGTCGCAAGACGCAGGCAGAATTCGGTCGGCGAGACCGAGACGCTGCGCTTCGGCAACGCCCATAGGCAACCGCGCTTGTGTCACGCGGCGCGCATTTTCCTCGCCTGCGCGGTGCGGCAACAGATAGGTCCAGTATTCCGAGCCATAGAGATTGCCCATGTCCTTGTAATGCGGATTGAGCACCACATTTTTGCATACCCACACTTCGTCGGCTGCCAGCGCAAGGAAAACGCCGCCGGCGCCGGCGCCGCCGCGCAGCACGGAAATGACGAGCCGGTCCGTTGTCGTGATGATATCGCGGGCAAGATCGTCGATCGCATTGATGTTGCGCCAGGACTCGTCGGCCGGACTATCGGCCGCTTCGATCAGACCGAGGTGGATGCCATTCGACCAAGTATCGGGACCACCCATCAACATCAACACTCTGGTCGGCCGTTCCAGCGCTTGGGCATAAGCCGCACGCAGCGTCTCGCACCCAGCCGTGCTCATCGCTCCGTTGTAGAACGCGAAATGAAGCATGCCGACAGGGCCGGCCTCTTCGTAATGGATCGGCGCATAGCCGGATGTCTTCGGCAAGCCCGCGCTTTCCGTCGCGAAGACATAGGTCGCCGGCAATTTCAATGCCTTGTCGCGTTCTTCGCGCACATGACCGATCCACACCGCACCGTCGCGCGTCGCGCGCGCCAGTGCGTCGCCACAGCGCGCGATGACGGCGCCCGACGGACCGCAAAGATCTTTGGCGCGGTGGGCGTCAAAGAGCCGGACGGCGCGGCCGAACAGTGCATCGCGCGCACCAGGAACGCCGTCGGCACTGCGGATCTTGCGGAGCACCAAATCGGTCGGATCATTCCGCCAATCGATCGCGCGGTCGCTTTGGCGACAAAGCGGTCGGGCGCGACCAAGCAGCTTGGGATCGGAAGAATCGGGACGCTTTGCAACGAAAGTGCCGGACTGGATGCGCGCCAAGGCGGTCATCACGGTCTCCATGGCTGCATCGGCGACCTCGCGGCGATAAAGGCTCGATTTGGTCGCCGCGCGCATGGGAAATGTCGCGGAAGCCCACACTGGCCCCGCATCCATCTCCGCTTCTGCTTCGAGCACCGTGACGCCCCATTGCGTTTCGGCGTCCAGCACAGCCCAGTCCAGCGCCGATGGACCGCGGTCACCGACGATGCCCGGATGCACGATCAGACAGCGGCGCGTGCGCCATACGTCTTCGGGGATCGCACGCTTGAGGAACGGCGCGAGGATCACATCAGGATTGAACAGTTCGACTGCCTCGCGGGTCACCGCGTCATTAATGTCGAACTCGACTGAAACGTCGTGACCGCGCTCGCGCAGTTCGACATGAAGCCGCTGCGACAGGCTGTTGAAGCTGTGGACCAGCAACAAAATGCGCATGTCAGCAGATCCGCGGCAGTTGCTCGCCGGACAGCCAATCGACAATCCGGCCGCCGCCGAAGGCCGTCGTCATCTGTACGAAGTTGCGATCGTCGGCGACCGCTGCGCCGATGATCGCCGCATCGCGTCCGAGCGGATGGGCGCGCATGGCCGCAAGCACTTTGTCAGCAGCCTCGGGCGCGACGATGGCGACGAGCTTTCCTTCGTTCGCCACGTAGAGCGGATCGAGTCCGAGCAGTTCGCAGGCGGCGGCGACCTCAGGCTTTATGGGAATCGCCTCCTCGGCGACGCGAAAGCCGATGTTCGATTGCTGCGCGAGTTCGTTAAGGGTTGCCGCCAGCCCGCCGCGGGTCGGATCGCGCATGACATGCAAGGCGGGGCCGCCCGCCTCGACCATCGCTGCGACGAGACGATGAAGAGCAGCGGAATCCGATACGATATCGGTTTCGAAGGTGAGGTTCTGCCGTTTGGACATGACGGCGACACCGTGATCCCCGATGGTGCCCGACAGGATCACCCGGTCGCCCGGCCGCGCCTTCTCGGACGACAGATCGAGACCGTCCGGGACCACGCCGACGCCGGTCGTCGTGATGAACACGCCGTCGGCCTTGCCGCGTTCGACCACCTTGGTGTCGCCGGTGATGATGGGCACGCCGGCGGCGCGCGCGGCCTCGCCCATGCTGTCGGCGATACGCTTCAAGTCGGCAAGCGCGAAGCCTTCCTCGATGATGAAGCTGGCAGAAAGAAACAGCGGCTGCGCGCCGGCCATGGCGACGTCGTTGATCGTGCCGTGGACCGCAAGCGAGCCGATGTCGCCACCGGGAAAGAAGATCGGCGAGACCACATAGCCATCGGTCGTCATCACCATGCGGCCGCCGGCAACATCGAAGGCGGATTGGTCGTTGCCACGCCTGAGCCATTCGTTGTCGAGAGCTTCGTGAAAAATATCGGCGATGAGCTGCGTCATCGCCCGCCCGCCCGAGCCGTGCGAAAGATCGACGCGGCCGTTCTTGATGTCGAGCCGGCGCTGGTAGGTCTTAGGGGTCATGACGCCTCCCGCGCGCGATCGCGGAAGCGGCCATAGGTCCAGTGCGCGGCGCAGGCGCCCTCGGCCGAGACCATGCAAGAGCCCATCGGCGTCTCGGGCGTGCACACAGTGCCGAACAATTTGCAATCGGCCGGCTGCTTGACGCCGCGCAGGATGGCGCCGCATTCGCAGGCGGGGTTATCCTCGGCCGGGATGTCTTCCATGGCGAAGCGGCGCTCGGCATCGAAGGCGGCATAGGCCTCTTTCAGACGCAGTCCGCTATAGGGGACGAGACCCAAGCCGCGCCACTCGAAGCTTTTGCGCAACTCGAAGATTTCAGCGACCTCGGCCTTGGCCTTCTCGTTGCCTTCGGGCTTGACCGCGCGCGTGTACTGATTCTCGACCTCGTGGCGACCTTCATTGACCTGGCGGACCAGCATCAGGATCGCCTGCATAACATCGAGCGGCTCGAATCCCGCGATCACAACAGGCTTCTCGAATTCCTCCGCAAAAAAAGCATAAGGCTGGCTGCCGATCACCGTACTGACATGGGCCGGCCCGATGAAGCCGTCGATGCGTACCCGGTCAAGCTCACGCACGTCCGGGCTTTCGAGGATGTTCTGGATCGCCGACGGGGTGAGCACGTGGTTGCAGAAAATGGTGAAGTTGGCGAGTTTTTTCGCGGCGGCGAGCTTGATCGCCAGCGCGGTGGGCGGCGTCGTGGTCTCGAAGCCGATCGCGAAGAATACGACTTGGCGCTCCGGTTCAGCCTCGGCGATGCGTAGGGCATCGATCGTCGAATAGACCATGCGGATGTCGGCGCCCGCGGCTTTGGCCTTGAGTAGTGAGCTGCCGTGCGAGCCGGGCACCCGCATCAAGTCGCCATAGGTGCACAACGTGACCTCGGGGCGCCCAGCAAGGCGGATCGCCATGTCGATGCGTCCGACCGGCAGCACGCAAACCGGGCAGCCGGGACCGTGAATCATGCGCACATTGGCGGGCAGCAGATCCTGAACCCCATAGCGCGAGATGGCATGGGTGTGGCCGCCGCAGAACTCCATGAAGTGGTAACTGGCGGCGGGATCGGCCTCGCGGGCGATGCGCACGGCGAGCGCCCGCGCGAGACGGCCATCGCGGTATTCGTCGGCGAGTTTCAAGGCGGACCTCCCTTTGCGCGGCATCGATCTTGGCGGTTTTCCGCAAGTGCCCGGCCAGCGTAGTCTGTCCAGCGTCGGGGCGCGAGACGATCACGAAGATAAGGCAGCATGCGGGGCTGGACGGGTTGGCTCCGCAGCATCAGCTTTCGCGCTTAGCGGATTAAATGGCGCACCGGGCAGGATTCGAACCCGCGGCCCCCAGATTCGTAGGCCTATATTCCTAAGTCACTCAGGGCGCCATCCTGGTCAATAAGGGTTCGCGACCAACCACTTACCCGACATCATACGTCACGCGCGGCCACTCCGGGTCACTCCTGGAACACGGCCGCGCGGTGTTTCGGCCGGTGTTTTCGGAGGCGTGCGATGGCTGTGATGAACCTGACCGAGGCGCGGATCAACGCGCTCCCCCTCGGCTCTGGAATATGGCGCGACGAGCAGGTCAAGGGGCTCATGGTGATCTGCCACGCCTCGACCAAGACTTACGCGGTCCAGGGGGACGTGCGGCGCGGCGGACGTCACATCCGCACCGTTCGGGTCAAAATCGACCGCTGCGACCGAATGGGACTCCGCGAGGCACGGCGGCGCGCCAAGGAACTGATGAGCCAGATACAGTCCGGCGTCGATCCGACCTCGAAGCCGCGCGAAACGGGCATGACGGTCGCGCAGGCGTATGAGGCGCACGTCTCGGAGCGCGAACTGAGGCCGAGCACGTCGATCAGCTACCGGGAGCACATCGATAAGTACCTGCGGAGCGTGCGGGGCCGCGCGGTGGCCGACCTCAGCCGCCAGGACGTGCGAGACCTGTTCGAGCAGCTCCGGTCGCGGCACGGCCAGACGACGGCGGCGGGTGCGATGCGAACCCTCCGGGCGATCATCAATACGGCGATGCGGATCGACGAGACGATCACGTCGAATCCGATGGTGGCGATCCGCATCCCCGTGCCGAAGCCGAGGCAAGTAGCGGAGATAAACTACGCGGCATGGTGGAAGCGCAGCGAGGCCATGAGCCCGGTGCGGCGCGACCTCCACAGGACCATGATGCTCACGGGCGCGCGCAAGACGACGCTGCTGCTCCTCGAACGCGACGACGTGGACCTGGAGCGGCGGGTGCTCCGCTTCCGGCACATGAAGGTCGGCGGCGAGATGCTCTATCCCATGGGCGAGCGGCTGACCGAAATAATCAAGGCGCGCATGGCGGCCGACGAGCCCCTCAGGAGCGATTGGCTCTGGCCCTCGCCCGCGAGCGCGAGCGGTCGTGTGGTCGAGGCAAAGGAGCGGAGCAGCCGCGGCGTGCCCAGCCCGCACGAATATCGCCACCTGAACCGCACGCTCGCGATCGCGGCGGGAGTGCCCTACGCCGAGAGCGCCCTGCTCCTCGGTCATCGCCTGCCCGGCGCGAGCGGCGGCTACGTCCACCGCGAGCACCTCGTCGAGCATCTGCGGCCGCATGCACAGGCGGTCGAGAATCTCATTCTCTCGCGCGCCGCAGTTCTGCACGCCTCGTTGAACGACGACGCGGTGCCTGCGACGACCGAGGCAGCGTAGTCCTCCAACCGAATGCAATCGCGGGCCGCCCGCAACGACCGTTGGCGATACCGTGGTGTCCGTGGACGGCATTGCGGTTCAGTCTCTCTGAGTGTCGCCAAGCGACGCACAGGAGGCTTGCATGACTTCAAATGCTCACGCGCCACGGCCGTCGCCGTGGTTCAACACCGCTGAGGCAGCGGACTATCTCGGCACGAAGGCCGGTACGCTCAAGAACTGGCGCCACCGCGGCGAGGGGCCGAAGTACCACGTCATCAACAAGCGCCTCGTCCGGTATCACTGTGGCGACCTCGATACATTCGCGCGCGGGGAGCAGCGGGGGTGAGCAGGTATGCGCGGGAAGCGCCGAAAAATCCCGCGATAACGCGCCGAATTTTCGGTGTGCGGACGCCTAACTCATTGAAAATACAAGCGTACCGCAAACGTTGGTCTAATGTTTATGGCGCGGTGCCCGGCGCATCCATTATGTGGCTGTTCATTTCACTCAAAGGGAACATCGAAATGGACACCAAGAAGTACACCGAGTACCTCAGCACTGAGGAGGCCGCCAGCTACCTTGGCACAACGCCCTCAAGCCTGAAGCTCAGGCGCCGAAACGGTTGCGGACCGATCTGCGGAATGCGTTCCGGTCGCGTTTGCTACCGCGCGACGGACGTGGATTACTTCAGGCTGATGGGGTGCCGCGTATGAGCGGGACCGCAAACGAAGCGGGGAGCGTCGGCAGCAATGCCGACGCGTTCCCCAAGCCGGAACCCAAGCTGCTTAGACCGCACCAGTTCGCGCGCCATGACCTAATCCCGCTCAACAGGCCCGACGCGATCAGGCACGGCAAGCCAGTAGGAAAGGCCCCGCTCGATGTCCGCTGGCCGAAGCGGGATTACAGCCGCAGCGATCCGGCGTCTTGGATGGCCAGGGGACACAACGTCGGCGTCCGCCTGCATGACGACCAGCTCGTGATTGATGTCGATCCGCGCCACTTCGAAGGCGCGGATCGCCTCGCTCGCCTGTGCGAACGATTCGGAATACGGCTCGACGATTACCCTAGGGTGCTTTCTGGCGGAGGCGGTCAGCACATCTACATGGCGAAGCCAAGTGAACTGCGGATCGTCGGAAAGCTCTCCGAATTCCCTGGCATTGAATTCAAGACCAAGGGAACCCTGCTCGTCGCCGCAGGGTCGGTGCATCCCGATTCACACAAGCACTATAGGGCGGACGATCCGTTCGGCGATCTCGCTGACCCGCCAATGGCACCCGCGAGCCTACTGAACGCGATCGAGAGGAAGAAGCGGCAGCCGATCATCACGGGCCACGCCCGGCTCGCATCCGATCAGATGTCGCAGCTACTCGCCGTGCTCGATCCTACGAAGTACCGGGACCATGACGAGTGGCTCGGGCTCATGATGTCCTGCCACCACGCGACAAGCGGCGACGGAATGGATGAGTTCGTGACGTGGTCAATCCAGGATCCCAACTACGCGAGTCATGGCGACAAGATTAGGGAAAGATGGAACTCACTCGACAGCAGCCGCGGCGACGGCATCACCGCAGGCACGCTCTTCAAGGCCGTGATCGATGCAGGGCACGGCGATCTCGTTCACGCGATGACACGGACGACGGCCGCACAAGATTTCCCAGTGGGACCGCTTGACTTGGCGTCGCTTGACCTGAAGGCCGGACGGAACGGCGTGCCTGCGGCGACGCTCGCGAACTGCCTCGCAGTACTTGAGCACGCGAGTCTCGGCTTCGCATTCGACGAACTCGCCCGCAGGCCCCTGCTCCGTGCCGAATGCCTGCCATGGGTCATCGACATCGGTCGCGAGGTGAACGACGACGTACTGCGCGTGATCCGCCACTTTCTGCTCGTGCAGGTGGGCATCGAGTTCTCCAAGGAGAACGTCATCGAGGCGTGCCTGACGCTTGCACGCCAGGCGCCGTTCAACCCGGTCATCGACTACCTCTCGTCGCTCAAGTGGGATGGAACGCTAAGGCTCGACGACTGGCTCGTGCGATACCTCGGCGCAGAGGGCAACGAGTACATACGCGCGGTCGGCCGCCTCGTGCTGACGGCCGCCGTCCGGCGCGCTCGGCGCCCCGGGTGCAAGTTCGACTACGTGATGATCCTCGAAGGCGCACAGGGCACGGGCAAGTCATCTGCGCTCAAGGTACTTGGGGGAGAGTGGCACTCCGATGCTGAGCTCGGACGCCTCGACAGCAAGGAGGCACCCCTCGTGCTGCAGAGTGTCTGGATTCACGAGTTGGGCGAGTTGACGGCGATGGGCCGCTCGGAGGTCGAGGACCTCAAGGCGTTCGTGTCGCGCTGCGAGGATCGGTTTCGTGCGCCCTACGACCGCGTTCCGCGCACCGAGCCGAGGCGGTGCATCTTCATCGGAACGACGAATGCCGAGGCGTACCTGTTCGACACGACCGGCAACAGGCGCTTCTGGCCGGTCAAGACGGGACGCATCGACATCGACGCTCTCAGACAGGACCGGGACCAGCTCTGGGCCGAGGCCGCTGCCGCGGAGACCACGGGCGCACCGCTTGTGCTCGCGCCGCACCTTTGGGCCGTCGCCGCTGAGGAACAGGCTGATCGCCTCGCCGACGATCCCTGGAAGGATCGGCTCGCGGCGTGGCTGGAAACGCCCCGCGTCTCAACTGTTGAGGGCGTCGAGCGCACAGTGCGTATTGGACGCGTGCATACGCGCGAATTGCTCAGTTACGCACTTGACATCGAGGCGGGCCGACAGACCCAGCACCTCGCCAAGCGCGTACGCGACGTGATGCGCTCGATCGGCGGATGGAAGTACAAGCGCTCGCTGCGCATTGAGGGACAGGGCATCGCTGCGGGATACCAGAGAGACGAAAACTGAACTCAACGAGCGCTGAGCCGATGAGGCTGCGACCGCATCGGCTCAGCGCACTAAGGCCTTGATCTGCTTTCGACGATGAATCTGTTGAACCTGTAGAGCCTGATATTGATGATTTCTGGGATTCTATCCGTGCTGTGCCTGTTCGGTCGTTGCAGTGGCGGATCGGACAACGCGTTACACAGAAATATATGCTGTGCCGCGCGACAGGTTCACCGGCCTCAACGGCGGCAACGATTTTACGGTCCGCTCCGATGCATTAGAGCCTCGGCCTCAGCTATAGATGTGCCGAGGCCGAGGATTGTTGACTTAATGCTCTGTCGACGGCTCTACGCCACGAGACGTAGCTTCACACCACTCTTGCAGATCAAACGCTCCGCTTCGTAGGAACTCGGCATGTCCAGGTGGACAGCAAACTTGTTCCGGTACCACGCGATGCAGTCGAGTGTCGTCTTGGATCGGGGGTGGCGTTCGCGGACTTCGGCAAGAACCCGCTGGTTGCTCATCTTGGCCAGCAGACTGTTGAGAACGGTGTTCGCGATCGTGCCCCGCTTGGGCAGCGCTAGTCGTTTCATGTTCTGTAATCTCCACTTCTTGCGAACGCTCAATGCACTCGCTGTCGCTCAGAGCAGCACACCCCAGAGGGTGAAATCTTCCAACATTTGAAGCGCGGAACAGCATTCCGGCATTTTTTCTTTTAGTTGGTTAATGCAGGGCCTGGAGAACATCATCGTCGTCGAAGGGAAGTCTTCGGCAAACAGGTCGGGCGCTCATCCGGCCCACCCTTCAGATATAAAATCACGGGGCTGGTGCGCTGATCGCCCATTCACACCAACGGCTTGAATCGTGACCGGCATAGCAAGCACCGACTGAGGCACCGGGCGGGCGTCTGGTGCACCCACGGGCACTGAGCGATGGCATACGGCGACTGCGCAGCAGCACAATCTGATCCGGTCGCAGCATCGCCGGCCCTCGCGGCCGCACGAACGGAGGCCCAACATGGATGCCAACTCCCCGGACATAGTGCCGTATGACGATCCGCGCTGGCGGCTCGCCGACCACCTCGACGCCATCAAGCTCCAGCAGGACGTGGTCGCGGAGAACGCCGCCCAGTGGCGCCGGCTCCAATTGATCATCGAGGCGGAAGCACGGGCGCAGGCGAAGCTCGACGCGATCAGAGCCCAGGACGCCGACGAACTCGCGAGCCAACTCGTGAACCCGACCGGCCTCCACGAGACGGCCAACCACGATGCGCTCGGCGAGGCCGATTGGGAACTGGCCCGTGCGAAGCGCGAGGCCGACGTTGCCAAGGCCTGCATGGCTGCGGTCTCCGAGCGCTCAACTGTCGCGGTCCAGCGGCTCGAAGCACTGAAGCACGAGACATTCCCGCTCGCAGTAGCGGTCATGATCGAGGAGGTACCGGCCCTGGCCGCGGAGATCGGTGCAGAGACCGAACGGCTCAAGGCGAAGCACGCGAGGCTGTGGGGCCTCAGGGACTTCATCGGCGAGATCGACTCGCTCCGGCGCCTGCTGCCGGACGTTCCGGTGCCGATCCATCCCGACACTATCCAACCCACGCGCGCCGACATCGTATGCCAGTCCGAGGCATGGCGGAGCTATGCCGGCCGGCTGGTCGCCGACACGGCGGCAGAATTCGACGAGGAGTGACCGGTAATGCAGACGACCACGTTCAACAAGCGGGATGGCGGAAAGCTGGACACGATCCTCGGGCTCGACGCGGACAAGCTCGCCCGCCTGCCCTCGCACATCCGCGGGGCGATCGTCGCCGTGCTGTCAGAGGCCGACGAGGCGCTGCGTTCGGGCGATCTGAAGCGCCAGGCGGCGGCCACGGAGAGCGTCAGGAAGCTCATCGGCGCGATGGACGACCACCACGCCGCAGTCGTCACCGAAAAGTTCTTCCTTGAGAGCCTGCGGCCGCTGCACGGCGACCACGCCGTGGTGCGCAAGTTCGCCGAGCGCGCCGGCGTGAAGGCCTGAAGAGGAAACTGCGCGATCGTCTTTTGGCCGACGGAGAATACGGTGTTGATCACTCAAATCATGGGGCCGTGCCGGCGATCTTGGCGACCGATCTAGGCGAACCGACTTGCTCGGGGGCGATAGCGTGTTCGGCTATGTAATCGAGAATCTCACTTGCCGCAGTGAACCACTCGTGGCCGACGTTTCCGTCCACGATTCGTTGATGGCGTGCAAATAGCCCGTGCAACAAGTGCTCGCGCTTCTCTGCTTCCAAGAGCGGCGTATTGCCCTCCTCAAACAATATGAGCCCCAGGACCTCGACCGGTTCGTGGTTGTTGCACTGTATTTCGCGAAGGCGCCGGCCGACTTTGTCCCGTTGGGTGACACCTATCTTGATCGCGATGGTCGGCCGACCAGCGCCAATGAAGTAGACGGCTCCGGGTTTCGACGGCCAATCGGCGTAGTTGGGAGATGGCAAGACGCCGCCTCGCATGTGAAGCCTCAGAGACAATGTGCCATGCGCATGTTTAAGGTAGAATTGCTGAGTGGCGGCGCGATCGAACGTGACCCTCCAATCGGGGATCAGAGGGTGAAGTCGCAAATTGCCCATCCCTTTCAGGGCCATGCCATATCCGTATGTCGCCAAGCACCGCGGCGAGTACCGCGTCCGCTGTTCCGGATCAGGAATCCCGCCCGCAACCGGGGGCAGTACACCGGCACGCGCGCGTGCGCGCGCATGGCAGAAAGCGGACCCGGGCGGGCACGGTCGCTGTCCGCCGCTACTTCTGCTGCGCGTTGAGCCGGGCGAGCTCCCGGCGCTCGGTTGGGCTGAGGTTCTTCATGATCAGCTTGCGCTGCTCGGACGTGATCCGCCGCGTCCCGGACGGCATCGGGTGGTCGGCGTCGTAGTCGGCGTTCCACTGGCCGATGCACTTGGCCTCCCAGGTCTTGGTGAAGGCCGCGGAGCCCTGCTCCTCCATCATCAGGCCGCCGACCGGCTGGCCGAACATGAAGGCCTCCCGCCCCACGTAGCCGCCGAACCCGTTCCGCGCGTTGACGTAGCCGCACACGACGCCGTTCGACAACTGCGTGACATGGTCGAACTCGGCGCTGCCGGGGTCGCGGAGCACCGAGCGGACCACCCGTTTCGCCTCGATCGCGGCGGCCTCCCGCCGCACCGCCCCGTCCTGCGCCGACTGCTCGGCCGCGGTCGGCGGCGGCGTGTGCACGGCGGTTAACGCCCCGACGACGGTGCCCACCGCCAGTAGCGCGATGAAGCCCTTCCCTACGATGCCCATAGTCCCATCCTCCCGTCCTATCATGGGTTTCGACGAGTAGGGACTATAGTCCCTAGAGACTATAGTCGTGTTAATGGCCCCATCCTGCCATGCAGGACTGGCGCCGAATCGTCGGGACGAACGTGAGACGGCTGCGGCAGGCCCGCGGCCTGACCCAGGAGGAGGTCGCGTTCCGGTCGGGGATAGACCTGACCTACCTGGGCGGCATCGAGCGCGGCAGGCGGAACCCGAGCCTCTTGGTTATGGTTAGGATCGCGAAGGCGTTGTCGGTACAGCCCACCGATCTATTGAAGTGAGGGTGTTTACGAATCTGTTCGCGCGTACTTGCCGTACTTTTGGGCGTCCAGACCAATTTCCCGCAGAGCCTTGAGCAATAAGTTCGCACGGGCATTAGCCTTTTCGGCGCTTTTGGGGAAAGTGACCGCGTGGACGATGCCGACGTCGTCCGTGAAAAGGATGATGTAGGCGTCTGAGATGTTCGACATTGCCTCCCTCCAGAGACTGAGGACCGCTGTAACGACCTCTTCGCGTGTGCCTCTGCACGGCTAGGCCGGTAGGAATCATCGACCGCGGTCTGGCCGAATCAGGTCCATGTGACTGACGCCGAGCGCCTGCGCCAGCTCGTAGAGCGTGACGACCGTCGGGTTGCGCCGACCGCACTCAAGCCCACTGATGTACTGCTGACTGAATCCACTGCGGTCGGCAAACTGCTCCTGCGTGAGCCCCTTCTGCTCACGTATCCTCCTTACGTTCCAGCCGACCAGCCCGCGCATGTCCATGCGCAGAGGCTGGTCCCGATACATACTTTGAGTTTATCAACTATAGTATGCAAGTCTCCTCGAGTCGGCAGCCCCGCCCGATTCGCGAGTGGGCGCCGGCGGAACACCGGCCCGGCGGGCACATGGCGGACGCCTCGCACTACCTGCACTCCAGCCTCCGGGAGAAGATCGTCGAGCATGTCTTCCTGGGCGAGCTTCTGCGCTACCTCTGGCTCGGCGGCACCAGGGACGTGTCAGTGCTCAGGCCCGAGGTGGATGACTGCGGCTACGACTTCGTGCTCGGCTGCGGCGGCTCGTGGCGGCACGTCCAGCTTAAGGCCAGCCACCGTACCGCCAAGACGGCATACGTGCCGGTGAACATGGGGCTCTCACGGGCGCCCAGCGGCTGCGTCGTGTGGCTCCTCTTTGACCCCGAGACGCTCTCGCTCGGCCCGTACCTCTGGCTCGGCGGACGTCCGGGCGTGCCGCTCACTGAAGCCGACCTGGGCGAGCGGATCGGCCGCCACACGCGTGCCGACAGCCACGGTGCGAAGCGCAAACGGCCGAGCATACGTATGGTCGGACGCGGAAGGTTCACTCAGTTCGGTTCGATTTCGGATGTGGCTGACGTACTCTTTGAGAGCACATGTCAGGAAAGTAAATCGTTATCCACCAAATGCTGAAGTCCAGCCGCCCACCGCCTCTCTTTCTTTAATTCCGGCTGCCGCTTCTTCACGAAGTTGAATACCCTGCGCGCGCCGTCGGGATCACTCGTCCGAAATGCGTCAAAGTCAGCGAGAACGGACCCAATTCGCTCGTCGTCGTAGCCACAACACCCAAGTGCTTTCACCCAGTTCTGTGCATAGGTTGGATCAGCTCTGTACCCGTGGCGATACCATATCGCCGCCTGCAAGTCGTTGTTCTCTTGGTCACCCTGATCTTCGAGCCAAGCAGGTCGGAGGCCGATGACGGTGGACGGTACAGTGGCGATTGCCGACTTGAGCCAGGTATTGAGCTCGGCGCGAACACCGCTCGGCAACTGAATACGAGATGCGAGGAGCGCACACACCACCGACGTGTATTCTCCGATCGTTTCGGTTTCTGACAGGTCCGCACGAGATCGAGTCAACGTTGAATGCAGATCGTTCATCAACGATGATTCGGACGAACCCGCAACACCAAGGCTCGAGAGAGCAAATTGAGTGAGCTTTTCAGCCATGGAGCGCCAATGCGGGTCGGCTCGTGCTGCCCAGTGTGTAGGATATTTCTGCTCTATGGTGCGCATTTGACGCCAGATGAGCCGTAAAAACATGATAGCGTTTTTGGTCGGTAGCGGACTGTTCTCTGCTAAGGCCCGTCTAACCAGCATTTCCGCGTTTAGAAGACGATATCCTTCGGGTAAATGACCGTCGGCGAGGCGTGCATGGACATAGTCCCAGCCCGGAACGTCAAAATAGGATCGCAACCGCGCCTGTTGCGCGAAGAGAAGGGTGAAGGGCGGAAGACG
Source organism: uncultured Alphaproteobacteria bacterium (assembly GCA_963710025.1). GTDB lineage: Bacteria > Pseudomonadota > Alphaproteobacteria > Micropepsales > Micropepsaceae > Rhizomicrobium. The sequence continues at coordinate 202,224 of CAVPYO010000007.1, read as the reverse complement.
ATCTTCCCGATAATTCCCGCCGTGGGCCAATTCCTGTGCGCACCTGATTGCTTCCTCGAGGTGAAATTGCGCTTCGTGAACGCGATCCAACCGACGGGCCTGAAAATCTGCGAGCCCCGGCAACCGCTTCGGCGACAAAGACGGAGCGTGGGCGATTGCGGCGCTCCAATGTCGCAAGAATATCATTTCATTGTCAGTCTCGCATTCGATTGGACGGTGAGTGAGACACCACGCTCCAGGTATCTGGTAAACCAGACCTTCTCTTTCGAGTCTTTTCAACGTTGACCGGACTACAGTCGAATTAATGCCCAATTCCGAAAGCAGAATGCCGGCTTCCTGTTGGGTAAAATCAAAGCGAAATACTGAAAGAAGTTCCACGACCTGATGCAAATCTACCGGAGTTATTTCCGCCACGCCATCTATTGGGCCGGTGTCCGGTTCGTCGTCGCCCGAGGTAGTCGGCAATTGAGCCGGCGCAGTGGCTTCAGCAACCAGCAATACCCTCGCCCGCCCGAACGTCGGGCCCCAACGGCTGTCCACTGTACGCCGCAACAACGCAACAAACGAAGGATGCAGGATCGGTTCGAGAACTTGAATCCACTCTGGAGCCTGGGCTTCGACAGCAAGAAGGCGTGGCCCGAGTTTGCTAAGCACAGTGCCCGGCAACGACAGTACCATGAGATCGGCCGGACGCCATCCGGGCGCCGCGGGATCGAGTTCGTTATGATTGAGAACATTCGCCAGGGCGTGGCCCCGCACCGCCGGGGATGGCGAGGTGCATACCTTCTCGAGAACCGAATATGGCGCACCCGCAATCTCACACAGCGTGCCGCAGAGACGATCACCCCCCTCGTCCGGCACGAGGCGGATGAAGCTGACGCTGAGCATCGGTGGGATTCCGTCGGCGGACTCGTAACGTCGCCGAGCATCCGTCTCGTTCAATCTGACCATTGCGCCAGCGACATCCAGCACAGAAATAGACGATGGCATTACCACGATCGGGGACGCGCTCGCATTGAGTATCCTCAAGATGTCGCAATCGCTTAGCGAATCGGCGGATGATGCCAAGGTCAATACGAAATGTTGAACGTCGGGGCACCGGACAAATTGCCATCGTCTCCAAGCACCAGAAAAAGCGACATCGGCGGCATTAGAGAGCTTCTTGCACCAATTAAGCTCTGTTTTGCTGCCCGCAGACTTCCTGTCGGTGCGCAAATACTCCGCCAATCTCGTTGCTTCAGGAGACGCGCCCCTCAAGTCCGCTAGTGGCAGGATCGTGGCATCATAGAATGATACGGCGTCGGCCCACCTGATCTTCTCGACGAGGCACTCTGGAAGATCAAGTTCGCGATCAAGCGCGGAAATCCCGACCTGCGCCCAGGCCGGCATATCAGCGTTCCACTCAATGTCTCTGTACGCCGGGTCACTGATTACGCCGGTAGCCGCGATCGCGCTGGGGTAACGAAGGCCACGAAGACGAGCAAAGCCCGCGAGAGCGAACGGGAGATCTGCGCTGCGCCCGTCGATCCGGATATGGAAACGGTGTTTGCCGCGTTCGACAGGCTCAAACTCTGCGAGTATCGCCTCGGCAGGCGAGAAATTCACGCCGATTGACGAGTGGTCGAGAATTCGGCCAATCCAATTCTGGCCGAGGTGGCCGCATTCCTTTCTCCACAGATCGCGTGCGGCACGATCGGCTGCCTTGATGCTCTCAAAGAACCCTTCACCCAAGTTCAACCGTCCGTCGGTAAACCCGTAGATTTGGGGCTCGACATCATCTGAATCAAAGGAGGCACCCACATATACCGGAAGGCCAATTCCAAATGTCTGTGAACCTAGTGCATTGCCGTCGGCAAATAGTGGCCAAGTGAACAGCCGGTCCAGTATGCAGCCTTCAATGCTGCCCCAGCCCAGCAAAGACGACATGAATGAATCCGTGGAATACAAACTGTCGTGCGCACATCGGAGCGCCGCAAGAACCTCGAGCTTTCGCGCGATATCGCCGGGCCAATCCCGTAGGACCGGCAAAGCAACCTCCAAACGCTGAGCGAAGGGATGCGCCACGTCTACCTTTCGCCACAATCCAGTGACGAGCCACATCATCATATTCAAAATGCCTTGCGCAGGCACTGTGCCACTCAACACCGCGTCAGCGATCAGGTTTGCGGCTCGAGCCCGGGATGGTTGCGGCTTGCGATCTTCTGTTAGACTTTCGACTTGGTTCGCGGCGACCTCAGGCAGCCATTGGATTGACGATGGAAGATAGGGAAACGACGCCAAGCGGGCCAGCATACCCGATGTGTATGCGGGAAGGCTCCGAATTCGATGTTGGGTTATCGCAGACTCACCGTCGCTAGATTCCGCCTTCATAAAGACTTGCTCAAGCCAAACCAGCGCCATTTCGGCTCTCGGCTCGTCCGAATTCCCGATCGGAAGATGTTCGAGACACCACGCGGCAAGAGCAGCCGCATGCGCTCGCCGCCAGTCGCCGAACGGCTCAAGTGCAGTTCTGAAGTCGAGCGGATCGTGATCACTCAAACCGGGGCTCCGTGCCGGTTCGCTCGGCCTGGGCGAGCATCACCAGAAGGTCGCCGAATCCAAGATCACGGCACACTCGACGGCTAGGTATTTCTGTCGCGGATAACGGGTACTTGCGCGAGCCTATGACGAGACTATGGCACTTCTCCGGAAATGCGCCGTCGATGAAGATTCCAGCACCCGCAGGGCTTATCCGACAGGGCACGCCGCCCACGTCCATGATCCTTTCGACGTTCCCGGCTCTCTCTGCACGCCCAGCTGCAGTAGTCTTGTCCGCCGCTGCCAGATCAAACTGCATGCTCCTCCGGAGCGATGGTAGCACCAGCCTGCTGATCTTTGCCGTGCGCTTGAGTTCAACGACCTTTGCCGACGCCGCAATGTTCACGTCTTTTCGTTCCGTACCTAGTGAAGGCGGTGACTTTGCCGGAGTGTTTTTTGCAGCGGTCTTTGACGCGATTTCCTCCGCAATGTCCGCAGCCATTGAATCCAGCAGACGGCAGCGCGCCACCTCGCGCTCCTTGGCCGTAGGCTCGCGTTCGGCTCCCAGGATGGCCTTCAGAAACAGATCCACGCGTTCGTCCAATGTCGGCAGGTTCGACAGCCTCTTCCGATCGGACTCCGATCGTTCGAGGTCTTTGGAACTGGATGTCAGCAGCGCCTCAAGCGCTTCGTCCACGCGATTTTTAGACATGATCAGTGTTCTCCGAGCTTGTCCGCGCCACCGACGACTTCGCTGCCTGTTCGGTGGAGGCTGCCTGGGCGCGCTGCAATTCGAGCGCGACTTGCGCGAAGAGATAGCGCACGTCGCTGTTGTTCTTCAGACCGCGCTGGCGTCTGATCCGCGCAAGCCAGCGCTCGAGCTTCGCTTGCGTGTTTTCCAGGCGCCGGACGGTCCATTTCTGATTGGGCCGCGAATCGTTGAGAGTGTCGCAAATCAGACCCACTGGCCACTTCGGCGTGTCGACTCCAGCGCCAGGTCTGACACCAAACGCTTCGCGGACGGCAGGTTGCTGCGCGAGCAGCCCCAGAACGATCAGCACATCGTCGCCCGCATCGAACTCGGCCTGCGCCATGGATAGAAGTCCAGCCCAAACCAAGTCCGGAGTATCTTTCGGCGGCTTGTGCACGCCGTCAGGGATTTCAGGTTCTTCGATTTGCGGCCGATAGCTTGGCTCAGCATACTTCCGCAGATAGTCGGCTTGCGCTTCTTCGATATCTTCGCCTTCGCTGTCCGCGCCGCCAATTTGGCAAAGCCGATAGCCGTCCTTTCTTCTCCCCCAATTTCGCCGACGAATGTCCTCCTCCCGGTCGTTCAACGCCTTCCGGCTTGTCAAAATCTGTACAAGCCACTTCACCCGTCCATCATTGTCCGGATCGACGGCATCAAACTCCCAATTTGGGAGATCGCCTTCGACAACAGTTGGGGCCGAATCGCGTTTCTCACCATCCAGCCGCAAGAGTTTGGCCATAACCTCGCTGAAAAGCTCAGCCGTGGCAGATGCCGTTTCTGCGTCCGACGCCCGTGAACGCCAGACATGGCGGTAGCAAGCTTGCTGGATAAGCTCGTGTGCTGCCTCCCTGTGTGCGGGTGGCAATGAACTGTATAGCTTCAGGCGCTGCGCTGCGGATGTCATGCCAGCCTCGCAACTTCCGGATCGCGCATGTTGCGGCTCCTTCGAGTAGCTTCACAATCGAATGACGGCAGTCCCCGGGGAATTCCGGCGAAACTCACCAAAAAAAATCTTCTCACGGTTGTAGCACGATCGGTCGCCGGAACTCGCTACCCCTCGCGTCAGCCCATCACGGGACGTGCATTCCGCCGCCCCAAACCCGGTGGGCTCGATCCCCACTAACAGGAGAGAAAGATGGGCAAGACCATCAAGTACCATGAGAGCCGCCGCCCGACGCATGACTGGCTGACTGGCCGGCGTACGGGCACGAAGGTCACTCGGACCTTTTACTAAGACGTTGGGGAGCTGCTGTACGCGGCTCCCCACCTTGTCTGCCACCACTGAATGGAGCCCAAAATGCTGATGCGCCACGCTTGTAAGCATAAGTGCTTGCCGTTCATCACGGCGCAGTACCCGTTTAGCTGCTTGCATTGCAGCACTCCTTGGCGTCGTACCTGAGGATTATTCGCGGGAAGTCGGGATGAACTGCATGGGGAGGCAATTGCCTCCCCATTTTTTTTGCTGAACCCGAACGCTTTTAGGTTGGGGGCGCTAGTCCAGATCGGCGCACGCGCGGAGGCACAGGTAGCGTCCAGCCTCAACAAGTGACACATCGAAATCCAAACCCCTATTAGTCGCTCGAACGCAGATTCAACGCCGCTCGGTGCCTATCCGGTGCTCGTGGCGCCGACGCGGGGCGCGTTAGCCACCTAAGGCCTTGGAAACAATGGCGCACCGGGCAGGATTCGAACCCGCGGCCCCCAGATTCGTAGTCTGGTGCTCTATCCAGCTGAGCTACCGGTGCTTTAGGGCGGCAGAACCTATGCATCGCGCGCGGCAAAGGCAAGCGATCCGCGCACGCGGCCGGCTCCCTCGCTGGCTCAGCTAGCACTGGCTGGACGTGGCAACGGCGGCCAAATCCACGCTACCGCCGGAAAACTCCCCAGAAAGCGGCGTTGAGCACTCTTGTCCCCGCGCGTTTGCGTGGTTAAGACTTCACCTGGGCACTCGCGACCAAAGTCCGCGAGCAGACTGGATTTTCGCCGGGCGCCGTTTCGGATGCCCTTGGCGGATGCGGAGAGCGGCATATGACAGCAAAGATGACCGGACAGTCAGAGGGTACAAGCGTTTCGTGGCGCATTTTCACCGCCTTGGCGCTCGTCGCAGGGCTTGGCCTAGCGGGCTGCTCGGACGTCGACTCCATGCTGTTCGGCGACTCCAACACGGCCCCGGACAACGAGCAAAGCCAAGCGAGTCAACCGAGCCCCGCTCCCGCACCCACGCAAAGCTCATATACCAGCGCGCCCGCGACAAGCGGCAGCACCTTTGCCCCGGTCGCAACAATCACGCCGGTATCCATCGAGTCGGGAAGCGATACGGGTACGGCCGTCAGCAAGACGATTGCCAGCCTGCGAGCCCAGATATCCGGCTTGCAAAGCTCACTGGCGCAAAACGCCCAGCGGCTCGCGGATTTGCGCAATTCTGGCGCGGATTCGGCCTCCGCCTATCATGAAGCCAAGGCCCGCATCACCACGAGGCTTCAGGTCGGCACCACGCGCGGCAATCCGGAACTCGTCAGCCAATGGAACACGGCGCAATCGGCCCTCGACCAGCTCGCTGGCAATATCAACGGGTTGAACGCACTCGGCACTGCGGTGGCAGGCGATTCGTCGACAGCTCATTACGCGCTCGACCAGATCACCGCGACTTTCAACGTGTCAGGCGCAGTCGATGAGGACCATCGCCAGCTTTCCGTGCTGGAGGACGAAACCAACCAGACCATCGTGCTGATCGACCGGCTGCTGACGGACGTCTCCGACGACGTGCAGCGTCAGACGGCTTATGTCGCCAATGAACGCGCCAATCTCACGGTGCTGGCCAGCGCCATTAAGAACGGCGAGCTTTATGGCGCCGATCTGGGCACGCCCATGATGGCCTCGGCGAGCCCTGCCGGCAGCATGCTTGCCTATTCCGGCGCGCCGCTGGTTGTCATCCGCTTCGACCACCCTGACGTGGATTACCAGCAGATTCTCTACGCCGCCCTGACCCAAGCGTTGCAGACCCGCCCCGGCGCGGCCTTTTCGGTCGTCGCCGTATCGCCGACGCGCGGAACGACCGCCGCCGTCCAACTGGCGCAGACCGCCGCCCATCGCCATGCCCAGGAAGTCATGCGCAGCATGACCGATATGGGCGTGCCGGCCTCACGGCTGGCAGTCGCCTCGGCGACCGATCCGACGGCGACGTCCAGCGAAGTACGGGTGTTCGTGCGCTAAGGCGCGGCTCACTTAAGGGAACATGTCCCGGGTGCTCTTGAAGTCCCCAAGAGTTTGCGCGGCGTAGACGCCGCGTGCGATGGCGCGCGTCAGGCAGTCCGCCGCCATATGGCCGAGCCGCATTACCTCGACTGGGTGCGGTCCGGAAAGCCCGCGCCTGGCGGTCGAGACGGCGAAAACCAGATCGCCGTCGAAAGGCGTGTGAACCGGGCGCAGTGCCCGGGCAAAGCCGTCCGCTGCCATGATCGCAAGCCGCGCGAGCTCGACGCGCGTCAAATCCACGTCGGTCGCAACGATGGCAATGGTCGTATTGGCGCCAGGCCGTACCGCGCCTTTCATGTCGCCCGGAAGGTCAAGGTCGATGGGGGCCAGCGGGCCCTTCGGCACGCGTCCGCCGAATTCGCCCTCCTGTTCGAACGGGAATGCCCAAAAGAGATCGGTGCCCGGAATTATGGGCGAACCGACGGAATTCACCGCGACCAGTGCGCCGACCGTGAAGCCATCGTCACTCACCGACGAGGCGCTGCCGATCCCGCCCTTGTAGAGGCCAGCAACAGCGCCCAGTCCCGCGCCGGCATTGCCGAGCGCGAAATCTTCCGCCGCGTTCTCAGCTGCCACCTTGCCCAGCGCGCGGTAGGGCGGCATCTCGCCCCATTCCGTGTTCCCGCCATTGGCGAGATCGAAGAGAATGGCGCCGGAAACGATCGGCACGCGCGGCGCGCCCGGCGCGATTTGGAATCCGCGTCCCCTCGCGCGCAGCGAGGCCTGCACACCCGACGGCGCATCGAGTCCGAATGAGGAGCCGCCGGACAGCACGATCGCGTCGACGCTTTCGACCAGCGATGTCGGATCGAGCAGCACGTCGCGCATCCCCGGCGCCCCGCCGCGCACGTCGGCGGTAGCGGTCGCCGGCTCGTCGCAAATGAGCACCGTGACGCCGGTGCGTGCGGCGGCGTCTTCGGCCTGGCCCACGCGAAGACCGGCGACATCGGTAATTAGGTTGCGAACACCCTTGCGTATCATGCGCACAACGCTAGCCTTTGCCACGCCTTCCGAAAAGAGAGACGCAATGACATTCCTGCGGTTACCGGCCCTGATTCTCCTATTGCTGACGGCCTTTTGCCCGTCGATGCGAGCGGAGACCATCGCCAAGCATCATATGGTGGCAGCCGCCAACCCTTATGCCGCCAAGGCCGCTCTCGAAATACTACGCCAAGGCGGATCGGCGGTGGACGCGGCAATCGCGGCACAAATGGTTCTGACGCTGGTCGAGCCGGAATCCTCCGGGCTAGGCGGCGGCGCTTTCATGCTGTTATGGGACCCGGCGACTAAAAAGATCACTAGCTTCGACGGGCGAGAGACCGCGCCGGCATCGGCTTGGCCAGGCATGTTCCTGGACGCGAGCGGCCATCCGCGCGCCCATTTCGACGCCATTCCGGGCGGACTTTCGGTTGGCGTTCCAGGCATCGTCGCTATGCTGGAGTTGGCGCATAGCAAGTACGGCAAGCTTCCCTGGGCAAAATTGTTCGCGCCGGCCATTGCGCTAGCCGAGAATGGCGTTCCGGTCGGACACAAGCTGGCCGAAACCTTGCGCGCCTTTCCGCAGATCGTGGCGATGCCCGACGTCAAACGCTATTTCACCAAACCCGACGGCGCACTTTATAACCAAGGCGACATTCTGAAGAACCCCGAACTCGCCGCAACGCTGCGCGCCATCGCCAAGGGCGGCGCCAAGGCATTCTATACAGGCCCCATTGCACGCGCCATCGTGGACAAAGTGCAGCACGCGCCCGTCAATCCCGGCGGCATGACACTCGCCGATCTCGCCCATTACCGGGCCAAGGAACGCACGCCCGTCTGTGGAGCATATCGTGGCGATCGCATCTGCTCGATGGGACCGCCAAGTTCCGGAGGCATCACGGTGCTGCAGATCCTGGCTATGCTGGAACGTTTTCCGTCGAAAGATTTGGTGCCCAATTCGCTCGACGACGTGCACCTGTTTTCGCAAGCGAGCCGGCTGGCCTTTGCCGACCGCTTCACTTATGTCAGCGATCCGGCGTTTGTACGCGTGCCGGCGTGGGGCCTGCTCGATCGCCGCTATCTCAGCCAGCGTTCGCTGCTGATCGATCCCACCCGCGACATGGGACAGGCTGAGCCCGGCACGCTGCCCGACGCCCGCTTCGCGCCGCAAATCCCTCACGAGCTTCACGGCACGAGCCACATGTCGATCGTCGACGATGCTGGACAAGTCGTGTCCATGACGACGACCGTCGAATTCGTGTTTGGCTCGGAGATGATGGCCGACGGCTTTTTCCTTAATAACGAACTGACGGATTTTTCCTTCGTCCCGACACGCGACGGCAAACCGGTGGCCAACGCGCCCGCACCCTTCAAACGGCCGATGAGCGCCATGGCGCCGACCATCGCGTTCGACAAGAAGGGGCGATTTGCCATTGCGCTGGGCTCGCCGGGTGGGCCCGCGATCATCCCCTACGTCGCCGAGACGCTGGTGGCGATGATCGACGCAGGCCTGGGCCCGCAAGCTGCTGCGGCGTTGCCCCATTACATCGAGATGAATGGGCCGCTCATTTTGGAGAAAGACGCCTCGCTCGACGCGCTCGCGCCGGCACTCGCCAGGATGGGCTACGACGTGCGCTCAGGCAGCGAGGAAAAAAGCGGGCTGCACATCATAGAGCGTGTGAAGAATGGCTATATTGGCGGCGCGGACCCCAGACGAGACGGCGTGGCAATCGGCGATTAGGGTCTGTACCCACATAGAGCGTTGAAAATCTGAGCGAACAGTGATTCACCGTGCTCGGAGGTGGATCATGCGATTTGATTTGTCCGATGAGGAGTGGGCGCTTCTCGAACCGTTGATGCCTAAGAGCCGCAAGAGCGCCCGGGCCGACGACCGCAAGATCATGAACGCGATCTTTTATGTGCTGCGGACTGGCATGCCCTGGCGGGATTTGCCGGAACGCTATGGGCCTTACACGACGGCCTACAATCGCTTTAACCGGTGGGCTCGACGCGGCATTTGGAAGAAAATCTTCGACAAGCTGGCCTCGAAATCGCACGACAGCCTCTATCTGATCGACAGCACCATCGTGAAAGCCCATCGCGCGGCCAGCGGCGCAAAAGGGGGGAGCAAAATCAAGCGATCGGCGTCAGCCGTGGCGGGCGCAGCACGAAAATCCACGCGGTCGTCGATAGCAAAGGCCGCCCGCTGAACTTCATCGTGACGGGCGGTCAGGTCCATGACAGCCAAGTTGTCGAAGAGGTTTTGAACACGGCAAACCCGCCGTTCGCCGTTTCCGCCGACAAGGCCTACGACAGCCAGAAGGTGCGCCAACAGATCAAGGATGAAGGGGCTTTGCCGGTCATCCCCAGCCGCTGCACCGCCACCAAGAAAGCCTATTGCCCCAAGCGGATTTACCGGCGGCGGCATAAGATCGAGAACTACTTCTGTCGCATCAAGGATTGGCGGCGCATCGCCACCCGTTACGACAAACTCGCCAGGAACTACCTCGCCGCCGCCACAATCGTCGGCGCGCTCGTCTGGATCAAGTTGTGAGTCCACACCCTAGCCTTGGTCCGGAATAAGGATACGAAAGAGGGTGCCGCCGGGACCCGTCGAGACGAGGCTTATCTCGCCGCCATGGCCTCGCGCCAAATCGCGCGCAATTGCAAGCCCGAGGCCGGTACCGCCAGCACGCGCCGAGGCGAAAGGCTCGAACAATTTCCCTAGAACAGTGTTGGGAACGCCCGGGCCATTGTCAGCGATGTCGATTTGGACAGAACGGTTTTCGCGCGCCGCAGACACGGTAATCATTCCGCCTGTCTCGCGCGCCGCAAGCGCCTCGGCGGCATTGCGGATGAGGTTGAGGACCATGCGAAATAATTGTTCGCGGTCGGCGTCAGCCGCCAGACCGGCATCGATGCGATTGTCCAAGACAATGCGTGGCGAAGATACCAAAATCGATTGGGCGGCCTCCTCGATCATATCGCGCAGCGCTACCGGCGTTTTTTGCGGCATGCGCTCTTCGGCGCTGCCGAACTTAAGCGTGTTGGTGGCAAGGGCGATGGCGCGGTCGATGGACGTAACCAGGCTCGGCGTCAAACGCTTGACGACGGGGTCCTCGCTCGCCGCCAGACGATCGGAGGCGAGCTGCGCAGCGGCGAGGATATTGCGCAGATCGTGTTGGATGCGCGCCACGGCGGCGCCTAATGCCGCCAGCCGCGCCTTCTGCCGCAGAAATCCGTGAATGTCGCGCTGCATCGCGGCCAGCTCTCGCTCGGCCAATCCGATCTCGCCGGCGCGCTGCGAAGCCGCGAGGATGCGGCTCGCATCTTCGGGATTCTCGCGAAACGCCACCATCGCACGGGTAATGCGCCGCATCGGCTGCACCAAGAAGAAATAGAGACTCGCAAAAACCAGGGAAGCGGTCACGCCAGAAATGAACAACGCCGCAACGACGGCGCGCACCTCATAAACGAGCAACGCGTTCCTTAGCGGCGCCTCGCCTAGCACGACGCCAATCGACTGTGCACCCTTGATATGCGTCGGAGCAACGACATGCAATTCGCGCGCGCCGCCGCGCAGAAGACAGTCAAGGCCGTCGAGTATGTCGGCCAGCAGCGTGTCGTTGGTCAGATCTATTGTGCGGTCGATATGCGCGGGCATGGCGTCGACGAGGAACAGCTCGCGCTGATCGGCGCGCTTGAGTAGGACCGCGTCCGCATTGGCGTGCTTGAGGAGCTGATCTCTGAGGCCCTCAGACAAGCGCTGACCGCCGGGCTCGGTAAAGGGCAGGATCGCCAACTCCGCCGACAGGATATGGTCGTCCAACAACTCACGGTGATAGAGCCCGATCGCCGGCACGAAAATCAGCACCTCGCTCGCCAGCGCGTAGAGGACCGTCAGAAGCAGCAAACGTCCCGACAGGCTGTGAGCCACAAGCCCCCAGCCCCTTTCAAAAAGCGCGCGAAACTTAGAGCCTGTTTCGATAATCCTCATGAGCCGCGTTTCGCGCGAAAATCGCCCAGATGGCAGGAGAAGCGCGAAGAGCGTATCGGGTAATACGGTTGAGCGCTTCGACGAACCAGTCGGCGATTTTCGCCGAAACCCTCCTGGACGCGCCGATTTTGCCCGCCCGGTTCGTTGCCGCGCTTGCCCGATGTTCCCGCATCGCGCTGCGCGCGGCTCCTGCCGGATCGGCACAAAATCGGAAGCGTCGCGGCCATGACGATTATCGAAACAGGCTCTTAATCCGCATGCCTCCTCATAAGGCCCTATCCGGGCGGCAAAAAACAAGGCGCAAGGGGTCATTTAGGCCTTGCATTGACAGCCCAGAGCCTAATGCTTAGAACGCCGCCTCCGTTTTGCAGAGATCCGCCCGGAGTTTAGCCATGAAGCGCCCCTATCAGCCGAGCAAGATCGTGCGCAAGCGCCGTCACGGGTTTCGCACCCGCATGGCCACCCAAAACGGACGCAAGATTCTGTCGCGCCGGCGCGCCCAAGGCCGCAAAAAGCTCTCGGCTTAAAAGTTTGACGACGCCTGGGCTCTTGGAGCGGTTGCGCGCCGACCACCTGAGGAACAGACCGGATTTCCTGCGCGCCCAACGCGGCGTGCGCAAGGTTGCTGCCGGTCTAACGCTGGAGATCTGCCCGACTCCGCAAAGCGCGGCCAAAGCGGGTTACTTGCGAGTCGGATTCACCGCCAGCCGCAAGATCGGGGGTGCCGTCGAGCGCAACCGAGCCAAACGGCGACTGCGCGCCGCAGCTGCGGCCGTTCTGCCCCTTTCAGGACGCGAACGTACCGACTATGTTCTAGTTGCCAGGCCAGCCACACTGATCCGGCCTTTCGACGATCTTCTCGAAGACCTTGCAGTCGCACTTACCGCGGCTCATCTGAAGCTGAACGAGACAATGACGGGAGGCCGTCTGTGATCGACCCTAGCGAGCGTTTGCGGCGCGCCGCAGCAATCATCCTGATCGCACCCATCCGTTTCTACCGTCTCTTCGTGTCGCCCATGCTGCCGCCGTCCTGCCGCTTCACGCCGACCTGCTCGCAATATGCACTTGAAGCAATCGAGAAGCACGGACCGTTGAAAGGCTTGACCTTGGCCGTGCGCCGGCTGGCGCGTTGCCACCCCGTTACTTGGCTCGGCGGTTCGCAGGGCTACGATCCCGTTCCACCTCGATAGGAATTCGATGAACGATAATCGCAATTTATTTGTTGCCATTGCCCTGTCGGTGCTCTTGCTGGTCGGCTGGCAGACTTTCGTCGCCGCGCCGCAATGGAAGGCGGAACAGGCGCGCCAAGCCTTGCTGGCGCAACAGCAGAAGAAAAAGGCGCAAGAACCGGCGAGCGTCGCCGCACCCGAAGCGGTCAGCAATGCGCCCGCCCAGCTGTCTCGCGCAGAGGCCCTGAAACGTAGCGGTGCGCGCGTCGCCATCCGGACGGCGATGGTAGACGGCTCGTTGCTGCTCAAAGGTGCGCGCTTCGACGATCTGAGGCTCAAGGAATATCATGAGACCGTCGATCCCAAGAGCCCCGAAGTCGATCTGCTGGCGCCGTCCGGCTCCGCTTACCCCTATTTCGCCGAGTTCGGCTGGACGGCCGCGGGCGCCAAGATCGCCTTGCCCAACGACGAGACGCAGTGGCAGCTCAAAAGCGGAACAGTCCTGTCTCCCGGAAAGCCCGTGACGCTCGCCTGGGACAACGGACAAGGACTGGTCTTCACACGGACGATCGCCGTCGACGGCCAATACATGTTCACCGTCACCGACAGCGTGGAAAACAAATCGGGCGCCAAGGTCGCGCTTTATCCCTATGCGCTGGTCGTGCGCGACGGGATACCGCAGCATCAGACCTCTTATTTGCTTCACGAAGGATTCGTGGGTGTCGCCAACGACAAACTGCAGGATCCCGCCTACGATCATTTCAAGGACCTTGGCACGCCGCCCGAGACGTTCAATTCCACCGGTGGCTGGGTCGGCATCACCGACAAATATTGGATGGCCGCCGTCGTCCCGCCCCAGGACGAGAAATATAACGGCGCCTTCCGCGCTACGCCTTACGGGGGAACCAAGTCTTATCAGGCCAATTACAGTCTCCCAGGGCACACGGTGGCGCCGGGCCAAACCATCACAATCACCCAGAAGCTGTTCGCTGGCGCCAAAGTGGTTGACACGCTGCGCGCCTATGAGCGCAATCTGGGAATCCAACGTTTCGATCTGGCCGTCGACTGGGGCTGGTTCATCTTCCTGACGCAGCCTTTGTTCTGGCTTCTCGACAAGTTCTACCGCTATCTCGGCAATTTCGGCCTAGCCATCATCATGGCGACAGTGGTGATCCGCTTGTTGCTCTTCCCGCTATCGAACGCTTCCTTCAAATCGATGAGCAGGATGAAGAAGGTCCAGCCCGAGATGGAGCGCATCAAGAAGCTTTATGGCGACGATCAGGCCCGCCAGCAGCAGGAGATGATGGAGCTTTACAAGCGCGAGAAGGTGAACCCGCTGACCGGCTGCCTGCCGATGCTGGTCCAAATTCCCATCCTCTGGTCGTTCTACAAGGTGATGTACGTCACAATCGAGATGTACCACGCGCCGTTCTACGGCTGGGTCAAGGACCTGTCCGCGCCGGACCCGACTTCGTTCATAAACCTGTTCGGTCTGTTGCCCTTCACGGTGCCTCACACTTTGCCCGGCATGTTGAACTCGGTCGCGTTCCTGTTCCATGTCGGCGTGTGGCCGATCCTGATGGGTCTCACCCAGTTTCTTCAGAACAAGATGAACCCGCCTGCGGCCGATCCGGTGCAGGCGCGGATGTTCTCGCTGATGCCGATCATCTTCACTTTCATGATGGCGGCGTTCCCGGTCGGTCTGTTCATCTACTGGACGTGGAACAATCTTCTCACCATGATTCAGCAATTCATCATCATGAGGCGCGAGGGCGTTCCCGTGCAGCTGATCGAGAATCTGAAACCGCCCGCCTTCCTGCGAAGGCTTCTCGGCGGCGCCAAACCCCAGGCGAGCGAGTGAGCGCCAGCGGCGAGGACGAGGCGCTCGCCGCGGCGCGAAAGCTTTTCGCCGGCTCATGCGATTTCGTCTGGGGTACGAGCACAGTCGACAGCTTGCCGCCGCAAACCCTGCCGGAAGTGGCGTTCGTCGGCCGCTCGAACGCGGGAAAGTCCAGCCTCGTCAACGCGCTCACCGGCCGCAAGGCGCTGGCGCGCGTGTCTCATACGCCGGGGCGCACCCGCGAAATCAATTTCTTCAAGTTGGGCGAAAGGCTAATGCTGGTGGACCTGCCGGGATACGGTTACGCCAAGGCCTCGAAAACCCTCGCCGCGGAGTGGCAACGCCTGATCTTCGCCTATTTGCGCGGGCGGGCGAACCTCAAGCGCGTGGTGCTGCTCATCGACGGGCGCAGAGGCGCGATGGAGATCGACAAAGCGGTGATGGACCTCTTGGACCGAGCAGCGGTGTCCTATTGCCTGTCCCTGACCAAGATCGATCAGCTTTCGCCGGACGAACGCGCCACAGTGCCGGGCGGGATCGAGACCGAGGCCCGCCTGCACACCGCAGCCTATCCCGAGGTTTTTGCGACGTCCGCCCATAAAGGGGAAGGCCTCGACGCACTCAAAGTACAGCTCGCGGCGTTGGCGGAACCCCGGGCTTAGGTTATAAGGCCCCGATTTTTCCAAAGGCGCGCAAATGGCCCTTCAGGACGACCCCAGTCAAGACAGAAACCTGCGCGTGATGGCGCGCTGGCGTTCAACGGCGCGAGTCCTGGTCGAGGCGTTGCCTTATATTCTTCAGTACGACGGCAAAATCATCGTCGTGAAGTTCGGCGGCAACGCCATGACCGGTACCGTCGCCGAGGATTTCGCGCAGGATATCGTACTGATGAAGCAGACGGGCATGGAACCCGTCGTCGTGCATGGCGGCGGACCGCAGATCGGCGCCATGCTGAAGAAGCTCGCCATCCCTTCCACCTTCATCGACGGACTTAGGGTCACCGACCAGGCCACCATGGAGGTCGTCGAGATGGTGCTGACGGGTTCGATCAACAAACAGATCGTCACCGGTATCAACGCGGCGGGCGGACATGCCGTGGGCCTCTCCGGCACGGACGGCAATCTGGTCATCGCCAAGAAGATCGAGCGCCTGAAGATCGACCCCGTGACCCAGGAGAGCAAGCCCATCGATCTGGGTTTCGTCGGCGAACCGGAAAAGATAAACCCCGAAGTCCTGCGCACCTTCATCAAGTCGGACCTGATTCCCGTCATTGCGCCTGTCGGCGTGGGACGGCACGGAGAAACGTTCAACATCAACGCCGACACGGTGGCGGGTTCGGTGGCGGGCGCGATGCAGGCCGAACGGCTCGTGCTGCTCACCGATGTCGAAGGCGTGCTCGACCAGGAGGGGAAACTGATCCCGCGCCTTTCGCTACGCGAAGCGCGCACGTTGATCGCTAACGGCACGATTTCGGGCGGAATGATCCCCAAGATCGAAACCGCGATCGATGCGGTCGAAAACGGCGTCGCCGCCGCCGTCATCCTGGACGGACGCATTCCGCACGTGCTGCTGCTCGAACTTTTTACCCAGCACGGCGCGGGAACGTTGATCACCGCCGAATGAAACGCCTGCTCGCGCCCTGCGCCGCAGCTCTGGCATTTGCTTTATCTGCGTCAATGGCGCACGCCTCTCTGCGGCTCTGCAACCGCACCAGTTATGTGCTCTATGCGGCGACAGCCTCTGCGAGTGCAAACGACGCCCTCGCACAAGGCTGGACGCGCATCGTTTCGGGCTCTTGCCGCATTGCGATCAAGGGCGACCTTACAGCCTCGGCCTATTTTGCTTATGCGCGCACCTCACCGGCCCATTCCGGGGCGCCGCGCGCCTGGGACGGGAACACGAATTTCTGCGTGAAGGACACGAACTTTTCGCTGCGCCTGCCTCTGCTCTCCGTGCGCTGTCCGGCGCTGGACATGTTCCACCTGCCTTTCGCGGCGATCGCAACCCACCATATGCGCTCCTGGACGACAACCTTCCGCGAGACACCCGATTTCGATTCCATGAAGAGCGCCGAACGCGCCGGTCTGAAACGACTGCTAATCGACATTGGCGCAAAGATCGGTAGTTCCGGCTCCGACAAAGCGGTAGAGGCGGCGCTTGTTCTTTTCCGCAAACGCATGCATCTGCCGGACAAAGCCGGCACGACCGATCTGTTCGACGCGTTGGAGACCGAGGCGATGAAAACCGCGGCGCCCATCGGCTACACCGTTTGCAACGACACCGACAAACCGGCGTGGGTCGCGATCGGCCAGAAAAAAGGCGCCGTCTACCTCTCGCGCGGCTGGTGGATGGCGGCGGCCGGAGGTTGCGCCAAGACCGTCACCGATTCCGTGGCGAACGAAAAGATCTATCTGCGCGTGGAGAGGGAAAAAGGCGTGGCACTGGTATCGGGGCCGGAAAAGTTCTGCACCACCAACATCGAGTTCGAGATTCAAGGCCGCGAACATTGCCCGGCGCGCGGTTTGACGGACGCGGGTTTTACCGAAACCAACACCAACGGGGCGCCGGGCCTTGTCGCTCACGTCTCCGCGGACGGACTGATTGCCACGCTCTCGGGCAAGGATACGTCGAAATAATTTAGCTGCCAGCGCATTTCATCTTCAGACAGCGGGAAATCCTTGCCGTTGCGCGCCGCCAAGCACTCCTTCGGCGGAAGTCGCGCCACGAAGGCCTGGATCTTGAACGCGACGCGCATACTCAACCGCGCCCGCCAGACCAGCGCAATGACGGCCTTCGCGGAATGTGCATCGATGATGCGGCGCACGATCAGCGGCTGTACCCGCGCCAGCGTCGCCAAGGCGACAATGACGGCTTCCTTATTGCCGGTCTCCGCGATCTTCTCCACAAACTCGTCGTCCAAATAACCGTCCTGCACCGCGAGGGCGACCGCATGAACGGCGTCCGCGAAGACGGAATCGCGGCTGTCGTCCTTTTGCAAGCGCGTGCGCAGCCGGCGATTGAGGAAGATCCTCGTATCCTCGTCGAGGCCGCCGCGGACCGTAAGACTTTCGAGCAGCGCGGTGCCGACGAAAGACGCGAGCCTGCGGATCGTCCGCATCGACAGATCGGTCCTGAGTGTCAGCGGATTGTGCAGCTCTTCAATGCCTTGCGCCGTCTCAACCAACTTGTCGAGCGTCTGTTCGCGGATCTCGGCGTGCGGGTTGGCAAGCAGCGTCGCTACCGCCGGAATATCCAACGAGCCAACGATGACATCACTGACATCGCCGCTCAGCGGCCGGCGTCTGGCGATGGCGTCAAGAGCGCATTCGGCCGTGGCCCCGGCGATGATCTCGATCAGATCGACATCCGACAAAAGGGGCGAGTATTCCAGGATGGGCGCGGCCACGATCTGTTCGACATCGCGCGCCAATCTGTCGACAACGGTTTTCGGCACGCAGTCGAGACGCTTGATTTCTTCGGCCAGGATGGCGCGCACGCGCGGGGCCTGGTCGCGCGCCAGTTTTTCCAGCATTTCGATCGCGATGTCGCGCACATGCACGGCTTCTTCGCGGGAAAGATCGGGCATCAGGCGGGCGATCTTGCGGGCGAGTTCGGCGCGCACATCGTCGTTTTCGTCGTCGCCGAGTAACCGGTTGGCGTGCTCGGGCGCCGCGATATTGGCCGCCACCGCGCACCGCGTAGCCGTCCCGCCATGCGCCGCAAGATAGGACAGGACGTCGGCGCCCGCGTCGGTCTGGCAGGCGAGCTCGTGCTGCGCGGCCTGGGTGCGCTCCTCCAATATCTTGAGAATCTCGTCACGAGACAGATTTGCCTGCGCGGCCGCGGCGAGCTCTTCCCTCAGTTCCCGCATCGTTGTGCATTCCGAGCACTACAAGTGCTAATTGTGCAGGCACGACCCTTAACGGCCGGTCAAGGGATTTGGTCAACAATATCGTTTTTCGGCGCTTGCGCGCTTTTCAGTCCTTATTCATGGTCCGTTTCATGCCGCGGGAAAAAGAACAGGATATGGCCGGTCAGGGCCCGGATTTCCGTCATATCGACACCTGGATCTTCGATCTCGACAACACGCTCTACCGCGCCGACAGCAATCTGTTCGCCCAGATCGACGATCGCATGACGCATTATATCGCGCAGCAGATGGATCTGCCGGTGGAGGAAGCGCAGCGCCTGCAGCAGGTCTATTATCACGATTACGGCTCGACCTTGAGCGGGCTGATGACGGTCAACAATATCGAGCCGGAAGCTTTTCTCGCCTATGTCCACGACATAGATCTTTCGGCCATCACGCCCGATGCCGCTTTGAACGAAGCCTTCGCGCGCTTGCCGGGACGGCGCTTCGTCTTCACCAACGGATGCCGTCATCACGCCCGCCGCGTGCTGGACCGCCTCAGTCTCACCGACGCCATCGACGACATTTGGGACATCCGCACCCTCGACTACACGCCCAAACCGCAAGCAGCGGCCTATCGCCGAATCGTCAGCGCGGGCGAGTTCGTCCCCAAAAGCGCCGCGATGTTCGAGGACATGGCGCGCAACCTCATGCCGGCCCATGCGCTGGGCATGACGACGGTATGGATCAACAATGGGGCGTCGTGGTCGCATCAGGGCCCGGAATTCCCCCTCGTGGCGCGCCGACACATCCACCACGAGATTGACGACCTCGCCGAATTCCTTCATGCCATCAGAATCTAATAACCACCAGAATTCGGCATGACGAACGAACTTGCCCGTATCATCGATCAAGCCTGGGAAACGCGCGACGCGCTGACCAGTGCGACCAAAGGCGACGTGCGCGAGGCGGTGGACGCCGCCCTCGAAGGCCTGGACGCCGGACGCTGGCGCGTCGCCGAGAAGCAAGCAGGCGCTTGGCGCGTGAACCAATGGCTGAAGAAGGTTGTGCTGCTGTCCTTCCGCTTGACCGACATGAAGCGCATCGAGGGCGCGCCGGGCGGCGCTTCCTGGTGGGACAAGGTCGATTCCAAATTCGCCGGCTGGGATGAGGCGAAGTTCCGCGAGGCGGGATTCCGCGCCGTGCCGGGCGCGGTGGTGCGCCGCTCGGCCTATATCGCCAAGGGCGTCGTGCTGATGCCGTCTTTCGTGAACATCGGCGCGTATGTCGGCGAAGGCACGATGGTCGACACCTGGGCCACCGTCGGCTCCTGCGCCCAGATCGGCAAGCATTGCCACATCTCGGGCGGCGCGGGTATCGGCGGCGTGCTGGAACCAATGCAGGCTACGCCCACCATCGTCGAGGATAACTGCTTCATCGGCGCGCGCGCCGAAGTGGCCGAAGGTGTGATCGTGGGCGAAGGCTCGGTGCTGTCGATGGGCGTTTATCTCGGTCAATCGACCAAGATCGTCGACCGGGCGAGCGGCGAAGTGCTTTACGGCCGCGTGCCGCCTTATTCCGTGGTCGTCTCCGGCACGATGCCGGCGGGCGAAGGCAAGCCCTCGCTCTATTGCGCCGTGATCGTCAAGCGCGTGGACGAGAAGACGCGGGCCAAGACCTCGATCAACGAGCTGTTGCGCGATTAATCCCGGTTTTCCGCCGTCGTCTTGCCCTTTGATTGACCACAACCCGGCCTGCGGATTAAACCCCAAGCCATGACGATCCTCGATCCCGTCGCCCTGGCCCAGGCGTTGATCCGCTGCCCCTCGGTCACCCCGAAGGACGAAGGCGCGCTGGACGTGCTGGAAGGCGCGCTCAAGCTGCTCGGCTTTTCCTGTCGTCGCCTTGTCTTCGAGGAACCTGGCGCGGAGGCTGTGGACAATCTTTACGCCCGGATCGGAACCGGCGCGCCGCTGTTCTGCTTCGCCGGTCACACCGACGTCGTGCCGCCCGGCGGACAATGGAAGAGCGATCCGTTCGGCGCGGAGATTCGCGAGGGCATGCTGTATGGCCGCGGTGCCGCCGATATGAAATCGGCCATCGCGGCTTTCGCCGCCGCCGCAGCGCGCGTTCTGGCGGAGGGCGCGCCCAAAGGTTCGATCGGCTTTCTCATCACCGGCGACGAGGAAGGCGAGGCGATCAACGGCACGCAGAAAGTTCTCGCCCGGCTGAAGGATAAAGGCGAACGCATCGACCATTGCATCGTCGGCGAACCGACGTCGGCGGCGGCGGTCGGCGACACGATCAAGATCGGCCGGCGCGGGTCGATGAATGTGCGCGTCAGGGTCAAGGGCGTGCAAGGTCATGTCGCGTATCCCGCCAAGGCGCGCAATCCGATTCCCGCGCTCGCCGTGCTGGCGACGCGTCTGTCGGAGTACAAGCTCGACGACGGCACCGCTCACTTCGAACCTTCGATGCTTTCCTTCACCGGCATCGACACCGGCAATGCCGCGACCAATGTCATTCCGGCCGAGGCGCGCGCCGCCCTCAACATCCGCTTCAACGAGCTGCACACGCCCGAGACGCTGATGGCTTTCATCGCGGGCCAAGCCAAGGCCGTGAGCGAGCAAACCGGCTGCGAGATCGCATTGGAGCAAAGCGTCAGCGGTACGGCATTCCTGACCAAACCCGGTCCCTTCATCGATCTCGTCGCCAAGGCGGTGGAAAGCGTGACCGGGCGGCTGCCGAAATTTTCCACCGGCGGGGGCACCTCGGACGCGCGCTTCATCCAAGGCGCTTGCCCGGTGGCGGAGCTTGGTCTGCCCAACGCCACCATGCACAAGGTAGACGAATGCGTCGCCGTCGCCGACATCCAGCGACTGACCGACATCTACGTGGCGTTGCTCGAAGCCTATTTCAAGAACCCACCCCATGAATAACGCACCCATCGGCATCTTCGATTCCGGCATGGGCGGACTGACCGTCATGCACGCGCTGGCCGAGCGGCTGCCGGACGAGCGCTTCCTCTATCTGGGCGACACGGCGCGGCTGCCTTACGGCACCAAGAGCGGCGACACGGTGAAGCGCTACGCCTTGCAGGCGGCGCATGCGCTGATGGCCCGCAAGGTCAAGCTGCTTGTCGTGGCGTGCAACACCGCGTCGGTCTCGCTGGACGCGCTGCAAGAGGCGCTCGCGCCTTTGCCGGTGATCGGCGTGATCGAACCGGGCGCGCGCGCCGCGCTGGAGGTTGCGCCCGGCGGACCGATCGCCGTGATCGCCACCGAAGGCACGGTCAAAGGCGGCGCCTATGTGCGCGCGATCCACGCGCACGGCCAAGCGCCGGTCGTGCAGCAGGCCTGCCCGCTGTTCGTGCCGATGGCCGAAGAAGGCCTGGTCGACGGGCCGATCGTCGACGCGGTGGCGCACCGCTATCTCGATCCTTTGATGGCGACGATGCCCAGGCCGCGCGCGCTGGTTCTGGGCTGCACGCATTTTCCGGCGCTGAAGGACGTCATCGCGCGCGTGGTGGGCAAAGACGTCGCGCTGGTCGACAGCGCCGCGACCACCGCCGAAGCTGTAGTGCAATTGCTTGCCGAACGCGGCTTGGCGCGCAGCTGGAAGAACGTCGAACCGCATCGATTTCTCGCCACCGACGCGCCGGACCGCTTTGCGCGGGTGGGCGAGATTTTTCTGGGACGCCCGATCGATCCGGGCAGCGTGGAACTGATCGATCTTCAATAGTCCACCCGCATCAGATAAAGCCCGTCGGGCGGCGCGACCGGGCCGCAGCGGCTGCGGTCGCGCGCCGCCAGCGCCAAACCTACCTCGCGCGGATGCCATTTGCCCTCGCCCACCAGCTTCAGCGTGCCGGCCATCGAGCGCACCTGATTGTGCAGAAACGAACGCGCCGAGGCGGCGATTTCGATTTCGTCGGCGGCGCGGCGCACGGCGAGCTTGTCGAGCGTCTTGACCGGCGATTTCGCCTGGCACTCCGAAGAACGGAAGGTGGTGAAATCGTGCTGGCCGATGAGCGATTGCGCGGCGAAGTGCATCGCTTCGGCGTCGAGTTCATGGACCACATGCCAGACGCGGCCCTTGTCGAGCGCCGGCGGGGCGCGGCGGCAAAGGATGCGATAAAGATAATGACGCGCCGTGACCGAAAAGCGGGCATGGAAATCGGGCGCGGCCACCGCGGCCTCCACAACGGCGACGGGCGACGGCCGCACGAAATGGTTCAGCGCGTCGCGGATTTTGTCGGCCGCGAATTGTTTTTCGAGATCGAAATGCGCCACCTGACCGAAGGCGTGCACGCCGGCATCGGTGCGCCCGGCGCCGGTGACCGTGACGCTCTCGCCGCAAAGTTTGAAGATCGCCTCTTCCAGAGTGCCCTGCACCGAGGGGCCGTTGTCCTGGCGTTGCCAGCCGACGAACGGCGCTCCGTCATATTCGATGGTGAGGCGATAGCGGGGCATCAGACGAGCCGCGAGGAGCGCGGCAAGGCGAAGCCGCGCAGCAATTCTTTCGCGGTCATGACGCCGCGGCCGGCGCGTTGCAGGCGGATCAGGCGCAAAGCGCCGGAGCCGCAGGCGACGGTGAGACGGTCGTCGAGCACTTCGCCGGGCGCGCCGGCGCCTTCCGCCGGTTCGGCATAAAGGATTTTCAGCCGCTCGCTGTTCGCTTCGGTCCAGGCGCCGGGCGCGGGCGACAAGCCGCGGATCAGGCAGTCGATGTCGTGCGCGCTCTTGCTCCAATCGATGCGGGTTTCTTCCTTGAGGATTTTCTTGGCATAGCTCGCGCCGGTTCCAGGCTGCGGACGCTCGGCGATGCTGCCGCGTTCGAGCGCCGCTAGCGCGCGCACCATCAGGGACGCGCCGAGCCGCGCAAGCTCGTTTTGCAATTCGCCGCTGGTGCGTCGCCCGATATGCACGGACTCGGCCATCAGCACCGGGCCGGTATCCAAGCCCTCGTCCATGTGCATGATACAGACGGCGGTTTCCTCGTCGCCGGCCATGATGGCGCGCTGGATGGGCGCCGCGCCGCGCCAGCGCGGCAGGAGCGAGGCGTGTAGATTGAAACAGCCGAGCCGCGGCGCCTCCAGGATCGGTTTGGGCAGGATCAGGCCGTAAGCGGCAACCACCGCCGCATCGAGATCGAGCGCCGCGAACTCGGCCTGCGCTTCTTCCTTCTTCAGCGTCGGCGGCGTGCGAACCGCAAGACCGTGCACCTCCGCGAGCTTGGCGACCGGCGAAGGCTCCTCGCCGAGGCCGCGTCCCTTTGGGCGCGCGGGCTGGCTGTAGACGGCGGCGATGTCGTGGCCCTGGGCGATCAGCTCGGCAAGCAAAGGCACCGAAAACTCCGGCGTGCCCATGAAGGCGAGGCGGAGGGTCATCGGACTTCACCCTTCGACAAGCTCAGGGTGAGGGAATTCTTCAAGCCTTCATGCTGAGCTTGTCGAAGCATGAGAGTCACCCCGCTCCCTGCAGCCGCTTGGCCTTGGCGAGTTTGCGCAGTGCGATGGAGCGCTTGAGCCGCGACAAATGGTCGATGAACAGCACGCCGTCCAGATGATCCATCTCGTGCTGCAGACAGTCGGCGAGCAGCCCGTCGGCTTCGAGCGTCTGCTTCTTGCCGTCGCGGCCGAGATATTCGGCGCGGATGGAAGCGGGGCGCTGCACTTCTTCCCAGATGTCGGGCACCGACAGGCAGCCTTCCTCGAAAGTCGCCAATTCCTCCGACGCCCACAGGATCTTCGGATTGACGAAGACGCGCGGGTTCTTCTTGCCGTCCTTCTGGTCGAGATCCATGACGATGACGCGCTGGACGACGCCGATCTGCACCGCCGCCAGCCCGATGCCATCGGCCTTGTACATAGTCTCGATCATGTCGTCGATCAGGGTGCGGATTTCGCCGTCGACCTTGGCGACATCGCTCGCCACCGCCTTGAGGCGGGGATCGGGCGCGGTCAGGATGGGGCGAACGGTCATCGGCGTCAGATAGGCTGGGGACGGTTTGGCGTCAAGATTCGGCGCGATTGCGCGTAGGATAAGCTTCCACAACAGAGATTCGTCCATGGACACCGCCTTCATCATTATGGCCGCAGCAATGGTCGCCGCCGCGGCGATCGTCGCCTTCGCGCTGCGCCGGCCGGCAGCGCCGGAAGCGCGCCCCGACCCAAGGCTCGACACCGTCATCGAAGCCCAAGGCAAAATCGCCGGACAATTCCAGCAGACCGTCGCGACCCAGGCCGAGCTGCAGCGCACGCTGGTGGAACGCATCGACGCGCTGAACAAGCGCATGGGCGACAGTTTGAGCGAGAGCGCGACGAAAACGGCGGCGACGCTGACCAGCATCGGCGAACGGCTCACCGTGATCGACCAAGCGCAGAAGAACATCACCGCGCTGTCGGACCGCGTCGTCTCGCTGCAGGACATCCTGTCCGACAAGCAGGCGCGCGGGGCGTGGGGCCAGGACCGCATGGAAGATATCGTGCGCGACCAGCTGCCGCCGGACCTCTATCAATTCCAGGGCAGGCTCTCCAACAACAGCGCGCCCGATTGCCTGATCCGCATTCCCGGCATGGCGGCCGCCATCGTCATCGACGCCAAGTTTCCGCTGGAAGCGTTCGAGGCGGCGAAGGCGGCGAAGAGCGATGCCGAGCGCAAGCTGGCGGCGGCGCAATTGCGCAGCGACGTGCAGAAGCATATCGCCGACATCGGGCGGAAATATCTAATCCCCGGCGAAGTGCAGAGCCCGGCGCTGATGTTCGTGCCCTCGGAATCGATCTATGCCGAACTGCACACCACGTTTCCCGACGTGATGCAGCGGGCGCGCCGCGCGCAGGTGGTGATCGTGTCGCCGCATATCTTGTGGCTGGCGGTGAACACCATCCGCACCCTGATGCGCGATGCCAAGATGCGCGAACAGGCGTACGAAATCCAAAAGGAGGTGGGCCTGCTCCTGAAGGATGTGAAACTCTTAGCCGAGCGCGTGGGCGATCTGCGCACCCATTTCGAACGAACGAGCAAGGATTTGGGCGAGATCGAAAAACCGATGAGCCGCATCGCCGCGCGCGCCGGGCGCATCGAAGCGGTGGAACTTTCCGCGCCGGAGGCCGAGAAGCCGGTTCTGCCCGGGCCGCCGTGATTTCGCAGCACGTCCACGCCAGCGCCTGGGCGATGGCGAAACGGGCGGACGCCACGCGCTCGCGAACGGCCCTTCGCCGGGCGGCATAAGCCTTCGAATACAGCCCGTGCTTCAGCCGGTTGCTGTTGCCGTCCGGCGCGCCGCGCCGTCTGCCGGTTCGTTTGCCCATTTGAACCTCAGCGATGGGCTGGAGGGGGGCCTCCCTTGGTATAGGTTTCGGCAATGGCCTGCGTCGTCGCTTCCGGCGTCGGCCTTCCTTGTTCGAACGTCTCCGGCTTGGACACGGAGCGGCGCGGCGGCGGCCAGATTTCGCCGTGCAGCACGTTGATGTTGTGGTTGTATTCGCCCTTGATCTTGGCGATGGCGAGACCGAGTTCGCCACTCACCCGAAGCAGCGTGACCGCGTTTTCGATCTCGCGCGCCCGACGATGGCCGTATTCGTCGCGAACGAAATCGATCTTTTGCGTAACCGCGAAACAGTCCGTGACCCCTTTCAGGGCTTCGGCAAGCTCCGCTTCTAGCGTGCATAGGGCCGCGGGCTGCGGTACAGGAATTTCGGCATTCATGGCTCATATCTCCGTCGATACAAGCCCGATAAGATAAGCGCGATTCCCCGGGTAGGGATAAGTTTTCGCAAAATCCGCGAAGTGGTTGTCCGCGCAAGACGATTAGCGACGCGCCGTCGTGGATAAGTAAATTCGCGGGTTTCGCTACAGCGCTCGTCTCGCCTTGAAGGCGGCGCTGAGCGTGCCTTCGTCGAGGTAATCGAGTTCGCCGCCCACCGGCACGCCGTGGGCGAGGCGTGTGACCTTCACGCCGGACGAGGCCAGCGCGTCCATCAGATAATGCGCCGTGGTCTGGCCCTCCACCGTCGCGTTGACGGCGAGGATGACTTCGTCGACGTCCTTAACGCGCGCCAAGAGCGCGGCGACGTTGAGCCGTTCGGGCGTGATGCCGTCGAGCGCCGACAGCGCGCCGCCCAGCACGTGATAACGCCCGCGGAACACATTGGCGCGCTCCAGCGCCCACAGATCGGCCACGTCCTCCACCACGCAGAGCACGCGGGACTCGCGGCGCGGATCGCGGCACAAGGAGCATGGCGAGGCGGTGTCGAGATTGCCGCAAACCTCGCAGGTCTTGATGGCGTCGGCGGCCTCGCGCAGCGCCAGCGCCAAGGGTTCGAGCAGCGCCTCGCGCTTTTTCAGCAGCTCCAGCGTGGCGCGGCGCGCCGAACGCGGGCCGAAGCCCGGCAGCTTGGCGAGCAATTGGATCAAACGTTCGATCTCGGGGCCGATGGTGGACATAGGCCGCTATTCTTCGCCGTCTTCCGGCGCTGGCGCGGCGACCTCGTCGGGGGCGACATCGCGCACCGCGACGATCTCGGCGCCGGGGAACCGGTCGAGCACCGCGCGCACCAAAGGCTCCTGCAACACGCGTTCGTGGCGCGCGGTCTTGGCGGCCTTTTTCTGTTCGGCCAGCGTCGGCGCGCCGCCTTCGCGCGCCAGAGTCACCACCCAGCGCGCGCCCGTCCAATCCTTGAGCTTCTGAGCGAGATCGCCGGCCAAGGTTTTCGGCGCGCGCTCGCTGGGGCGAAATTCGAGACGGCCCGGTTCCAAGCTCACCAGATGCACGTCGTTTTCGAGATGCACCTTGAGCACCGGCGAGCCCTTGGCCTGCGCCAAAGCGGCGATGTCTCCGAGGGAGCGCAGCGCGGGGGAGGTATTCGTTACAGGCTGTGTCGACACAGCCAATCTTCCACCCTCCCCTTGAGGGAGGGCCGAAAAATCATGAGGTCCGCGAGCATCAGCGAGCGGATGCGAAGGATTTTTCGGGGAGGGGTCCGAGGCCCCACCCCTCCCCGAAAAATTCTGCGCTGCGCTTGAATTTTTCGACCCTCCCTCAAGGGGAGGGTTAGGGTTATCCAGCAGATCGCGCACCAGTTTGTCCGTGGGCGGAAGATCGGCGGCGTAGCCGAGGCGGATCAGCGCCATCTCGCAGGCGGCCACCGGGCGCGCCGCGTCGCGCACCTCGAACAGGCCTTTGAGCAGCAGCGACCAGGCGCGGGTCAGCGACGGCACCGTGAGCTTGGCCGCCATCTCGGCGGCGCGCTTGGCCTCGCCCGAGGAGCCGTCGAAAAATCCTTCGGCGTTCGGCGCCACCTTCACGCGGGTAAGAAAATGGACGATCTCGAGCAGATCCTGCATCACCGCCAGCGGATCGGCGCCGCGGTCGTAAAGCTCGCCCAGCCCCGCCAGCGCTTCGGCGATGGCCCCGCCCATCACCTTCTCGAACAGGTCGAGCACGCGGCCGCGATCGGCCAGGCCCAGCATGGCGCGGATGGTCTCGGCCGTGATCGGACCTTCTTCGCCGTGCGCGATGGCCTGATCGAGCAGCGAAAGGGCGTCGCGCACCGAGCCTTCGGCAGCGCGCGCGACAAGCGCCAGCGCGGCAGCCTCGATCTTCACATTTTCTTTTTGCGCGATGCTTTCCAGATGGGCGACCAGCTCGCCCGTTTCGATGCGGCGCAAATCGAAGCGCTGGCAGCGCGATAGAATCGTGACCGGGACCTTGCGCAGTTCGGTCGTCGCGAAGATGAACTTCACATGCGCCGGCGGCTCCTCCAGCGTCTTCAACAAGGCGTTGAAGGCGGGCTTCGACAGCATGTGCACTTCGTCGATGATATAGACCTTGTAACGGGCCGAGGCCGGCGCGTAGCGCACGCTGTCGATGATCTGGCGGACTTCTTCCACGCCGTTGTTGGAGGCACCGTCCATTTCCTGCACGTCGACATAGCGCGATTCCGCGATGGCGATGCAAGGCTCGCAGACGCCGCAAGGCCGGATGGTGGGCTCGGTTCGCTTGCCGTCGGGTCCGATGCAGTTGAGCGCGCGCGCGATGATGCGCGCGGTGGTCGTCTTGCCCACGCCGCGAACGCCCGTCAGCATGAAGGCGTGGGCGATCCGCCCGGTGGCGAAGGCGTTGGACAGCGTCCTGACCAGCGCTTCCTGGCCGATCAGCCCGGTGAAATCGGAGGGGCGGTATTTGCGCGCCAACACCTTGTAGTCGGCGCCGCGCGCGCCGGCGCCGGACGGCGTCGGCCCGAGGCCCAAGGATGGTTCTTCTGTGTCCGCCATCTGGTTCCAGAATTCATTGAGGTGGGAGCCCGGCGACAACCCAAACCGGATTCGTTACGGCTGCTTCCTTCCGGATCTGACCGGGTTCGCGAGCGGTTCGTCCGCCACCGGGCTCCCGGCAAAAGTTATAGAACGGGGCGCGAGAGAACGCGAGTCGGGGAACGCGCGGATATTGTTGGCCTTTTCGCTACGGCATTTCGTTCCTGTAGGGATGCGCCGGGTAGATGCCCAGCATCACCACCTTGCTGGAGAAGAACTGCAGTTCCTCCAGCGCCAGGCGCACGTTGCGCGAATCGGGATGGCCTTCGACGTCGGCGTAGAATTCCGTCGCGTTGAACGAGCCGCCGAGCTGATAGCTCTCCAGCTTGGTCATGTTGACGCCGTTGGTGGCGAAGCCGCCCATCGCCTTGTAGAGCGCGGCGGGCACGTTGCGCACGCCGAACAAGAAGGTGGTGACGACCGGACGGCCGTCGTTCGGCGCATCGTCCGGCTCGCCGCCGACGATGAGAAAGCGCGTCATGTTGTGCGGTTCGTCTTCCACGTCGGCGCGCAGCACGTCGAGCCCGTAGATCTCGCCCGCCAGCGAGGAAGCGATGGCCGCGGCGCTGGGGTCCTTCATCTCTGCGATATGGCGCGCGGCGCCGGCGGTGTCCGACCATTGCTTGTCGGCCAGACCCAGCTCCTTGATGATCTTGCGGCATTGGCCGAGCGCGGGCGCCTGACTGTAGACGGTCTTCACATCGGCGAGCTTGGCGCCCTTCAGCCCCAGCAATTGATGGCGCACGCGATGGAAATGCTCGCCCAGGATGAACAGATTGTGCTGCCCCTCCGCGACATAACCTTTGATCGCCCGGCCGAAATAGCGCACCAGAAAATGCACGTCGGCGATGCGCCCGTAGACCGAATTCTCCACCGGGATGATGGCCAGGTCGGTCTCGCCCGACCGCACCGCTTCCAGCGCCGCTTCGAAAGTGGGCTTCGGCACCGCCTCGGCGTGTGCCAAGGCTTCGCGCGCCGCTAGGTTGGCATAGGCGCCGGGCTCGCCCTGGAATGCAACGCGCTTGGAACGCGAAATGTACGTCGAATTCATCAAACCTTTTCCTTCGCGAACAACGCGCGCGCTTTCTCCAGATCGGCCGGCGTATCGACGCTCAGCGGCATGCTGTCGATCCGGGCGACACCGATGGTCATGCCCGCTTCCAGCGCCCGCAATTGTTCCAGTTTCTCGCGCTTTTCCAGAGGCGAAGGCAACAAGCCCACGAAGCGTCCTAGCGCGGCGCGCGTGTAGGCGTAGATCCCGACATGGAAATAGAGAGGTCCGTCGCCCCACGGCGCGCGCGCGCGCGTGAAATAATGCGCCTTGCCGCGTTCCTTGGTGACGTCCCAGCTCACGATGGCCTTGGTGATGCTGGGATTGTCGGCGTCGGTCTCGTCGTCGATCTCGGCGACCAGCGTGGTGATGTCGGAGCCGACGGTCGCGATGGCGCCGACGCAGGCGCGGATATAGGCCGGATCGATGGCCGGCAGATCGCCTTGCAAATTGACGACGACGTCATGTTCGAAGCCGCGGTCGACCGCGTTCAACGCGGCCCACACCCGATCCGAACCCGACGGCAGGTCCGGTGCGGTCAGCACCGCGCGGCCGCCGGCCTGCTCGACGGCCTGCGCGATCTCGCGCTCGGCGGCGGCGACGATGACGGGACCGATATTGGCCGCCACCGCCTGGCGCCAGACGCGCACGATCATGGGAACGCCTGCGATATCGGCGAGCGGCTTGCCGGGAAGCCGCGTGGACGCCATCCGCGCCGGGATGATGACGATCGGTTTCATGAGCGCTTTATTCCTTCGATTTCTGTGCGGCCCGCGCGCGACCATCGCGCCGGACCGCTTTACCCTGTACCTGCCCTTGGGTAAGGACCAAGACAATACTCAAAAATTCTGCGACGCTTCGCCGCAATGACGCTTTAACATGCGTCTGTAATGTCGCATGAGGTCCTTCCGGGCGGACCTTTCCGGTCCTTTCGAACTCACGGCGCATGGCCACAGAATTGCGGAGCCTGACTATATGGATTCCTGGGAATGGAACAAAATCGCCGGCGCGGTCCTCGGCACGCTGATCTTCGTTCTGGTCGTCAAGTTTGCGGCCGAAGCGATCTTCGAGAAGCCGTTGCCGGCCAAGCCGGGCTATGTGGTCGAAGGCGTAAACGAAGAGACGACCGCCAGCACCACGCAAGCCGCTCCCGTGGAAGAAACGCTGCCCGACTTCGGCACGGTGCTGCCCACCGCCGACGTCGCCGCCGGCAAAGAAATTTCGGCGCGCTGCGAGCAATGCCACGATCTCGGCAAGGACGGCCCCAACAAGATCGGCCCCAACCTGTGGGGCGTCGTCGGCCGGGCGCGCGCGACGCATCCGGGCTTCGATTATTCGAGCGCGATGATGGCGAGCCACGAGGCGTGGACCTATGAAAGCCTGTTCCGCTATCTCAAATCGCCGCAAGGCGTGGTGCCGGGAACCAAGATGAGCTTCGCAGGACTGCGCAGCGCCCAGGACCGCATCAACCTGCTCGCTTATCTGCGCACCCAGAGCGACAGCCCGGCCCCGATCCCGCCGCCCGCCAAGAAGTAACGAATGCGGCATCGCGGATCATGACCGTCGTAAGAAGGTCATCGTTGGCGACGCTGAATTAATCGTGGACGGTTCTTCAGCAGGCGCTTGTAGAGTTCGGCGTAACGCTGGCCGCTGCGCCGCCATGAGAAATCGGCCTTCATTCCCTGCTCTTGCATGGAACGCCACGCCTCTCGATCGCCAAAAACGGCGATCGCACGCTGAATCGCGCGGGCGAGACCGTCGCGAGTCATGCCGTCAAACAGAAAGCCGGTCGCAACACCGGCCGCCAGGGCGGCTTCGTTTGCGTCCACGATCGTGTCCGCGAGCCCGCCCGTGCGCGCCGCCACCGGGACACAGCCGTAGCGTAGACCGTATAGCTGGGTCAGGCCGCACGGTTCGAAACGCGAGGGGATCACAATTGCGTCGGCCCCGCCCTGAAGCAGATGCGAAAGAGATTCATCGTAGCCGATCCGTACTCCGAGGCGCCCAGGATGGCGCACGGCCGCCGCCGTGAAGGCGGCTTCCAGCTCGGCCTCGCCCGAACCCAGGACGGCCAAGCGGCCGCCCATCGCCACCAGCGCATCGCCGAGACCGGCCAGAACGTCCATGCCCTTCTGCAAAGTGAGCCGGCTGACGACGCAGAAGATAGGTCCGTCGCCTTCGGCCAAACCGAATGCCGCCTCGATTGCGCGCCGATTCTGCGCGCGCCGGTCCAGCGTGCCGGCATCATAGACGGCCGCAAGATTCGGATCGGAGGCGGGGTTCCATACGGCCGTGTCGATGCCGTTGAGAATCCCGAATACGCGGTCCCGACGCGTTTTAATGAGACCTTCGAACCCCATGCCAAAGAGCGGATCGCATATTTGTTCGGCATATGTCGGACTGACCGTCGTGATAACGTCGGCCGCCCGCAGACCCGCCTTGAGGAAGCCGACGCCGCCAAAATATTCGACGCCTTCGATCGTGAAGGCCTCCGGCGGCAGATCGAGAGCGGGAAACACCTTCGCCGGGAACCAGCCCGGAAAAGCGATGTTGTGGATCGTCACGATACTGGGCGTCGCCGCATTCTTGCCGAAGCGCAGATAGGCCGCGGCCATCGCCCCTTGCCAGTCGTGGGCGTGGAGCAGTTCGGGGCGCAAATTGGCGGCCGCGCCTCGAACGACATCGGCGGCGGCCCGGCCCAACGCAGCAAACCGCAGCCAGTTGTCCGCCCATTGCTCGCCGTCCGGATCGGAATAGGGCCCGCCGTCGCGCGCGAACAGCGTGGGCGCGTCGAGCACGAGCAATTCAAGTCCGCCCGCGGACCCACCCAGAAGCCGCGCTTCAACACCCAGAAGGTCGTTGTACCGGTGAAGGATCTGACTCTTCTCCAGCGCCTTCATCACGTCCGGGTAGCCTGGAATCAGCGTCGTCAGTTGAATATCGTGAGGCGCCAGCGCGGCCGGCAAGGCGCCGACCACGTCGGCCAAGCCGCCGGTCTTGACCAACGGATAGATTTCGGAGGCAACCGAAAGTACGCGCACCGTCATAATATCAGACGATCGATCATCGTTTGGGTAACCAGGCAGACGCCTTTTTCGGTTCGCCTGAACCGCTGGGCGTCGAGCACCGGATCCTCTCCCACAACCAATTTCTCGGGGATGACGACGCCCCGGTCCAGCACCACGCGGCGCAAATGCGCGCCTCGGCCGATTTTGCACTGAGGCAGCACGACCGCCTCTTCCAAGACGGAGTAACTGTTCGACCGCACGCCCGTGAAAATCAGGCAGCGGCGCAAATGGGAACCCGAGATGATGCAGTCGCCCGACACCAGCGAGGCCACGGCGCTGCCGCGCCGGCCTTCCAAATCGTGGACGAATTTGGCCGGCGGCGTGATTTCGCCGTAGGTCCACAGCGGCCAGCTTCGATCATAGAGGTCGAGCTGCGGCAACACGTCGGTCAGGTCGATATTGGCTTCCCAATAGGCGTCGATCGTTCCCACGTCCCGCCAATAGCTATGTTCCTCGCCCCCGGACCGGACGCACGAGGCGGAAAAGCGGTGCGCGACGGCCTTTGCCGTCTTCACCATATGGGGAATGACGTCCTTGCCGAAATCGCGCGAGGATCCCGGCGTTGCCGCGTCGCGGCGGAGTTCTTCGAAAAGCCGTGCCGTCCGGAAGACGTAGATGCCCATCGAGGCGAGCGCGACCTCGGGCTTTCCCGGTATGCCGGGCGGCTTGGCGGGCTTCTCGAGGAACTCCGTTATCACATCGTTCTGATCGACGGCCATGATTCCAAAACAGCTCGCTTCGGCGCGGGGCACCTCCAGACACCCGATCGTGACATCGGCGCCGGAGTCGACGTGCTGTTGCAGCATGACCTCGTAGTCCATTTTGTAAATGTGATCCCCGGCGAGGATCACCATGAACTCCGGTCCGTAGCTTTCGACGATGTCTATATTCTGAAATACGGCGTCGGCGGTGCCTTCGTACCAATGAGCTTCGGAGACCCGTTGCGACGCCGGCAGGATGTCGAAGCTCTCGTTCCGTTCGGAGCGGAAAAAGTCCCAGCCCTGTTGCAGGTGACGGATCAGCGAATGCGCCTTGTATTGGGTGGCGACAGCGATACGTCGGATGCCCGAGTTGACCGCGTTCGACAGGGCGAAATCGATGATTCTGGCTTTGCCCCCGAAATAGACCGCCGGCTTGGCGCGCTTCTCCGTGAGTTCGTTCAGCCGGGCGCCGCGTCCCCCAGCCAGAACATAGGCCATCGTGTCCCGAGCCAGCGGGTGTCTACGCAGCTGATCCATAGGCCGTTATCTCCCTCGGTCACGCGTCTCAAGGCGCGTGCCCCGGTGTTATCTTCGGCAGTCCTGACAGGACGTTTGATCCGCTTTATAGCCTGATCTCCGCCAAAATTCCCACTCCACATCCGCGGCATCGAACGCGATATCGTGTGTGCTGCACCGGCGTTATGGAGACTATTGCAATGCCGTGCCCCCTTCTACAAGGGACCGCTCCGGCGCAAACGCCGGCGGCGCCGTAAGGGCGGGGCTTCCCCCCGCCCCCCGTCAGGGGCGGCCTTTTTGGCGCAAAGCGGAGATTTCAACCCGAGGCGGTCTTGAATCGGAACGCCAAAGCGGCGAGCGTTCGGCCATGGCGAAACCGAATCTGTTGATGATCGTGCCGGCGAAGTGGTCCGGCCTGTGGACCGCGAAGTTGGACGAAAGTTCTCTCAACATCCTCGTGCACGGCCGCGATCTCTATGCGCCCGAAAGCATCGACTATGTGCTGAGCTTTCTGCCGCCGCCCGGACTGCTAAAAACCTTTGCGAACCTGAAAGCCGCCTTCTCGCTGGGCGCCGGCGTGGACGGATTCCTCTCCGACCCCGATTATCCCAGGCGCGTGCCGCTGGTGCGCTTCGTCGACCGGAGCTTGTCGGCGGAGATGGCGCAGTATGTGCTGATGCAGGTGCTGATCCATCATCGCCATCAGCGGTTTTTCGACGAGGCCCAGGCCGCACGCAAATGGCGGCAGATGGTGCTGCCGCGCCGCACCGAAGATACGCGCGTCGCCATGCTGGGCCTGGGCGAGATCGGCAGCTTCACGGCCGGGCGCTTGATGGAGCTGGGCTTTCCGGTATCGGCCTGGAGCCGCGGCAGGAAGAATCTTCCCGGACTGAAAAGCTTCGCCGGCGACGCGGAGCTGGACGCCTTCCTCGCTCAGGCGGATATCCTGGTCTGTCTTCTGTCGCTGACGCGCAAGACCGCCGGTATCCTGGGCGCCAAGACCTTCGCGGCGATGCCCGAGGGCGGCTTCGTCATCAATGTGGCGCGCGGCGGACATCTGGTGGAAGCCGACCTGATCGCGGCGCTCGACTTGGGTCATCTGTCCGGCGCCGCGCTCGACGTTTTCGGCGAGGAGCCGCTGCCGGAATCGAGCCCGCTATGGAGCCATCCCAAGATCACGCTGACGCCGCACATCGCGGCGATTTCCCAGCCCGCCATCGCGGTGCAGTATGTGCTCGACGGCATCGCCGCGTTCGAGCACGGCGAACGGCCGGACAATATCGTGAATGTGGAAACGGCGTATTAAAAGAGCGAATAGCGAATAGGGAGTAGCGAATAGGGTAGGTTCTTCTATTCGCTATTCGCTATTCGCCATTCGCTATAGAAATGGCCCCCGTAACCGGAGAAACATCATGGCAGCGTACACCTTGATCCTCGGCACCAAGAACTGGTCGAGCTGGAGCCTGCGCCCTTACATGGCGATGCGCGCGACGGGAGCGCCGTTCGAGGAAATCCTGATCCGTCTGCGCCGAATGGAGTCGCCCACCACGCGCCAGCAGATCCTGAAACATTCCCCGGCCGGCAGGGTGCCGGTGCTCGAGATCGCGGAGAACGGACGCACATTTATGGTCTGGGACAGCCTCGCCATCTGCGAGACGCTGGCCGAGCGCCATCCCGAAGCGGAGCTGTGGCCGCACGATGCTTCGCTGCGCGCGCTGGCGCGCTCCTATGCCGCCGAGATGCATTCGGGCTTTCCCGATCTGCGCGACCAAATGACGATGGAATTCGCGCGCACCCTGCCCACGCCGGACCTGCGCGACGCCACCAGGGCGCAAATCGCGCGCATCGTCGAGGCTTGGAGCGCGGCGCTGGAACGCTATGGCAAAGACGGCGGCTTCCTGTTTGGACGATTTTCCGTCGCCGACTGCATGTACGCGCCGGTCGTCTCGCGTTTTCTCACTTACGGAATCGACCTGCCGCCGTTGGCCTCGGCCTATTGCGAACGGATGAGGACGCTGCCGGCGATGCAGGACTGGGGCCGCGCGGCAAAGGCCGAAGTCGATGCGGGTCTGCCGGAATATATCGAAACCTAACGGCGCGGCGTCGGATCGGCGAGTTTGCCCATCTCGCGGTAGAAGCGCTCGGCGCCCGGATGCAACGGCGCGGTGAGGCCGACGGCCGCTTGATCGAGGCGGACGGTGCGCGCCGAGGGACCGCCGGCATCGAGCAAGGGGCGGTTGACCGGATTAAACAGCGCGCGCACGATGCCGTAGACGATGTCGGGCGACGCCGAATCCTTCACCACCCAAAGCGTGCGGCTGGAAACGGTTTGGATCGCGCCCGCGCCCGGATAGGCGCTTGCGGGAATCGCATCGGCAGAAAGGCTGGGCACGCGCAGGAGCAGACGGCGGCGCGCCTTGCCGTCGATCGCGATCAGCCGGGCCGTTCCGCGCGCTAAGAGATCGCCGATCAGCGGCGACGGCGCTCCGCCCTGAAAGAAGAACGCGTCGATCTTGCCCTGCTGCAGCAGGCTGGCGGCGACATCATAGGAGTCGCCGCGGACTTTCAGGCGCGATTCCGGGATTTTGTAGGCGGCGAGGATTTCGCGCGCGACCACACCGGCGCCCGAGCCCTCGGTGCCGAGCGAGACGCGCTTGCCGCCGAGATCGGCGACTCGGACGATGCGCGACTTGGCGGCCACGACCAACTGCACGGTTTCGGGATACAGATTGGCAATCACGCGGATATGCGTCTGGCGGCCCGCCTTGCGGAACGCGCCTTGGCCCGCCACCGCGTCGGCCACGACATTGGCTTGTGCCAGACCGGAGTCGACGCTGCCGTCATTGACCTCCAGCACATTGGCGACGGCGCCCTCGCTGGTGCTCGCCGACACGATCAAGCCGGACGGCCCGCATACGCCGCGCGCCTCGCAGCGCGCCACACCCGGCGGATGGCTGACGATGCCGGCAATCAACTCGCCCATCGGAAAAAGCGTGCCGGCCGTCGAACCGGTCGC
Source organism: uncultured Alphaproteobacteria bacterium (assembly GCA_963710025.1). Taxonomy (GTDB): domain Bacteria; phylum Pseudomonadota; class Alphaproteobacteria; order Micropepsales; family Micropepsaceae; genus Rhizomicrobium. Next base: position 165,199 of record CAVPYO010000007.1, on the reverse strand, counting down.
CACCTGGAAGGACAGGCGCGGCGGCAAGTCTTGGGCGGCGGCCAAAAACGCCACTGCGACAAGGCCGAAGCCCGCGGTCCACATCGTCCGGCGACGTTTCATGGGACTCCAATCCCATATCTTTGCGTCAGGATTTGGACGCCAAACCTTAATAACTGTCCAGATTTAAGAGTTTGTTGACCGCATTCGCGCATGCTGCGCCGTGGACCAGCTTGTCTGAATAAAGGCTTTGCCATGCAACATTTGCTCGCCCGCCTGGGAGCGCTCGCCTTGTCGACCGCCGCTCTCGGCGCATGCGCGTCCGACCCCGTCGCTCGCTCGACGGATCAAGCGCAAGCCGACAACGCCGCGACCGCCACCGCTTCCGCCGGCAATCTAGACGACGAAATCCGCCAAGCCCAGCTCTTGCGCGCCAAGGCCGATTATGCCGGCGCCGTGCGCATGCTCAGCCAGCTGATGCTGGTCACCCAGGACGATCCGCGCGTCATCGGCGAATACGGCAAGGTGCTCGTCCAGCAAGGACGTGCGCCGGAAGGCGTGCAATTCCTCAACCGCGCCGTCGAATTGCAGCCCAACGATTGGACGTTCTATTCCGCTCTGGGCGTGGCCTACGACCAGATCGGCGATTCCGCCAAAGCGCGCGACGCCTATCAGCGCGCCCTCGTGCTGAAGCCGGGCGAAGCGGCGGTGCTCAACAATTATGCCCTGTCGCGCATGCTGGCGGGCGACCCCGACACAGCGCGCAAGCTGATGGACGAGGCTTCCGCAACCGGCTCGGCCGATCCCAAGATCGCGCGCAATCTGGCGCTGATCGACGGAATGGCAAGTCCGGCGGCGGCGCCCTTTACGCAACCCAAAATCGCCACCGGAGCGCCGGCGACAGTCGCCCCGGCGCCGGCAACGCTCACGCAGGCGCCCGCACAAACGCAGCCTGCCGCCTCCCAGCCGCCCAAGGCGCTGGTGGCGGGTAAAACCGAGAACAAACCGGACCAAGCGGCGAAGACCGTCGTCATGCAGGCTGTGCCGTTCGATGCCAAGGCCGGACCGGTTTGGAAGAAAACAGCCAAAGCGAGCCACCCCCCGCGCAAACTTGCCGAAACGCACAAGCCTCGCCTAACAACGGCTCAGACAGTCAAAAGCACGATCCCCGCGCTCAGGCTGGCGAACGACCGGCCGTAGTCAAAACGCGGAATGCGGAGGAATCGGGCGCATGCGCCAAAGCACGCGCCTTCTGTTTCCTGATTCCTGATTACCGATTTCACATCATGCGCATGATCTTCATCACCGCCGGGCCCATGATGACGACGAACAGGCACGGCAGAAAGAAAAGAATCATCGGCACGGTCAGCTTGGCCGGCAGCGCGGCGGCCTTCTTCTCGGCCTCGGACATGCGCATCTCGCGGTTTTCCTGGGCGCAGACCCGCAAGGCCTGGCCGAGCGGCGTACCGTAGCGCTCGGCCTGATTGAGCGCTGTCGCCACCTGCTTGACGCCGGGATGGCCGCAGCGCTTGGCGAGATTCTCGAACGCTTGCTTGCGGTCTGGCAGATAGGAAAGCTCGGCGGTGGTGAGCGCGAATTCCTCCGCCAGCTCCGCAGAGGTCTCGCCGATCTCGGCGGCGACCTTGGAAAAGGCCGCTTCCACGGACATGCCAGACTCCACGCAGATCAGCAGCAAGTCGAGGGCGTCGGGGAACGCGATCATGATGGAGGCCTGCCGGCGCGAGCTGAGGTTGGAGATGAACAGGTCGGGTAGATAAAAGCCCACCAGCGCGGCGCCCACCGCGGCGCCGAGCTTCATCATCGACGACCAGTGAAAGTGCGTGATGCCGAAAAGATAAACCAGCGCCAGCGCGAACAGGATGAAGGGCATCACGAAGCGGAAGAAATTGAAGACGATAACCGGCGTCTGGCCGCGCATGCCGGCCCGCGCCAGTTTGTCCTGCGAGCCTTCGGAATTTACCAGCTTGGTCAGATCGAAGCGTTCGACGATCTGCTTGATCAGCTTGGCGCTGCCGACCGGTGCGCTGCGCAGCTGTCCGCGTTTGGCGTTGAGCGCGGCATGGTGGCGGGCGCGCAATTCCTCGCGCCGCTCCGATACCGCTTTCAGGCGCCGGCCGAGCGTATCGCGCTCGAGCAGCGGCATCCCCAGCGTGACGATGGTCGCGAAGGCCAGAATTCCCGCGGCCACCGTCACCAGGAAGCGCGGATCGAAGAGCAGATCGAAAAAATCGGTATTGAACATCCAATCCGCCTCAATGCTTGAAATTGATCATCTTGCGCATCACGAAAATGCCCAAGCTCATCCATAGGACGCAGCCCGCCAGCAACAGGTTTCCCGTCCGCTCGGTGAAAAGCATGGATATGTAGTTGGGCGTCGTAATATACACGAGGCCCATGACGCCGGGCGGCAGCGAACCGATGATCGCGGCCGAAGCTTTCGCCTCCGACGACATCGCCCGGATCTTGCCTTGCAGGCGCTTGCGGTCGCGCAGCACGGCCGCGAGATTGCCCAGCGCTTCGGACAGATTGCCGCCCGATTTCTGCTGAATGGTCATGACGGTGGCGAAAAAGCCGACCTCCATGGTCGGCATGCTTTCATGCATCCGCTTGAGGCCCTGCTCCAGCGTGACGCCGAGCTTCATGCTTTCGTTCAGCCGCTTGAACTCGCCGCCGACCGGATCGCGGAATTCGGTGGCCACGATCCTGAGCGCGTCGCTGGTGGGCAGACCCGATTTCACGCTGCGTACGATCACGTCGATGGCGCTGGCAAAATCGTTGGTGAATCGCTTCTCGCGGCGGCGCTTGAGAAAGCCGAGCACCCAGCGCGGCAACCCGAAGCCGGCGCCGAAGGCGGCCATCGCGGTCACCAGCACCGTCAGGCCGTCGATCTGACAAAAACCGACGACGAGAAGAGCCAGCAGCCCGCAAGCGATCCAGAAATTGCGCGTCTTGACGCCGCTAAGGCCCGCTTGGTCGAGGCGGCGGCGCATCGTCATGGCCGGCTTGTCGGCGGACTGTTTCTTTTCGATATCCTTGAGCAGCGCCTGGACGTTCTTGCGGCGCGCACTGGGGTTCTCGGCCGCGGTGCGGCCCGCATCCGAACCGAGCTGCGACTTGGAGATGGCGGCGATGCGCTTATCCGATGCTTCGCTCGAACCGCCGGCAAAAGCGAAAGCCGCCCCGCCCATCGCCAGCACCAGCAAGACCGCGACGAGTGCAATCGCCATGGTTAGACCTGCAGCTTGTCGAGAGCGTCCGACAGTTCGCGTTCCAGATTGTAATAGCGCGCGCGTTCCCAGAAGTTCGGGCGCACGATGCCGGTGCCGATATGGCGTCCCTTGATGCGTCCGCCTTCGTCTTCGCCGGACATTTCGTAGGTGAGCAGGTCCTGGGTGATGACGACATCGCCTTCGGTGCCCACGACCTCGGTGATCTTGGTGATGCGCCGCGTGCCGTCGCGCAAGCGTTCGCCCTGGATGATGACGTCGATCGAACCGACGATCATCTCGCGGATGGTCTTGGTGGGAAGCTGGAAGCCGCCCATGGTGATCATCGATTCCAGACGGTTCATGGCCTCGCGGGCGCTGTTGGCGTGGAGCGTGCCCATCGAGCCGTCATGGCCGGTGTTCATGGCCTGCAGCAGGTCGAACGCTTCCGGTCCGCGCACTTCGCCGACAATGATGCGTTCGGGGCGCATGCGCAGGCAGTTCCTCACCAGATCTCGCATGGTGATCTGGCCCTGGCCTTCCAGATTGGGCGGCCGCGTTTCCAGACGCACGACATGGGGCTGCTGCAATTGCAGTTCGGCGGCGTCCTCGCAGGTGATGATGCGTTCTTCCGCGTCGATGTAGGCGGTCAGGCAGTTGAGCAGCGTGGTCTTGCCCGAGCCGGTGCCGCCCGAGATCAGCACATTGCAACGGCAGCGGCCGATGATGCCGAGCAGCTTGGCGCCCGGCTCGTTGATCGATCCGAAGCGGACGAGATCGTCCATCTTCAGCTTGTCTTTCTTGAATTTGCGGATGGTGAGCGTGGGCCCGTCGAGCGAGAGCGGCGGCGCGATGACGTTGACGCGCGAGCCGTCGAGCAGGCGCGCGTCGCAGATCGGCGAGCTCTCGTCGACGCGGCGGCCGACCTGGCTGACGATGCGCTGGCAGATGTTCATCAGCTGCGCATTGTCGCGGAAGCGGATCGGGGTGAGCTGCACCTTGCCGTTCACTTCGATGAACACGCGCGCGGCGCCGTTGACCATAATGTCGGAGATGTCGTCGCGGGCGAGCAAAGGTTCGAGCGGGCCGTAGCCGAGCACGTCGTTGCAGATGTCCTGCAACAGGTGCTCCTGCTCGGCGATCGACATCACAACCGCTTTGATCGAGATGATCTCGTTGACGATGTCGCGGATTTCCTCGCGCGCCGAATCCGGATCGAGTTGGGCCAACTGCGCCAGATCGATGGTGTCGATCAGGGCGCTGAAGATCGTGGTCTTGATCTGGTAATAACCCTCGGAACGCTCGTCGGCCATGAAAGAGCGCGTCTGGGTCGGAAGCGCGGCGAGCGGCGGCATCGCGGCGGAGTCGCGCACGCCGTCGAGCTTGGGCGGCGGACGCACGGCTTGCGTCTCCGCGAGCGGCGGCTTGGCGTTGGTCTCGGTCGCGGCGCGCTTTCCGAACATTCCCTAGGCTCTTTTCTTTCCCCTCAACATGGAGAAGAGCGATGAAGCCGCCTTCTCGCCGGCCTGCTTGCGCCCGGTGACCAATCCCGCCAGCCGGCGCACGGCGTCGATGGTGGACGATTTCTGCCCCAGTTCGGCCAGCATCTGTCCGTTGTTCGCCGCCAATCCGAACAGGGCGGGATCGAACGGCAGCACCATGGACGGCTCCACGCCGAAGGTTTCGGCGAAGTCCTTCACCGGAATCTCGGGTCGTTTGGGCTGGCCGACCTGGTTCAGCACCAGCTTGGGAGCGGCGTCGTTGGCCCGGTTGTGGCGCAGGATTTCCATGAGGTTCTTGGCGTTGCGCAGCGAGGCCAAATCCGGCGTGGCCACCACCACGATGTCGTCGGCTCCGATCAGGGTCGCCTTGACCCAGGGCGCCCAGGAATGCGGCAGATCGACGATCATGCAGGGCGAGACCTGACGAACCGCGTCGATCACGGCTTCGTAGGCGTCGAGGCCCGCGTCGTAATCGCGGTCCAGCACGGCGGGCGCGGTGAACAACGAAAGATATTCGCCGCGCCGGATCAGCAGGCGTTCCAGCAGGACCTCGTCGAGCCGCTCGGGCGCGGTCAAAGCGTCGGCGATGCTCTGGCCCGCTTCGTCGTTGAAATCGAGGCCGAGCGTGCCGAACGGCAGGTCGAAATCGAGGATCGTGGTGTTGATGTGCTGTTCCTCGGCGACGCACCAGCCGATATTATGGGCGAGCGTCGAGGAGCCCGCGCCGCCGCGCGCGCCCACGAAGGCGATTACGCGCCCAATCGGATGCCCTGCCGGATCGCTGTAAAGCCCGGCGACGACTTCGATCAGATGCAGCGGATCGACCGGCGCCACCAGATATTCGGACGCGCCGCGGCGCATCAATTCGCGATAAAGCTCGACGTCGTTGACGCGGCCGATCACCACCACCTTGGTCGCCGGATCGCAGACCTGGGCGAGGCTGTCGAGTTCGTCGAGGGCCTGTTTTCCGGAAAACCTGGTTTCCACGATCAGCAGATTGGGCGTCACCAGCCCTTTGTAATGCTCGATCGCCGCGGCGATGCCGCCGAGCTGGACGGTCAGATTGGTCTTGGACAAGCGCCGGTCGGAGCCGGCCCGCTGCAAGGCCGCGCCGGTGTCGGGGAACTCGCAAAACGCATGGATGGAAATGCGCGGCACGGGACGCTCGTGCGCCGCCGCCCCGTACGCCTGCTCTTTGTCCTCTTGTTGCGTCTTGACCATGTTGCGCGCGCCCCTACTGGCCGGTGCCCACATCGGACACTTTGGCCGACTGGTCCGATGTCTTCTCGGCGGACGTGACTTTGCCCTTTTCGTAATTGCCGACCACGGTGTTGCGGCGCGTCGCGTCGCCGTCCGTCGTCGGGCGCGGCGTCACCAGATCGCGCGGGTCTGCAACCATCGCGGCGATGTTGTGCTGGACGGCGCAGCCGAAATTCGGCGCCGACTGATTGGACGCCGTCTCCGCGAGATCCTTCGACCAGTCGCCGCACGGATCGGTGCGCGCGACATAGCCGACATAACCGATTTCCACCTGCGTGTCGGCGCCTGACGCCTCGCGCGTACCCACCAGGATGCGCGAACGCGGCACCCCCAGCGAAGCCAAGCGCTCCGCGAAATAGCCGATCGCGGCGGAGGCGTCGGCACCGGCCGGCGCCGAGACCGAAATCGAGCCGCTGCCGCGTTCGAGATAGTCGGCGACGAATTGGTCGAAGCGCGCCGCGTCCTCGGGCAGCAGGCCCTCATCCGGCGCCGAGAAGGGCAGCTTGATCGCGGTGTAGTGCGCCTCGACCGAGATCGGATGATTGACCGCGCCGTCGTTGGACAGCGTGTCCTGGTTCATCGGCGCGGCACAGCTGCCCGCCAGGAGTACGGCGGCGACGGCAACGTAACGCAGAGTGTTCTTCATTTTCGCGTCTTCCTATTGCACGATGAACCCGTACGGGCCGCCTTGAGCCTCGGCCACAGGTTGCTTGCCGCGCGGATAGTCCTCGTTCAGTTTGCCAAGCAAAATGGTTTCCGGATCGGTCGGCGGCAGGAAGCCGTCTGTGGGCGAGGCCAGTTTGGCTTCCGTCGTCGGGTTGACGAGGTAGGCCGTCGCCATCACGACCAGTTCGGTTTCGTTGTTCTGGAAATCGCGGCTACGGAACAACGCGCCCAGGATCGGCATGTCCTTGAGGCCGGGAAACGCGTCGATCTGCTGCTTGGAGGTGTGTTGCATCAGGCCGGCGATGGCGAAGCTGCCGCCCGAGGGCAGTTCGACCGTGGTCTCCGTGCGGCGCACCGAAAGCGCGGGAATGGTCGCCGCCGCAACCGTGACGGTGTTGCCGTTCGCGTCCGTCGAGGTGCCGCCCTGCAGCGTGAAGGCGCCGGTGTTGGTGAGTTCGCTCACTTCGGCCGACAGCTGCAGCGAGATGCGGCCGGAGCTCAGCACCACCGGCGTGAAGGAAAGGCCGACGCCGAATTGCTTGAAGATGATCGAAATGTTGCCCTGCTGGTCGCGGCCCGCCGGCACGGGAAATTCGCCGCCCGCCAGGAACTTCGCGGTTTCGCCGGAGACCGCGGTGAGGTTCGGCTCGGCCAGCGTGTGCACCAAGCCCACCGTTTCCAGCGCCTTCATCGTGCCCTGGACGTTGTTCGGGCTGGTGCAGGGGACGCTCTTCGTGAGCGTTTGAACGACGGACGCCACGCCATTGGTGATGGTCGTCGTCGTATTGTTGGTCCCGGTGGGCGTGAAGGCGGCCGAGCAGACGGAACCGATCTGGGTGCCGGAGAGATCGCTGAGCGCCTGGCCCATCAGCCCGTAGGGATTGGAGGTCGCGGCGGCGATCGGCACGCCGTTGACGATCGCCGCACCGGCAAGATCGATGCCGAGCTGCTTGGCGACCTGGCGCTGCACTTCGGCGATGCGCACTTTCAGCATCACCTGCTCGCTGCCGGCAATTTGCAGCATGTTGACGACTTTGGTCGGATCGCCGGCAAAGCGCGCGGCGACATCCTGGGCGCGGGTGGAATCCTGGGCGCTCGAAACCTTGCCGCTGAGCACGACATTGTCGTTCATCGCCGAGACATTCACGTCCGAGCCGGGAAAATCCTTGCGGATGAGACGGGCAAGATCGGTGACATCCCGCTCGACGCTGATGTCGAGCGACAGCAGCTGACGGCCGGCGGCGTCGAAGAAGAAGGCGTTGGTCTGGCCGCCTTTCAACGCCAACAGGAAAATCCGCCGCGGCGTGCGCACCACGGCGTCGACAATCGCGGGATTGGTGACCAGCACGTCGCGCGCGTCGGCGTCGATCTGGACGATCGCCGCCTTGTCGAGCGGCAGGATCAGGCGCTGATGGACCGGTCCGTCCGAACGGGTGGAAACCGAAATCACCCGCGGCGCGCCGTCTTCGTCCGCGCGCTCCGCGCGCGGGGAGGCAAACGCGGGATCGACCGCGACGAGAGCGAGTACGACGGCGACGCTCAAGATCGGGAGCAGGATCTTATGCATCTAGTTCCTCCCGTTGGCGGACTGAGTGCGCACGACGCCATAACGGATAATCGAAACCTGGTCGGCGTCGGAGTCGCCGCCGGAGCGCGCCCCGCTCAGTTGCGAAGCGGTTTGTCCCGGATCGCTGTCGCCCAGCGCGCGCAGCGCCAAGGACAGGGTTCCGGTGATTTGCGCGCGCGACAGCGTCTCCACTTGATCGGGCGTCAGTTCCAGCGTCGCCGTCTTGGCGTCGGAAACCGATTTTTGGCTCGCGGTGGTTTGGTCGATCGCCAGCACGCGCACGTCCGAAAGCACGATGCGCGAGAGCGCGCGCTTGGGCGTGTCGTTGGTGGTTTCGGTGAGAATGATGTCGACGCGGTTGTTGGGCAGGATGAAGCCGCCGGCGACGGAGGCGATCGTCACGGGAATGGAAACGGCGCGCATGCCGGGGTGCAGCGTCGCCGCCATGAAGCCGCTCGCGTCGCTCCGCACGATCTTGGAATAGGTGATCGGTTCGCCCGCCACGATCGGCGCTCGCGCCACCGTGCCGGCCACCGCCGCATCCGCCGAGGCGGCGCCCATCTGCTGGATGAATCCGGGATCGACGTCGCTCTTCGGCCATTTCTGCCAATGCACCGTTCCGGCGCCGAGCATTTGGCCGGGCTGCAGATTGCTCGCCGCAACTAGGACGTTGCCGATCGCGATGGGCGGGGGCTGGGGACGCGCATCGACTTTCGTCGTACCGCCGCCCATCAATCCGCGTACAAGTAGGGCTGCGCCTCCCGCGGCCACGGCAGCCAGCAAAAGGACAACGAGACGCCGAGTGTTCATGTGTGCCGGCTCCTTTGTGCCAATCCGAGCACGGAACCCTTTAGAAAATGCTTAACAAAATGCTGAAAGGCCGCGTTTTGGGTAAATCTTAGGCTGAAACAGCGGCTGCATCAGCCGCCGGCCGCGAGGCGGAAAATCTCCGTCTGCGGAAGAATGAGAAAAGCCGCCGTCGCCAGCGCCACGCCATAAGGAATTCCCTCCCGGTCGTCGTGCAGCCTGAGCAGCCAGGATTGGCCCGTCAGCAGCGTCGGCAACGGCACGCGGCGCAGCACCAGAAGCGTCAACGTCAACGCCCCGCCCAGAAGCGAAGCGACCAGCATGTAACTCATCAGATCGCGATCCAGGCCGAGCCAAAGCGCGACCGCGGCGAACAGCTTGGCGTCGCCTCCGCCGATATAGCCGAGAGCAAACAGCGTAAAGCCTAAGCTCACGCCCAAAAATCCCGCCAGCAGATGTCCGCCCGCCACGGAAGGCGTCATGCCGGTGATCAATACGAAAACGACGAAAGCGGCGATCAGCGCCAGCTGCAGCCCATTCGGAATCGTATAGCTCGCAAGGTCCCAGCCGGCGGCCAGCGCCAGCAACGCCGGCAGTACGACGATCACCAGAAGTTCCGCGGCCATCTCCTACCGCCCTTCATGTGCGAACGGCCGCCAATTGGCGGCCGCTCGACTTGCGCATCCGCTTTGCAGTTTTAAAGCGCAGCGGCAACGGCCGCGAACTTCGTGCTCAGTTGCGTGCCGATAGCCTGCAACGTGCCGATAATCACGACCGCGATCAGGGCCGCAATCAGGCCGTATTCGATGGCCGTTGCGCCAGATTCGTCGCGGACGAATCGCGTAAAAAGGTTGTGCATACTTACCTCCACTTGTGGACACCCTAGGACGTCCTGCGCGTGCCGTTTGTTACGGCTCTTTGCCAGGACAAGGCGAGCTTAGGCGCAGGCACTTAATTCGGTGTTAAGCGGGTTTCGCCGGTAAAGGGCGAACTGTGCCGCCGCGATACGAAAAGAGGGCTGCGGCGAGGGGCGTTGTACTTAATTTTTCCATTTCGTTTACCAAGCCGCACGATCGCCCCGTCCTATCCGAAGAATCCCGCTTCGCGGCAAGCGGCCGACCGCTGGCGGAAGAAACTTAAAACTTCTTTTACGACGCACCGTCTACCTTGCGCCGGGAGAATCCGACGGGAGCCGCATCCATGCGCCACACGACTGTTTTGCTTGCGAGCATATTGCTGGCAGTCGGCGCCGCCCAAGCGCGCGCCGCCTCCGTTGCGGTGGCGCTGGACGAAGTGCGCATGGTCGCCTTCGACAAGCCCGTCTCCACGCTTTATGTCGGAAACCCGGCGATCGCCGACATCACCATGATCGACAAGCGCCATGCGTTCATTCTGGGAAAAGCCTTCGGCGCCACCAACATCGTCGCGCTCGACGCCTCGGGAACCGAGGTCAGCAACCAGCAGGTCGTCGTCTTCGGCTCCGACACCGCCATCGTCACGCTGCAAAGAGGCACCGCGCAGGTGACCTATTCCTGTGTCGCCTCGCGTTGCGAGCCCTCGCCGCAGCCCGGCGACGGCAAGGATCCCTTCGACACGAGCATGGATCAGATCGCCAAGCACCAGGAAATGGAGTCCAAGACCTCCGCCGGCGGACAGCAGTAGCGCTGCGCACACCGGAGGAAATCGCGCTTGGCTACTGCGCCACGCGCAGATTGGTGATCTGCTGGCCGATCTGATTGAAGGTCGAAATGATCTGGCTCGCCGCCGTCAGGTCGAAATACTTGCTGGCATCCGTGGCGCAGTTCTGCAGCACAGTCGAGTTTCCCTGCGTGCCGCCCAGATCGACGAACACGGCGTAGATGGTGATGCCCGCAGCCTTGGCGTTGCTGCAGACCAGATTCATCCGCGTGTCCGTGCCGGAGTCCTCGCTCGAACCGTTGCCCGTCCAGCGGTCCTGTGTGTTGAGACCGTCGCTGAGGATGATGATGACCTGTTGCGTATTGGCGGGAAGCGCGCCCGGATCGACGATCGGCGATCCGCTGGTCATCAGCATCCATCCCCAGGCAAGGCCGATCGTCTGATTGGTCGCGCCGCCGGCCGTCATGTTGGTGACGGTACTGTTGAGGTTCGTCCAGCCGGAGCCGTTCAGCACGTCGGTCAGGCCGATCAGCTGCGTCGGACAGGTCAGACTCCAACTCGATTGGCTGTATAAGCCGGCGGGCGCTGCGGGAAACAGCGTCGCGACCGTGCCGGTTGACGGCAAGGTGTTTTGGACGTCGTAGCTCTGGTTGCGATCCATGACGCAACCGGTCCAGGTGGAATGGTCCGAGTCGGTAGCGACCCAGTTGCAGCCGTTTGTGCCTGCGGTACAGCTACTGCCATTGCTCTTCTTGTAGGAGCCGTAGCCGCTGCCCGCCAGGTCCCATGGCGCGTAGGTGAGCCAGCTTGCGGATTTGTTGGCCGTGCCGACGTTGACGCCGGTGGTGAACGGAACGATCGCGATCATCACGTCCCCCGTATTCACGGCGACGCCTTTCAGCATGGCCAGGAGGTTCGTAGTCGCCGTCTTCAGCGCGTTTATCTTGATGTTGGGGTTGGAGTTGCCGGAACAAGGATTATTGTCGGGCTCGCACATCGACCCCGTATTGTCGAGCACCAGGGACACCCGCAGCTTCAACTGGCCCCAGACCACCTTTGTGGAGGTCGAGATCGCGACCGTATTGATGCCGACCACCGAGATCAGAGCCGTCGGCATGTTATCGGAAACGGCGATGGTGACCGACTGGCCCGAAGGCGTCACCGTGATCGCGGACGGCGTGCCGTACGACGCATCCGCCTTGTAGTTCGCGGTGAAATATTGCTGGGCCAGCGTCTGCATCTGCGCCGTGGTCAGGCCCGTCGAGCTGCCCACCGCCAGCGCCGCCGAATCGATCGCTTCCGCCATGCTGGAACGCACGACGATGGCGCGCGCATAATCGAGACCGGCACCCGCCGCGATGCAAAGCGGAATCAGCGCCAATGCGAAGATCATCGCGACGTTGCCGCGCCTGGCGGCTGCAAAAGAGCGCACGCGCCGCGCCGCGCGCGCTATCAGACCGCGGAATACCTTGCCGCTCGACATCACCGATACGTCCCAATGCATACGCCGGATTATCGAGGGGTGGGCGTGAAGATACCGTTTCAATCTTGCAACGTGGTTAGCCAATCGTTAGCGCCCGGCGAAAACCGTTCGCGTGCGGCGTTTCTCGTTAATCGTTCCTAAGCCGCTCGCTGCGATGCTCCCCCGGAAGTGGAGGCCCGATGGCCTGCAAACGCAAAACTATGGCGGCGGTCGCTGTCGGCGGCTGCTTGTTCGGCCTTGCCGCCTGGATCTTCTATTTTCGCATCTTCGCCGGCGAACACGGCGAAGACTGGATGGTCTATTACAGCGCCGCGCGGAGCTATTTCGACGGCAGGCTGGGCCTGCTTTACGACGGCACGAGTCTGACCGCCGTCCTGAACGCGCGGTTCGCGAGCTGGCTCGCTCATCCGCTGCCGCTCCACCCCTGGCTTTATCCGCCGCATTATTTGCTGTTGCTGCTGCCGTTCGGCATTCTGCCGCCGGGCATTTCCGTCGCCGCGTTCCTGCTTGCGACCTTCGCGCTGATGGCCGCGGCGCTCGCCTGCGTGACCGACAAAGCCGGCGAACGCTTGCTCTACATCTTGTCGGCACTGCTGAGCCCAGCGGCGGCGATCGTCGTCTGGCTCGGCCAGAACACTTTTCTGACGGTCACGCTTTTGGTGGGCGGATTCGCGCTGACCAAGCGGCGCCCGCTGCTCGCCGGCGTGCTGCTCGGCATCCTTACCTACAAGCCGCAATTTTGGCTGATGGTTCCCGTCGCACTGATCGGCGCGCGCCGATGGAAAACGCTCGCCGCCGCGCTTGTCAGCGCCGGACTGCTGGCGCTTGGCAGCCTTGCCGTGTTTGGGCCCGGACCCTGGGAAGACTGGCTCCGGTTGATGACCTCTCAGAGCGCGCTGTTCGACCATTGGCAGGCGCTCGCCCGGCTCAACGGTCAGAGCCTTTATACCTGCGCGGTGCTACTGGGCGCGAGCCCGCCGCTGGCCAACGCCGTGCAGCTTGCCGGAGCGGCCCTGGCCGCGCTTTCCGTGTGGCACTGCTTCCGCCGGCCGTTCCCGGACGATCTGCGGATCGCGGTCCTGCTGGCGGCGACGGTGTTCGCCGCGCCTCATATCATCGACTACGACGCCATGTTGTTGTGCGTCGCCGCGACGATCTTCTTTGCCTACAATTTGCGGCACGGAGCGCGCCCGGGCGATACCGCCATCGCCGCCGCCCTGTGGCTCAGCCCGCTGATCAATCCGCCCAGCGTTTTCCTCTTGGGAATGACGACACCGCTGCTGATCGTGCTGTTCGTGCTGCGTATCGCGGAACGCGCCGCGCCGCCGCGCCCGCTGCAAAGCCCCGCCTATGGCGTGGCGTAAACCATTTGTTCAGCATGTCGGCGGCTTTTCTTCCGTCCGCCGGACTTTGCAATTCAATGAAGAGACCCAAGGAATAGAATAGTAAGAAAAGAAGGCGAAGTCGTGAACCCTCTAGTCGCAAGCTGGTGCGCCAAGGCGCGCGGGCGGTTGCGCCGCGTCGCAAGACGCATGCGCAGCACTGCGCGCGCCGGCTCGGCGGCGCTCGAATTCGCCATGATCGCGCCGGTGTTCTTCGTCCTGCTCATGGGCTTGATCGAAGCGGGCGTCATATTCTTCGCCCAGTCCGTGCTGCAGAACGCCACCAACGACGCGGCCAGACTTATCCGCACCGGACAGGTCACGGGCACGCTCCCGAACCAAGTCCTGACTCAAGCGGAGATAAACGCCGGCATGGTGGTAGGCCAAGCCATGACCCAGGCGCAGTTCCGCACTTACATCTGCAACGATATCGCCCCGCTGCTCGCCTGTAACGCCAATCTGCAGATCGACGTGGAATCTTTCACGAACTTTTCGACGGCGAGCTTTCCGACCCCGCTCAACGCCGACAATACGCTCAATACCAATCTTGACAATTATTCGCCGGGCGCCGTTTGCAGCGTCGTTCTGCTGCGCACCTTCTACACCTGGACGGTAGTCACGCCGCTATTGACCCCGTTCCTGACCAATATGGCGAACAACCTGCACCTGCTGAGCGCCACCGCCGCCTTCCGCAACGAACCCTATACGACGGGAATATCGGGATGCTGAAGATATTCTCCAGGTTGCTCAAGGCGCACGACGGCGTGGCGGCGGTTGAATTCGCCTTCATCGCGCCGGTCTTGATCGTCATGTTCTTCGGCGCGATCGAGCTTTCGGCCGCGGTCACCTGCAACACGCGCGTGGTCGCCGTCGCCTCGACCGCCGCCGATCTGGTGGCGCAAGAAACGACGGTCTCCTCAGCCGATATGTCCAACGTCTTCGCCGCGCTCAACGCGATCATCTATCCCTATCCGTCCGCCCCCGCCAAGATCGTCATCACCAGCATCGTCTACAAAACCAGCACGACCGGCACCGTGGCTTGGAGCGACCAGCAAAACACGACGGCGCGCGCCGTCGGCTCCACCGTGACCGTTCCCACCGGTTTGCTGACTTCGGGCGGCAGCGTCATCCTGGCCGAAATCAGCTACGCCTACGCTTCGCCGACCACTCAAGTCCTGACCGGCGCGGTGACGATGACGAGCAGCTTCTATGCCAAACCCCGCCGCAGTCTGACGGTCGTGCATACGTAAGAGACTGTTTGAATAATCCGCCGGAATGGGATTGCGCCGTCCTCATGCTTCGGCAAGCTCAGTATGAATTTATCGAAGGGTCGGCGCGGCCGTCGCGCGGGCGCATCAACCCTTCCTGGCTGACCGACGCGGCGAGCTTGCCGTCGCGCGTGTACAGAAGACCGCGGTTGAACCCACGCGCGCCCGAGGTGCTGGGGCTGTCCTGCACGTAAAGCAGCCATTCGTCGATGCGGAACGGGCGATGGAACCACATGGCGTGATCCAGGCTCGCCATCTGCACCTTGTTGTCGAACCAGCCGATGCCGTGCGGCAACAATCCGGTGTCGAGCAACGAGGTATCCGAAGCGTAAGCCAAGACACAGCGATGCAGCGCAGGATCGTCGGGCAGCGAACCGAGGGCGCGGATCCACGCCATCGCGTGCGGCGGGCGTTTCTCGGGCGACAAGTATTCGCGTGAATCGACGGGCCGCGTCTCGATCGGACGCGGACGCAGGAACCAGGCGCGCGCCTCTTGCGGCACGCGATGCGCCACCTTGGCGCGTAGTTCCTGTTCGGCGGGAAGCATTTCCGGCGCCGGCACGTTCGGCATCTCGAATTGATGCTCGTAGCCGGGCTCGTCGCGTTGGAACGACGCTTCGAGCGTGAAGATCGGGCGGCCGTGCTGGATCGCCACCACGCGGCGCGAGGTGAAGCTGGAGCCGTCGCGCGAGCGGTCCACCTCGTAAAGGATCGGCACTTTGGGATCGCCGGCGCGCAAAAAATAGGCATGCAGGGAATGGCACAGGCGCCCTTCGACCGTGCGGGCGGCCGCCACCAGCGCTTGGCCCAGCACCTGACCGCCGAAAACACGCTGCACGCGGTCCTTTGGACTGGCGCCGCGAAAAATATTTTCTTCGATCTTTTCCAGGTCGAGCAGGTCCAGCACTTCCCGGATGGGTGTTTTTTCACTCATGCTGCACCCTTAATCGGGCCGCAATTGGGGCGCAAGCCGGGGCTCGATGGAATCCCTTTGCTCCGCAGTACCATTCCATCCTAGATAGGTCGCCGTCCGACCGGCGAAAACACACGGACTTTCTGCAAAAACACCATGGCCAATCTGCTTCTCAAGCGCGCCGCCCATCAGCGGCCCGCCAATACCAGGCGCGGCGTGCTGGAGCGTCTATTCACCCTGATGTTTCAAGGGTTTGTGTATAACCAAATCTGGGAAGACCCGGACGTCGATCTGCAAGCCCTCGATCTCAAACCCCACCACCGGCTGATCACCATCGCCTCGGGCGGCTGCAATGTTCTCAATTATCTGGCCGCCGATCCGGCGAAGATCATCGCCGTCGATCTCAACCCCAACCATGTCGCCCTGACGCGGCTCAAGTTGGCGGCGCTCACCAACCTTCCCTCTTACGAGGAATTCTTCCGCTTCTTCGGTCAGGCCAACGACAAGGCCAACCGCGCGGCCTACGATTATTTCCTGTCCGAACGGCTCGATCACGAAACCAGGCGCTATTGGGAGAAGCACATTCCGCTGCACGGACGGCGCATCAACATGTTCGCGCGCAACCTCTACCATTACGGCCTGCTCGGACGCTTCATCGGCATCCTGCACACGGTGGCGAAGCTGCACGGCAAGAAGCTCGAGCATATCCTGCTGGCGCGCACGCTGTCCGAACAGCGCGCCGCCTTCGAACGGCTGATCGCACCGCTGTTCGATTACAAGTCGATCCGCCTCTTGTCGAAAAGCCCGATTTCGCTATACGCCCTGGGCATTCCGCCGGCGCAGTACGACGAACTGGTGTCCAGCACGGGCGGCAATGCGATCGCGGTGCTGCGCGAACGCGTCGAGCGTTTGGCCTGCGATTTCCCGATCGGCGACAACTATTTCGCTTGGCAGGCGTTCGGGCGGGGCTACGACGTGACCAACCGCGAAGCTGTCCCCGCCTATCTGCGCCACGAGGTCTACGAGAAAATCCGTACACGGACCGATAAGGTGGAGGTGCACCATGCCTCCGTCACCGATTTTCTCAAGCGCCAGGATGCGCAGTCGCTGCACCGCTACGTGCTGCTCGACGCCCAGGACTGGATGAACCCCGCCCAGCTCGCCTCGCTGTGGGCCGAGATCGACCGCACCGCCCACGCTACCGATGCTCGCGTGATCTTCCGCACCGCCGGACCGGATTCGCCGCTGCCGCGCAAGCTGCCGGCGGAACTGCTGGCGCCGTGGAATTATCTGGAAGCGGAAAGCCGCGCCTTCCACACTCATGACCGGTCTTCGATCTACGGCGGTTTTCATGTCTATGTCCGCCGGGCCTGAGAGTGCCTTGACCGACACGCCAGCAAAGAATCACGCCGCGTTGATGGACCAAGTCTATCGGCGTCAGCGCTACATCTATGATTTTACAAGGAAATATTATCTTTTCGGGCGCGACAGGCTGATCCGCGAGCTAGATCTGCGCCCGGGCGACCGGCTGGTCGAAGTGGGCTGTGGAACGGCACGCAATCTTATTCGCATCGCCCGGCGCTACCCGCAGGCCCAGCTGTTCGGCCTGGACGCCTCTCAGGAGATGCTGAAAACCGCCGCCGACGCGGTGCGCCGCGCCGGCCTGGAAACGCGCATCCGCTTGGCGCACGGCTACGCCGAGGATCTGTCGCCGGCGATGTTCGGCCAAAGCGAAGCCTTCGAGGCTTGCGTCTTTTCCTACAGTCTATCCATGATTCCTGATTGGAAACAGGCTCTTAGAGCAGCGTCCGCGGCGCTGTCCGCGACCGGGCGCATCCATGTCGTCGACTTCGGCGATCTGGCCGGACTAGGCGCCGCCGGCCGGGAGATTCTGCTGGCTTGGCTAGGGCTGTTCCATGTGACGCCGCGCGCCGAGCTATTGCATGCTCTCGAACAGGGCGTCTCAGGTTCGTTACGCCTGCTGCCGGGGCGCTATGCATTCCTTCTGACCAGCCGAAAAGAACAAAAATTGTTCCAATTTGGTCGTGTTGTTGCAGACCGGTCACAGACATAAGCTAAAGTTACTCCAGCGATTAAGGATTAAAGCCTTCATAGGCCAAAGGCCTCCCAATTCGACATTATAAGATGTATACGTTCGTGATAACTGACGTTGCGGTGGGGGAGCCCTGCCGATGGATACTTTGAATCGAGGGTGGAAGAAGATGAAACTTCGTTCGATCGCCTTGGCGGGCGCCGCGGTGCTGGCACTTTCTGTTCCGGCTGCCGCAAGTGATGCAACCGGTTGGTACTTCGGCTTGGGTGTCGGTTGGGACACCATGAACAAAGTGACCGTGGAATACACGCCGGGTCCGATCGATCTCAAGGCCAACACAAGCGATTCGGCCTTGTTCATTGGCACGTTCGGCTACCGGTTCGACGACCGGATTCGTCTCGAAGACGAAATCGGTTACGTCAGCCACGACGTCAAGGTTCCTGGAGTACCGGACATAAAGGGCCATGCCGCGATCAAGTCGGACATCGTCAACATTTTGTACGACGCGCAGCTCAGCCCGAAATGGGACTTCACGTTCGGTGGCGGCGTCGGCTACGGCAACGCCAATCTCCATGTATTCGATAGCACCACGAGTTTCGATTACATCGTCGGATCGCGTTCGGGCTTCATTTGGCAGGGCATCGTCGGACTGAACTATTCGGTCAGCGATTACACCGATCTCTATGTCGACTATCGCTATCGCAGTCTGTCGGCGGACGGCGACTATAACAGCAGCTATAGCCGCTACACGACGAAAGCGAAGGATCTGACCGATCAGGCCTTGACGATTGGCTTGCGCTTCTATCTGGAGCCGCCTCCTCCGCCGCCGCCTCCTCCTCCGCCCCCGCCGCCGCCTCCTCCTCCGCCCCCGCCACCGCCGCCGGTGACGACGTATATCGTCTTCTTCGACTTCAATAAGTCGAATCTGACGGAAGCCGCGCAAGCCGTGGTGACCGAAGCGGTCAAGACGGCGAAGACCAACGGCTTCGTGAAGGTGCAGGTGGTCGGCCACACCGATACGGTCGGTTCCGACAGGTACAATCAGAAACTGTCAGAGCGCCGTGCCGCAGCCGTGAAAGACGAAATGGTCCGTCAAGGCATGGACGGCACCACGATCGGCATCGAAGGCAAGAGCTTCCACGATCCGCTCGTTGCGACGGGCCCGGGCGTGCGCGAGCCTCAGAACCGTCGTGCGGTCATCGATCTGGGCAAGTAAAGCGACCGGACGCGAATAAGAAAAGGGCGGACCATTCGGTCCGCCCTTTTCGTTTGTGGGGGGTAGCAATCCGGCCGCGAAGCATCCGTCGTCGGTTCCACGGGCCGCAGAACCAGCCGGACGATTTCTTTTCCGCCGCGGGCTATTCCTTGGGAGGGTTCTGCGGCTGAGTCGCGGGTAACAGCGGTTGCTCGGGAGCGGTAGGCGGCGCTACCGGCGGCAACGCGGGCGGCGTCGAGGCGGCAACCCGCAATGGGTTCGGCTTCGGCACGATATCGGGCCCGGCCATGGCGCCTCGCAGCGTCACCGCCACTTCCACCTGGCAGCTTTCGACGGGGCCGTTGATGTCGGTAACCGCAACCCCGCCGACGAAGTCCTGTAGGCTGGGCCGGTTGGGGGCCAGCGCCGCCGCCACCACCAAACTGGCCGCCGTGCAGAAATCCTGGTGTCCGTGGATGCGGCGCAGTTCGGCCTTAGACGCCAATTCGGTCTTGTACAGATTGTACGCCGCATCGCCTTTTTTGAAGCCCAAGACGCGATGGAACATCTGCAGCAGCGTCTTGTCCGAACGGCGCAACTCGGGCCCAAAACTCGTTTGGAAGGCGTTGTAGTTGGTCTGAGCCTCCTCGCCGCAGGTCAGGGCCGCATCCATCAGCTCCTGCTGAACGGCCGAGGCCTGCATGGCCGTCACCTCGGCCGGATTGGCGCATTTCGACGCCTTCCTGGCCTCGGCGCCGCCGGTTGCGGCCAGGCAAAGCGCCAGTACGCAGCCGCCCATCATGAATTTTCTTCCAACGCCCATACCCAAAACTCCCACGCCTTTTCGGCTTCGCCGGCGACCATAGCATCGCCGCCTCGCGTTCTGCGAATCCTTCGCTGCCGCATTGTTAAGAACGAATTTTGCGCAATTTTCAACGAAGCGTTCAGCTAAAGCGCCTAGTCTTTCCTGCGGCAAGGCCCCCATGCGTATCATCCTGATCGCCGCCCTTCTATCGTCCGCCACTGCCGCCTCCGCACAGGAGGCGAGCGACCGCGCTCTTTCTTTGCGCATGGCGCCCTTCGAAGCCACCTCCGCGGACGGCGAGAAACTGTCGTCTTCGCGCCGCGACGCGGTTTGGGCGCAGGGCGAATTGGTGGGCGATGCGCTGGGCAATTGGCTGGGCGTGCACAACGGGCGCTTGGACGTCTTCGTCAAAAGCCTGGCGGCCGCGGGCGAAAACGGGCCGACCATCGCCGGTACCATCCGCAAGAACGCCGCCGAAATCCAATTGCGCTGGCACCCGGACGAATAGCCGCTCCGCTCATCCCGCCCTTCCCTGCCCCGGTCCGTTCTAGTATTTGTGCCCGCCCCGGCGCTGTTGGCCGGTTGATTAAGGACCGAGGTGTCATGTCGTACAAAGTCGCCGTTGTCGGCGCGACCGGCAATGTCGGGCGCGAGATGTTGAGTGTGCTGGCCGAGCGCCAGTTCCCCGCAAGCGAAGTCGTGGCCCTGGCCTCGACGAAATCCGTCGGCACGGAGGTCTCGTTCGGCGACAAGATATTGAAGGTGAAGGCGCTCGACTATTACGACTTCAAGGGCACCGACGTGGTCCTGATGAGCGCGGGCGGCAAGGTTTCCAAGGAATGGTCGCCGAAGATCGCGGCGGCCGGCGCCATCGTCATCGACAATTCCTCGACCTGGCGCATGGACCGCGAAGTGCCGCTGGTGGTGCCGGAGGTGAACGCCGCGGCGCTCGACGGCATCAAGAAGGGTATCATCGCCAATCCCAATTGCTCCACGGCGCAGCTCGTGGTGGCGCTGAAGCCGTTGCATGATGAGGCTCAAATCAAACGCGTGGTGGTGGCGACCTATCAATCGGTCTCGGGCGCGGGCAAGGACGCGATGGACGAATTGTTCCGCCAGACGCGCGCGGTGTTCGTCGCCGATCCGATCGAGTTGGGGAAGTTCACCAAGCAGATCGCCTTCAACGTCATCCCGCACATCGATGTGTTCATGGACGACGGCTACACCAAGGAAGAATGGAAAATGATGGTCGAGGTGCAGAAGATCCTCGATCCCGACATCCAGGTGAACGCGACCTGCGTGCGCGTGCCGGTGTTCATCGGCCATTCCGAAGCGGTGAACATCGAGTTCGAGAAGCCGATCACCGCGCAGCGGGCGCGCGCGATCCTGCGCGAGGCGCCCGGCGTGCTGGTCGTCGATAAGCATGAAAACGGCGGCTACATCACGCCCGTCGAATGCGCCGGCGAAGACGCCACCTATGTCAGCCGCATCCGCAAGGATCCCACCGTCGAGCATGGGCTTTGCATGTGGGTGGTCTCCGACAATCTGCGCAAGGGCGCAGCGCTCAACGCGGTGCAGATCGCCGAGTGTCTGATCAACCGCAAGCTGCTCAAGAAGACGGTGTGACCGGCACATGGCGCCGATCCGCCCGCGCCGCTCCGTGCTCTATATGCCCGGCTCCAACGCGCGCGCGCTCGAAAAAGCACGCTTGCTGCCGGCGGATGCGCTGATTCTCGATCTGGAAGATGCGGTCGCCCCCGATACGAAAGAGACGGCCCGCGCGCAGGTCTGCGCGGCGGTGAAAGCCGGCTTCGGCAAACGCGAAGTCGTGGTGCGCATCAATGCGCCGTCATCGCCCTGGGGCGAAAAGGATTTGGCGCAAGCGGCGGCCGCCAAGCCCGACGCCATCCTGCTGCCAAAGGTTTCGACGCCGCAGGATTTGCAGCAGGTCGAACGCTTGCTGGGCAATTGCGCGGTCGCGCTTTGGGCCATGGTGGAAACGCCTTTGGCCGTTCTGAATATCGCGGCGCTTGCGGCGGCAGGAGGCAGGCTCGCCTGCCTGGTGATGGGCACCAACGATCTGATCAAGGAAATTGGCGGCGTCCATACGCAGGATCGGCTCAATCTTGCGGCGGCGCTGGGATTGTCGGTGCTGGCGGCGCGGGCGTATGGGCTTGCGATCATCGACGGCGTTTACAACGACATCGCAAACGGCGAGGACTTCGCTGCGGCTTGCGCCCAAGGCAAAAGCTTCGGCTTCGACGGCAAGACGCTGATTCATCCCAGCCAGATCATGCCCTGCAACGCCGCCTTCGCGCCCTCTCCCGAAGAGGTGGGGACGGCGCGCAAAATCATCGCCGCCTTCGAGGCCCCCGAGAACAAGGGCAGGGGCGCGATTCTGCTCGACGGGCGCATGGTCGAACTGCTGCACGCCGAGAGCGCGCGGCGCACGGTGGCGCTGGCGGAAGCGATCGCCGCACTGGAAAAGGCCTGACGGCGGCGGCGCCTCGCGCCTACTCGAAATGCAAAGCCAAGCGTATATTCCCGGGACAAACCGTTAGGGTCCGCATGTTCTGGAATCTCTTCACCACCACCGGCTTCATCATTGCGGGCCTCGTGTTCTACCGCTTCTGGCCGAGAATCTTTGCCGCGCTCAAGCGCTTCGACGACCAAAACCGCGCGCGCATCGAAGGCGACATACGAGACCGTAGCGACAGCCTCGCCCATTTCCGCCACACCCTGCGCATCGCGGAGGAGCAGGTCGAGGAGATCGGCGAGATCGACGTGCCGGACGAACGCACCGGCGTTCCCGTCAAGCGCTATCTGTTCGAAGCCGAGCGCTTCGCCACGCGGCGCGAGGCCGAGCGCGCCCGCGAGGAAAAGGTGCGGGCGCTGGCCCGCAAATTCTACATGGAGCTGCCCGCCGCCCTTGCCACACGCAAGGGCGACGGGAAACTCGGCAAAGACTGACCGGCGTCTATTTCGGCTTGCCGACCGAGCCGAAGCCGTGCGGACGGAAGTTTTCGAGCGTCCAATAGCAGCCCACGGTCATGCCGACCTGGAACGCGTGTTTCGCGGGAACGTAAAGGTATTCCTGGCACACCGTGTCCCCCGGCGACTGCTCGACCGCGTAGTCGTAGACCAGTTGGCTGGTGTTGAGGGTCTTGTAGATGGTGACGTGTCCGAGCGGGCTCGTCAGCTTATACTTCGCCTTCACGGCCTCGTAGCCCGCCTGGATGTCGGATTTGATCATGTGGTTGGAATATCGGGCGACGCCTATCCAACCCGGAATGGCCACCTCGCCCTTGTTATGCAAGGCGCTATCGAAATTGACGACGAGTTTTCCGGTCCCGTTGATGAGGAAGAAATCGTCGAACGCGTTGACGTCGGTCTGCGCCGTCTTGGTCGCGCTTTGCGCTTCCAGATTGAGCACCATCGTATCCTTGGCGAGGGCGGTCAGGTCGCTGGTGCCGAAAAACTGGGTCAGCGTTTCGGCCTGCGCGCCGGTCATCGACAAAGCGACGACGGCACATGTTGCAAGTAGTGCATTTTTCATCGGTTGGTCTCCCCGTGCGCTGTACTCGGCAGCACGATATCTATGGTGGAACGAGAATCATATTACACCTGAAGTTGTAACTCCGTTCAAGACCGAGCGGGAGAGCAAAAGACGCCGATTCAGGCGGTCTCACGCCTCATCAGGCGCGGCAGGCGGCCGACGTCGCCGCCGGCATGGCGCATGAAGAACCGCCGCATGGGGCCGATGCGATCGACAATTCCTATCCCGAGGTCGCGCGCGAGGCGCAGTGGCGCGATGTCGTTGGAAAATAAGCGGTTCAGCCCGTCCATCGCCAGCGCCAAGGTAAAGGAATCGAAACGCCGCCAGCGTTCGTAACGGGTGAGAACATCGAGACCGCCCGGATCGAGGCCGAGGGACACGGCCTCCAGCACCACGTCGGTCAACGCGGCCGCGTCCTTGAGGCCGAGATTGAGGCCCTGCCCCGCGATGGGATGAATGCCGTGCGCGGCATCGCCCGCCAGCGCGAAACGCCCCTTCACATAAGAGCGCGCCAGATGAAAGCGCAGCGGATAGGACCAGCGCAATTCCTCGGAATGCGTCTTGCCCAGATGGGCGCCGAAGCGCCGTGCGAGCTCGGCATCGAAATCGGGCTTGGGCAGAGCCATCATGCGCGGCGCGATATCTTCGCGCTCGGTCCAGACCAGCGACGAGCGGTTGCCGGTCAGCGGCAGGATGGCGAACGGTCCAGACGGCAAGAAATGCTCATAGGCGACGCCGTTGTGCGGCCGCTCGTGATGAACGGTCGCCACGATGCCCCATTGCGGATAGGACCAGCTCACCACGCCGATGCCCATGGCAGCACGGATGGGTGAATCGCGTCCGTCGGCGGCGACCGCCAATCGTGCCCGTACGCCGGAGCCGTTCGCCAGGCGCGCATCGACGCCGCTCACATCGGCTTCGAGCGCGAGAAGCGCCGCCGGGGCCATAAATTTCAGATTCGGCGCCGTTCCGGACGCCGCGAACAAGGCCTGCCGGATGTGACGGTTCTCGGCGATGAACCCGAGCGGCGCCCCTAGGTCGCGATGATCGAAATGCAGCGAGAAAGGCGACGGCGCGGCACCCAGCTTGGCGTCGGTCACCAGGATGTCGTCGATCGGCTGGGCGTGCGGCGCTAGAAATTCCCAGATGCCCAGCGCCTTGAACATCCGCACCGAGGCGAAGGCCAGCGCGGACACCCGCCCGTCGAAGGAGGCGCCGAGCGCGTCCGCCTCCGACACCGGATCGGCGACGACGACCTCAAGCCCGCCCTTTGCCAGAGCAATGCCGAGCGCCAAGCCCACCATTCCGCCGCCGCCAATGACCACATCGACTGTTTTCGTCATGGCTCCGCTTCCCACGCAAAGGATCGACGGTCAATGCTTAAAATATAGGCATTCTTGAAAGGACGCATAGAATTTATGCATGCGCTGCCTGGTTCTTGTCGCTCCCGCGCCTTGATATCAACAAATTACTAGTAATTTCAAATACTTGTTCAAAAACCAAGACCCGGCACGGTTCTTGATGAAGCGTTAAGAGGCCAAAGCAAAAACGGGGTACCGGCGATGAAATTGATTATGGCGATCATCAAACCATTCAAGCTCGACGAAGTGCGGGAATCGCTCTCCGCACTTGGCGTCCAAGGCATGACCGTCACCGAAGTCAAAGGGTACGGGCGTCAGAAGGGACACACGGAAATCTACCGCGGCGCGGAGTATGCGGTCAGCTTCCTGCCCAAGCTCAAGATCGAAGTCGCCGTCAAGGCCGAGATGGCCGACGCGGTGATCGAGGCGATCAGTTCCAAAGCCAAAACCGGCCAGATCGGCGACGGCAAGATCTTCGTCACGCAGCTCGCACAAGTCGTCCGCATTCGTACCGGTGAAACAGACGGCGACGCGCTCTGACGCGCGACGCATCCTTGGGATCAATATAGGGGAATTAGAATGAAGATTTCGATTTCGAAAAGGCTGGTGCTTGGTGCGCTGGCAAGCGTCGCAACGCTGGTCGCAACCGCGGGGAGCGCCCTTGCCGCTGCCCCGAAGATCGACTCGGGCGACACGGCCTGGATGATCACCTCCAGCGCTCTTGTGCTGTTGATGACCATTCCGGGCCTGGGCCTGTTCTACGCCGGTATGGTGCGCCGCAAGAACATGCTCGCCACGATGGCGCAAAGCTTCGGAGCGACCTGCGTCATCACCGTTCTGTGGATGATCATCGGCTATTCCATCGCCTTCACGCCGAATCCCGATGCCAGCTGGAACCCGTATATCGGCGGCTTCGCCTATCTGTTCTTGAAACCGATGGCGCTCAATGCCGTCAGTTCCTTGGCGCCGACGATTCCCGAATCGGTCTACATGTTCTTCCAGATGACCTTCGCGATCATCACCCCGGCGCTGATCGCAGGCGCCTTGGCCGACCGCATGAAGTTCTCGTCATTCTTGTGGTTCATGTCACTTTGGCTGCTACTCATCTATTGCCCGATCGCCCACTGGGTCTGGGGCGGCGGCTGGCTGGGCACCTATGGCGCGCTCGACTATGCCGGCGGCACCGTCGTGCATCTGAACGCGGGAACCGCGGGCCTCGTCGTCTGCCTGATGCTCGGCAAGCGCATCGGCTACGGCACCGAAAACATGGCGCCGCACAATCTGCTGTTCAGCGTCATCGGCGCCTCGCTGTTGTGGGTCGGCTGGTTCGGCTTCAACGCCGGCTCCGCCGTCACCGCCAACGTCAATGCCGGCATGGCTGCCGCCGCGACGCAGATCGCAACCGCCGCGGCAGCGCTCGGTTGGATGTTCTCGGAATGGCTTATCGCGAAGAAGCCTTCGGTGCTCGGCATGATCTCCGGCGCGGTAGCCGGACTGGTGGCGATCACCCCGGCTTCGGGCTTCGTCAACCCGGTCGGCGCACTCATCATCGGCGTGGCCGCCGGCGTCGTCTGCTACATCTCGTCGGTGTGGGTGAAGAAGCTGCTCGGTTACGACGACGCGCTCGACACATGGGGCGTGCACGGCGTGGGCGGCGCGCTCGGCGCCCTTCTGACCGGCGCATTCGCCTCCAACGCCATCAACTCGTCGGCCAAAGGCTGGCTGATCGACGGCAATTTCGGGCAGATGTGGATTCAGTTCGTCGACGTTGCCGCCGTGTTCGTCTATTGCGGCGTCGGTACGTTCATCATCCTCAAAGTCATCGACATGGTCATCGGTCTGCGTGTCTCCCCTGAGGTTGAACGCGAGGGTCTCGACATCAACCTCCACGGCGAAACGGTACACGGCTGATCCCTCCGTATACCGTCTCTTCCTAGAACTGGGGCGCTCCGCGAGGAGCACCCCATTTTTTCGGTTATACAATGCGTTTGAAGGTGGAGGTTATGCGCTCGGGATGGAGCGCCATCCTGGCCGCCGTTTCGCCTTCGAAGGGCCCGATGTCGTCCAGCCTGGCATCGCGGCTGCCGGTCAAGGACCAGCCCCGGCCATAGGTCTCCACCCACCCCTGCCGAGGTTGCAGAGAGGGCGCGCCGTCCCTCAGTTCCGCGATCATGCGAAGCGCCGCCCGCTCGTTAGACGGCGAAAAGGCGTCGTGCATGTGCGCCTCGACGCGCACGGGCGCCGTTTCGTGCGAGATCGTACCGTCGCGTTCCAGCCAGAAGGCGCGCGCGGCGAGCCCTTCGGGCCCGGCTGTCGCGGCGAGCTTGAGCGCGCGTCCTGCCTCGGCCGGTATGTTGACCAGCCAGCAGCGCCCGTTTTGTCTAAGATCGGCGGCGCGCAAGACGTCAAGACGGATTTCCGCTTCGACGGCGTTGCCGGAAATCTTGAGCTCCAGCGGACGATCCTTGTCGAGCAGCAGCCCGTCTCCGTAGCCCAGCACTGCGGCATGAAGACGGGCGCGCGCTGCGCTTTCGTCCGCGATCACGCCGACCAGGAAGGGCACGCGGCCATTCGTGCTGCGCGCGGCGCCGATCAACCCACCCGTGCCGTAGCCCGTCTGACCGAATTGCGCGGAAATATTGGGGGAGGGAACGCCCTGCACGCGCCGCGGCGCCGACCAGCCTTGGCGCGCCGACCACGCCGCGCTCCACACCGCGCCTTCGTAATCGGCGGCCAGCAGCGCCGCCCCGCCCGCATCGTCGATGCATATCTGTGGCGCGAAGCAGGCGAACGGCAAGACCGCGCGCGAGACCTGCCAATCCCCGCCGACGAAGCGCGCATGGGACACCGAAAGGGCGTCGTCGAGATAGACGATGTGCGCGCAATCGTGCGCCGGATCGCCGACCGCCTGGAAATGGAACGTCAGCTTGTCGTTGACATTGCAAGGCGCGACGGTCCTGGCTTCGCCCAGCTCCAAGCCGGCGGATACCGTCTTGAAAACGAGTTCGGTCTTGGCAGGAAACGCGCCGCGGAAACCGACCGCGAGCGCCAGATCGTCCCGCACCGCCAACATCTGAACGCAGGAATGATGCCAGCGCGCCTCGCCCGGCGCGAACAGATCGCCGACTTTTTCCCGTCCGTCGGGAGTGACGATTGCGAGGCGAAAATCCCCGTCGCGGTCCAGCACCGAAGCCCAGGCCGCTGCATCCGCTCCGATCTCGACCCAGGGCGCGGCCTGCCGCGCGCGGCTCACCAGAAGCGTGCGCCAGCCGCTCCACAGGATTGCGTCGTCCTCGATGCGGCCTCTCGCGATGCAAAGCTCGTGCTGATTGCGGTGAAGGAAAACAAGCGTGACGCCGCCCGTCCGGTCGTCGTCGATGCAAAAAGCGCCTCCGCCCCATGCCACCGGCAGATCGAGCGCGCGCGCGTCGACGAGGCGCAGGCCGGCGGCATCGATCCGGGCATGGGCGATTTCATAGCCGCGACTGAAAAAGGCATGGATCGTGTTGTTGCGCTCGAACAGCTTGCGGGTCTTGCCGATCGCCAGATGGTGCGGGCCGATATGATCGCGTTCGTCGATGCAGACGCTGACGGCGCCTAACGATTCGCGATAGCTGCTCATGGCCGTCTCGTTGTGGAAGTGCGGTTGACCCGCGGCGACTCGCCGGCGCAACGATGAATCATGGCACGCCGGGCCGCCGCCCCGGATGCGGCACTGGAGCGCTGCAACTGGCGCGCGCCGAACCGCAATAAAAAGGGAACAATACAGAACGAGAAAATGCCGCTAAGATTCCCCGACCTTCGGATTGCGTCCATGCTCCCAGGCCGTCTTGCGCAGCTTCCGCCTTCGTCCTTCGCCAAGCTCGCGGCGTTGCTGAACGATGTCGCGCCCGGCAAGCCGCCCATCAGCCTAGCGGTCGGCGATCCGCAAGGCGAAGTGCCCCCCTTCGTGATCGACGCCATGGTGCGTTACGCGGACAAGTTCGGCGTCTATCCCCCGATCAACGGGACGAAAGAATGGCGCGAAGCGGCGGCCGGTTGGCTGGCGCGCCGCTTTGGCCTGCAGGGCGTCGATCCCGACACGCAAGTGCTGCCGCTCAACGGCACACGCGAAGGGCTGTTCCTGGCGCCGTTCGTCGTCACGCCCGAGAGCAAGGCGGGCGCACGCCCCATCATCCTGCTGCCCAATCCGTTCTATCAATGCTACACGGCCGCAGCCTTGGCTTGCGGCGCCGAACCGATGTTCGTGCGCGCCGACGCCGCCAGCGGATTTCTTCCCGATTTCGCGGCCCTGCCAGTCACGATCCTGGAGCGCGCGGTAGCGGTCTATTTGTGCTCGCCGTCGAATCCGGAAGGGGCCTGCGCCGGCGAGAAGTATTGGCGAACGCTGTTCACGCTGGCGGACAGGCACGACTTTACGGTGTTCGCAGACGAATGTTATGCCGATATCTACCGGGACAAGCCGCCGATTGGGGCGCTCGGCGTTCGCGGCGCGCCGTTCGAGCGGCTGCTCAGCTTTCATTCCCTGTCGAAACGCTCGGGCCTGCCCGGCCTGCGCTCTGGAATCGTCGCCGGCGATGCGAAGCTGATGGCGAAGTTCCGCGCCTTGCGCAATTATGCGGGACCGCAGGTGCCGTTGCCGATCATCGCGGCATCGGCGGCGGCCTGGAATGACGAAACCCATGTCGCGGCGAACCGAGCGCGCTATGTGGAGCGCTTCGCCTTGGCCAAGCGCCTGCTCGGCAACCGTCCGGGCTTTCGGCTGCCCGAAGGAGGCTTCTTTCTCTGGCTCGAGGTCGGCGACGGCGAACGGACGGCGCTCAGGCTGTGGCGCGAGGGCGGGGTGCGTGTGCTGCCCGGCGCGTACATGGGACGAGAAAATGAACCTGGAAAACCCCGCACAAACCCTGGGTTTGCGTATATCCGCGTGGCGCTCGTCAACGATTTATCAACCATTATGAAGGCACTCGAAAGGATGGTCGAAATCCTGGGCAGTGAAACGCCATGAGCGGAGCCGGGCACCGGATGATCGGAGTCTATCAGCCGCGTTCGCGCGGGGCGGCGATGGCGGACGCCTTGGCCGACGCACGCCGCGCGTTGGCCCGGTTGTCGCGCCTGCTCGTCATGCGCGGCGCGGGCCTACTGGTGCTCTTGGCCACCATCGCCGTGCTGATCGCGCTGATCAGCTACGATTCCGGCGACGCCAGTCTGAACAACGCCAACGGCGACGAGATCGCCAACCTGTTGGGCCCGATGGGCGCGACCGCGGCCGATCTGCTGCTGCAGGCTTTCGGCTTCGCCGCCATCGCCTTCCTTGCCCCGCCGGCCGTCTGGGGCACGCGCGCCTTGATGGGTCGCTCTCTGCCCCATGCCGTGGCGCGCGCCTTTGCCTGGCCGCTGGCCACGATCTTCCTTGCGGCCGGACTTGGACTGCTGCAGGCGCCCAGCCTGCCGGCGGGCGCAGGCGGCATGGTGGGGATCGCGGCGGCGACCCTGTCGCAGCGCGTGGGACAAAGCTATCACCAGGAATGGATCGGCTGGGCGATGCCGGCCGTTCTGTTCTTGAGCGGCCTGCCGCTGGCCCTGCTGGCGGCGGATCTGCGCCTGAAGCCCTTGCTGCGCGCGGCGGCGAACGTGCCGGCGTTTTTCTACTGGCTCGCCTCGCTCCTGAAGATGCCAGCCTTCTTCTCGCGGAAGCCCTATGAGGATGACAGCGACATCGAACCCGATGTGGAAGACGACAGGGATTTCGGCCTCGACATCGCCCCCGAACCGTTGGCGGCAAGCTCGCGGGTCCGCCGCGACGAGGCGCGAAAGGCTCCGGTGACCGCCAAGCGCGCGCGCCAGCCCGCGTTGAATCTGGAGTCCAGCGAATACCAATTGCCGGCGCTGGGTTTGCTTGCCGAACCGAGGCACGTCGTTGACGCGACCACGCTTTCCGACGAGTCGCTCGAAGAAAACGCCCGCATGTTGGAAGCGGTGTTAAGCGATTTCGGCGTCAAGGGCCGCATCAATGCCGTGCGCCCGGGGCCCGTGGTCACACTCTACGAATTCGAGCCGGCGGCGGGAGTGAAATCCTCCCGCGTGATTTCGCTGGCCGACGACGTGGCCCGCTCGATGAGCGCGGTGGCGGCGCGCATCGCCGCCATTCCCGGCCGCAACGTGCTGGGCATAGAGCTTCCCAACCAGACCCGCGAGACGGTGTTCCTGCGCGAACTGCTGGCCTCGAGCGAATACGAGAAGGCGCGCGCGCCGCTGATCCTGGCGCTGGGCAAGACCATCGGCGGCGAAGCGGTGATGGCCGATCTCGCCAAGATGCCCCATCTGCTGATCGCCGGCACCACGGGTTCGGGCAAGTCGGTGGCGCTCAACACCATGATCCTGTCGCTGCTCTATCGCATGCCGCCGGACCAGTGCCGTATGATCATGATCGATCCCAAGATGCTGGAATTGTCCGCCTATGACGGCATTCCCCATCTACTGGCCGCCGTCGTCACTGATCCGAAGAAGGCCGTGGTCGCGCTCAAATGGGCGGTGCGCGAGATGGAAGAGCGCTACCGCAAGATGTCCAAGCTGGCGGTGCGCGGCGTGGAAGCCTTCAACGAGCGCGTGCGCAAGGCCAAGGACAAGGGCGAGACCCTGAAGCGCACGGTGCAGACGGGCTTCGACCGCGAAACCGGAAAGCCGATCTACGAAGACGAAGTGCTCGAACTGGAGCCGATGCCGTACATCGTCGTCGTGGTCGACGAGATGGCGGACCTGATGATGATCTCCGGCAAGGAGATCGAAGGCGCGGTGCAGCGCCTGGCGCAGATGGCGCGCGCCGCCGGCATCCATCTGATCGCGGCCACCCAGCGCCCGTCGGTGGACGTCATCACCGGCACCATCAAGGCCAATTTCCCCACCCGCATCTCTTTCCAGGTGACGAGCAAGATCGACAGCCGCACCATCCTGGGCGAACAAGGCGCCGAACAGCTGCTCGGCCAGGGCGACATGCTCTACATGATGGCGGGCGGACGCATCCGCCGCGTGCACGGTCCCTATGTCAGCGACCGCGAAGTGGAAGACGTGGTGCGGTTTCTCAAGACCCAGGGCACGCCCGATTATCTGGAAGCCGTCACAGAAGAACCCGACGACGAGGGCGACGATCCTTATTCGCTTTATGGCGGCGGCAACGGCGAATCCGGCGACGATCTCTACGACAGGGCGCTGGCCATCGTGGCGCGCGAGCGCAAGGCCACCACCAGCTATATCCAGCGCCGCCTGCAGATCGGCTACAACCGCGCCGCCCGCCTGATCGAGCGGATGGAGGAGGAGGACGTCATCTCCAAGCCCAACCACAAGGGCGTGCGCGAAGTCCTACTGCCCGAGCACGAAGAGCGCTGACGCCTCTTTCCGCGCCCCAGCGGGAACCCTATATGTTGGACGAGGCAGGCACCGGAGGGGTTTCGTGTCCTACATCGAACAATCGTTGGGCGCCGACGAGCGCATCATCGCCAAGGCGCATTTTCACTGGTGGTACAGTTTCAAGGCCTGGGCCGCGCTGATCCTGCTGTTCTGGTGCCTGATCGGCATCTGGATTTTCTTCGCCATGATGATCCGCAAATGGACGACGGAACTCGGCGTCACCACCCACAGATTCGTGGAAAAGACCGGGCTGTTCACGCTGACCACCAACGAGATCGCGCTTGCCAACATCGAAGGCGTGCGGGTCACTCAGCATGTCTGGGGCCGGATGCTGGGTTACGGCCATATCCGCATCGAAGGAACCGGCGTCGACGCGGTCATGATCCCCGATATCGCCGATCCGGTCGCTTTCCGCGCCGCCATCGAGACCGCAAAAGGCGGCGCCGGCAAATCCTGAGAAGCCGTCCTCGTGTGGCGAAAAGCAGCATCTCTAGCACCGCATGCGGCGCAATGACGCAGGCATTTGCTGCAATGCAAAAACGGACGGCCGTTTTCATCCTTAACCCCTGCGGATGTCAGGGCTGTCCCTTCGTTGACAGGGCGGCGGAGCCGGGCCTAGTTTTCGCGCCGCACAAAGACCGGGCGGCTTAAAACAAGCGTATCCGTGAGCCTTGCGGGTACCCGAGACAAACTGCTCATTGCGGGGCCGTCAATTCAGGGAATTTCGAGCGCCATGAAGGTTCTGGTGCCCGTGAAGCGGGTGATCGATTACAACGTCAAGGTTCGCGTCAAAGCGGACCAGACAGGCGTCGATCTGGCCAACGTCAAAATGTCGATGAACCCCTTCGACGAGATCGCCGTCGAGGAAGCCGTGCGTCTGAAGGAAAAAGGCAAGGTCAGCGAGGTGATCGCGGTCTCCATCGGGCCGGCCCAGGCGTCGGAAACCATCCGCACGGCGCTCGCCATGGGCGCCGACCGCGGCATCCTGGTCAAGACGGAGGGCGAGGTCGAGCCGCTGGCCGTCGCCAAGATCCTCAAGGCCATCTGCGACGCCGAGCAGCCGAGCCTGGTCATCGCCGGCAAGCAGGCCATCGACGACGATGCCAACCAGACCGGCCAGATGCTTGCCGCCCTGCTCGGCTGGCCGCAAGCGACCTTCGCCCACAGGCTGGAGTTGGGCGAGGCCAGCGCCAAGGTCGAGCGCGAGATCGACGGCGGACTGCAGACGCTGGATGTCAAGCTACCGGCGGTGCTGACGACGGATTTGCGCCTCAACGAGCCGCGTTACGCCTCGCTGCCCAATATCATGAAGGCCAAGAAAAAGCCGATCGACGAAAAGACCCCTGCCGATTACGGCGTCGACGTCACGCCGCGCTTGAAGGTGCTCAAGGTCAGCGAGCCGCCCAAACGCCAGGGCGGCGTAAAGGTGAAAACCGTGGCCGAGTTTCTCGCCAAGCTGCGCGAAGCGGGGGCATTGTGATGACCACACTTGTCATCGCCGAGCACGACAACAAGGTTCTGAAAGACGCGACCGCGAAGACGGTGACGGCGGCCTCGCAACTGGGCGCCGGCGTGCATATCCTGGTCGCGGGCGAGAATTGCGGCGCCGTTGCGGACGCGGCGGCCAAGCTGGCCGGGGTGGAGAAGGTGCTCCTCGCCGACGACGCGCTCTACGCCAAGATGGTCGCCGAAACGATGGAAGCGCTCATCCTTTCGCTGGCCGGCAAGTACGACGCCATCCTGGCGCCGGCGACGACCAACGGAAAGAACACCCTGCCGCGCGTGGCCGCGAAACTGGATGTGCCGCAGATTTCCGAAATCACGAAGGTGATCGCCCCCGACACGTTCGAGCGCCCCATCTATGCCGGCAACGCCATCCAGACCGTGCAGGCGGGCGCCGGCAAGAAGGTTATCAGCGTGCGCATGACGGCCTTCAAAGCCGCGGAACAAACGGGTTCGGCCGCGATCGAGAAGGTGGCGGCGGCTTCCGACCCCGGTACCTCGAAATTCGTCGGCGAGGAATTGTCGAAATCCGAACGCCCCGAACTCACCTCGGCGAAAATCGTCATCGCCGGCGGACGCGGCCTGCAATCGGCCGAGAATTTCAAGCTGTTGGAGAAGATCGCCGACAAACTGCACGCCGCCGTCGGCGCCAGCCGCGCCGCGGTCGATGCCGGCTTCGTTCCAAACGACTACCAGGTGGGCCAGACCGGCAAGGTCGTGGCCCCCGATCTTTACATCGCGGTGGGCATTTCCGGCGCGATCCAGCATCTGGCGGGCATGAAGGATTCCAAGATCATCGCCGCCATCAACAAGGACGAGGAAGCGCCGATTTTCCAGATCGCCGACGTCGGCCTGGTGGCCGATCTTTTCAAGGCGATACCGGAAATGGAAGAAGAGCTGTCAAAGCTCGGCACTTGAACCACGGCCGACAAACGTAGGGCACCACATGAGTATCGAGCGGATTGGGGTTATCGGCGCAGGCCAGATGGGCAATGGCATCGCCCATGTCCTGTCGCTGGCGGGGTACGATGTCGTACTGGAAGACATCAACGCCGATCAGCTGGGCAATGCCACAGCCATCATCCAGAAGAACATGCAAAGGCAGCTGGCGCGAGGCCTCATCAAGGAAGAAGAAATACAGCCGGCGCTCGCGCGCATCCACCCCTCGCAAAGCCTGGAAGGCATGCGCGACCGCGATCTGGTGATCGAGGCGGCCACCGAAGACGAAGCCGTCAAACGTAAGATCTTCCAGGAGCTTTGCCCGCGGCTGTCCGACAAGGCGATGATCGCCACCAACACCTCGTCGATTTCGGTGACCCGGCTGGCCGCCGCCACCGACCGGCCCGAGCGCTTCATCGGCCTGCATTTCATGAATCCGGTGCCGGTCATGCAGCTGGTGGAAGTCATCCGCGGCATCGCCACCGACGACGCGACCTTCCAGGCGGCGCTCGACATCGTCAAACATGTCGGCAAGACCGCCGCCTATGCCGAGGATTTCCCCGCCTTCATCGTCAACCGCATCCTGCTGCCGATGATCAACGAGGCGGTCTATACGCTGTACGAAGGCGTGGGGAACGTCGAGGCCATCGACACCGCCATGCGGCTGGGCGCCAACCATCCGATGGGGCCCCTCCAGCTCGCCGATTTCATCGGGCTGGATACCTGCCTGTCGGTGATGCAGGTGCTGTACGAAGGCCTGGCCGATTCCAAATACCGGCCATGCCCGCTGCTGGTGAAATATGTCGAAGCCGGCTGGCTGGGACGCAAGACCGGCCGCGGCTTCTACGATTACCGCGGCGAACACCCGATTCCGACACGGTAAACTGCTTGCACCGGCCGTCTGTTTTGTATATCTTTCGGATATACGAGGTTGCTGTGGCCATTCAAGTGCAGATTGCCAAATGGGGAAACAGCCTGGGTTTGCGCGTGCCGCGCGACTTGGCCGCCCGTTTGGGCCTGACCGAGGGCATGCGCGTCGATCTCGAGGCGCGTGGCAATGGCTTGATCGTCACCAAATCTCGCCGCCGCTTCACGCTGGACGAATTGCTCGCCGGCATGACGCCCGAGCGCGAGCATCGCGCATTGGATGACGCCCCGCGCGGCGCCGAAATCCTGTGACGGAGCTACCTGATCGCGGCAGTCTTGTGTGGCTGCACTTTTCGCCTCAAGCGGGCCACGAACAAGCCGGCCGAAGACCCGGCATCGTTCTGACGACGCACGCCTATCACGAGCGCTCCGCACTCGCCATTGTCTGCCCGATCACCAGCAACGAAAGAGGCTGGCCGATGGAAGTGAAGCTGCCGTCCGGTCTTCCGATTTCGGGTGTCGTTCTGGTCGATCATGTCCGCAGCATTGACCGGGCAGCGCGCTTCATGGAAATCGCGGGACGAGCGCCGCGCAAAGTGCTCGACGACATCGACGCGCGATTGGCGCCTTTGTTGAGTCTGTAAACGGACAATCAGCGCTCGGCCAGCCGTTTCAGATAGCGCACCGAATTTGGCGCGGACCAATCCGCCGGGCCTTCGGCGCGCGCGATCTCGCGGCCCTTGGCGTCGATCAGGATGCTGAGCGGCAGTCCATAGGCGCCGAAGGCGCGAAATAGACTCGTGCTCGAATCGAGATAGGCGTGCAGCGCGCGCGCGTCGTGCGCGGCGAGGAACCCGCCCGCCTCCTCCAGCGAATCCCGGCTGACATCGACGGCCACCACCGCGAAGCGGTCCCGAGGCAGCGCCTTCTGCAGGGCAGCCAGCGCCGGCAGCTCCTTCACGCAAGGCGCGCACCAGGGTGCCCATAGGTTCAGCAGTACAAGGCGGCCCTTGAATTCGTCCAAGGTGTGCAGCTTGCCGTCGGCGCCCGCAAAAACCACGGAAGGCGCGGGTTTAGCCGGGCGGGTCAGCTTCAGGGGATCGAGCGAGGCCGGCGGCGCGTGGACAGAAAGCGTCGTAATCCCATATAGAACAACCAGAAGCGCAGCCGCGCCGATCGCAACCGCAATGGTGAGGGGGCGAAAGCGAGGCAGCGTCATGGGCATCTCATGGTGGCGAACAAAATGTGGGGCGGGCGTTTCGCCGGCGGCCCCGCCAAGATCATGGAGGACATAACGCCCTCCATCGATTTCGACAAACGCCTGGCCGAGCAGGACCTCGCCGGCTCCCGCGCGCATGCCCGCATGCTGGCGCTCCAGGGCATCATTTCCAAGGAGGACGCGGACGCAATCCTCAAGGGGCTGGACGCCGTCGGACACGAGATCGCGGAGGGCAAATTCGTCTTCAAGCGGGAACTGGAAGACATCCACCTGAACATCGAGGCGCGGCTGGCCGAAATCGTCGGCCCGGCGGCGGGGCGGTTGCATACGGCGCGCTCGCGCAACGACCAGGTAGTCACCGATTTTCGGCTGTGGCTGCGCGAAGCCTGCACGCGCGCCGATGAGGGCTTGAAAGCGCTGCAAAGAGCACTGCTGGCGCAGGCGGAGACCCATCTCGCGACCATCATGCCAGGCTTCACCCATATGCAGAGCGCCCAGCCGATCAGCTTCGGCCATCACTGCCTGGCTTATGTGGAAATGTTCGCGCGCGACCGCGGCCGCTTCGCCGATGCCTCCAAGCGGCTGAACGAATGTCCGCTCGGCGCGGCGGCGCTGGCGGGAACCTCGTTCCCCATCGACCGCGAGGTGACGGCGCGGACGCTGGGCTTCGCGCGGCCGATGCGCAATTCGCTCGACGCGGTGTCGGCGCGCGACTTCGCGCTCGAATATCTAGCGGCGGCCGCCATCGCGGCGACGAACCTGTCGAGGCTGGCGGGCGAGCTGGTGCAATGGTGTTCGCCGGGGTTCGCTTTCGTGCGTCTATCGGACGCCTTCACCACCGGCTCCTCGATCATGCCGCAGAAGCGCAACCCCGACGCCGCCGAACTGATCCGCGGCAAGACCGGCCGCGTGCTGGGCGATTTCGTGGCGCTGGCCACGGTCGTCAAGGGCCTGGTGCTCGCCTATGGCAGCGATTTGCAGGAAGACAAGGAGCGCGTGTTCGACGCCGCCGACACGCTGGAGCTTTCGCTGGCCGCCATGGCGGCGATGATCGCCGATCTGAAAGTCGACGCCGGCGCCATGCGCGCCGCGGCGAACGCCGGTTATCCGACCGCGACCGATCTGGCCGACTGGCTGGTGCGCGTCTTGAAGAAGCCGTTCCGCGAGGCGCACCATATCGCGGGTTCCATCGTCAAGCGCGCCGAGGAACTGAAGCTCGGCCTCGACAAGCTGCCGCTTGGAGAGATGCAGAAGATCGAACCCGCCATCACCGAGGACATATTCGACGTGCTGAGCCTGGAGGCGTCGGTCGCCTCGCGCATGAGCTTCGGCGGCACCGCGCCGGCGCGGGTGCGCGAACAGATCGCCTTCTGGCGGGAGAAACTGAAATGAGAATCGCTCTGCGTCTGGCGCTTGCGTTCGCATTCCTGCTGTCCGCTTCGGGTTGCGGCGTGAAGAGCGACCTGGAAAAGCCTAACGGACAACCCACCCAAAAAGGCGACAAGGACCCGTCCAAACCGCCTTCGCCGATCGGCCGATGAACCATTTTTCCTACCGGAACGGCCGGCTCCACGCCGAAAACGTCGACCTTGCGGATTTGGCCGCTTCCGTCGGCACGCCGTTCTATTGCTATTCGACGGCGACGCTGGAGCGCCATTACCGCGTCTTCGCCGATGCCTTTCCGAAAGGCACGCTGATTGCGTTTTCGGTCAAGGCCAACGGCAATCTCGCGGTGTTGAAGACGTTGGGCAGGCTCGGCGCCGGAGCCGACGTGGTTTCGGGCGGCGAATTAAGAAAGGCGCTGGCCTCGGGCATTCCCGGCGCAAGGATCGTGTTCTCCGGCGTCGGCAAAACCAAGGGCGAGATGCGCCTTGGGCTCGCGGCCGGCATCTATCAATTCAATGTCGAAAGCGAACCCGAACTGACGGCGCTCGACGAGGTGGCCGGGTCCATGGGCAAGCGCGCGTCCATCGCCTTGCGCGTCAATCCGGACGTCGACGCCAAGACGCATGCGAAAATCTCGACCGGACACGCGGATACAAAATTCGGCATTCCCTGGAGCCGGGCGCGCGAAACCTATGGCTTGGCGGCGCGCCTGAAAAACATCGAGATCGTCGGCGTCGATGTCCATATCGGCAGCCAGATCGCCGTGCTCGCCCCGTTCGAGGCGGCGTTCACGCGCGTGGTCGAGTTCGTCGGCCAGCTGCGCCGCGACGGACACGCCATCTCCCGCGTCGATCTGGGCGGGGGCCTCGGCGTACCGTACCGCACGGACAATGAACCGCCGCCCGAACCGGCCGCTTACGGCGCCATGGCGGCGAGGCTCATGAAGGGCATCAACGCGCAGCTGATCCTGGAGCCGGGACGCATGATCGCGGCCAACGCCGGGGTGCTGGTGGCGCGCGTGATCTATGCCAAGATGGGCGAGCGCAAACATTTCCTGATCCTCGACGCCGGCATGAACGATTTGATGCGGCCGGCGCTCTACGACGCCTATCACGATGTCGTGCCGGTCGAGGAGCCCAAACCGGACGCGCCGCGCGAACGCACTGACGTGGTCGGCCCGATCTGCGAAACCTCGGATATTTTCGCGGCGGACCGCGACATGCCTCGGTTAAAGGACGGCGACCTGGTGGCGATTTTGACCGCCGGCGCCTATGGCGCGGTCATGTCATCGGCCTACAATGCCCGCCCGCCCGCCCCGGAAGTCCTGGTGAAAGGCACAGAATGGGCCGTGGTGCGGCCGCGAATGGACGATGACGCGCTACTCGCAACCGACCGAATTCCCCACTGGCTCGAAGGCTAGCCGCATCGAGCGATGGGTCTTTGCGGCCCGCGCGATCCTGGCTTGGGAACGGCTGTGGCCGCTGCTCTGGCCGGCAAGCGGCTTCGCGGGCGTAGGCCTTGCCGCGGCGTTGCTCGACGCCTTCGCGCCCTTGCCCTGGTTTCTGCACGCCCTGGTCCTGGCGTGTTTCGTCACCGCCATCGGCTTGGCGCTTTACTTCAACCTGACGCGCTTCGCCTGGCCCCGCTGGGAAGACGCCGCCCGCCGCCTCGAACGCGACAGTTCACTACAGCATCGTCCCATCTCCGAAGCCCACGATGCGCTGGCCGCCGGCGTCGGCGATCCCATCGCGGAAGAATTATGGCGCGCCCATCTCGGCCTGCGGCTCGGATCACTGGGACGGATTCGCCTGTCCTGGCCGCGCTCCGATCTGCCGCGGCGCGATCCGCGTGCCTTGCGCTTCGTGGTTCTGGTCCTGATTGTCCTCGGCGTGCTGGTCGCCGGTTCCGACTGGAAGCAAAGGCTGGTCGCCGCGCTGGGGCCGTCGGCCGATTCCGTGGCGGCGCTGGATGCCTGGATCGATCCGCCGATCTATACCGGCGAAGCGCCGATCTATCTGGCGAAAGGCGGACCGCATACGGTTTCGGTTCCGCAAGGATCGGTTTTGAATCTGAGAATTCACGGCGCGGACCACTCGCCGTCGGTCACGCTGGACGGCGTGCGCTTCGAAGGCGGCGACGGCGAATACGCGGCGAGCGCCCCGCTTGGGGCCGATGCGCATGTGCGCGTGCGCGCGGGCGGGCACACGATCGGCAGCTGGAAGTTCGTCATCATCCCCGACCAGAAACCGACGATTGCCTTCGCAGCGCCGCCCTCCGTGACGGACCATCAAGCGCTCAAGCTTTCTTATAAAGCCAGCGACGATTACGGCGTCACCGCCGCGCGCGCCGTCATCCGCCCGCATGGACGCCAAGGCGATCCCATCATCCTCGATCTGCAATTGCCCGGCCGCTCGGCGAAGCTGGTGTCGGACACCGTATTCCGCGATCTGACCGAGCATCCTTACGCCGGGCTCGACGTCGATATCACGCTGCAGGCCATGGACGCCGCCGGACAGATGGCGAGCAGCAACACCGTCGTCTTCAAACTGCCGCAGCGCATCTTCACCGATCCCTTGGCCCGCGCCCTGGTCGAGCAGCGTCAAAATCTCGCCAGCCTGGGCGCTGCCGCGCGCGAACGGGTGCTGCGCACGCTCGACGCGCTGACTCTGGCGCCGGACAAATTCTATGCAAATGCGCCGGGCGTCTATCTTTCGCTGCGCGCCGCCGTTTGGGGGCTGAAAGACGCCAACGACCGGCAGGACGTCGAGCGCATCGAGGACCTGTTATGGCAGACCGCAGTCGGGCTGGAACAAGGCGGCCTCCTCACCATGGCCGAACAACTGCGCCGGATGCAGCAGACTTTGTCGCAAATGATGGCTCAAGGCGCGCCGCAGAGCGACATCGATGCGCTGCTCCAGCGCTACCAGGATCTGCTGCAGCGCTATCTCCAGGCGCTGGCGCAAAATGCGCCGCATGGCAATACGCCGCCCGATCCGAACGCGAAATACCTCGGCGATCAGGACCTCGCCGCCCTGCTCAAGGCCATCCAGGAGCTTTCCCAAAGCGGCGACCGGCTCAAGGCGATGCAACTGCTCGCGCTGCTGCAGGAACTGGTCGAGAATATGCAGGTCGCCAACGGACCGGGCGGCGGCGGCAACGCCTCGGCCGACGAACAGGGGTTGCGCGATCTCAGCGATCTGATGGGCCGGCAACGCATGCTGCTGGACAAGACGTTCCGCCAAAGTCAAGGCGCCGGCGATCCCAAGGACGGCGGCGCCAAAGGCCTGGCGCGGCAGCAAGGACAGCTGCAGAGCGATCTCGATGCGCTCCTCAAGAAGGGCGGGAAGAGCCCGTCGCAAAGCGATCTGCAGCGGGCGGAAAAAATGATGGGCGACGCCGCGCAGGCGCTCGGCCTGGGCGATTTTCCGCGCGCCGGCACGCTGCAGAAAGACATTCTCGACGCGCTGCGCAAAGGCGCCGAAGCAATGGCCGGGCGCGGCAAGGCGCAGCAGAGCGCCGCAGGCCAGGACCCGCTCGGCCGCGCGGCGGGCAATCGCGGCGCGGGCAGAGGCGGCGATGTGCGCATCCCGGACGCTTCGGTGCTGCAGCGCGCGCGCGACATCCTCAACGAGCTGCGCAAACGCGCCGGCGAACAGGGACGGCCCAAAGAGGAACTCGATTACATCGACCGGCTGCTGAAGCAATTTTGATTAGATCAAACCCGCCTTGGCGATGTAAGGCAGCGCGCGGTCGGCGCCCGCATCGTCCATGCCGTAGCCGACGATGAATTCCGTGACGCCGGTAAACGCCGCATAATCGGCCTTGACCACGGCGT
Organism: uncultured Alphaproteobacteria bacterium; assembly: GCA_963710025.1. GTDB lineage: Bacteria > Pseudomonadota > Alphaproteobacteria > Micropepsales > Micropepsaceae > Rhizomicrobium. The sequence continues at coordinate 123,381 of CAVPYO010000007.1, read as the reverse complement.
CCGGGCGCAGCTTGTCCACCATCACCGCCGACTGGATCGATCTGGCGCCATGTTCCAGCGCGATCTCGCGCGCCTTCTTGAGCGTGTGGCCGCCGTCGAGCACGCCGTCGATCAGCAGCACGTTCTTGTCGCGGAAATTCTCGTTGGGACCGACCAGAACCGATATGCCTTTGGTTGCGGTGCGCCCGATATAACTCCTGAGCCAGAGAAACTCCGTCGGCAGCGACAAGCCTTCGCGCGCCAGCGCGCGCAACAGGTCGCTGGCGAACACATAGGCCCCGACCAGGATCGGCGAAGCGATTTGCGGCTTGATTGGCGCGGCGGCGATCTGATGCGCCATAGCCGTCACGCGTTCGGCGATGACCTTCTCCGAAAACAGAATCTCGCGATGCATGTGCGATCTTTCACTCGCCGGCCTTCGCAACGCGCAACTCGAGATTCCGCGCGGCGGCCGGCGGGCTCGAAAGGCGCGTGACGAAATGCGTGGTCTGGCCCGGGTGCAACGTAATCACGGCCGGCATGAAGGTCCAATGATACAATTCGCGCTTATCGCTGTCGGTGAGCGTCACGCGAATCTGCGGCACCGACAAATCGCGTCCGCCGGTATTCGCCAGCGTGCCGGTCACGACCAGCACCGATTGGCCGTCCTCGTTTTCCTGGTGATACTTCACGTTGTCGAATATCAGATCGCCGGTGCTGGTCTTCACCCCGATCGTGGAATAAAGCGACGCCGATTGCGGCCACGTGGTCACGATCTGCTGCCGGTAAACGGTCGCTATCCATGCGACCAGAACGAGAATGGCGGCAAGCCCGGCCCAGCCCACTCCCAAGAGAAGCCACCGCGGCCAGGGCGAGGGCGGTTTGGGTGCCGCCGATTCTTGCGCTGCGACCTCGTAAGACGGCGTCGGCATGTAAGCTTGCGGGCGAGACGCAACTTCGAAATCGCCGGGGGAAGGCGCCGGCTCGGGCGGGGCGATCACCGGTTCAGGCTCGACTTCGGGCTCCGGCGCCCCCTGATGCCAGACTTGGCCGCATTTGGCGCAGCGCACATCGCGGCCAGCAGGCGGGAATTTGCTCTCGTCGGCCTGGTAACGCGTCGAACATCCTGGGCAAGTAAGGATCATGCCTGTGGCGATCAGGTTACGAGGGCGAAAATAGGCGGCAACCGAAGCTCAGGCAAGGCTCGAAACCGGCTTGCAGCCCAGCCATAGCGTCACGATCGGGGGTTCGCTTCAGATTCTCGATTTCGTTGTATTTTCCGCGGCCCGGCGCGCCTTGTCGCGCCAAGAAATTAAAGTGGGCGCAACACGCCCGGGCGCTGCACACTTCGTCGGAAAATACTTTATGTTCCGGCGCCATGGTTCGCTTCGAAAATGTCGGTATGCGCTACGGCGCGGGGCCGGAAGTACTGCGCGACGTGACCTTCGTGCTGGAGGCCGGGTCGTTTACCTTTCTGACCGGGCTCTCCGGCGCCGGCAAGACGACTCTGCTGAAGCTGATCTGCGTCGCCGAACCGCCGTCTCGCGGGCTCGTCACCCTGTTCGGACACGATCTGGCGACGACCAAGCGCGCCGCTTTCCCGGCCCTACGCCGCCGCATCGGCGTCGTGTTCCAGGATTTCCGCCTGCTCGACCACCTCTCCGCCTTCGACAACGTGGCCCTGCCCTTGCGAATCGCCGGCCGGCGGGAATCCGATTACACCCACGACGTGGAAGAACTTCTCGCCTGGGTTGGGCTGGGCGACCGTCTGAAAGCCAGGCCGCCGACGCTGTCGGGCGGGGAACAGCAGCGCGTCGCCATCGCCCGCGCGGTGGTGGCCAAACCCGATCTGCTGATCGCCGACGAGCCGACCGGAAATGTCGATCCCGATATCGGGGCGCGCCTGATCCGTCTTTTCGCCGAATTGAACCGGCTGGGCACCACCGTGCTCATCGCCACGCATGACCGCACGCTGGTCGAGAAGACGCGCTCGCGCGAGATGCGCCTGGTGGACGGCAGGCTGGTCGAATTGAGGATGCCGCGCGCATGAGCAAAACGGATCGAATCATGCCGCGCGAAAAAGGCGCCGCGCCGCTCGACGTGGTGATCGCGGTGATGGCGTTCCTGGCGGCGCTGGCGCTCGGCGCCTCGCTGGTCGCCGAGCGCACGGCGGTGGGCTGGCGCGCCGGTCTGGCGGGGAAAGTGACGGTGCAAATCCTGCCGCCCGCTCAAGGATCGGCGACCGAAGGCCTGCAGCGCGAAACCGACGCCGCGCTGGCGGTGCTGCGCGCGACCTCGGGTATCGCCCATGCCGCGCCGCTGTCGCAAGACGAAATGCTGAAATTGGTCCAGCCCTGGCTCGGCCAAGGCAATCTGGTCGCCGATCTGCCGTTGCCGCAATTGATCGACGCCGAAATCGTGCCCGGCGCGGACGTCGATCTGAACGGCTTGGCGCAACGGTTGAAACAGGCGGCCCCGGATTCGGTGTTCGACGATCACAAGCACTGGATCGCGCGGCTGCGCGATCTGGCGCAATCCGTGGTCTGGACCGCTTACGGCATCCTGCTCTTGATCGCGGTGGCGACGGCGGCAGCGGTTTCCTTCGCGACGCGCGCCGGCCTGGAAACCCATCACGACATGGTGGCGCTGCTGCATCAAATGGGCGCCCATTCCGGGTTCATCGCCCGAGCCTTCGAATGGCACTATTTCCGTTCGGCGCTGATCGCGGCGGCAGCTGGTGCGGCCCTGGCCGCGGTCTTCTTCCTAGGGGCGGGCGGGCTGCAATTCGCCGGCGTCGAAGCGGTGCCGTTCCTGCCGCCCTTGGCGCTCAAACCGACCGAATTGCCTTGGCTTCTCGCCGTTCCGGCGGCCACCGGGCTGATCGCACTGGTGACGGCGCGGCTGTCCGTCCTGGCGGTGCTCAAGAGCAATTATTGAGCAAAACCGGCCGGACAGGCGGATTGGCGGATTCTTCAGTTTTTGCGCGACAAGATGCGAATCGGTTCGCATTACTCTAAGTTGGGCGTGGGAACGAAGGACTTTCGGGTTGCTGAAACGGATCGCCGTCGCCATCGTCGTCCTTTACCTCGCGGGCTTTGTCGCCTTCGTCGCCAGCTTGCCGAAGACGCCGCACGATCTCAGCCACATCCAAGGCATCGTCGCGCTGACCGGCGGCGACGCGCGCCTAGACGCCGCCGTCACCCTGTTCGAAAAGGGCGTCGGCCAGCGGCTGCTGATCTCGGGGGTGAATCCGCAAACGACCAAAGCCGAACTCATGAAACTGGCCCATGGCGGCCCTCGTTTCGATTGCTGTGCCGATCTGGGCTATGCGGCCGAGGACACCTACGGCAATGCCAGGGAAGCAGCCGCCTGGGCGCGCTTCTACCGTTACAATAAGCTTCTCATCGTCACCGCGCGCTACCACATGCCCAGAAGCCTTTCCGAGTTCCAGGCCGCCATGCCGGAGGTGAGGATCGTGCCCTATCCGGTCGATCCGGTGAGCATCGATATGAACGGCTGGTGGCACGATCCGCACGCGCTGCGCGTGTTGCACGGCGAATATGCGAAATACCTGGTCGCCGCAGCGCTGACGGCCGTCTGGCGCAAACCCGGCGGTCTTGACCGCGGCGCCGTGCACGGCGAGGCTCGCAGCGCCTTGTGACCATGTCCGCTGCCATGACTGTTTTCCGCTCGGTGCTGTTTTTCCTGTGGTTTGCCGTCGTCTCGACGGCGATACACATCGCCGCGCTGCCGGCCTTTCTGCTGCCGCGGCGCGTCACGGTCTGGGCATCGAAGCGCTGGAGTGCGGCCCTGCTCTGGGGGCTTAAAATCATTGCCGGCCTCGATTACGAAGTGCGCGGCGAAATTCCGGCGGGCGGCGTGCTGGTTGCGGCCAAGCATATGAGCATGTGGGATACGATCACGCTGTATCTGCTGCTCGACGACGCCGTCATCGTGGTCAAGCGCGAGCTTCTGAGAATCCCGTTCTATGGCTGGTACATCAACCGGGCCGGTGTCATCGCCATCGACCGTAGCGGGCACGCCAGCGCTCTACGCCAGATGGCGGCGCAAGGCCGCGCCGCGATCGCGGCGGGACGGCCTATCGTTATCTTTCCCGAAGGCACCCGTAAGAATCCCGGCGCCGCCCCCGACTACAAACCGGGTGTCGCCGGACTCTATGGCCAGCTTGGCGTGGCGTGCGTGCCTGTGGCGCTCAATTCGGGGCTGTTCTGGACCGGATTCCGGAAAAATCCCGGGCGCATCGTCATCGAGTTCCTGCCCGTCATCCCGGCCGGGCTGAAACGCGCCGAGTTCATGCGGACCCTGCAGGAGCGCACGGAAACCGCGACGGCGCGGCTGATCGCCGAAGGGCGCGAGCTTCTTCGGCTCCATCCGGCCTGAGAAAGGCAAGAAATGATCGTCGCGGCTTACTATATTGGCCTGGTTGTTTTTGCCGTTATTTGGCACGGGACAAGTTTTCTGACTGAGGAGACGGAGAGGAAAATTAGTCCCCTTTTGTTAGGGGAGTCGGTTCTGTACATAGCGCTAGGTTGGTACTTGTTTGGCTGGAAGATGGGCCTCGCAAACATCGGCATCTTCAGCGTGGTCGGTAGCCTTTTGGACTATCCGATCGAGCGATGGGGCAAACGCCTATTTCCAAACGCGGTCTATAGAGGCGATTTAAGCCCAGAGCTTCGCAAAAAGTTGAGGAAATTTGGATTATGGCTCGGTATCAATCGGCCCAAGCCCTAGCGGTGGGTTTGTCAAAGATAACATCGCCAAGAAAAAATTAGAACATTCAGGGAACAAAATATATAGTCCCGGGTGTCAGAACCGGTCAACCACCCGATGCTAGATTGAAGCCATGAACGATATTGCCCGCCAGATCTGGGACATGAAATACCGCTTCAAGCGGCCCGACGGCACGCCGGTGGACGGCGACGTGGCGGCGAGCTGGGCGCGGGTGGCGCTCGCGGCCGCAGGGGCCGAGGCGCCCGAGACGCGCCGCGAGCACGCTCTGGAATTCGCCAGCGCGCTGGCGGGATATCGCTTTCTGCCGGCGGGACGGATCCTGGCGGGCGCCGGCACCGGGCGTAGCGTGACGCTGTTCAACTGTTTCGTCATGGGCGCCATTCCCGATTCCATGGACGGCATCTTCTCGCATCTGCGCGAAGCGGCGCTGACCCTGCAGCAAGGCGGCGGCATCGGTTACGATTTCTCGAGCTTGAGACCGAAGGGCGCGCCGGTGGAAGGCGTAGGCGCGGACGCCTCGGGGCCGGTCTCGTTCATGGATGTGTGGGACGCCATGTGCCGCACCATCATGAGCGCGGGCAGCCGCCGCGGCGCCATGATGGCGACGCTGGCCTGCGACCATCCCGACATCGAAAACTTCATCGACGCCAAGCGCAAAGCGGGGCGGCTGTCGATGTTTAACCTGTCGGTGCTGGCGTCCGACCGTTTCATGGCGGCGCTGAAGGACGACGCGCCGTGGGAACTAGCGTTCGCCGGACGCACCTATAAGACGCTGCCCGCGCGCGATCTGTGGAACCGCATCATGCGCTCGACCTACGAGTATGCGGAACCGGGCGTGATCTTCATCGACCGCATCAACGAACAGAACAATCTCGGCTATTGCGAAACCATCCGCGCGACCAATCCCTGTCTGACGGGCGATACATGGATCATGACGCAGGAAGGCGCGCGACAAATCCAGGACTTGGTCGGACGGCCGTTTACGGCGATTGCGAATGGTGCGCCATGGCCGAGCGACGCGCGCGGCTTTTTCTCGCGCGGGATCAAACCGGTTGTCGAACTTGCGACCGGCGAAGGTCATAGGCTGCGGCTGACGGCCGATCACCGCGTGCGCAAGATCGTGCGCCGGACGCGATGGTCCTGCGAATGGGAATGGGCACAGGCCGCTTCGCTTGCGGCGGGAGACGAGGTGCAGCTCCATGATCATCGCGCATTGCGCGCGTGGGGAGATCTGGAACGCAGCCGGCAGGATGATGCGGAAGGTTATTTGTTGGGTCTTCTGATCGGCGACGGCGTGTTGAAATCGGATAAGGCCGTTCTTTCGGTTTGGCCGGGCCGGCGAATTGTAAACGGCGAAGACGAACGACCCGGCGTACGCGGCATCATGGATCGAGCGCTTGCGGCGGCGCAAACGCTGCCGCATCGCGCCGATTTCTCAGGATGGATCGAAGTGCCGGGGCGCGGCGAACATCGCCTCTCGCTTGGCGCGTTGAAGCATTTGGCGGAGACACACGGCCTTTCTCCGCGCAACAAGGCCATCACGACACATATCGAGCGCCGCTCGTCGGGTTTCTACCGAGGATTTCTGCAAGGTTTGTTCGACGCGGACGGAAGCGTTCAAGGCAACCGGGCGAAGGGCGTCAGCATCCGTCTGAGCCAAAGCAACCTTGCGCGCCTGACGGCCGTTCAGCGAATGCTCCTGCGCCTAGGCATCGAGAGCACGATCTATGCAGAGAGGCGGGCGGCCGGAACTAGCCTGCTTCCCGACGGCAAAGGAGAAAGGAAAACATACAAGACCGGAGCCCAGCATGAACTGGTCATCTCCAGCGAGAATCTCGCGTTGTTCGAGGAACGAATCGGATTCTGCGAGCGGGAGAAGGCGTCTCGGCTCAAGCAGCTTCTGGCCGGTAATAAACGGCACCTCAATCGCGCGTGTTTCTTCGCGACGGTATGCTCGCTGGTGCCTGCAGGCGAAGCCGAAGTTTTCGACGCCGCCATACCGGGGCTCAACGCCTTCGATGCAAACGGATTTTGGTCTCACAATTGCGGCGAGCAGCCGTTGCCACCTTACGGCGCGTGCCTGCTGGGTTCGATCAATCTGGCGAAGCTGGTGAAGAACCCGTTCGAGGAAAATGCCGAACTCGATCTGGACGCGCTGACGGGGCTGACGCACACGGCGGTGCGTCTGCTCGACGACGTGATCGATATCTCGCGCTTTCCGCTGGAGGCGCAGCGCGCCGAAGCCTTCGCCAAGCGGCGCATCGGGCTGGGCGTCACGGGATTGGCCGACGCGTTGATCTTCTGCCGCACGACATACGGTTCGCCCGAGAGCCTGAAGCTGATCGAGACCTGGCTGGCGACGCTGAGTCATGCCGCCTATCGCGCCTCGGTGGAACTGGCGCGCGAGAAGGGCGCCTTCCCATTGTTCGACGCCGAGGAATATCCGTCGCGGCCCTTCATCCGCGCCCTGCCCGAGGACATCCGCGCGAGGATCGCCGAGCACGGCATCCGCAACGGGCTTTTGACCTCCATCGCGCCGACGGGAACGATCTCCTTGTTCGCCGGCAACGTGTCGAGCGGCATCGAGCCCGTCTTCGCTTATACCTATAGCCGCCGCGTGCTGCTGCCCGACGGCACATACCGCGAGGAGACGGTCGGCGATTATGCCGTGGAAGCCTTCCGCGCCCGCTTCGGCGAGGAGACGGAGCTGCCGGATTATTTCGTCAGCGCTCAGACGCTGGCACCGGAAGATCATCTGGCGGTCCAGGCGGCGGCACAGAAATATATCGACAGCTCGATTTCCAAGACCATCAACGTACCGGCATCGATTTCCTTCGAGGCGTTCAAGGGTATCTACGCCCGCGCCTACGAACTGGGCTGCAAGGGCTGCACCACCTATCGGCCGAACGCGGTGACCGGATCGGTGCTGGCCGTGCCCGAGGCGCCCACGCTCGAGGAAAACGAGGAGCCGCAGCTGCCGCTGGAGCTGGCGGCGCCGCGTGAATCCGGCGGCATCGTCTACATGACCAAGCCGCTCGACCGTCCGGACGTGCTGCTCGGCCAGACTTACAAGATCAAATGGCTGGACGCCGATCACGCCTTCTACATCACCATCAACGACGTGGAGAAGGACGGACGCCGGCGGCCTTTCGAGATATTCATCAATTCCAAGAACATGGAAGCCTATGCCTGGACGCTGGCGCTGACCCGCATGATCTCGGCGGTGTTCCGTCGGGGCGGCGACGTGTCTTTCGTGGTGGACGAACTGAAAGCCGTGTTCGACCCGCGCGGCGGACAATGGATGGAGGGCCATTATGTGCCCTCGCTGCTGGCCGCCATCGGCGAAGTGGTCGAACGCCACATGATCGCCATCGGCTTCATCGCATCGCACGGCGGCACCGAAGAAGGAAGGCGCGCCATGGCGGTGGCGGCGGAAGGCGCGCGAGCCAGGGCTTGTCCGCGTTGCGGCTCGCCCAGCTTCGTCAAGTTGGAAGGCTGCGATTCCTGTCTTTCCTGCGGCTATTCGAAATGCGGCTAGGATGATTAGAATAGCCTTCGCATGAGATACTCCAGCCGGTTCTTTCTCTACGCGCCCCTCGCCCTGTTTCTCGCCATCACGTTCGGCGTCGGCGTTCATTGGTGGCTGGCGGCATCGGCCCTGTCGGCGCGGCTTCAGGCGATGAACGGACGCGAGATCACGCCCGGCGTGACCCTGCGGTTTGCCTCGCGCACCATCGCCGGCTTTCCGTTCAGTCTGGACACCGTGTTCCGCGGCTTCTCGCTGCGCATCGACACGCCGCACGGCCCGAGCGAGTGGCAGCCGGAAAAATTCGCCATGCACGCGCTCACCTATGGCCGCGACAAAACCATCTTCGAAGCGGCCGGCAAGCAGGAACTGCACTGGACCAAGGACGACGGAACGGCCCGCAATCTCGTCTTCGCCGTAGGCAGCCTGCATGCCAGTGCAATACGGGATCCTGGCGGGCTGGCGCGCTTCGACCTCGATCTGGTGGGCTTCGGTTCCAAGACGCTGACAGCACAACGCCTGCAATTTCACATCCGGCGCGATGGGACCGATAAACTCGACCTTGCCGTCATGGCCGATGATGTTCGGATTTCATCCGAACATTGCCCGAGCCTTGGCGACCGCCTCATTGTGGGGCGCTTGACGGGCACGGTGACGGAGGCGCGGTCTTTCTCATTATTGCGTGCGGGCGTGCAAGACTGGGGCTCCGCCGTAGCGAATTGGCGCGCGGCCGGCGGCAATTTCAGGATCGACGCATTGTCGCTTGACCCTTCCGGCTCACCGCAATTGCGCGCGGCACTGGCGCAGACGCCAGCGGACGGGCTGTTCGCGATATGGGATCTGCTAGACGCTATTTGCAACGCCGGTCACTGATCCTTTTTCTTCCCGCGGCCGAAGTTCGGCGCCGACGTATCTTGGCCCGCATCGACGATGGAGCGCCTGATCGCGCGCGTGCGGGTGAACAGATTGAACAGCGCCTCGCCGTCGCCCCAACGGATGGAACGCTGCAGTGCGCTCAGATCCTCGCTGAAACGACCCAAGACTTCGAGCACCGCCTCGCGGTTGTTGAGGAAGACGTCACGCCACATGGTCGGATCGGAGGCCGCGATGCGGGTGAAATCGCGAAATCCGCCGGCGGAATATTTGATCACTTCGCTTTCGGTCACGTGTTCGAGATCGTCCGCCGTGCCGACGATATTGTAGGCGATCAGATGCGGCACATGCGAGGTGATCGCCAGCACCAGATCGTGATGACGCGCATCCATCACTTCCACGTCACTGCCGAGCATGCGCCAAAAGCTCTTCAATTTTTCGAGTGCGGCCGCGTCCGTTCCCGGCGGCGGCGTCAGGATGCACCAGCGCCCGTCGAACAATTCGGCGAAGCCCGCTTCGGGGCCGGACTGTTCGGTGCCCGCGATCGGATGGGCGGGGATGAAATGCACGCCCTCGGGCACATGCGGGCCGACGTCGCGGATGACCGCGCTCTTGACCGAGCCGACGTCGCTCAAGATCGCGCCTTGCTTCAGATGCGGCGCCATCTGCTCGGCCAGCGCCGCATAGCTGCCCACGGGCGTCGCCAGCACCACGAGATCGGCGTCCTTCACGCAGGACTCCACGTCGCTATGCAACGAATCCGCGAATCCCGCCGCGCGCGCGCGTTCCAGCGTTTGTGCTCGATGCGTGTAGCCGGCGATGTGGGAGACAACGTCCGCACGGCGCATGGCGTGGGCCATCGACGAGCCGATCAAGCCGACGCCGAGCAGGGCGACTTTTTCGAATATCGGCTGGGCGGGAGTGCTCATGACTGCCTCATGAAATCGGCGAGGACCGCGGCGACTTTGCGGTTGGCCTCTTCGCCGCCGACGGTAAGTCTGAGGCAATCGGGCAAGCCGTAATTGCCGACCTGGCGCAGGATCAGCCCACGCTCGCACAGAAAGCGGTCGGCGTCCGCGGCGGTTTTCCCCTTAGTTCGCGGAAAGTGGATGAGGACAAAATTGGCGACGCTGTCGTCGACCCTGAGGCCGACGGCGCGGATCGCATCCGTCAGCCAGGCGCGCCAGCGTTCGTTGTGTTCGATCGAGCGCTGGACATGCTCGCGATCCTCAAGCGCCGCGGCCCCGGCGCGCTGGGCGGAAACCGAAACGTTGAACGGGCCGCGAATGCGATTGAGCGCATCGGCGACCGAGGCAGGGCAATAGGCCCAACCGATGCGCAGCCCCGCCAACGCGTAGACCTTGGAGAAGGTGCGGGTCATCACCACGTTCGGGAAGTTCGCCACCATCTCGATGCCCGGCTCGTAATCGTTGCGGCGGACGAATTCCGAATATGCCGCGTCGATCACCAGCAGCGCTTGCGCCGGCAGGCCGGCGTGCAGGCGGCGCACTTCGTCGTGCGGCAGATAAGTTCCGGTCGGGTTGTTGGGATTGGCGAGATAGACAAGCCGGGTTTTCTGCGTCATCCGCGCCAGCATGGCGTCTACGTCCGCGTGCAGATTCTTTTCCGGAACCGCAATCGGAGTGGCGCTGTTGGCCAGAGTCGCGATGCGATAGACGAGGAAGGCATGCTCGCTGTACAGCACCTCGTCGCCGGGGCGCAGATAGGCGCCTGCGAGCATGGTGAGAAGCTCGTCCGAGCCGTTGCCGCAGACGATGCGCGCGGCGTCCAGACCGTAGGCCGCACCGATCGCTTCGCGCAGAATCCGGGCGCTGCCTTCGGGGTAGATCGAGACGCCCTTGGCCGCTTCCGCGTAGGCCTCAAGCGCCAGCCGGCTCGGCCCCAGCGCCGACTCGTTGGAAGACAGCTTGATGGGATCGGCCACACCGGCCACGCCGGCCCGTCCGCCGACATAGGGCGCAATCTCCAGCACGCCGGGTTTGGGCGTCGGCGTCATACGCTGTTCTCCTGTCACGGTCGCCTCCCCGGCAAAAGGCGGACTTTCCGAGGGTTGTCTTGATAAAGCCGGGCGGGCGCAAAATCAAAGCGGCATGAGCGTTTCGTTGACATGGGGGGTAGCTGGCCTTAGCAAACTTGGATTCCCGGCCGAGGTGGCCGGTTCAAAAGGTCTCTAAGATGGGTCCAAAATTCCTGCGGCCGTTGACGGCGCCGGACGCGGAAAGAGGCCAGGCGGCCCATTTCGGGCCCGAGCAGGCGCTCGCGCTGGATTGCGGGCGCACGCTGGCGCCTTGGACCACGACCTATATGACCTATGGCGAGCTGAACGCGGCGCGCTCCAACGCGGTGCTGGTCTGCCATGCGCTGACCGGCGACCAGTTCGTGGCCAGCGCCCATCCCGTCACCGGCAAGCCCGGCTGGTGGGAAACCATGGTGGGACCCGGCAAGTCCATCGACACCGACCGCTTCTTCGTCATTTGCGCCAATGTCATCGGCGGCTGCATGGGCTCGAGCGGGCCGGCCGAAATCGATCCCGCAACCGGCGAGCCTTACGGGCTTTCCTTTCCGCTGGTCACCGTGCGCGACATGGTGCGCGCCCAGGCCATGCTGCTCGACGCGCTGGGCATCGAGAAGCTGCTCTGCGTCACCGGCGGATCGATGGGCGGGATGCAGGCGCTGCAATGGGCCGCGAGCTATCCCGAGCGTGTGGTTTCGGCCGTGCCCATCGCCTGCGCCGCCAAGCACTCCGCGCAGAACATCGCATTCCACGAAGTGGGGCGCCAGGCGATCATGGCCGATCCCGATTGGCACGGCGGCGCCTACCAGCTTCACGGCACGCAACCCTCGAAAGGGTTGGCGGTCGCGCGCATGGCCGCGCACATCACCTATCTTTCCGAAGCCGCTCTGCAGCGCAAATTCGGCAGGAACCTGCAGAACCCCGGTGGTATTTCCTTCGCCTTCGCGCCCGACTTCCAGGTGGAATCCTATCTGCACCACCAGGGCACGAGCTTCGTCGACCGCTTCGACGCCAATTCCTATCTCTACATTACCCGCGCCATGGACTATTTCGATCTCGCCGCCGATCACGACGGCGTGCTGGCGGAAGCGTTCCGCGGCAGCAAGACGCGCTTCTGCATCATCTCCTTCACCAGCGATTGGTTGTTTCCGACGGTGGAGAACAAACGCATCGCCCACGCGCTCAACGCCGCCGCGGCAACCGTTAGCTTCGTGGAGATCAAGACCGACCGCGGCCACGACGCCTTCCTGCTCGACGAGCCGGAGATGTTCGCGACCATGCGCGGCTTTTTGAACTCCGTAGCGGTCAGCCAAGGAGTAGCATGATGGCGACGATGCGTCCCGACCTGGCCGCCATCGCCGAAATGATCCCGCACGGCGCGCGCGTGCTCGATGTCGGCTGCGGCGACGGCATGCTGCTCGAATATCTGACGACGACCAAGAACGTGGACGGGCGCGGCTTGGAACTGTCTCAGCAGAACGTCAATGCCTGTGTGGCGCGCGGGCTGGCGGTCGTCCAGGGCGACGCGGACACCGATCTGGGCGAATACCCATCGCAGGTTTTCGATTTCGTGATCTTGAGCCAGACGATCCAGGCCACACGCAATCCCAAGAGCGTGCTCGGTCATCTGCTGCGCATCGGCAGACGCACCGCCGTGTCGCTGCCCAATTTCGGGCATTGGCGGGTGCGCCTCAGCCTGCTCGCGCGCGGACGCATGCCGCGCACCAAGGCGCTGGGTTACGAATGGTACGACACGCCCAACATCCACCTTTGCACCATCGCCGATTTTGCGGCGTTGGCCGCAGAGGCGGGCGCGGACATCGAGCATGCGTTGGCGCTGAGCGAAACCGGCCGCACTCGTGCGATGCAGACTGATGCCTGGGGCCCCAATCTTTTTGCCGAGGGTGCGATTTTTCTCTTGCAGATGCGCTAGAACGGCTTGCGTTTTATAACGGCAAGCCGCTCTGGGGTTGGGACAAACCTTACCCGCTATTGCGCCGGCGTTCAGCCCTTGCTCTGGCCCAACAGCTGCAGGGCCTTCGCGTAATGCGCGACGCCCTTGTCGTACATGGAGACCGCACAGAAGTCGCGCCCGAAACGCTGCTGCGTACGCGCGTCGTCTGTCGCCTTTCCAGGTTGTGCGGTGTCGATGGCCGTAGCCACCTGCTTGGACATGTGGACGCAGTCGCCAATGTTCGCATCGGCGGCATAGGCGGCAGAAGCAAACATAAGACTCGTAAACGCAGCCGCGGCAAACACCGCCGTTTTACCGAAAAACATGATTTCCTCCTCCGATAGTATGTCCGGTTCATCCCGGCGCAGGATAGATAAGACGATATGCGCGATTTGGAAGTGCGGCTTAGTTCAAGCTGACGTGAACTTCGCAACAATCGCGTAACAGAATCGACAAAGGCGGAACTAATCGGACAAAGCCCATTGTTTGCAGCTATTTTTCACACAAAGAACCTGGATGCATGGGCGTCATGCGCGCGCAGTATGGTTGTTTTTTACGTCATGCCCGCGCCAGCGTGGGTTCGGCGCGCTTGAATTTGCGGGACATCGCCACACCGTAAAGAGACTTGCCGGCTTCGACGAGATGTACGCCGGCGACTCCCGGCAGGAAGCGCCGTCCCAGCCGTTCCCAGCCCGCGCTCATCCGCGCCAGTCTGCGGCCGCTGAACGGCGGCATATAGAGCGCGCGATCCCATCGCAGCGGTTCGAACAGCGTATCGCGCAGGAGCCCATCGAGTTCGCCCTTGTGGAACGGCCGGCCGCAAGCGAAGGGCGAGGCTTCGACCTGCGCCCACAGACTGGCGCGATTTGGCGCGACGACCAGCAGGCGGCCCTCCGGTGCCAGGACGCGCCAAAGCTGGCGCAGCAATACGCGCACCGCATCCGCGCCTTCCAGCCCGTGCACCACTAGGATCCGGTCGAACACCGCGTCGGCGAAAGGCAGGGCGGATTCTTCGCCCAGAGTCGTGAGCGGGCGGCCCGCCGGCCACGCCACGACTCCCGTCTGCGCCGGCATGAGCGCAACCACCCGCTCGGCCTCGCCGAGAAAGGGCTTCAAATAAGGCACGGCAAAGCCATAGCCGAGCACGCGCAAACCCCTGTACTCAGGCCATAAGAGCTTGAGGCGGCGGAAGATCATCCGACGCGCCGCCTGACCAATCTCCGATTCGTAATAGTCGACGAGATTGCCGGCATCGAGCTGCATGGCTATGGCGTACGCCCAAGCGCGCCGGGGTTCAACGTAGCGGTGCAGAATGATAGTTTCCGCTAATTGCCAGGAGGCACGCCTTGTCCATGCTCCAGATCGAACCCATCGCCTGCCTGAAAGATAATTATGCCTATCTGGTGAGCGGCGATGGACTGTGCGCGGTCGTCGATCCGTCGGAACCGGAACCGGTCGAGGCGGCACTCGAGGCGCGCGGTCTGAAACTCACCCATATCCTGAATACCCACCATCATTGGGACCACACCGGCGGCAACGCAGCGCTGAAACAAGCCTATGGCGCACTCGTGGTCGGGCCGGCCAAGGACCGCGAGCGCATCCCCGGCATCGATATCGGCGTGGAGGAAGGCCAAGACTGGCGGTTCGGCTCCCATCAGGTGCGCATCCTGGAAGTTCCGGCGCACACTAGCAGCGCCATCGCCTTCGTCTTTGCGAACGCCGTTTTCACCGGCGACACACTGTTCGCCATGGGTTGTGGGCGGTTGTTCGAAGGCACACCAGCGATGATGTATGCCAGCCTGGCCAAGCTCGCGGCGTTATCCGACGACACCCTTGTCTATTGCGGGCACGAATACACGCTGAACAACGGCCGCTTCGCGCTGACCCTGGAACCAGGCAATCAGGACCTTCAGGCGCGGATGAAAACGGTCGAGGCTCTGCGGGCAAAAGGCGAGCCGACGGTGCCGTCCAGCATCGGCCTCGAGAAGCGGACCAATCCGTTCCTCAGGACCGCATCGGCCGAAATCCGCGCCACGCTGAAAATGGCAAAGGCGGACGACGTAGCGGTGTTCGCGGAAATCCGGCGCCGCAAGGACGCCTTTTGAAAGGTCCGCTTTTATCAGCGCGCGAATTCGCCCCAGATGCTGGAAAACTGCAGCGCGGCGGCGGCCAGCACGAAGGCGTGCCAGATCGCCCGGTGATAGGGAATGCGCTCGAACACATAGAAAAAGACGCCGACGGAATAGACCAGGCCGCCCGCGACCAGCAGCCAGAAATCCGCCGTCGCCAGCGACGATGCCAGCGGCTTAATCACCGTCACCACCAGCCAGCCCATCAGAAGATAAAGCACGATGCTGGCGATCTCGAAACGCCTGGGGAACAGCACTTTCATCACCACGCCGAACGTCGCCGCCGCCCAGATGATGGCCAGGATGATCTCGCCCGAAGGCTCGGACAGCCGGTTGACGGCCAGCGGGGTATAAGTCGCCGCGATCATGATGAAGATCGCCGCATGATCCAGCCGGCGCAGGATCTTCTTCGACGGACGGTAGGACGGCATCAGATTATAAGCCGCCGAAAAACCGGTCATCGCGAGCAAGCCCACGCAATAAACCGACACGCTGACCAGCACCGACAGTCCGGTGACGTGCCAGAGCAGCCACAGGCTGGCGTTGATGGCGAAGACGACGCCGAGCACATGGATGGTGGCGTCGGCCGCGCGTTCGTGGCGCGTATAAAGCCGCGTGACGCTCTCAACGGTGCGGTTCACCGCGTCTTCGACGGCGTGGTTCATCTCTTCGATGGTCTTGTTCATGGCCTCATTATAGACATGGAAAGCGGCGTGAACATGAATACTCCACGACAAGGTTGCAATTATTTAAGCATCGCGATCTGCGCGCCCAGGCGCCGGCCGGGGCGCCGACGCACGGAAAATGGTTAGCGCGGCCGGGTCTCCCGTGGCTCGCCGGACGATCCGAGCAAACGCGCGCGCTTCAATTACGGGTAGCAAAAGGACGCCGATAATCGCGGCGCGCTCGGTTGCGCGCAGGCGCGATCGGCCCCTAGGCTCCGTCAAGCGATTCTTTGGGCATAAGCCGGTCTGGGGGGGCAGACCCGACGGCAACCGGGGGGAAACGCGTGGAACGGTACGACGACGAAGTATACGCCGCCTTTGCAAAGGCCGGCGGAGAGGGAACCGTCATCGCGCACGGCCCGCAGGGGGCCCGTTTCATGATGAAGCTGACGCCCAAACGCCTTTACGTTCTGGCGGACGGCGAACCGCGGGGCCACTGCCTGACCGATGTGTTCGCCGAAGCGATGGCGTTGGGGATGTTGAAAAGCAGCTCGACGCTCGTCGATCTCACCCTGTTCACCGGTACGGTGCATTGGGAATCGGTGCGGACTTTGCGCGAGATGACGCCCTTTGGAATAGAGAGCGCGTCGAACGTCGCCTATGTCGTGCGCAACACGCTGTTCGTACAATTGATCAAGATCGCCAGAGCGATTTTCCCCAAAATCCGCCACGAGGTGTTCCATTCCCGCGCCGAAGCGGAGGCGTGGCTGGATTCCGTCGATGGCACGTGAGCGGCGTGCGGTCCGCTTAACGTTGTGTTCGCCGACGCAAGACCATATGGAATTGTTTTCGGCTTCTTGCGCGAGAAGATAACGAGACGAACACAAAAGGAAATCGGAACGTGTCGGTTGCGAATATCCAAGCCGTGATTTTCGATTTGGGCGGGGTGGTGATCGATTGGAACCCGGCGCTGCTTTATCGAAAGGTCTTCGCCGGCGACGAGGCGAAGATGGCGACGTTCCTTTCGCAAATCTGTCCGCCGGAATGGAACGAAAAACAGGACGCGGGCCGCCCCCTGGCGGAAGCCACCGAGGAACGCGTGGCGGCGCATCCCGAATGGGAGCGCGAGATCCGCGCCTTCTATGGCCGCTGGCCGGAAATGATCGGCGGGTCGATTCCGGGCACGGCCGAAATCATGCGCGAACTTGCCGCGCTCGGCGTGCGGCTGTTCGCACTGTCGAACTGGAGCGCCGAAACCTTTCCCTTCGTCCGGGACCGCTTCGACGAACTGAAGCTGTTCGAAAGGATATTCCTTTCGGGCGAGCACAAAATCGCCAAACCCGACGAGCGCTTCTATCGCATCGCCTTGGACGGCATTCCCATCCCGGCCGGCAACCTGCTTTTCATCGACGACAGCCAGAGAAACATCGCCGCGGCCGAACGGATCGGCCTGCGCTCGCTCGCGTTTCGCGGCGCGCAAGAGCTGCGCGGCGATCTCAGGGCGATGGGATTTGCGATAGAGGGGTAACCCCCCACCCGCCCGGCGAAGCCAGGCGACCTCCCCGCGAGGGGAGGTGAAATGCGCAATCAGCTCAGCCGGCCGGGGTAGCGCTTGACGAACAGTTCGAGCTTCTGGGCGAGCTGGGGAATGTTGTATTCGCGGTCCCACACCGTGATGGCTTCGGCGAGAATCTTGGTGCGGACATCCTCGGGCAGTTCGCCCCAATGCGCCAGCGCGGCGCTGCCTAGACGCCGCACGAACGGTTCGTCTTCGCTGGGATATTTGAACGCCTTGCGCTCGGGATGTTTGGCGGGTTTCGGGGTTTTGACGGGTTCGGCCATTACAGACGCCTTTTTCTTGAATTCGTCGGAACGCGGGCCTCAAAGCAGCAATGCGCCGTCGTCCGGTCCGCATCGATCCTTGGGAGTACCCCCGGTATAAGGGCCCAGCAACCGGCTGTCGAGGCGCTGCCGTGGCGCGCGGCGCCGACGAAAGGATGCCTTTCCGGCTTATTTCGGCCCCGTCTCGACAAGGGCCAAGCGCACCCGCCGTCGCCAATCGGCGACGCGCTTCCTCCAGGCGCGCATCTCGGCGCTGTGAGCGCCGGTCTTGAGCGCATTGCGGTTGCCGAATGGCGCGCCGAGCTTCCTCCGCGCAAGATCATTGTTTTTCATTTTTGGACGATTTCACCGGGGGGAGAGGGAGAGAGGGTGTCTGCGCGTGCTCGTAGATTACGCGATGGCGGCGCTCTTCGGCGGACGATCCGGCGCGCAGACGCACGACGGTGTCGGCGATCTTGGCGCCCGTTATCGCCAGACTTTCCGCCGACGACAGGAAGCGGATGCGGTCGTCGACGTTGGGCGTCAGGCGCGCCGAGTTGAACGCCACCTCGCGCAGCAGGAACCGGCATTCCTCGATCAACCCGTTGAGCTGCGTTTCGGTATCCGAGGCCGACGGCGGCAGGGCCGGCTGATCGGCAAGACGGGGCAAGGGAACCGGCGGACCTTCGTCGAACATCTCGTAGATGTCGTCGGATGGTTTATCCAGAGGCGCAAGCCCGGCGGGCGCTTCGCTGTCGCCGGATTGCGGCGCGTCGGGCGCGCGCGTTTCGCCGCCGCTTGCGGCCTGCTCGCGATATTTGCGCATTTCTTCCACGCGCAGCGCCTGATCCATTTCCTGGTCGGTCGGTGGCCTTGTTCGTTCGCTCATGCGATGTCTTCCGTTGCTGGTTTGCACGCCTATTATCCGCCCGCTTCGCGCAGCGTGGATAAACAAAGCGACACGAAGGAATCGTCCGCGCGCGAACGGCTTGAGCGCGCTGAATAATTTCGGCGCGAACGGAGCGAAAAAACGCACCGAAAATGCGTGGATAGGGAATGAGTATCAGAAGCGGATTGACGGGGCCGACAGCGGCGGTGGTGACCGAGAAGGTGATAGTGAGCGAGGGGCCACTCTTCCATTCAACTAACCCCCTTCGTCATGGCCGGGCTTGACCCGGCCATCCAGCGAAACGAAGAGTCTTCCGGCGCGCGCTCCTACGCTGTCGCTACTCGCCGCGCCGATCCGCCTTCGCGCGAGCGCTTCGGCGGGACAGGCTGGATGGCCGGCTCGGTGGCCGGCCATGACGAATGAGAGGGATATGGGCAAGAAACCTTTGAGATACACTCCTGGCGAAATCGGCAGGTTCAGGGTGATAAAGAACTTCCTGCCGCCGCCCGATAAGCTGCGTCGTGCAAAGACGAGGGTGAGGCGCATGAGTTTGCCGCATCCCGGAGAAACGGTGCGGTACGATTGCCTGGAACCGCTTGGCCTCAGCGTGACGGACGGCGCGAAGGCGTTGGGCGTCACCCGTCAGGCGCTGAACAATCTGGTCAACGGCAAGAGCGGGATTTCGCCGGAGATGGCGATCCGGCTCGAAAAAGCCTTCGGCGGCAGCGCCAGCGTGTGGCTCGGGATTCAGATGGATTACGACCTCGCGCAGGCCATGAAGAACGAGCGGGCGATTAAAGTGAAGCGGGTGAGAGAGGCGGCATAGGAGAAAAGAAACATCTCATATCAATTTTTCAAGACTGTCATCCCCGGCCGAGTATTGCGTCAGCAATGCGAGGGGAAGGGAACCCTGGTGGCCACACGTCTCAGATACCCGTCATCGCTGAGCGCTTGCTGATTGGATAACTTGCCGCACCTCTCGCGCGCATTGATCGTATCCAATTTCAAATTCAGCTCGCGTGCGAGCGAGCGTTCCAATATCAGCAGGGTCACATTCTCGTGCGACAAGAAAAGAATACAGGAATGAAATTGATGTCTTGGTGGCTTCCAACTCCGGGATAACCATTGTGCGCTCATCATCTAAATGCGCAACGAAGCGATCTCTGTAAGACCGCATTTTCATCACGAACGAATCAAATTCATTCTGTGTCATTGCCAACTCGGTCAACAACGAGTGGTGAAATTCGTCGTGATTGGCCGCAGATATAACGCGCTTCCAGTAGTGCTTCCCCCCTTTTTCGTCTCCGAAGAGTTTGCACCATTCCAGAACACATATGTCGATGGCATTACTATCCACTTGCCGCCAGAAAGATGCATTCTTGGCGTTATCAGCAAGCAGATCTCGACCCTTGCACCTTCCGGTTCGAAAGACAGCCAAACTGCGCACAAAATTGCAGCAAGTAAGGAGAACTCGCCTTCGCCGTTCACATAAAGTCAGTGGTCGTTCGTGAATTCCCACCTTACGACCTTTGCTCTCCAAGCACCTGGGTCCCCTTCCTTCGCGCGTCGCGATGCGACGCACGCTCGCCGGGGATGACAGGTGTGGTGCTATCTCCGCCTCTGCTTCCTTGCGGCGTAGCGCGCGTCGCGCATCGCTTTCTGGTCGGCCAGGAGCTTGGCGATCTTCTTCTTCTCTTCCTCGGCCATCCATTTCTTGGCGGCTTCGTATTCTTCCTCTTCGCGGCGGCGCGCTTCTTCGGCGGCCAGGCGTTCCGCCTCGATGCGTTCGGCCTCGGCCCGTTCCTCGGCTTCCTTGCGCTCGGCTTCGGCGCGCTTCTCGGCTTCGATGCGCTCGGCTTCGGCCTTGCGGGCTGCCTCTTTCGCGGCGCGGCGCGCTTCGCGGTCGGCCGCGATCTTCATGCGCTCGGCCATGCGTTCGGCGGCGGTGGCCTTCATCTCTTCGGCGCGCTTCCTGGCGCGTTCCAACTCCGCCGCGCGCGCCTTGGCGCCGGCGTCCATGCGATCGGTAAAGGAATTGGCGTTGAATGCAGGCATTGGGTCTCCAGGTTAGGTCGTGATGACGAGGGGTTTCCCCCCTCACCCGGTTCTTGGTCGATTAATTATCCAAGAAGCTTCGCAGTTTGCGGCTCCTCGACGGGTGCTTGAGCTTGCGCAGCGCCTTGGCTTCGATCTGGCGGATGCGTTCGCGCGTCACCGAGAATTGCTGGCCGACTTCTTCCAGCGTGTGATCGGTGTTCATGCCGATGCCGAAGCGCATGCGCAGCACGCGTTCCTCGCGCGGCGTGAGCGTGGCCAGAACGCGCGTGGTGGTCTCGCGCAAATTGGCCTGGATCGCCGCGTCGATCGGCAGAATGGCGTTCTTGTCCTCGATGAAATCGCCCAGGTGCGAATCTTCCTCGTCGCCGATGGGCGTTTCGAGGCTGATCGGCTCCTTGGCGATCTTCAGCACCTTGCGCACTTTTTCGAGCGGCATGGCGAGGCGTTCGGCCAGTTCCTCGGGCGTCGGCTCGCGGCCGATCTCGTGCAACATCTGGCGCGAGGTGCGCACCAGCTTGTTGATCGTTTCGATCATGTGCACGGGAATGCGGATGGTGCGCGCCTGATCGGCGATGGAGCGGGTGATCGCCTGCCTGATCCACCACGTCGCGTAGGTCGAGAATTTGTAGCCGCGGCGGTATTCGAATTTGTCGACCGCCTTCATCAGCCCGATGTTCCCTTCCTGGATCAGGTCGAGGAACTGCAAGCCGCGGTTGGTGTATTTCTTGGCGATGGAAATCACCAGGCGAAGATTCGCCTCGATCATTTCCTTTTTGGCGACGCCCGATTCGCGCTCGCCCTTCTGCACCGTCTGCACGATGCGGCGAAATTCGCTGATCGACTGGCGCATTTCCTGCGCCAAGGTTTGGATCTCGTCGCGCAGCGGATGAATCTTGTCGCGCTCGTCGGCGATGAAGTCCTTCCAGCCGGGGCGCGACAGCCTTCCCACGCGGCGCGTCCAGTTGGGATCGAGCTCGTTGCCGAAATGCTCCTTGAGGAAATCCTCGCGCGCCACGCCGTGCGCTTCGCCGAGGCGCAGCAGCTTGCCTTCCAGGCTGACCAGCCGGCGGTTGATGCCGTACATCTGATCGACCAAGGCTTCGATGCGGTTGTTGTTGAGCTTGAGGCCCTTCACCAGATCGACGGTTTCGTTGCGCAGCTTCTTGAAGCGGCGCTCCTGGCCGGTGGAGAGTTCGTCCGAGGCCAGAGCCGCTTCGACCGAAGCGTCCTGCAGGCGGCCGAGCTTTTTGTACAGGCCGGCGATTTGGTCGAGGGTTTCCAGCACTTGCGGCTTGAGCGCGGCTTCCATCGCGGAGAGCGGCAGATTGCCTTCGTCGTCGAAATCGTCGGCTTCGGCCGCTTCGGCGTCGGCCTTGGCTTGCGCTTCGGCCGGGTCGAGCTCCTCGCCCTCGGCGCCTTCCGGCGCGGGTGTGGGCGCAACCGGGGGCGGCGGCGCGGGCGCGGCCACCACCGGCGGCTCGGGCCGCTTGAATTCGGCGATCGGCTGACCGGCCATATTGCCGTTGATCTGCGGTAGCGGCGGAATCGGAGGCACGCCCGCGATGGCAGCCGCGGCCTGGGCCTCCGGCCCGCCGCCATACATGGCTTCGAGGTCGATGATGTCGCGCAGCAGCACCTTGCCTTCGTTGAGTTCGTCGCGCCACACCGTAAGCGCCTCGAAGGTGAGCGGGCTTTCGCACAAGGCCCCGATCATCAGTTCGCGGCCCGCCTCGATGCGCTTGGCGATGGCGATCTCGCCCTCGCGCGACAGCAGCTCCACCGAGCCCATCTCGCGCAGATACATGCGCACGGGATCGTCGGTGCGGTCGTATTGTTCGGTCTCGCCGCCTTCCTTGACGGCGACCGCCTTGCCGCTCTCGGCGAGAGCGGGCACGCCGCCTTCGGCGACTTCTTCCTGCTCCTCGCTCTCGATGACGTTGATGCCCATCTCCGAGAGCATCGACATCGTGTCTTCGATCTGCTCGGAAGAAACCTTGTCGGAGGGCAGGACCTTGTTCAGCTCGTCATAGGTGACGTAGCCCCGCGTCTTGGCGCGCGCGATCATCTTGCGCACGCCGACGTCGGACATATCCAGCAAGGGGCTGTCGGCGTCGCCGGGGGTCTCGCCTTCGCCGGGCTTCAAGCCGGGCTTGGCGGGCGCAGCGGGTTTGCCGTTCGCCTTGGCCGCAACCGGCGGCGGCGCGGCCGCGACCGGCGCGCGCGGCTTGTCGGCCGGCGCGCTCTTGAGCGGGGCTCGCGCCTTGACCGCGGGTTTCGGCTCGGACTTGGCCTTGGGCTGCACCTTGGCGGGACTTTTGGCCGCGGCGGCGGCTTTCACCGGCTTGGCAGCCGGCTTTGACTTCGCGGCCGCGCGCGCGCCGGGCGCGCTCTTGGCGGGCGCGGCCTTCGCGTTCGCCGCCTTGGCCGGCGTGCGTTGGGACACCTTAGGTTTCGCCGTCTTCTTTGCCTTCGTCGCCACGTCTGTTCCGTCACTCGTCTATCCGTTGCGCGCGCAACGGAATGTTCCACACCACACTAAGCGCCGTTCGCGTCTTCGTACCGCCCTAAAGCAGAGGCGCGATATTCGGCGCGAGCACCTCGCCCTCGACGGCCGGGCCGGACTGCACGACCACGTCGGCCACGCCGATAACCGGCGCAACAACCTTGAGGGCTACTTTCTTGAACGCTTTTTTGACCGGCTTCTTGGTCTTCTTCCTCGGAGCGGCCTTCTTGACCGCGGCTTTTTTCGCGATCTTCTTCACGGCCCTCTTCGCGGGTTTCTTCGCGGCCTTGCGCGCCGGTTTGCGCGACTTCGCCGCCTTGGCGACCCGACGCTTGGGCGCCAGCTTCGCCTTCTTCCTCTTTACCGCCTTCTTCTTTTTCGCCGACTTCTTTGCCATGTGAGTTCCTTCGTTTCGGTCCGTTGCGCGCGCAACGGAGCGTTCCTAACCTAAACGGACATAAATCGCTATTGACCGCCTGACTTATTCCTCGGAGCGCAGGCCGAACAAGCGGTCGACGCTGCACCGCCAGCTCTCCTCGGTTGCCTCAGATTTGAAACGTTCCGGAGTTCGCATTCGTTCCGAGGCGAGTCCCGCCATTTCGCGGAGTTGAGCGGCGGCTTGCAAGAAGCGGGCATCCTCGCCATCACCACTCTCCTGGCCCGCCGGCGCCCGCGTGGCGTGCGCATTCAGGCGCTCCACGAGTTCGGCCATGCCTGCATGGATGAGATGGCTCTCCACCCCCCCTTTTTCAAGCCTGAAGCCGGAAGCGGCGAGGTTTAAGAGTTCCTGGCGCAGCCTGTCAAGCAAAGGATCGGAAAAATGCAGCGCCGCAAGGGTTTCGCCCTGGCGGGCGGCGATTTCCGGGTCCTGGAGCAGCAGCCCGCAAAGCTCGGTTTCCTTGACCTTGCGTACCCCAGTCCCGCCCGTCCTGGCCAGCAAGCTGTTCTTCATGGCCGGCGAAACCGGATCGGGCGGCGGGGCAAACCGCCCCGGGCGCTCTCGCCCGCCTTGTCCCTGGCCCCGATAGGGCGCGCGCGGCTGCGCGGGCTGGCGGCGCTTGAAGCTGTCGAACACCAATTGTTCGAAGTCGCGGCGGTAATAATCGGCGATCTTGCCGTCGGCGATCAGAGAGACGATCTCGGACAGCGCGCGCTCCAGCCCGGCGCGGCGTTCGGGCGTGGAAAAATCCTTGCCCTCGGTCTCGCCGCGCCACAGCACGCGGACCAGCGGTTCGGCCGCATCGAGGATCGCTTGCATCGCGCCTGCGCCCGAGGTGCGGATCAGGCTGTCGGGGTCTTCCCCGCCGGGCAGGAAGGCAAAGCGCAGACTGTGTCCGGGCTTGAGGTTGGGCAGCGCCAGTCGCGCGGCGCGGTGGGCCGCCCGAAGTCCCGCCTCGTCGCCGTCGAACGCCATCACCGGCTCGGGCGCCACGCGCCATAACAGATGAAGCTGGTCTTCGGTCAGGGCGGTGCCCAAGGGCGCGACGGAGGCTTCGAAGCCTGCCCGCACCAGGGCGATCACGTCCATATAGCCTTCGGCGACGACGATGGTTTGGGCCTTGAGGCCGGCGGGGCGCGCGGTGGCGAAATTGTAGAGCTGTCGGCCCTTGGAGAAGAGAGTTGTGTCGCCGGTGTTGATGTATTTCGGCTTGGCGTCGGCCTCCAGGGCGCGCGCCCCGAAGGCCACCACGCGGCCGCGCGGATCGGTGATGGGAAAGGTCACGCGGTTGTAGAAGAAATCGCGCGTGCCGCGCTCGCCTTCCGCCGGACGCGCCAGACCGGCGGCGATCATGTCGTCCATCGTGACGTTCTTGGTCTTCAGATGCTCGATCAGCTGGTTGTTCGACGGCGCATAGCCCAGGCGGAATTGCTTGGCCGCCGCCTCGTCCAGCCCGCGCGACTTGAGGTAATCGCGCGCGGGGCGACCGCCTGCCTCGCGCAACTGAGCCTCATAGAAGACGCAGGCTGCCTCGACCACGTCGTAAAGTGATTTCTTCTTTTCCTCGCGCGCTTCGTCTTCCGGCGTCCAGGCGGGCAGCTCGACGCCCGCTTCCCCTGCCAGCCGTTCGACCGCTTCGGGAAAATTGAGGCCTTCGGTCTCCATCAGCCAGCGGAAGGCGTCGCCGCCCTTGCCGCAGCCGAAGCATTTGTAGGTGCGCCGGCCGTTCTCCACCTTGAAGGAGGGCGATTTCTCCTTGTGGAAGGGGCAGCAGCCCCAGAACGCCTGGCCGCGGCGGGTGAGCTTCACCTTGCGCCCGACCAGCTGGACGATGTCCGTCCGGCGCAGGATTTCGTCGAGCAGGTTGGGGCCGTAGCGCATGGGGCAAGCTTAGACGGTTGCCGCGGCTGAGTCCTTGGAAACGGGCTTTCTGCCTGTGAATCGTTGGATAATCCGGCCTCCTAACGGACCGGCAAGGAGCGCCATGCCACTTTCGCGGCGCAAAAGGCCAGGAGAGCCGGCTTGTCCGTGTCGAAACCGCAAAATGCCCTGTTTCGTCCGCCCGTCCCGGTCGCGGCGCTGGCGCTGTTGGCGGCGGTCTACGAATGGGCGCTGTTCGCCAGCACTTTCTCCCATCCGGGCAGCATCGGGCCAAATTACAACGCGCCCGGCACGGACTGGATGGTGTTCACCACGGCGGCGCATGCTTTCTGGCAGGGCCATCTCGCCCTCCTGTTCGACGGCAACCGCTTCACCGCCTTCCTGAACCACAGCTTTTCGCACCTGTTGACCCAGCCCTTGTCCTACCGGCCCTGGATCGCTCCGCCCCATTTTTTGTTGGTGCTGCTGCCCTTCGGTCTTCTCGGTTTCGGAGTTTCCTATGCGCTCTTTCAGCTCATGAGCGCGGGGCTGCTGCTGGCGTCTTTGCGCGCGGGCGCCGCCGATCCGAAATCCGCTTGGGCGATCGGCCTTGCGGCGATCCTCTGTCCGGCGGCGGCGCTCAACGCGGTGGACGGCCAGACCGGCTTTTTCATCACCGCGCTCCTGATCGGCGGATTTCGCCTGGTGGAAAAAAAGCCCATCGCGGCGGGGATATTGTTCGGTCTTTTGACCGTCAAACCGCAATATTTCGTGCTGGTGCCCATTGCGCTCGCGGCCGGCCGCCAATGGAAAGCGCTGCTGGCGACCTTCGTTTGTGCGCTGGCGCTGACGGCAGCCAGCGCCCTGCTGTTCGGCTTCGAGCCGTGGCTCTGGTGGTTCCACAAAGTGCTGGCCGGCGATCCCCAATGGATCGAGCACGGACGGCTGTGGGGCAACAGCATCTACGCCTGCGCGATGCTGCTGGGCGCGCCGGAGGGGTTTGCCTCGGCGCTCCAGGCGGCGGGATTGCTGGCCGGCGCGGCGGCGATTTATGCGGGGTTCCGCCGCATCCGCGAAGCCGAACTCAAATGCGCGCTGCTGCTGGCGACCGCCTTCCTGGCGGCGCCTCATTCCGGTCCCTATGAAGCGATGATGCCGGTGGCGGCCGCCGCTCTCTGGCTGAAACACGCCAAGGCGCCGGCGGAGTTCTGGCGCTGGCTGATCGTGCTCGCGGTCTGGCTGGTGCCGCTGGTCAGCCCGCCCGCCGTCGCCCCGCCCGGCCGCTTCGCGCCTCTGCTGCTGGCGCTTCTGGCGGGGCTGATCCTGGCAGACGGTTGGAAGAAGGCAGTACCCCCCACCGAAAAATCCGCTGCTCGGATTTTTCCGCCTCCCCCTCAAGGGGGGAGGCAAATCTGACGCTATTTCGGCGCGGAGAGCAGTTCCTTCACCGCCGCGCTGGCCTTGGCAAAATCCATCTTGCCGGCGAAGCGTTCCTTGAGCGCCGCCATCACCTTGCCCATGTCCTTCATCGAGGCCGCGCCGGTCTCGGAGATCACGGCGGCGATGGCCGCCTTGGCCTCGTCGGGCCCCATCTGCTTGGGCATGAATTCGCGGATGATGGCGATTTCCTCGCGCT
Source organism: uncultured Alphaproteobacteria bacterium (assembly GCA_963710025.1). Taxonomy (GTDB): domain Bacteria; phylum Pseudomonadota; class Alphaproteobacteria; order Micropepsales; family Micropepsaceae; genus Rhizomicrobium. The sequence goes on along the minus strand of CAVPYO010000007.1, from coordinate 96,262 downwards.
CGGCCGCCGCCAGCTCGGGCCGGCCGCCCTTTTCATACAGCTCGACGGAATCCTCGCGGCTTTTGATGAGCTTGGCGAGCAGAGTGAGGATTTCGTCGTCGGAAATGCCTTCACGGCTTTCCGCCGTGCGAGCTGCGATGTCGCGATCCTTGAGCGCCGCCAGCACCAGGCGCAGCGTGCCGGTGCGTTTGCGATCGCTTGCCTTCATCGCTTCCTTGAGCGCAACGCCCAATTGTTCGCGCAAAGCCATGGCCGTTCTCCTGTGTTGCGCGTAATCTAGTGCGCGGGGCTTCTCACCACAACGCGGCCATGAGCACACGCATCCTTTTGAGCTTACTGGGGGTTCTTGCCCTTATCCCAACGCCCAACAGGGCGCAGGACGTAGCGCAGGAACGCTTCGCAAAAGCGGCCGAGGTGCTTGCCAAAGGCTGCCTTGGTACGGGTTGCGATTTTGGAATTTCAGATTCTCCGACCGAAGCGGCCGCGCTCAAGACGATTTGGGACAGCAGCCAAGCCTGGACCGTTGCCTATCTCAATGCCAATCCCGACATCAGGCTCGAGAGGTTGCGCACCGTGCTGCTCAACCAGCACGGCAACGGACACGAAAATGCGGCCCCGGTTGGCGTATTCGCGCTGAAACTCGGCCTTTATGCCTTCTTTGCGCAATATGGCGAGATGGGAAATGTGTTTCTGGTGCGCAAACAGGACAATCGGTTTACGGTCGTTTGGGATATCCGCGATGCCGACACGACGCAGTTCCCCATCTTGCAGGCGTGGCGCCTCGATCAAGCCAATGGTGCGTGTCGCGCCGCCGATGAATCCTATTCGGGCAAATGCGGTCCTCTCTTCGCCAATGACATCAAACAGCTGCCGCCCGATGGCCGGGGACGGCTGCGTTTTTCTCTCAAAGCGACCTACGCCCAGGGGGCGGAAACCACAGTGGGCGGTCAGCTCAGCATCTGGAGCCTGGAGGATGCGGCTCCGAAACTGCAATGGGCCAAGCGCTATGCCTACAATTTCGAAGATGTGTCATGGCAGATGGAGGGCCAGTTTCTGAAAATCCGCACCACGGACTGGTGGCACATGTTCTTCGCCTGCGGCACATGCATCGGGCGGCAGATGAACTGGACAGTCCGCATTCGGCCGGACGGTATTGACGACCTCGGCATGGTTCCCGTGGTACCGGAGCTGGATGCCGTCGACGAGTTGTTCTATCGCGTTTGGAAGCATCAACCGGCGGACGAGCTTGCGACCTCTAAGGTACTTGCCGTGGCCGCCAAAATAATCGCCGGGCAGCAGGATGATGAGGCCGCCATGGCAAAGGAGAACCACGAGACAGTCGATCCGAATCATCTGTTCCTTGGAATGCTGGGCGGAGATCCGAAAGCAGCTGTGCTGCGCAAGGGCCGTGAGGTCTGCCTTGTCACAGACGATTCTGGGCCCATCCTCATAAAATTCGCGAGACGCCCCGGGAAACTGTTTGCGACGGAACTTATCCAATTCCCACAATCAGAGACCGAAACTTGCCCTAATTCCACGCCTTGACCGCCTCGGCCGCTCTGCCTATTTTCCGGCAAATTCGAGGCTTCCCATGACCGACGCGATTTCCGCCCCCGCCGCCAAGCCGGCGGACATGTTTTCGCGCGCCGCGCTGGTGCTGGCCGACGGCACCATGTTCGAAGGCCACGGCTTCGGCGCCGACGTTCGGGCGGTGGGCGAGGTCTGCTTCAACACCGCGATGACGGGCTATCAGGAAATCCTCAGCGATCCCTCCTATGCCGGGCAGATCGTCTGCTTCACCTTTCCCCATATCGGCATCGTCGGCACCAACGACGAGGACATCGAAAGCCTGACGCCGCATGTGCGCGGAGTGATCGTGCGGGCGGACGCGCGGATCGCTTCCAACTACCGCGCCCTCAAGACGCTCGACGCCTGGCTGAAGCGCCATAACATTCCCGGCATCGCCGGACTGGATACGCGCGCGCTGACCGGACGCATCCGCGAGAAAGGCATGCCGCACGGCGTCATCGCCCATTCCAAGAGCGGCAAATTCGACCTTGCGGCGCTGACCAAGGACGCGCGGGACTTTCCGGGACTGGTGGGCCTGGACCTCGCCAAGGAGGTCAGCGCGCGCCAGACCAGCAAATGGAACGAGACGCCTTGGGTGTGGAACGAGGGTTACGGCGAAGCGGGCACGCCGAGCTTCCGCGCGGTGGTGATCGATTACGGCGTCAAGCGCAACATCCTGCGCATGCTGGCGGGAACCGGCGCGGACGTCACCGTGGTGCCCGCGCAAGCGACGTTCGACGAGGTGATGGCTCATAAGCCGCACGGCGTGGTGCTGTCGAACGGGCCGGGCGATCCGGCGGCGACCGGCGTCTACGCCATCCCGACCATCAAGGCGCTGGTGGAGGCGGGGCTGCCGGTGTTCGGCATTTGCCTCGGCCATCAGATGCTGGGACTGGCGCTGGGCGGAACCACCAAGAAAATGCCGCAAGGCCATCACGGCGCCAATCATCCGGTGAAGGATCTGGAAACCGGCAAGGTGGAAATCGTGTCGATGAACCACGGCTTCACGGTGGACGGCGATTCCCTGCCCAAGGGCGTGAAGCAAACGCATGTCTCGTTGTTCGACGGCACCAATTGCGGGCTGCGCGTCGAAGGCAAACCGGTGTTCTCGGTGCAGTATCACCCCGAGGCTTCGCCCGGTCCGATGGATTCGCACTATCTGTTCGCGCGGTTTGCCGAGGCGGCGAAGGTGCGGGTTTAATAGCATTCCCCTTTAAATTGAATATTTGTATATTGGGCCTCTTCGGCAAGAGGGAGGACGCTTTGATAAAAATCGTTGGTGGGCCGCAGGGTGTGCGGTCTTCTGCACCGCGGAGCACGCGCGGCCGCCTATCCCAGACGCAAATGGATCGCGCCATGGCCACGGGCCATCACATCGGGTCGTTGTCGGGCGGCAGAATGACCGTGCTCGAAATGACTTCCGAACATCAACTCGGACTGCTGCAAGGAAACATCGCCGGAAGCGAACAGTCGGAGACTCCCGAGATAAAAGCAGTCAAGAAGAAGCGCCGTTCGACCCGCCACAAAGCGAAAAGCAAAAAGACAAAACGCAAGGCGAAAGGCAAGAAGACGAGACGCAAAGCATCATGATCGGCTGGTTCGACGCGCTGCTGCGTGGCGCGACGGCGGCCCCTTGGCTTCAGTTTTGCGCGGTGATGATCGCGCTTGTGTCCGTGGTTTCCGCCGCCATCTCCTTGCACCGACAGGCACAGGTTAGCGATTTCAACAGCTATCTTCTCTTGAAAGATCGCTTTTCGGAAGCGTGGAAGAATTACCGAGATGCGCCGCCGGACGGCAAAGATTACGAATGCGTGGAAATTCTCAATCTGATCGAGGTCGTCTGCGATCTTTATGATCGACGGGCGCTGCATGGCGCGAGCAGGGCGGCCATGCGCGATTACATCAAGGGCCTGCTGGCGGGGATGTTCGCCAACGCCCACGTGCGAGACTTATATGTGAAGTATAGAACGACGCCCGACACTTTTGCCCATCTGCACCGTTTTGCGGAACGCCAGCACATCAAAGGCGTACCCGGCCTGTCGGCAAAAGGCGGTTAGCGCTTCAGTTCGATCACATCGAAGCTCGATTCCTGGAGCGGATAAGGCAGCTCCAGGCGGGCGCGGCCATCGGACAAAAGCGAGAGCAAACCGATCTGGTCGTCGGGCGTGGCCCCGGCGCCCGTTTGCGCCCCGTTGCCCGAATAGACGGGCGGCTTTTCCGGCGGTCCGTACGCGGTGACATACGACGCGCCGAGATACACAAAGCCGCCGCCTTGCGGATAGAGAATGCCGGAGGTGCGCTGGCTGCCCGAGAGCTTCTCAAAAGTGGGCGCGCCGCCCTTCAGCGAGATTCGGCAGCGAAACCAACCATAGACCACATCGGGCGTGATGCCGCCGAGCTTGATGGTGCGGCAGCGCCAATTTCCGGCCAGCGCTTCGGGCGAGGCCGACACGGCCTCGGCATCCAGCACCGAATGGATGACCGCAAGATCGGCGGCGGGGGCGCCGCGCGAGGCTTCGTCCAATCCCTTGGCGCGGGATTCGTCCAGCCGCGCAAGGCGCTGCGCGTCGAAAGACGAGGCCTGGTCTTGCCAGCCGGCAATGGCGGGCGTGCTGATAAGCAATAAGGTCGCAAACGCGAAGACTTCAATCTTGCGCATCGGCTTTGTCTCCATTCTCCGCCGCGTTCCAGCCTTTGAGAACGGACGCCGGCGGCACGCCCACCACATTGTAGCCGGCGTCGACGAAATGCACTTCGCCCGTGACCCCGGCGGACAGATCGCTGAGCAGATAGAGCGCGGCGCCGCCGACATGCTCGAGCTCGATCGTCCGCCGCAGCGGCGTGAGGGCGCGAATCCATTTGAACATCGTGCGCCCTTCGCCGACGGCGGAACCCGCCAGCGTACGCATCGGCCCGGCGCTGATCGCGTTGACGCGGATGTGGTCGTGCCCCAGATCGGCGGCAAGATAGCGCACGGAAGCTTCCAGCGCCGCCTTGGCGACGCCCATCACGTTGTAGTTCGGCATGACGCGCGTGGCGCCGAGATAGGTCAGCGTCAGCATCGAGCCGCCCTTGCCTGCCATCAGATGCGCGGCGCGGCGCGCCACGGCGGTGAAGGAATAACAGGAGACCGACAGCGAGCGGACGAAGTTCTCGCGCGAAGTATCGACGTAGCGGCCCTTCAGTTCGTTCTTGTCCGAATAGGCGATGGCATGGACCAGGAAATCGAGCCCGCCCCATTCGCGCTTCAGCGTGTCGAAGGCGGCGTCGAGTTCGTCGTCCTTTTCGACGTCGCCCGGCAGAATGAGCCTGGAGCCGATGGAGGCCGCCAGCGGTTTCAGCCGCTTGGCCTGGGCCTCGCCTTGATAGGTGAAGGCGAGCTCGGCGCCTTGTGCGGCGAGGGCGCGCGCGATGCCCCAGGCGATGGAATGGTCGTTGGCCACGCCCATCACCAATCCGCGGCGACCTTCAAGCAAGGCTGAATCGGCCATGAATCCTCTGTCTCAAAACGGGACACGGTGCGGGCATTCCCCCACCGTCATGCAAGTACCATACACGGAACGCGGGTTTGCTTCGAAGCACGCCAGCGCTTCCGTCTCAGCCGCCTGTTGCAAGCCTATTCGACAATAGAGTCACCAATCCCGGCAGAACAAAGTTGGTGAAAGCAAAAGTCACTGCCGTATTGAGACGAAGCGGCCAATCGCTGGTGGCACGGATATCAGTGACAAGGCCACGATACACTGCAAATCTTCGATAAGCTTCATCGGAAGGATCGCTCTTAAACTCCCGAAGGGTACCGTCCAACACGGTTCCATATCTATTTAATATCATTGCTTTGTCCTTCACCATTTTAGAATGAATGGTCCATATCGAATGAATAACCGTTGCTATAGAAAATGTTATATACAGGGCTATCATCACTCCTATGAAGATATAATTCGTCCGACCGCTTTCACTACTAGCAACAAAAATCATTGGAACAAATAAGAGTCCAGACAGAAACATAGCATTCGTACTGAATGAGAAGGTTCCGATATATGAAAATCCCATCATTCCATCTTTATTATACGTCGACTCTTTAAGTTCCTGCTTTGAAAGTGTCCTGATTATTCGAGCGGCTTTATACGAAAGGCAGAAGCCAAGCCCGGTGTAATAAGCAAATAAAGCAGCTCCGATAAATGTTAGGAACCAGAACCAGTCCACACTTCCATCAACAAATGACGGTGGCCGGATTGCGAATGCCGCTAAGTATTTACTCGCGAAGCAGAACCCCGTTAGGACAGCTAGAATCCACGTCGCCAAAATGTATTTGTTGCCTTTATATAGCAGCACGTTTCGTGTGATTGCACTTCTGACGTCAATGTAATCGACTTTGTTTGCAAGGGTTCTTCGGCAGTAATTTTGAAATCGACGCAAGGTACGTTTTTCGTAAAGCCAAATTAATCCCGGTCCAATCCAACACCACTGAACCGCAAGAACCAGCGTTAGGAGCTCGATGCTGGTGAAATGCATTTCTTTGAACCGCGCAACAAACAGATACGTAAGGCTTACCACGACGAGAAAAAGGTGGAGGACGCCGCCGACAAGAAATTTCCGTCTGTTGGAGACGGGTAGAGTGTCAATTGTTGCCGAAACTGTTGAAAAGTGTGGGCGCTTAGGGAAGTGAACACCCACGAGCTGTAATAGCCAGCGTATCACCGTCCACATAGGTAATCCCGTTCAGTTGAGTTTAGTTTCTGATTGATCGTAAAACGAAGCGAGCTAGTTTTCGCAGGCCCTTCATGAATTGAAATGCGACTAGGCCAGGTAGATCACTGTACTTCTTATTGCCCGCCAGTATTTCCAGATACTCTTTTTGCAGTGTAGACGCGTCGGCAAACGCCCAGGCGAAAGCTCTTTGAACTATCATTGGGAAAATGAACCATCGCCAAAAATTTGCTTGCTGCAACGATGTCGTGATTTGTTCTAATTCCTGCACATATTTGTGCGCGACGCCGCCCGCAGACCAAGACTCTTTGATCCCAAGCGCTATGGTGTGAGCCGCAATACTGCCGCTTTCCATTGCATAAGCGATACCCTCTCCTGTTATTGGGTCGACAAAGCCAGCGGCATCGCCACAAAGCAACACATTCCCACGAGCGGGGTATGCGCGAAAATCACCAAACGGTATGAATTGCCCCTTCACATCATATTTCTCGATATTCAAACCGCTCTTTTCAAGATAGTGACGCAGATGATCGCGCAAATCCGGGTTTAGTCGATGGATTCCTCCGACCCCTATTGTGAGCGTGCGCGCCTTAGGAAAAATCCATCCATAACCCCATCTTGCAGCTGCAAGGTCAATCTCAATTTCATCAGTTTTAGGCAAGCTAAGGTCCTGTCGGGAAACCTCAACCTCCAATCCAAAACCAATGGTCCTTTGATCAAAAGCCTGACCGAATATGATGTGGGCGATCTGACTATTCACGCCATCAGCACCGATGAGAAATCGATACTTCAGCTGGTCTCCATTGCTCAACGAAGCTATACATGCCTCGAGATCAATTGAGACCACTCGTACACCCTGCGTGACAACAGTCCCGGCTGTTTCTGCCAAACCAAGCAAGTAGGCATCGAAGTCGCGGCGCATGGTGAAATGGAGAATCGAATGCTTAGGGCCATTGACCCTTCGTCCGTGGAAAAGTCCAAAAAAAACATTTGAAGAAGTTGACACCAGATTTTGTGGCCATTCCTGGCCAAATACCCGCTCGAAAATCTTCTTGCTACGCAAGGTGAGCAGACCGCCACACAATTTTTCGCGCGGAAATCTTGCCTTGTCTACAATACAGGTGCGCAAACCATGGGTCGTTGCCGTGTACGCCGCACTAGCACCCGCGGGACCTCCGCCTATTACGATTACGTCATAGGTCTCGATCATCGGTCGTTATGCTTCTGATTCTCTAATTCGCCTTTATACATCGTAGCGCTGGAAAACCAGTACCGCATTGGTGCCGCCGAAGCCGAAGCTGTTGGACAACACGCGCTCGAGCTTGGCGTTGTCGATCCGGCTTCTGACGACCGGGGCATCGGCGATTTCCGGATCGAGCTCCTCGATATTGGCGCTCTCGGCGATGAAGCCGCCCTGCATCTGCAACAGCGAAAAGATCGCCTCTTGAGCGCCGGTGGCGCCCAGCGAGTGGCCCGCCAGCGACTTGGTCGAGTTGAGCGGCGGAATCTTGTCGGCGAAGACCTCGCGCAGCGCCTTGATCTCGGTGACGTCGCCCACCGGCGTCGAGGTGCCGTGCGCGTTGATGTAATCGATGGGGCCCTTCACGGTGGAAAGTGCCAGGCGCATGCAGCGCACCGCGCCCTCGCCCGACGGCGCCACCATGTCGTGGCCGTCGGAGGTGGCGCCGTAGCCCACCAGCTCGCCGTAGATCTTGGCGCCGCGCGCCTTGGCGTGCTCGAGTTCTTCGAGCACCACCACGCCGCCGCCGCCGGCGATGACGAAGCCGTCGCGGTTCTTGTCGAAGGCGCGCGAGGCCTTCTGCGGCGTCGCATTGAATTTCGACGACATCGCGCCCATCGCGTCGAACAGCACCGCCAAGGTCCAATCGAGTTCCTCGCCGCCGCCGGCGAACATCACGTCCTGCTTGCCCCACTGGATCATCTCGGCGGCGCTGCCGATGCAGTGCGCGCTGGTGGCGCAGGCCGAGCTGATCGAATAATTGACGCCCTTGATCTTGAACCAGGTGGAGAGCACCGCCGAACAGGTCGACGACATGCATTTGGGCACGGCGAAGGGGCCGACGCGCTTGGGAGAGGAATTGCGCGCGGTATCGCAGGCGGCGATCAGGGTTCTGGTGGACGGCCCGCCGGAACCGACGATCAGCCCGGTGCGTTCGTTGACGATGTCTTTCTCTTCGAGGCCGGAATCGCGCAGCGCCTGATCCATCGCCAGCCAAGCGTACGCGGCGGTGTCGCCCATGAAGCGGCGCGCGCGCCGGTCGATCAGGGCGTCGAGATCGATCTTGACGGCGCCTTCCACCTGACTGCGAAAGCCCATGTCGCGATAGACGGCGGCGGTGGCGATGCCGGACTTCGCTTCGCGCAGCGAGGCGACGACTTCCTGGGTGTTGTTGCCGATCGATGAGACAACGCCCATCCCCGTGACGACGACGCGCCTCATGGACGGATTCCTTCTGTTAAAGCTTCCTCATACCGCGGCAGGCTTTCGGCATGAGGAATCAACCTGTCATCGCACCCGCCGCCTGTCGAACGCGGGCGAGCTTAGGCTGTCGCGCTCTGGGGAGCATCGTTGAACAAACCGACGCGAAGATCCTTGGCTTCGTAGATCACCTTGCCGTCGACCTTCATGATGCCGTCGGCGATGCCGACAACCAAGCGGCGCATGATCACGCGCTTGAAGTCGATGCAGTAGCTGACGAGCTTGTCGGACGGCAGAACCATGCCGCTGAACTTCACCTCGCCGACGCCCAGCGCGCGGCCCTTGCCCAAACCGCCGAGCCAGCCGAGGAAGAAGCCGACCATCTGCCACATCGCATCCACGCCGAGACAGCCCGGCATCACCGGATCGCCTTGGAAATGGCATTTGAAAAACCACAGATCGGGATGCACATCCATTTCGGCCGCGATCATGCCCTTGTCGTGGCTGCCGCCGTGTTCGGAAATTTTGGTGATTCGGTCGAACATCAGCATCGGCGGCAACGGCAAACGCGCATTGCCATGACCGAAAAGCTCTCCCTTGGCGCACGCCAAAAGGGCGGCCAGATCGAAACTGGTTCTCCGCGCAGGATTTAGCTTGTCCACTTTGTCTTTGTCCTTCAACACCTTAGGGAGAATCCTTGGCAAGGTTCCCCTTGCGACATTTCTACGTTAGAAACATTCTAACGATTGCTGTACCATCCTAGCAAGAATGGGGCCCGAGCGACAATGACGTAGCTCCAAGGGCCTCTGGAGCGAATCCTCTCAAGGACAATAGGCTGTCATGCGTAGAAAACTACGGGAAATCCCGAATGAAACCGCCGCCGCGCGTCTTCGCCAGGCGGGGTTAAGACCGACAAGGCAACGCAACGAATTGGCCAAATTGTTGTTCCGCAACGGTCACCGCCATCTGACCGCCGAAGCGCTCCACGCCGAGGCCGTCGCCGAAGGCATCAAGGTTTCGCTCGCCACCGTCTACAACGCTCTGCACCAGTTCACCCAAGCAGGGTTGCTGCTCCAGGTCGTGGTCGATCCGACGCGCAGCTACTTCGACACCAACACGGTTTATCACCAACATTTTTATCACGAAGACGAAGCCATGCTGCTCGATATTCCGGGCCCCGACATCGCGGTCGACGGTTTGCCGACGCCGCCCCCCGGCACGGAAATCCAGCGCGTCGATGTCGTGGTGCGGCTGCGCAAGCACTGACGCGCCCTGCGGCTCGGTTCATTTAGAATAATTCTAAAGTATTGACTTTGAGAGCGTGCGGAAGCATTCTCGTCCGTGGGATTGCATGCGCCGTTTGTTGGGCGCGACCACTAAGGAGAGAGACATGGCAGCATTGAAAGGCAGCAAGACCGCGCAGAATCTGAAGGACGCGTTTGCCGGCGAAAGCCAGGCCAACCGCCGCTACCTCTACTTCGCGCAAAAGGCCGACGTCGAAGGCTATAACGACGTCTCCACCGTGTTCCGCTCCACTGCGGAAGGCGAAACCGGCCATGCCCACGGCCATCTGGAATATCTCGAAGCCGTCGGCGACCCGGCCACCGGCGAGCCGATCGGCGGCACGGCCCTGAACCTCAAGGCCGCCATCGTCGGCGAAACCCACGAATACACCGACATGTATCCGGGCATGGCCAAGACGGCGCGCGCCGAAGGCTTCGACGAAATCGCCGATTGGTTCGAAACCCTGGCCAAGGCGGAAAAGAGCCACGCCGGACGGTTCCAAAAAGCATTGGATACACTGGGCAAATAACCCAAATGCGAATAGGGAATAGCGAATAGCGAGTAGGGCCCCTATTCGCTACTCGCCATTCGCTACTCGCGCGGTAACCCATGTCCCAAGAAGGCAGCCTGCAGGCCCCGACGCGCCATCCGATCGATTGGCGCAGCGAAGAATTCAGCGACGCCGCAAAGCTCGACGCCGAGATGCGCCGCGTCTTCGACATCTGTCACGGCTGTCGGCGCTGCTTCAATTTGTGCGATTCCTTCCCGCGCCTGTTCGATCTGATCGACAGCAACGCGAACGAAAATGTCGAGAGCCTGAAGTCGGACGATTTCGCGCGCGTCGTCGAGGCCTGCACGCTGTGCGACATGTGCTTCATGACCAAGTGTCCGTATGTGCCGCCGCACGCCTTCGATCTGGATTTTCCCCATCTGATGCTGCGCGCCCGCGCCGTGGAGGCGAAGAACGGCAAGAAGAATTTCACCCAAAGCCAACTCGCCCAAATGGACCGCAACGGGCGGCTGGCGCGCTTTGCCGCGCCGCTGGTCAATTGGGCGTCCGACAAACACAACGCGCTGACGCGGCCGCTGATGGAAAAAGCCGCCGGTATCGACCGCGACGCCAAGCTGCCGAAATTCCACGCTAAGACGTTCGTGACGGCCGACCGTAGCGATCCGATTTCGCCGAACCGCGAAGCGCCCGCCTTCGGCAAGCGCAAGGCGGCGCTCTATGCCACCTGCTTCGTCAATTACAACAAGCCGGCGACCGGCATGGCGGCGCGCGCGGTGCTCAATCATATCGGCGTGGAAACCATCGTCGCGTATCCGGGCTGCTGCGGCATGCCGTTCCTGGAACAGGCCGATCTCGAACGCGTCGCCCAGAACGCGGCGAAGGTGGCCAAGGAATTGGCGGGACGGATCGACGAGGGCTACGACATCGTCGCGCTGACGGCCTCTTGCGGGCTGATGCTGAAATTCGAATGGCCGCTCATCGTGCCGGAAAACGAAGACGTGCAAAGGCTGGCCAAGGCCGCCTTCGACATCGACGAATATGTCGTGGACATCGCCAAGAAAGAGGGCCTGCCCGCCGGGCTGAAACCCTTGCCGGAAGGCGTGACGGTCCATTTGCCGTGTCATGCGCGCGCCCAGGCCATGGGCCCCAAGGCGGCGCAGATGCTGAAGCTGATCCCCGACACGCCCATCGACGTCATCGAGCGCTGCTCGGGTCATGGCGGCACCTTCGGGGTGATGAAAGAGACCCATTCGCTGGCGGTGAAGATCGGCAGGCCGGTGTTCCGCACGGCGCACGAACAGGCGCGCGGCCATATCGTGTCCGATTGTCCGCTGGCCGCCCAGCATATCGTCGACAATGTCGAGGCGTTGGCGGCAAAGGATGGAACCGAGGCGCCGGTGCGCGAGGCGGAACATCCCATCGAGATCATGGCCCGCGCCTACGGCTTATTGGAGAAGTAAATGTCCGCAGCTGAGCGCAAGATCACCCCAGACGATATCCTGTCCGATGCCGAATACGCCAAGCGTCGCGATGCGCTGCGCAAGGCCTCTATCGCCGCCAAGAAGAACCGCCGCGTGGAAGTCGGCCCCTTCGCCACCTTCACTTTCGAGAATTACGACACGATGTGGCTGCAGGTGATGGAGATGCTGCGCATCGAAAAAGGCGGCGCCGAGCAAGTGGGCGGCGAACTGGAAACCTACAATCCGTTGATCCCGCAAGGGCGCGAATTGATCGCCACGCTGATGCTGGAGATCGAGGACGCGGCGATCCGCGACCGCGTGCTGCTCACGCTGGGCGGCATCGAGGAAGCCATTTTCCTCGACCTCGGCACGGAGCGCATCAAGGCCGTGCCCACCGAATATGAGGACCGCACCACGCCCGACGGGAAGACATCGTCGGTGCACTGGCTGCGGTTTTCCTTCAAGCCGGAGCAGATCGAGCGGTTCAAGAGCAAAAACGCGGTGCTCGGCATCGCCCACAGGAATTACGGCCACATGGCGGTGCTGCCCGAGGCGGTGCGCGTCGAGCTGGCGAAGGATTTCGTTTAGAGCAGATTTGGTTTGGGTATACGCATTCGTGGCTCTCATGCTTCGACAAGCTCAGCATGAAGGATCAGTCGAGCCCCTCACCCTGAGCTTGTCGAAGGGTGGAGGCGATTCGAGCCAACCCAAACCACTCTAACCGAATGGCGGCGGCACGCCGTCCTGAAGGCCGACATAGGTCGCCGCCAGGATCATGCGCACGTCGCCCGCATCGTCGGCCAAGGGCGCCGCAATGATCTCGCCCCTGAGATAATTCTCATTCTGACTGCGATAATAGGTGAAGATGCGCATCGGCTGGCCGCACGCCAGAACCGTGTCGTAGAACACCAGCCAGCTCGGCAGCAGCTCGGCGGACACCATTTCGTCGAGCGCGCGGCCGGTATGCTCGCCGAACAGAAGCGTCAGCGTCGAACCGAACAAGCGGAAGCGATAGCGCCTGGCGTCGCTCGTTCCCTCGCGCTCCAGAATCGCGATGTTGCGCGCGTAAGGCTGCAGCGCGCGCATGTCGAAGGCGGAGCGCGGCGGCACGCCGTTTGCCGCTTTCGACTGCCACAGTTCGCAAAGCGCCTGCATTTCGCTTTGACAGAAGTTCTGGCCGCAGCCGCAGCGCATCGGCCAGCCCTTCGCTTCGGCCAAAGCGTTGAGCTCCCGACAGACTTGGAGGGTGGTGTCGCAGGTCATGGCGGGATTCTGCGCCGACCAGTTTACGAAATCCTAAGCGATCCTGGTTAACGCCGTGGCGTATTGGGTGGTCATCACCTCACTGAACGTCAGGATGGCGGCCATAAGAACAAGCGAGGGCGGTTCGCAATCGTTCGCAAGCGGCGCCCAGAACGTCTCCGACCGCAAAAAATAGAGATTCTTCATATCGACGCGGCTGATGAAGCGCATCGGACGGCCCTCCGCCAAAGTCAGATCGAGCCTTGCCTGCCAGTGCGGAACGACCTGCGGCGCGATCGCTTCCTCCAGATATTTGCCCTGCATCTCGCCCAGCACATGGGCCAGCTGCGTGCCCAAGAGCCGCACGCGATAATGCGGCGAATCCTTCGTCACGCGTTCGATGATCGAGATGTGTCCCAAATGGGATTTGAGCACCCTGGCGGTCATCTGGCCCCGATGGGGCATCGCAGCGGCGCCGGCCTGTTCGCGCCAGATCGCCAGAAGATCGATCAGCGCCGGCGACTCGAAATCCAGCTCAGGGTCGCATTGCGCGGGCCAATCCCGCGCCTTAGCCCAGTCGTTGAACGCGATTGCTCGTGAATTCGGTGCATCCATAACGGCATAAAATAAGCCGTTCCAACTCAAGATGTGGTAAATGAAATTTCAAGCCACGATGGCGTCTGGCTTTGAACAACGTATTCACGGTTGTGCTCCGTTTGCGGCGGAGCCCTGTCGGCGACGGACATCAGTCTCGGGCGTTAAATCTTCAGCCGCCCCGCCGCGATGTCGGCATAGACGGCGTGCGTCAGCGCCTCGTAGCGGCCGCTGGCTTGGTTGTACCAATAGAGCGGATCGTCGATGCGGCCCGGATCGAAGCCGTCTTTCACCAGGTCGGCTTTCTTGAGCTTGAAGGTGCCGGTGATTTCCATTTCCGGCCGCAGCCGGATGAACACCGGACGCGCGAAGAACGCCAGATTGCCAGCGATCTTCTCGCCCAGGGGCGCCGGATCGAAGCCTTGCGCCGTCACCAGCGCCGCCATGCCCGCGCGTCCGTCCGCGCCCGGCACGCTCACGCCGTAGACGTTGACCTCCTGGACGCCGTCGACCACGCTCAGCGCTTCGGCGACTTCGCTGGTCGCCACGTTCTCGCCTTTCCAGCGGAAGGTGTCGCCGACCCGGTCGACGAAATAGAAATAGCCGTGCTCGTCGCGGCGCATGAGATCGCCGGTGCGGAACCAGGCGTCGCCTTTCTCGAAAGCGTCGCGGAGAATCTTCTTCCGCGTATCGGTTTCGCCGGTATAGCCGTCGAAGGTGCGCCCCGCTCTCCGGGAAATCCGCCCCACCGCTTCGCCCGCCTCGCCCGGCGCGCATTCGATGCAGAAGCCGTCCGCGCCGCGCACCGGCATTTCCCGGGCGATGTCGAAGCGCGCCAAGCGCGTGGGAAACATCCTCCTCATGTAGCGCGGCAGACGGCCGACGGCGCCGACCGTGCCGTCATAATTCAACATCGAGACATTGCCTTCGGTGGCGCCGTAGAACTCGACAATCCGCGGAATCGCGAAGCGCTTCTGGAAGGCCGGCCAGATTTCCGGACGCAACCCGTTGCCGGAAATGGCGCGGATCGAATGGGAGCCGTCGCGCGGGTCGGGCGGCGCATTCAGCAGATAGCGGCAAAGCTCGCCGATATATTGGAAGATGGTCGCACGGTAGGTGCGGCAATCGTCCCAGAATTCGTGCGCCGAGAATTTGCGGCGCAGGATGAGCGCGCCCCCCGTGGTGAGCGCCATGCCCACGGCGCAGATGCCGCCCGTCGCGTGATAGAGCGGCAGCGCGCAATAGGTGCGGTCGCCGGCCTTGGCGTTCAGTCCCCCGGCGAAGCCGTGCATCATGTACAGCATGCGCATATGGCTGAACCTGGCGGCCTTGGGCAGACCCGTCGTGCCGGAGGTGAAAATGTAGAGTGCGTTGTCCTTGCCGGTGAGCCCGGCGCGCGCGCCTTTGTCGATGGGCGCGGGGGAAAGCGCAGCCAAGGCGGCGTCGAGATCGCGCGCGCCAAGAAATGCGCCGCCCGCAGCCCAGGCGATGGGCTTGGGATCGATCCGCGCCGTCGCGTCCCTATAAGCTTCGCCCAACTCGACACCGACGATGGCGTGACGCGCGCCCGAGATCGCGATCGAATGGGCCAGCGCGGCGCCTTTCAGATTGGTGTTGATCAGCGCCGCGACCGCGCCGAGCTTGAGCAGGCCGAGCCAGGCCATCAGATATTCGGGACGGTTCTCCATCGCGAGCGCCACGGCGTCGCCGCGTGCGATGCCTTGGGCCTGGGCCCAGCGCGCGATGCGGTTCGCGCCTTCGTCGAGCTGACGATAGCTGACGATGCGGTCCTGATAAAAGACGGCGGCGTTGGCGGGCTTGTTCGCCGCGAATTCCTCGACGATGTCGACGATGGTGCGACTGCTGTCGGGGCCGACGCGGCGCATGCGCCACAGCGTTCGCCCGATGCAGCCGATGTAGATATACTCGCGCCTGAAGCTTTCGAGCAATCTCATCGCCGCTCCGGTTCCATCCCCGCCAGCGCGCAGGATAAGAGGCGGCGCACCAGCGTCAAGGCAAGCGGATGAACGAAGTGCTCGATCTGAGAGGTTTGAAATGCCCGCTGCCGGCGCTGTTCGCCAAGCGCGCCCTGCTCGGCGCGCCGCGCGGCGCCGCCATCGAAATCGTCACCGACGATCCGCTCGCCGTCCTCGACGTGCCCCATATGTGCCGCCACGAGAACTTCGACGTCGTCAGCGTTCGGCGCGACGGCGATGTCGCGCGGATGGTGCTCAGAAAGCCGTGAACGCTCAGCCCGGCGGCTTGGGTTTCGCCTCGGGACCGATATGGTCGAGCACCTCTTGCGCGTTGACCGCGCGCGGCTCGCTCTTCGCCTGATCGTCGCTCAGCAGCACGATCTCGGCATAGGCCTCGTAGCGGGTCACCGGAAAGGAATCCATGTCGGCGCCCGGCGGTCCGTAAGGCCAGCTGTGCCAGTACCAGCCGCGACCGGGCCAGCCCGGCCAGCCGGCGAAATCGCTGTGATAGGTAGTCTTGGTTTTGGTGTCGCGCGTGTCGAACAGGAAATAGCGATAGCCCGCCTTCAGCGTCACCTCGGCCGAACGCAGCAGCAGATAATCCTCCACCGTCTCGCGCCGCGTGGCGGAGTTGCCGGTGAAGGTCACCCGATAGCGGTTGCCCGCCAATTGCTCGTCGGAATAGCCGACCGCGCCGGGCTCCTTGCTGGGTTGATAGGTGGCGGCGGTCTCGCAGCCGGCCAGAACGAGCGCCGCGGCTGCAAGGGTCAACAAGGTACGCGTCATCGCAGGTCTCCTTCGGCTAAGCCTAACCATTTTCGACTGGATTGTTCCCCTATTTTTGTCGGCCGGAAAAATTTCAGGGGTGTGGCAGCTTTGCTATTGATAACTGACCGGTCATTTAGTAACTTACAGCCATGAGCCACGTTCCCGAGCTTTCCAAGCCCTCCAAAGGCTGGACCCGGCGCAAACAGGCCCGTCCCGGCGAAATCCTGGACGCGGCGCTGAACGTGTTCGCCGAAAAAGGCTATGCGGCGGCGCGCATGGAGGACATCGCGACGCGGGCCGGGGTCACCAAGGGCACGATCTACCTCTACTTTCCGAGCAAGGAAGACGTGTTCAAGTCCCTGGCACGGCTGCATGTCGGCGACACGATCGCGAATGCCGCCGAGCAGGCCAGGGCCTATGAGGGCTCGGCGCGCGACTTCCTCGCCATGCTGTTCGGCATCGTCGGTGCCAAGATCCAGCAAGGCCAAGTCGCGGTCCTGCCCAAGATCATCATCGCGGAGAGCGGCAACTTCCCCGAACTGGCACGCTTCTGGCGCACCGAAGTCATCGACAAGGTGCTGGGGCTGCTCGCGACCGTGGTCGCCAGAGGAGTCGCGCGGGGGGAGCTGCGCGATCTGCCGCCCGATTACGTCGCCCGGCTGTGCGTATCGCCGGTGGTGATGTCGATCATCTGGCGGACCGTCATCGCGCCGACCGACCTCGTCCCGTTCGATTACCAGAAATTCCTCTCCATCCATCTCGATGTTCTGCTGAAAGGGCTCGAACCCGAAGGACGCAAACAATGAAACGGCTGTGCCTCTTCTTCGCCCTTCTGCTCGCGGGCTGCGGACAAAACGACGACAACGCTTGGCTGGGCTATGCCGAAGGCGACTATGCTTTCATCGCCGCCCCGCTGGCCGGTTGGGTCACCACCGTCAAGGTTCAGCGCGGCGACTGGGTGAAGAACGGCGATCTGCTTTTCGCCTTGGACGACCCCAGCCAAGTCGCCGCGCGCGATGCCGCGACGGCCGCGATCGCCCAGGCGCAAGGCCAGATGGGCCAGGCCGAGGCCAGTCTCGATCTCGCAAACAAGGAACTGGTCCGCCAAGAAGGCCTGACGCGCGCCAACGCGACGTCGAAACAGGCTTACGATCAGGCAAAATCGGCGCGCGACACCGCGGCCGCCCTGGTTGCCCAAATCCAGGCCACCGAAGATCAAGCCCGCGCCACGCTGGCCAATGCCGCCTATCAGCTTTCGCAGCGCGAAGTCGTGTCGCGCACGGAAGGCCACGTGCAGGACGTCTATTTCCGTCAAGGCGAATACGCCCCCGCCATGACGCCGGTCATTTCCGTGCTGCCGCCCCAGAATGTCTATGTGCGATTCTTCGTGCCGGAGAGCCAGTTCTCGAAGATCCATCTGGGCGACAAGGTGAAGATCGGCTGCGACGGCTGCGGCGCCATCGTGGCGACCATCAGCTTCATCGCCGCCCAGGAGGAATTCACCCCGCCCGTCATCTTCTCCATCGGCAGCCGCGAAAAACTCGTCTTCAAGGTGGAAGCGCGCGCGCCGGGCGGCCTGAAGCTCAATCCCGGCCAACCCGTGGACGTGCGCCCGCTATGATGAAAGCAACTTCCGGCCATCCCGCCGATAGGGTTGGCGAGGCGGCTGTCGGCGGGATGGCCATAAACGTCAAGGGCCTGACCAAGCGCTTCGGCAAGAAGCTGGCGGTCAATGGCGTCGACATCGCCGTGCCCGAAGGCCAAGTCTGGGGCTTTCTCGGACCCAACGGCTCGGGCAAGACCACGACGATCCGCATGCTGTGCGGACTGCTCAACGCCGACGCCGGCGAAGGCACCTGTCTGGGCTACGATTTCCGCACCCAATCCGAACAGATCAAGCTCGAAACCGGCTACATGACCCAGAAGTTCAGCTTCTGGGAGGACCTGACGATCCGCGAAAATCTCGATTTCGTCGCGCGCCTCTACCAGCTTCCAAAGCGGCAGGCCCTGGTCGACCAGACGCTCGAAAAGCTTGGACTCGAGCAACGCCAGCACCAGCTCGCGGGCGATCTTTCGGGCGGCTGGAAGCAGCGCCTGGCGCTTGCCGCCTGCACACTGCATTCGCCCAAGCTGCTGTTGCTCGACGAGCCGACCGCCGGCGTCGATCCCAAGGCGCGGCGCGATTTCTGGGACGAGATCCACACTCTGTCGGGCCAGGGCATCACCGTGCTGGTCAGCACCCATTACATGGACGAAGCCGAACGCTGCGACCGCGTCGTCTACATCAGCTTCGGCGATATCGTGGCGCGCGGCACGGTGGCCGACCTCATCGCCCAATCGGGCCTCATCACCTTCACCATCGAGGGCCCAGGCGCCCGCCAGCTCGCCGCCCGGCTGCAAGGGCTTCCCGGCGTCGTCTTCGTCGCCTTTTTCGGCGCCCAGTTGCATGTCAGCGGCTACGACCGCGCCCTGCTGGAAGCAGCGCTGGCGCCTTACCGCAGCGACCCCAATCTCGCCATCCGCGAGACCACGCCCAGCATGGAGGACGTCTTCATCCAGCTGCAGGAAAACAATAGCGGGCCAAGCGCATGAACGTTCGCTTCTCGCTCTCCCGCGTCTTCGCCATGCTGGACAAGGAATTCATCCAGATGCGCCGCGACCGGCTGACGCTGGCGATGCTCGTGGGCATCCCGCTGATGCAGCTGTTCCTGTTCGGTTACGCCATCAACATGGTGCCCAGGCATCTGGCGACGGCGGTATCGATTTCCGATCCGGGCCTGTTCTCGGATTCGATCGTCGCCGCGCTTTCAAACTCGAGCTATTTCGACGTCGTGAAGGCGACGAACTCGCCCAAGGAAGCCCGCCAGATGCTGGCCGACGGACGCGTTTCCTTCGTCGTCGATATCCCGGTCAATTTCTCGCGCGATCTGGTGCGTGGCGCGACGCCTTCGCTGTTGGTGGAGGCCGATGCGACCGATCCCGCCGCCGGCTCCTATGCCATCGCCGCCATTCCCAATCTCGTCACCGTCGCGCTGCGCGACGATCTCACCGGGCCCTTGGCGGCGCGCGCCGCCGCCGCGCCGTCGTTCAACGTCACGGTGCACAGTCTCTACAATCCGGAAGTCAACACCCAATTCAACATCGTGCCCGGTCTGTTGGCCATCATCCTCACCATGACGATGGTGATGGCGACCTCTATCGCGCTGACGCGCGAACGCGAACGCGGTACCTATGAAAACCTGCTGGCCATGCCCACGCACCCCGTCGAGATCATGATCGGCAAGGTCGTACCCAATATTTTCGTCGGCGCGGTGCAGAGCGCCCTCATTCTGTTCGTCGCCTACTTCGTGTTCCACGTCCCGATGATCGGCTCGTTCTGGCTCTTGGCGGTGACCGCGACCGTCTACATCACCGCACTGCTGGCCGTGGGCTATACCATCTCCACTGTCGCCCAAAACCAAATGCAGGCGATGCAGATGGCCTTCTTCTTCTTCCTGCCCTCGATCATGCTCTCGGGATTCGTCTTCCCCTTCCGCGGCATGCCCGATTGGGCGCAATGGATCGGCGAGGTCATGCCCGTCACCCATTTTCTGCGCATCGTCCGGGGCATCCTGCTCAAAGGCAACGGCACCGCCGAGGTCTGGCCCGACGTCTGGCCCATGATTCTCTTTTTGTTCGTCGCCGGAACCGTGGCCGTGCGCCGCTTCCGCAAGACGCTGGATTAGGTTATCCGCAGAGGCCCGCAGCGGTTTGCCGCAGGAAAAGCAGGCAAAGCGGGCGCTTGGGCGATTTTGAGAGTCAATATTAGGGTGAAACCGCCCCGAAAGACTGGCTTCCGCCTCTTGCGAAAGATTAAACTGCGTAACAAAGTCACCGGGCCTTAAGGATACGGTATAAACAGCCTTGAGGCTTCCGCCAGTCCGCCGGCCAGGCGGCGTCTATTTCGGAATGGTATTGGGGGGCGGATCGGTCCGCATGTCTGGCTTATCGCTGATTCTGCAATGCGGGCTTGCCGGCGTTCTGCTGTTGCTTGCCATGCTCTCCGCCCAGCTGGTCGTGCTGGGTTATTTCCGTCTCTTCCGCCCCGCGGTGCGCGTGCGCCTGCCGCTGTTGCCCGACGAGGCCTTGCCCTCGGTCCTGGTGCAATTGCCGGTGCGCGACGAAGGCGCCTTGGCTTTGCGCGTCGCCGCGGCTGCGGCGCAGCTCGACTGGCCGCGCGACAGACTCGAAATCCAGTTGCTCGACGACGGCAGCGCCGAGCATCACGAGAACCTCAAGCGTGAGGTGATGGATGTGGTGCCGCAAGGCGTGAAGTTCGCCATCCTCAGGCGCAACGAGCGCACCGGCTTCAAGGCCGGCAACCTGGCATTCGGCCTGAAGCATTCCGAAGCGCCTTATGTGGCGATCTTCGACGCCGATTTCGTGCCGCCGGCCGATTTCCTGCGCCGCACCGTGCCGGCGCTGATCGCCGATTCCGGACTCGCTTTCGTGCAAGCGCGCTGGACCCATGCCAACCGCAACCGGAACTGGCTGACGCGCGCGCAAGGGCTTCTGCTCGACGCGCATTTCGCCGTCGAACAGGAAGGACGCGTGCGCGCCGGCTTGCCCATCTCGTTTAACGGAACCGCCGGAGTATGGCGCAAGGAAGCGATCGAGAACGCGGGCGGCTGGACCGGCGACACGCTGACCGAAGACCTCGACCTCTCGATGCGCTGCATGCTGAAAGGCTGGCGCGCCGCATACCTGAAAGATGTGGAAGTACCCGGCGAACTGCCCGAATCGGCGGCGGCCTGGCGCGCCCAGCAGGCGCGCTGGACCAAGGGCCACGCCCAATGCGCGCGCAAGCTGCTGCCGGCGATCTGGGCCAGCGCTCTGCCCATGTGGCGCAAGGCGGCGGTCAGCCTGCAGATGTGCCAATTCGCCTTCTACACACTCGCCTTCGTCAGCGCCGCGATCAGTTTGACGCTGATGTACATGGATGTCGTCTATCTCAAGAGCGTCGGCTTTTTGGGGCTCGGCGTGACCGCCTTCGGCCTGTCGGGAAGCCTGGGTTATCTGTTCCTCGGTCAAAGGCTCCTGGGCCGCCATCGCGCCATCGGCCTGCACCGCTCGCTGCTGCTCGGCATCGTTTTCCCCAGCGGACTCATTCTTTCCAACACGCGCGCGACCTATGAAGCGTTTTTCAGCACGCAAATGAATTTCCAGCGCACGCTGAGGCCCGGCGAACGTTATGCCGGCGGCTGGCGCGGCACGCCCGAACTCGTCGCGGGACTGTTCTTGCCCGCCTTCGCCTTTGCCGAGCAGGCCTGGAGCGCTCCTTTCTTCGTGATTGCCGTGGCGGGATTGGTGTCCATCGGCGCCATGGGATTTTCCGGCGGCGCGGCAGCCCGCGAGATCGCGCCCAGCCGCTTCATCTCGCGCGAATAAGTCCGCAAATTTTCCTCAAATTTTAATCGATCGAATCCGAACGATTGGGCTAACTCGGCCTTGAAACCTGTCGGCTATTGTGGCGTCAACGGTTGCCGCCGCTTGAGCATAAGGCGAGGCTTGTGATGGTGGGGTCTTTCGTTCGACTCGCGGCGGCAGCCGCTTTTAGCGCCCTGTTGGCGGGCTGCGCCGGGGCGCCCTCTTCCTCTTATGACGACGCCGATGTGACGGCGCCCGATACGCCCTTGCAGTGCGTGCCGTATGCGCGCGCCCATTCCCGCGTCGTGCTGTACGGCGACGCCTATACCTGGTGGGACCAGGCGGCCGGGCGCTTCGCCCGCGGACCTTCGCCCAAGGAAGGCGCCGTGATGGTTCTCGATAACTATGCCGGCCCCAACCGCGCGCATCTGGCGGTGGTGCGCGAGATCGTGGACGCGAGAGAGATTCGTGTCGACCACGCCAATTGGCTCGACGACGGCGCGATCTATGTCAACGATCCGGTGCGCGACGTCAGTCCCGACAACGATTGGAGCGAAGTGCGGGTTTACAACGTCAAAGCGGAGGCATGGGGCGGCAAGATCTATCCCGTCCAGGGATTCATCGGTCCGGACGATCCCGACTCGCAAACGCTGCAATTGGCCCAGAACCCGCCCTCCGCCGCCCCGCAGACGGACGACATCGGCGCGCTCATCGCCGACGATCCGGATTCGGAAGACGGGAATAACTGAACAAGTACAGCGCTTTGAAAAATTTCTGCGCTAATCTGCCTCGCCCCTCTTTGTGCCCGGCGCAAGGCGGACTATGGTCCGCGCCCTCGCGGGGAACTCCTCGCTAGCAAGAGCGACCAAGACGGCGCCAGCTTCCTTGCTCCGTCACCGGATGAGTCTCCACTGCGAACAGCCGTGATATCCGACAGCGCCCCCGAACCCGCTCCCGCGGACAATGATCCGCTCGAGGCCCTGCCGGGCCACATCGAGCACGGGCAGCCGCCCGCGCACGCCGACAGCTGGAGGCGCAAGGCGACCCTGACGCTGGCGGCGCTGGGCGTGGTCTATGGCGATATCGGCACCAGCCCGATCTACGCCGTGCGCGAATCCGCGCTCGCCGCCGGCCATCACGTCGCCGTCCAGTTTGCCATCATGGGCGTCGTGTCCCTGATCATCTGGTCGCTGATCATCGTGGTGACGCTGAAATACGTCATCTTGATCATGCGCGCCGACAATGACGGCGAAGGCGGCGTCCTGGCGCTGGCGTCCCTCGCCCATCGCCTGCAAGGACTGGGACGCGGCGCCAAGCTGGCGATCGGAACGGCGGCGATCCTGGGGCTGGCGTTGTTCTTCGGCGACGGCATGCTGACGCCCGCCATTTCGGTGCTCAGCGCGGTGGAAGGCTTGAGCGTCGAAAGCAAAGCGTTACAGCCGCTGATCCTGCCGCTCTCGCTGATCATCCTGGTCGGTCTTTTCATGATCCAGTCGCGCGGCACGGCGCGCATGGGCCGGCTGTTCGGACCGGTGATGATCGTCTGGTTCATCGTGCTGGGCGTATTGGGCCTGCGCGCGATCATTCAAGCGCCGCAGATCCTGAAAGCCTTGAGCCCCCATTACGGGCTGATGCTGTTCGTCAGCGAACCGTGGACCGCATTCGTATCGCTCGGATCGGTCGTGCTGGCCGTCACCGGCTGCGAAGCGCTCTACGCCGACATGGGCCATTTCGGAAAGTTCCCGATCCGCCTTGCTTGGCTCGCCATCGTGTTTCCGGCGCTGATATTGAACTATTTCGGGCAAGGCGCGGTACTTTTGTTGTCGCCCGGCAAATCGTCGTTCGCGTTCTACGCCCTGGCGCCGCATTGGGCGCATTACCCGCTGGTGCTGCTGGCCACCATCGCCACCATCATCGCCTCGCAGGCGGTGATCTCGGGCGTCTATTCGATCGCCCGCCAGGCGGTGCAGCTGGGCATGCTGCCGCGCATGGAGATCCGCCACACCTCGGCCACCGATTACGGCCAGATTTACGTGCCGCGGATGAACGCCTATCTGTGCGCCGGCGTCGTCCTGATCGTGCTGATTTTCAGGAGTTCAAACGCGCTGGCCGCGGCCTACGGCATCGCGGTCACCGGCGTCATGTTCCTGAGCACGCTCATGGTCGGCACGGTCGCGCTCAAGCAATGGCACTGGAAGATGTGGGCCGTCATCCCCGTGTTCGGCGGGCTGGCGCTGGTCGATCTGGCGTTCCTGTCGTCCAATGCGCTCAAGATCGCCGAAGGCGGCTGGCTGCCGCTGGCCATCGCGGCCTTCGTCTTTTTCGTCATGGAGACCTGGAGACTGGGACGGCGCGTGCATCTGGATCACATCCGCAACGAATCGATGCCGCTAAACCTGTTCCTGGACCGCGCCGAGAAGACGCCCGTGCGCGTGGCGGGCACCGCGGTGTTCCTGTCCTCGCGCACCGATGTGGTTCCCGGCGCCTTGCTGCACAATCTCAAGCACAACAAGGTCCTGCACGAGCGCGTCATCATCGCCCAGGTGATGGTGGACGACACGCCGTTCGTGTCGCCCGCGAAGCGCGTCGAGGTCGAGAAACTCGGCAAGGGATTCTTCGCCGTGCACATCCATCACGGCTTCTTCGAGACGCCGGACGTGCCGCGCGCGCTCGCCGAGGCGCGCCCCTATGGGCTGGCGGTCGATCCCGAAACCACCACTTTCTTCATCGGCCGCGAGACGCTGGTGCCGGCGGAGGATCCCATACTCGGACGCTGGCGCACCTGGCTCTATATGCAGCTGGCGTCGAACGCCCTGTCGCCGGCGCGGTTCTATCACCTGCCGCCCAATCGCGTGGTGGAGTTGGGCACGCAGGTGACGATCTGAAAAAAAAGCGAGTAGCGAATAGGGAGTAGCGAATAGGGACGTAGCTTCCATTCGCTATTCCCTATTCCCTATTCGCTATTCGCCTCTTCTCAGTCCAATGCGTAGACCAGCGCTTTCAGATAGGCGCTTTCGGGCAGCGCCGGATGAATGGGATGATCGCAGGCCGCGCCCGATTGACGGATCAGCCGCGCGAGGCGGCCCGCTCGCATGATGCCCGCGGCGCATTCCTGCGCGAAGCGCTCGGGCGAAATGTTGTGCGAGCAGGAGGCGAGCAGTAGAAATCCTTCCCGCGCAGCGACGGAGGCGGCCAAGCGCGCCAGCTTGCGATAGGCCTTGGCGCCCGCTTCGAGGTCCTTCTTGGCCTTCACGAAAGGCGGCGGATCGGCGACGACCACATCGAAGGTTTCGCGCGCGCCCCACAGCCGCTCCAGTTCTTCGAACACGTCGGCCTTGATGAATTTGCACGGCAGGCCGTTGGCCGCGGCGGCGTCCTCGGCCAGCGCCAGCGCTGGCGCGGAACTGTCGAGCCCGGCCACTTCCTTGGCGCCGGCGCGCGCAGCCGCCAGCGCGAAGCCGCCGCTGTAGCAATAGGCGTCGAGAACGGATTTGCCGTGCGCCAGCTGCGCCATAAACGCGCGATTGTCGCGCTGATCGTAATACCAGCCCGTCTTCTGTCCCGACGCCATGTCGGCGAAATAACGAACGCCGCCTTCTTCCACCGCGATGCGCCCGGCTTCGCCTTTCGCCGCACGGACGTACGATTCCAAGCCTTCCAGCGCGCGCGCCGGGGCGTCGGCCCGCAGGATGACGTTTGCGGGCGCCAGCGTTTCGTCGAGCGCGGCGAGCAACGGCTCCAGCAGCGCTTCCATTCCGGCGGTGGTGATCTGCACCACGACGGTGTCGGCGAAGCGGTCGATGGTGAGACCCGGCAGCGTATCGCCCTCGGCGTTGACCAAGCGGTAAAAAGGCGCGGAGTAAAGCGCCTCGCGCAACGCCAGCGCCCGCTTCAGCCTGGCCGCGAGAAACTTCGCATCGATCGTGACGTCGGCGGCGGGATCGAGCAGACGCACGGCGATCAGGCTCTTGGGATTGAAAGTGCCGGTGCCGAAGACGTGTCCGTCGTCGCCGATCACGTTCGCCACCGCGCCGGGCGCCAGCGTTTTGGCCGGCATTTCGATCTCGTTGGAGAACAACCAGGGGGCGCCGGCGCGCGCGCGGCGCCCTTCGCGAGGCTTCACGCGGATGGTGGGACGCGGGTTCATGGTCAAAATGTGTCCGACATGGCGGCGCCAATTAGCACGTTTCGGAAAAAACAGCTATCCGGCGGAGGTTTAGCATGAAACGTCCGTGTACAAATCGTCGCGCCTTGCATCCCAATTCTCGCCATAATCCGCAACTAGAGCATGCGCCCTCGCACCTATCGCGGACGTTCGCTTGCCGGCTTCCGGTCGAAGTCGGCGTTTCGAACCGGTGCGCCAAGGCGATTGAGAGACGGATGAACAAGCATACAGTTCTCAAAGGTCCCGATGCCATCGTCGGCGAAAAATCACGGGCGTTACATGCGCTTTGGCGGAAACTGACCGGCGACCGGCTGGCGCCCAAGCGCGAAGAGATCACCCTTTCCCTGGTGCGGAATCTGACACCATGGCTGTGGACCGTCGACGTCGTCGACAACGGCGCCGATTTCCGTTTTCGTCTGACCGGCGACCGCGTCACCCAGTTCCTGGACGGGTGTCATGCCGGAATGCTTCTATCGGAGCTTCCGATAAACCTCTTCTTCGAGCGGCTGCGGCACACTCTGGCGCACTGCGTCGAGCACCGGCGCCCGGTCGCGGTGGGCCCCGTCCGTTCGGGCTACGAAGGTAAGGAGCATTGGGAAGTGGAAGCCGTCGTGCTGCCGCTCTCCGAAGACGGCAAAACCATCAACTGCCTGATGGGCGCCATGGAGATATGGCCGATCGGCAGCAACGGCGCGGCGCACTGACCGCCGGCCGCTATTTCTTCAGCCTGATCCCGCGCCCGCCGTCGGCGCTGACCGCGCCTTCGCCGATCACTTCGACTCCCGCCGTATTCAGCGCCGCGATCAGCTTCATCAACGAATCCACATTGCCGCGGATCACGTCCTCGCTCGCCTCCATGCGCTGGATGGTCGGCACCGACAGTCCAGCAATATCGGCGAGCTGACGCTGATCGATGCCAAGCAGCGCGCGCGCCGCCCTGAGCTGTGCCGCCGTGATCATGGTTTAACCACTCCTAACGTCGCTCCAGGCTGCGTCTGCGACATGGCAGGCATTCATATTGTTATTAGACGCATAACAATACATGTATTATATATCACAACAGTCGGCCCGCCATGCGGACGGGCTCCGTGCTGCGAATAGAGGAATGCCCCATCCGCGGGCATCAGAGGCCATGTTTCTTACAGGATTATCGGGGCATCTCAAGCCGGCCGTCCGCATCCGGGGCTGGAATGACGGCAAAACGCGCTCGCTGCGCGAGACGGCCCGGCTGGCGCACGCGCTGGCCGATGACGAAGCTCTGCCGCTCGCCAAAACCATTGCGCAAGACGGCCATGGCGCCGATGCCGACGGTTGGTACGCCGAAAGCATCCTGAATACGTGCCCGGTCTATGGCGCGCGCGCCGGCGCCGCTTTGCCAGAGCGCATCGAGGCGCGAGGCGGCTTGCATCTGACGGACGGCGCCGAGAATCTCGGCCGGGACGGCGAGGCGGAGCCCGCCTGGCGCGATCTGCATGTGAAACGGGAAGACTTCGCACGCTATATCGACTGGCTGCGCAGCGTCTGGTGAGATTGTCGAGACGGTCTCTGGCCTGCAGGAGCGCGCGCGGTCACGCCGCGACCAGCTTTTGCAAGCCGATATCCGCGGCGTGGATCAATTCCGTCATAAAGAGTCTGCAGAAGTCCTGGCCCACCAAATTCCGCGCGGGACTCAAATACGGATTCATCATCGTCGCCCGAAGAACGACCATCCCTTCGGACCGATACTCCAGGCCCGCGGAATTCGACAAACCCGCGCGCGCGAAAAATCTTTCGAGCATCGCCGAGGAGTAATGGGAGCTATTCATGGTCGTCTTCGAGAGAAAGAACGGCTGCGAGTAACTGTGCGCCCGTTCGCCGAGTTCGGCATGAATGGAAAACGTGTCGTAGACCAATGTCGTAAGTTCGTTCATGGCCGCGAGCGACGTGAACGCCTTGGAGGAAACCGTAAATGTCACGATGTTGGTGTCGGGCCCGTATTCCAAGAGCGGTACGAAAAACACGGCATGCGCACCCGGCGGCTTCGCAGACAAAGCGTCGCTTTTGATCAGCAGCTCATGAAGAAGTCTTGCGGATAGCAGCGTCGATCTTACGATCGCGCCGTGTCCCCGAGGATTATACGGCACGCACTTCATGGCCAGCCACAGCCCGGTCGCCGCCGCGCCGGGCCGCGACCCTTCCAGAATGAACGGGCTAAAGGATTCCGTGACAACCCGCCGGTTGCCGTCGGCATCCAGCTTCACGTAGCGCGGCGGAACATGCAGGGCGGTGTTCCTCTCGGCCGACGTGACGTATGGCGCCTCTTGTAGGATAAACGATCTAATCAAATCGTTCCGGAACGCCACGCAACCCGCGGGATAGGGCGCATACCCCATCTTGTGCGGATCGATCGTGATCGATTCCGCCTTCGGAAACGCCAAGAAGGCCATTGCGACTTCGTTCGACGGCCAGTTGATCTGCATGGGACGGTCCACGGTGATCTTCTCGCCGACGAAGTCGCGCAGCCAATCCGTGATCGTGAAGAGGTTCGAACCGTCCTCGTTGACGCGCTCCAGCCAAGTTTTGATTTCCGGTATGTAGTCCACCGCCTTGCCGTCGATGCGCCTTCCCGCGAAGCGCAACAGCAACCGCTTCAATGCCCGCCGATAGCCGCGATAATCGCCTGCGCGCAAGACATCGAGCATTTTGGCCAGGTCGCTTTGGATCGACTCGAGAAACTGGAAATTGTCGGGCGCGCCCACCGCGGCTTTCTCGTTCGATCGAACCGGCCGAAGAGATTCGTCGACCTCCGAAATCCGCTTCAAGAGAAAGTCCGTCAGTTGACCGTGCCAAATTCGAAGTTCCTCGTTTCCGACGGTAGGCGAAATGTTGGGCCGGGGAATCCTTAGGAACTTGGAGGCATAACCGCACACGGCCTCGGTCTGATCGAATTCATCCAAACGAAAAAGACTTCTGATGTATCCGCCCCACGCCGCGTCGATGTGCGTCCAAAAGGACAACCCGTGGGATTTTTCAAGATCGGCTCTGAGATCGATGATCGAGTGGATCGGGTCCACCACGCCTTCCTCGGTGCTGCCGGCGGCGGCGATCACGCAGAGGGGCACATGTCGATTGGCGTAGACCTCGTCCACCAACACGCGTCTCAAATGATCGACATCCAATCGGAAATGGCTGTCCATCTTGATCGGGATGATGTTCGACTGCCCGATCCCCAGGATGTTGGCGGCTTTCGCGATGCTATAATGCGCGCTGGTCGCGACCAGCACTTTCGGCGGGTAATCGCCAAATGCCGGACCGAATCCCTTCGACGTCGCATACCGGCCGTTCTCGAGCAGCTTCCATGTATCGGCCATAAAGCTTGGCGGGTGGGTTATTTGTCCCGTGCGGGCGAGTTCGGCGACAAGTTTGGGCAGAAGGTAAATGCACTCGTTCGGCCGCAGAAGGAGCAAGTCGTAGTCGTCGATATCGCGGATCGAACCGGTTCTTTCGTTGGGAAGCTTGACGCAAATGTCGAGGCCTTGCGCGATCGCCAGTTCCTTGACGGACAGCGGAAAATATTTGATTTGGCGGGCCACCCAGAGCGCTTCGATGTTCGCGATGGTCCCCCCGCTCGTGAGATGCGCCCAGCCGAACTCGCTTCGGCCGCGTTCGGTGTAATAGGCCACCGGATCCACGTCGGCGGCGGGCAACGGCGGCGGCGCGTGGTAGCCGAGCATTTCCAGAATCTCGCTCGTCACCTCGATCTCGAGTTCCGTGCTGACCGGCGCCGCCTCGGGCGTGACGTTATTCGGGTTGTAAAGGATCCCGGCGATGTAACCGAGCACGGCAGGCATAAGGGTTTCCGACAGCTCGTGAGCGATATACCGAGGACTGTAGAAAGGAAAATTTCGCCGAAGCGCCGCCAGGAGCTCTGCAAGACGGCCTTCGAGTACGGCCTGACTTTCTTCCCGCTTGCTGCGCAGCTGTTGCGTCAACAGAATTGGATCGTCGGGAAAATAATTCTTTCGCCAATGCGCGTAGTCGCGGACGATGTCGCCGATCAATCCTTCGAGAAACTTGCCGTTCTCGGCCTTGGGACCGAGGAACCAAGCCAGGAAGTCGTAGGAATTCGGGGTCGCCATGGGCACAGCCGCCTGATCAGCGATTCGTCTTGCGATTTCGGCGAAGGTAGCAGTCCCTTCCGTCCAAGTCCGCATCTGGCGTTCCGTGGGAGGGTTTTATCGGGGGCGCTGTCATGCCTGTATCTCCGAAGGTAATTTGCCGCACCCTCTTATGGCGCAAGCTATTGAAACTTATGGTCTATTCGTCAACAAGGACTGTCGCTGCCGGCCGCGGACTTCGCTCCGATCGTGGCGTCCCGGCCGGGGGAACCGTTCAAAGCGGCCGGAACTTCGCCGTGAAGTGCCGCATGGCGCGCGGTTGCCAAGCGATCTCGAAGCCGCGCAGCCTGCTCTTGTTGGCCACCACCTCGCCGAACACTTCGATCAGATAATCGGCGTGGCTTTGCGTATAGACGCGACGAGGGATGGCGAGCCGCACAAGTTCCATGGGCGCGGGGCATTCCGTGCCGTCGGGGCGCTGCCCAAACATCACCGTACCGATCTCGCAGCTTCGAATGCCGCCTTCGACATAGAGCGCCACCGCCAGAGACTGACCGGGATACTGCAACGGAGCAATGTGGGGTAGGAAGCGGCGTGCGTCCACGAAGACCGCATGGCCGCCGGTCGGCTTGACGATCGGAACTCCCATGTCCGTCAATCGTTCGCCGATATATTCGCAGGTGCGCAGCCGGTAGCGCAGATAGTCGTCATCGATGATCTCGCGCAGGCCCCGAGCGATGGCGTCGAGGTCGCGCCCGGCGAGACCGCCATAGGTCGGAAATCCCTCGGTGAGAATGAGGCGGCTGCGGGCGGCGCGCGCGAGGCCGTCGTCGTTGAGGGCAAGCCAGCCGCCGATGTTGGCGAAGGCGTCTTTCTTCGCCGACATGGTCATGCCGTCCGCCGCCGCGAACATGTCCCGCACGATATCCTTGACCGGACGGCCGCCCTGACCCGGCTCTCGCAGCTTGATGAAGTAGGCGTTCTCGGCGAAGCGGCAACCGTCGATGATGAAAGGCCGGCCGTGGCGCCGGGCGATCTCGGCGACGGCCCGAATGTTAGCGAGGCTCACCGGCTGGCCGCCTACGGTATTGTTTGTGATCGTAAGCATGACACAGGAGACCGACGCGCCGTGCTCGGCGAGAAAGCTCTCCAACCGCGGCAGATCCATGTTGCCCTTGAACGGGTGTTCGTTGTCGGGGTCGAGCGCCTCGGCGATCACCAGGTCGTGCGCCTCCGCGCCGGTCGCCTCGATGTTGCCGCGCGTGGTGTCGAAGTGGCTGTTGGAGGGCACCTTGCGGCCCGCGCCGCCGAGGATCGAGAACAAGATCGCTTCGGCCGCGCGGCCCTGGTGCGTCGGGATGATATGTTTGAACGGCATGAGATCCTTCACCGCCGCTTCGAAGCGGAAGAAGGATGGGCTGCCCGCATAACTCTCGTCGCCGGAAAGCAGCGCCGCTTGCTGCGCCGCGCTCATGGCGGAGGTGCCGCTATCGGTTAGAAGGTCGATGAGCACATCGTCGGACTTCAGGGCAAAGAGGTTATAGCCGGCGGCGGCGATGAATGCCTCGCGCTCTTGGCGCGTGGTCATCCGAATCGGCTCCACGGCCTTGATTCGAAAAGGCTCGATGATGGTCTTCATGACTTATCTTCCCTCCGGCTTGAAGATCAGGCCGCGGCCCATCTTGCCGTTCATGACGACCAGGAGCGGCGTCTCGAACCGCAGGTGACGCACGCAATCTCGTTCCTCGACCGCGGCTTGCGCGCCAAGCCACCGCCAGTCCACGAAGCCTTCCCCGGCATCGGGATTCACCGTGAAATAGCCGACCTGGAAGGCCGTGAGGTTCTGGAAAAAGTGACTGCCTTGCGACGGCGTCACGCGCAGGTCGCGAAAACCCGCTTCGACGATCACGCGCGCGCCCGACACCTGGTCCCAGGCCACCGGAATGCCGAGCCAGGGATCGTTCGAGCCCCAGCGGCCGACGCCGATCAAGATATACGGCGTGCCGCTTTCGCTCAGCTTGGCGTTCAGATGGGCGACCTCCCTGGCCACCTCCTGACTGCGGGCGCGTTCGAAACGATGGAAGTCGACCATCACGACATCGCGCAATTCCTGGATGCGGCCGTTGCCGAGCACTTTCGAGCTCTGGCAAACCAGGCGGCTCGGATCCACCTCTTCCATGCGGACTTCCTCGGCCTCGCGCGACAGCGCCAACGGCCGGATCTGAAGAAATCCGAATTCGGCCGCCTCGTCGGGCGCGTGCGCCAGGCGTACCGCGAATTCGATTTCCACCGGACGGCCCAATGCGTCCGCGCCGGCGCTCATGAGTTCGTCGAGAATTTCGGCCAGGGGAAAGACATCGTGCTTGAGGATCGGAGCAAAACTCACGATGCGGGCTCCCGACCGGCCGAGACCGTCATAGACGGCATCATTGTCGGCGGAATAGGTGGAACCCAGCATGTGCAAGGTGCCGTCGGCCTCCGCCGCGGCCAGTCCGAACGATTTTTCCCTCAACTCCGTGACGGAACGCGGCGGGTGCGGGTCGAGGTCGAGAGCCCAGAAGGCGACCTGCGAGTTCGTCAGCATGTCTTCCACCGACGAGAATTGCACCAGATGGTGGGGATAGCGGGGGCAGAACATCAGGCACTTTTCGCCGGCGATGACCGAGCGGCCCATGCCCAATGCCACCGCCGCGATTCCGTCCGCGGCGTTCATCGGCGGCACAGGGTAGAAATTGTGAGACCGAACCACCCCGGAAAAGTCCGGGTAAAATCGCGAGCCATGTTTCGCACCCACCACCTGCTGCAGGATCACCGCCATTTTCTCTTCTTCCAGACGGTAGGGAGTGGCTCGCACATAGCGTTTCGCATGCTGGCTGAAAGTCGACGCGTACACGCGCTTGATCGCCTCCATGAGCTGGCGCGTCCGCAGCTCGATGTCGGCGTCCTGGTTGGCCAGCATGAAAGTTTCGTACACGCCCGTGAAAGGCTGGTACTGCGAATCCTCCAGCAGGCTGGAAGAGCGCACCGCGAGCGGGTAACGAACTTCTTCCAGCAGTTTGCGCAGATCCTCTTGCAGGCTGGACGGCAGCGACGCCGCCAGGAACCGCCTCTCGATCTCGGCTTCGTCGGCGCTGTTCAAGGCGAAATCCGAAAGGTTGTTCTCTTGCAGGAACTGGTCGAACAGGTCGGTGGCCAGCACGAGCGACGGCGGCACGGCGATTCTGATCCCGGGGGATCGGTGCGATATCTTATGCTTGCGCAGCAGATGGCGCACGAACGCCAGGCCGCGCGCCTTGCCGCCCAGGGATCCGCCGCCCAGCCGCAGGAAGAAGGCGTCTGCCGGCTTGAAGGTGGTTCGGACAAACTCGCCGATGAGCGCTTCACTCTGCTCGCGTCGATACTCGGCGATGGAATCGAGCAGGTTCTGGCGCAAGTCCTCGAGGCTGGCGTAGTCGGAAATCTTCCGCGGCCTGAGTTTTTCCGCCAGCGCGGCTTCGGTTCTCGCCATCAACCAATGGGAAAAGTGGTTGCGCTCGGCGTGATAAGCGATGCTCTCCGCCGGAACCTCGTGCAGCAGCGCCACCAGCGCGTTGAGGTCGCTTGCCCGCGCCACTTCGGTGCCGTCCGGCAGACGGAACACGAAATCGCCCAGCGAGAACTGTTCCGTCAGGATTCTCCGCAAGTCCTCCAGCAGCGTGGGCGAGCCCTTGCGCAGAAACGAGAATCCTTCGGCGCGGGCATGCGCCTGATGCTTGGTGTGGCTTGACTGCAGCACGATCGGAACGTCCGGCACCATCTCGAAAACCATGCAGGCCAACTCGAACCCGGCATTGGGCCTGAGCTTGCCGTCGCGCTGGAATTCCACGTCCGAGACGATGCCGAGCAGATAGTCGCGGTATTTCATCACCTGCCGCGAGGCGTCCTCGTAATCCGAGCAGAGCAGAAGCTTGGGCCTGGCGCGGAATCGCAGCAGCTTGTGGGCCATATTGATTCCTTCGCTGATGACCCGGCGCGATTGCGTGATCATCTCGGTATAGATCACCGGCAGGAACGAGGAATAATATTGGATGTTGTCCTCGACGACGAGGATGACGGGCACGCCCATCACTTCGGTGTCGTGCAGGACGTTGCGCTTATCCTCGATGTACTTGACCATCGCGATCAGGATGCGCGGCGTGCCCTGCCACAGGAAGATCCGGTCGATGTCCGTGACCGGATATTGGGCGACGAAGGTTTTGACCTCGCGATAATCGTAGGCGAGCACGACCACGGGGACGTCGAGCCCGGCGCTTTTGACCTCATGGGCCAGATTTGCCGCGTCCATGTCGCCGACATGAAGGTTCGTGACGATCAGGTTGAAGCGCGGCTGAGAGCGCACCAGAGCCAGCGCTTCGGCGCCGCTCGAAACATGCGTGACGCCGGGCACGTGGCGGAGATTGAGTTCGAGGGATTCGCCGATCAAGAGCTCGTTGAGCCGGCCGTCCTCGCGCAGGATGAAGGAATCGTAGAGGCTGGACACCAGAAGGATGTTCTGGACCCTGAAGGTCTCCAGCTCTTCAAAACCCTCGAAGAGTCTTTCGGCGTCGATCGCGGTTTCCGCGGCTCCTGCGCGCATGGGCGAGTCCGTCGGGAAAATGCGGGGTGGATTTGCTCCACCCCGCACCTGTTGACATTTGGACAGCGAGTCTAGGTTGGATGGGGGGCCTAAACCAGTCCCTGATCCAACATCGCATTGGCGACCTTGAGGAATCCTCCGATGTTGGCCCCATTAACGAGGTTCCCGGGAGAGCCATAGATTTCCGCGGTCTCGAAACAGGTTTTATGGATGGAGGACATGATGCCCTGCAAGCGCTTATCCACTTCTTCGCGCGTCCAGCTCAGTCGCATGCTGTTCTGCGCCATCTCGAGACCGGACGTCGCCACGCCGCCGGCGTTGGCGGCCTTGGCCGGCCCGTAGAGAATCCCGGCATCCAGGAACAGTTTCGTGGCCTCGGCCGAGCTCGGCATATTCGCGCCTTCGCCGACGACCTTGACGCCATTGTTGACGAGGTTGGCCGCGTCTTTCGCATTGATCTCGTTTTGCGTGGCGCTGGGGAAGGCGCAGTCGGCCTTGATGGCCCACAGCGGATTGTGGTCCAGCCCGGCATCGTTCGGGATGAAATTCGCCTTCTTGAAGCGGTCGGCATATTCACGGATGCGGCCGCGGCGCGCGTTCT
Organism: uncultured Alphaproteobacteria bacterium; assembly: GCA_963710025.1. Lineage (GTDB taxonomy): Bacteria > Pseudomonadota > Alphaproteobacteria > Micropepsales > Micropepsaceae > Rhizomicrobium. Next base: position 60,827 of record CAVPYO010000007.1, on the reverse strand, counting down.
TGAGCTCCATGACCCAGGCCAGTTTCTCGCGGTCGATGCCGTCCGGATCGTAAATCGCGCCGCTGGAGTCGGACAGGGTGATCGGCTTCGCGCCGAGATCCAGCAGCTTTTCCACCGTGTACTGCGAAACGTTGCCGCTGCCGGAAACCAGACAAAGTTTTCCTTCAAGCGACTCCTTGCGCGTCTTCAGCATCTCGGCTGCGAAATACACGCAACCGTATCCCGTCGCCTCGGGACGGATCAGCGAGCCGCCCCAGTTCAGGCCCTTGCCGGTCAACACGCCGGTGAACTCGTTCCGCAGGCGCTTATATTGACCGAACAAAAATCCGATCTCCCGGCCCCCGACCCCGATATCGCCGGCGGGAACATCGGTGTCCGGCCCGATGTAGCGGCACAGTTCGCTCATGAAGCTCTGGCAGAACCGCATCACCTCGTTGTCGCTCTTGCCCTTGGGATCGAAGTCGGAGCCGCCTTTGGCGCCGCCCATCATCAGGGTCGTCAGCGAATTCTTGAAGACCTGCTCGAACGCCAGGAACTTCAAGATGCCGAGATTGACGCTAGGATGGAAGCGCAAGCCGCCCTTGTAGGGCCCGATGGCGCTGTTCATCTCGATACGGTAACCGCGATTGACCTGCATGTTGCCGCGATCGTCGAACCACGGCACGCGGAACATGATGACGCGTTCGGGTTCCACGATGCGTTCGAGAATCCGTCCCGACTGGTATTCGGGATGCCTTCGCAGAACGAGCCGCAGAGAATCCAGGACTTCCTGCACTGCTTGATGGAACTCGGGTTCGGCGGGGTTCTTCGCCTTCACCTGGTTCATGACGTCGTCGATATAGTCAGCCTGCGGAGCTTTGCCCCCGAGCGGCGCGATGGTCGTGCTAGCCATAATTCCTCCTTGGGTTTTCCGATCGGAAAACTTGTTTGCTCGGAGCTTACCCCTCCGCCGGATGCGTCGCATGCAAATAGGGGATGCGTCGCGCGCATCCCCGTTCTTTTGCGATCTCGACTCGCGACGCCGAGCGAACATTCGCTTCCAGCGGACATTGATGAAAAATGCCCGATTGTCTCGCGGCGACGTAATCTTTGAATCGGTTTGGCTCTATTTTTGGTTCTTCACTGCTTTACGGCATCGGCGCATGGCGGACCTCACCGGAATGCCCGTTCTTCAATGACTGCGGAGGCGGAAAATTCCGCCGCTGCCGGAAAATGTACCGCGACAGTAATACTGTACATCCCGGAAATAGCGGGATTAGACGGGAAGTGCCGGGATTTACTGGGAAAACGCGGGCTATCGCAGGAAGGGCGCCAAAAAAAGCGCGCCACCAAAATACGATCTGGCGACAGTAATTAAGAACAGGAGCGGCGCGGAAAAGCTTGATATGTAGCTATTCCGAAGCGCCACGCGTGCCTTAAGATTACATTGTTTGCACTCTTTGCACTGTTTGGTCTCAGAATGGATGATCTCAGAGCGTTTGAAGAGGCTGTAGATACCCTAAAAAGAAGCCGCTAAATTTGGCCTTCATTGGGGTGTCAGCCATGACCAAAACAACAGCCACCGCACTTTCCGATCTGCCACAAATTAATATCCTAAAACGATGTCCTTTTTGCGCCGAGCAAATTCAAGCAGACGCTAAGGTGTGTCGCTTCTGTAGCCGCTCACAAGTGCCCAATAAACCATCCCATATTGGAAGGGTCATAGGCATCAGCGCAGCCGTCATCGTGGGAATTTTTGTAGCGATAATCTTCATCGGTAGTCATATCGGCCCCGGCAGTTTCAACGGCACAAACAACCGTCTCTACGAAGCAGTTCAAGTCTACAGCACAGGCATTACAAATGACGAGGCGGACCGCCATGTTGACGAAATAGCCCAGGCAGCCGACATCTCTCATTCCGAAGCCGAAGACATCGCAATCAGCTTCGCACGCGCTAAGATTGATCCAAGTCTATGGACCAAATTAGCAAAAACAAGTGCGACAATGGCTCGCCTCAAACGCGACGGCGTCATCCCCTGATCAGAGCGTCTTAAAGACCAATGCCACGCGCCCAATGATTTGCAGGTCTTCGGCGTCATCGCGAGGCACGCGCTCTTCGGCAAAAATTGGATTATCAGATAGCAATGACAGAGAGCCGTCGCTGCGCCGCTGCAGTCGTTTCACAAGAATATTGCCATTTCGGCGCAACACATAGATTGCATCCCGAACGGTTCTTTCGGACGTATCGATGATGAGAAGATCACCATCCCCGATCGTCGGCTCCATACTATCGCCAGACGCCTCCAGCAGCTGTGCCGCCAGCGTCTTCACGCCTTTCGACGCCAGCCAGCGTTTGTCGATTTTTATTCGGGTATAGGCGTTTTCATCATAGGGCACCTGACCATGGCCGGCGCCGGCTCTCACCTCATAAAACGGGATAGACGTTAAATCGCCGCTGTCGACGGCTTCGGGAATGTGAGCGAACTCATCCGGCTTTAATCCCGGACGCATTTGAGGGCCGTGTCCTGTCATCAGCCATTCGAGCTGCACACCATATTTTTCCGAAATATTGGAGAGCACCGTGTGCGGCGGTGCATGCTTATTGCCTTCGTAATTTTGCACAGACGTCAGGCTTACTCCGACAGCCACCGCGAATTCTTTCCGCGACCGTCGACCTCGAACAATGCGAAGGCGATCTCCCAACGTTTGCATGCGCCCAAAGCCAGAATGCTGGTAGCGCGTAGCATATCTTGTCTCTTAGGAAAGTCTTCAAATTCAAATAGTTAACATCTTGGTTGACAACAACCAACTTCTCGTCACACATTGCACCAACTTGTTGGTGATTTGCGATAGGAAGCTGGCTGTATGCCAAGAAATTGGTCCTGGCCTGATATCAAGGCCGAATTGGAGCGAAAGGGCACGTCGATCGCCGCTCTCGCCCGTCGTTATCGGCGCCATCGCAGCACGCTTTGCCAGGTAAAAACCCGCCCCTCTCCCAAGAACCAATTGCTTCTCGCGAAAGCCATCGGCGTTGAGCCGCATGTGATCTGGCCTGGCCGCTACGATGACAACGGCAATCCAAAAAGTACGCGCACATCCGATGGAGCGCGCGCATGAGCGATCGCGCCCAGACCTTCGCGATGCCGACGAGCGCACGCGGCGATTACGTCGGCACAGTCAGGTCTTCGCTCCATCGCGAACGCTTCGTCCGCATCTGGTTTGCCGCCGCGCTGATCGTCATCGGCGCCGTCTCGTTTCTCACGCTGACGGGGAGGCTGTGATGGCGAAGAAGAAAAAACCCAACTTTACAGGACCGAAGCGTTGCGAACCAACGCTGTCCAAACTGATCAAGGAATTTGACAAACGCCTCGCTCGACGAGCGAGAAGACGCATTAGTGCGTTCTCCGCAGCCCTCGAAAAAATTCATGATATCTCGCGAGGGAAACGATGACACGTTCTGTCAGATGTTTTGCGGCGTCGCCATCGAAACCCATCTCCGTGAGGATATCGAGCAGTTCGATGGTCGCGGCGTCTTCGATTGCATCGACTTTTTCATCATCTTGTTCGTCGATCACGCCCTTTCCCAACAACTCTGCGCGCAGCTCCATTAGAGCGAACCGTGTCGCAAAAATATGCCCGATAAGGGCTTCAGTTTCTCTGTCCATTCTCTTTCCTCGTGTTCGACTCGGTTGTGACAAGTCGATCTTACACGAGGCGAGCGCGCGGCTTTGGGACTCCCGCCGCGCGCTCTTCCTTTTCGCGGGGCACGCATGAGCAATTCGATCGCCGACATCGCGTTGAGGCGACCAGCGGAGAAATGCTGGCTGTGTTCCGCGCCTATTCCCCGCACCGCAGTCCATTTCGAATTTGACCACGTCGACGGCGACAAGATGGTCATTGTCTGCAGCGCATGCGTTGCAGGACTTCCCGGTCCTCAACAAGTGGTCCTGCAGTGCGAGGTTCGTAAATGACCGCGCTCACGATCCCAGTAGACAAAGAATGGCTGACGGCAGCTGAAGCCGCTGCAGATACATTGCCAGGATTGCCTTTAAAGCGCGCTCTCCAATTAGCACTTGCACATGGCTCGCTTCCATCGCGTCGCCGCTCGGGCCGCGGCGGCGGTCGCGAGTTTCACTGGACCTCTCTGCCGCGCGAGGCGCGCGAGGAATATCTCAAGCGCTACGGCGTCGCGCAGGACGATGCCGATCGCATCGACGATCCCAAGGCCAAGGCCGCGCAGCGCGATCTCAAAGCTGAAGCACGCGCTCAGATCGCCGACGCCGCGATGGCCTTCATCGCCGAGAACAATCTGACCATTGGAAAGGGTCTTCAGACCTTCTCCAAGCTCTATTTGCGCGGCCGCGTGAAGCTCGATCCATGGGTGCGCCAGGTCGAACCGACGGCCGAGCCGCATCAGGTGCGGACCTGGGACCGCACGATCCGCCACAAGGGCGCCGGCGCGCTGATTGATGGGCGCGGACGCCCCGCCGGCACGCGCGCACTCGATAGCGACGCCGAGACGCGCGCCTATGTCATCGCCGCGATCGCCGCGCGGCCGCAGCTCTCTTGCACCGCGCTTTCCGACGCCGTGCGCACCGATCTGAGCCGCCAAATCCCACTGCGCACGCTGCAGCGCTTCGTTTCGGAGTTTCGTCAGAGCAACGTTGCGACGCTGAAAGGCCTCACCGATCCCGATCGCTTCCGCTCGCATCACAAGCCGGCCTTCGGCTCGCGCAGCGCCGAGATCGTGCGCATCAACCAGCGTTGGGAAATCGATGCCACGCGCGCCGATGCCATGTGCCGTCTACCCGACGGCAGCGTGAAGCGCTATGCGCTGACCGCCCTGATCGACGTTTTCACCCGCCGCGCCATGGTTCTGGTGTCGGATCAGCCGCGCGCGCTCGCCAGCATGGCGCTGCTGCGCCGTGCGATCCTCGCCTGGGGTCTGCCCGAGCTGCTCAAGGCCGACAACGGCAAAGAGTTCGTGGCGCGCGCGATGACGCGCTTCCTCGAAGACACCGGCATCAAGGTCAGCCTGTCGCGGCCCTTCACGCCGGAGGAGAAGCCCCATGTCGAGCGCTTCTTCGGCACGATCAACCGCACATTCTTCCCGCTCTTGCCAGGCTTCGTCGGTCATAACATCGCCGAGCGCCAGGCCATCGAGCATCGCGCCTCGTTCTCGCACCGCTTCGGCGAAGAGGCGCGTCTCACCATCGAGACGGAACTATCGCCCGAGGGACTGCAGGCGCGCATCGATGCCTGGCTGGCCGATGTCTACGAGCAAGACGTTCATTCGGGCTTAAAACAGACGCCGGCACAAATGGCGCTCGCCTTCGCCGACCAGGTCAAGCGCGTCGAGGACGAGCGCGTGCTCGATGCCTTGCTGATGGACGCGCCTGACGGCGCCGGCCTTCGCATCGTCCAGAAGAAGGGCATCCGCATCGAGAGCCGCTACTACATCGCGGCAGAGCTGGGCGCGATCATGCACGATCGTGTCCATATCCGCCTCGATCCTCACGATATCGGCCGCATCGTCGTCTATTCGCACGATCGCGCGCGGTTCATCTGCATCGCCGAATGCGTGGACGCCATGCCGGCAGAACGCCAGCAACGCATCGCCCTGCAGGCGCAGGCCGAGCAGCGCAAGCGCCTTCGCGTGATCCGCAATGACGTACGCACGGTGCAGAAGATGTATCCGTCGGCCGGTCTCGCCGATCGCATCCTGGTCGACGCCGGCGGCGACGGTTTCATCCTCGCCGACAGCGCCCGCATCGCGATGGACGTCGCCGCACGCCCGCGCCTGATCGCGCAGCGCGAAGGCATCGATGCGCTCGACGCGTCGAAAGCGCCGGCGACGCACATCGAGCCGACTGCCGAACAACGCGCCGATGCTGCCGCGACCATCGCGGACTTCAGGGCGCGCGACGCCGAACCCGTACAGCGCATGGAGCAATGCGACGGCTATGAGCGCCCTGACTTCATCGGCGACGACATGGGCTTTTTCCGGTGGGCATCGGCGCGTCTCGCCAACGGCGAAGCGCTCGACGCAACGGACAAAAGGAACTTCGAACAACTACGGCGCGATCCGACCTTCGCGCTGATGGTCGAGATCAAACAGCGCGCGTGAGACGCGCCGGTGGGGCCACAACAGGCCATTGAAGGGGAATGTACATGCCGAAGAAGAGAGAACCGATTATCGTTTATGGCGCACGGATTGCGACGCTCGCCGATCTCGCGCGATCTGTCGATGACATGAACGCAAGCGCCGCACGGCGCGAGATAACAGCCGATCATGTCGAGTTCGAAGGATACATCTCGCTCAACGAAAGCAGCGATGGCCTCTTCGTCGATCTGACGCAGGAGAGCTGAACACCATGAGAAACGGCATATTTGTCGAAGGATTGAGCAATGTGGAGCGGATGCTCGCTGGCATCCGCACGCTGGCAAGCCGCGGGGCACCTGAGGCCAGCTGGCTTCTAAACGAAGGCGATCCCGGCTACGGCAAGTCGAAGTCCCTGCAGTGGTATGCGATGCGCGAGCGCTCGATCTTCGTGCGCGCCAAGGCGGACTGGACGCCCAACTGGATGCTGCGCGATATTGCTGACGCGCTCGGCGTGCAGCCATCGCGCCGCACCGAAACCCTCTTCAATTCCGTTCTCGCCGAACTGATGCAGCGCCAATGCGCCATCATCGTTGACGAGATCGACCACGCTGCGCGCTCTATCCGCGTCCTCGAAACCCTGCGCGATCTCACCGACGCCTCCGAAGTGCCGCTGATCGCCGGCGGTATGAAGGGCGCGCTCGCCATGTTGCGCCGCTATCAGCAAATCCGTTCGCGCATCGCCGATGTGGTGACTTTCGGACCGGCCAGTGAGGCCGACGTCAAGGCCATCTGCAAGGAGCTGACCGACGTGCAGATCGCCGACGATCTTGTTGCCGAAATCTGCAAACGCACCGGCGGCCGGCTGCGCGACGTCATGAACGCGATCGCGCGCATCGAGGCGCGCATGAAGAACAGCCGCAGCCCCGTCACGATCGAGAGCTGGGGCGGCAAGCCGCTGACCAACGAAGATCGAGTTCGCCCGCAGCTCGTGAAGGTGGCCGCCAATGGCTAGCCAGCTCGAAGTCCTGTTTGCGCTTGCGCCCTGCGACCGTGCGCAGACGATCGACGATATCAGCAAGCTGCTAAGTGTCGTCGCGGGAGATCGCGCAGAGCGCAAGCTTGTGGTCAAAGCGCTCGGACGGCTGATCGCCAACGGCTTCGTCGCCCACACCCAGGAAGCCAAGGGCACCAAGGGGCGAGCCGTCTTTCCCGCGCCGAAGCTCAAAGATTTCTACGCAGCGACAGATGAGGGACGTGAGTTCCTTGGCTCGGAACTGAAGCGCAAGCCAGGCAGGACACGCAACGGTGTCCATCGCTCACGCGCCAAGCGCGAGACATTGCGTTCGCGCGTTTGGGCGGCGCTGCGCATGAAGGGCAAAGCATCCGTGCCCGATCTCTTGGAGGTCGCGCGCCGTCCGGAAGACGATCCGAAGAAATCGCTCGCCAACGTCCAAAAATATCTCTGGTCGCTGTCGGCCGCGGGCATCGTCAAGGCGCTCCCTGTGAAGCAGCAGGGCTTTGCGCCTTCATCGCCGGGTTTCAAGCGCTACGTCATCCTACGCGATCTCGGCGCCAAGGCCCCGCTGGTCGGGCGTAAGTTCGTCTTCGATCCCAATGTCAACGAGCGCATCGCCTACGCGGCGATGAAGGCGGCGGCATGAGCCATCGCCAAGAGCCCTGTCCGATCCCCGGCTGCCTTGATCCGAAAGCGCGCGGCCATCTGATGTGCCGCAATCATTGGCGCCAGGTGCCGGCAGCGCTGCGCCAGGCCGTCAATCGCACCTGGAAAGCGGTCTCGACCACAACGCGGCACGACTACGTCGCACGCATCGCCGCGATCCGGAGTTGGCGTGAGGCCGCGCTCGCCGCCAGACAATTCATCCTCGAAAAGGAACACATCGATGTCCGACGCTCCGATGCCGCTTGAAGGCACAATTCAGGAAGAGCGTCCGCTGACCGCGCAGGAAAAGCGCGAGCTGGAGGCGAGGACCAAGATGCTCGCCCGTCAACGGGAAGTTTCCGGCATGGTGAAGGAAGCGATCGGCGAAGTTCTCTTCCGCCGCTCGCGCGAACTGATCGCGACCGACGCCCAACTTCATTGGCTGCATCTCGACACCGACGATCTCATCACCGTCGTCGAGATCATCGGCGAGAGCAACGATCTGGCAGGCCTCGCCGACGACGTAAAGCTCGATATGACGAAGATCGAGACCGTCGGCGATCTCGTCGACGCGCTTTGCGACGCGATGTTCCCGGCTAAAGCAGAGGCCGCACCATGAATGCGCGAGGGCCATTTGAGACGCTCGAAGGTGCCGTCGCGCGCATCCCCGAAGGCGGCAAGGCGCTCTATTTCCGCGAGAGCGGTTTGCACCACGATCTCTGCATCCCGCTTAGCCAGATCGAAGACGCCGAGGCCGTGAAGGTCGGCGACGTGCAGATCAACGTCACGCGCTGGATTTTGAATAGGCTCGAAGAGGAGGGCAAACGATGAAACGCCTCGCCATGGCAGTCTTGCTGCTCGCCGGCTTTACGTCGGCCCAGGCTGCCGACGTTGCGGTCATGCCGCCAGTCGCGACGATCGATTTCTGTCAGCGCACGCCTTCGCTCTGCTCGCACTACGCGCCGGCCAGCGCCGATGCCGATCAGCGCTCCTTGATCGAGCGCATCAACGCCCGCGTCAACGGTTCGATTGTTCCGACGCCAGATGTATCCATCACCGGCGTGCACCGAGACCATTGGGACTTGGTTATGCCCATGCGCGGCGGCGACTGCGAAGACTATGCGCTGACCAAGATGTTTCTACTAGCTTGGGAAGGCGTTCCGCCGGGCGCCATGCGCATCGCGATCGTGCATGCCGACTGGCTCTCCGACGATCAGGATCACGCGATCCTGCTCGTGCGCATCGACGGTGTCGAATACATCGCCGACAACCGCGACGCTCGTCTGCGCCGTGCCTCCGATGTCTCCTATCGTTGGCTCAAGACCTCTCGCGAGGGCGATCTTTACATGTGGGTCGCGCTGTTTGGAGCGCCCCAATGAACGCGACAGCGAAAGTTTTCGGTCCCAAGGACGGCGGCAGCTATGTGGCACGCGCCCGCATGCGCTGGCGCAATGTTCCCGACTGGGTGCTGCAGCTCGCGCTCGCGGCCGACCTGGCGCCAAGCCAGGGCGATCTTGCCAAACGCGTGGGCTGCTCGGCCTCTGCGATCTCCGGCGTCATCGGCAACTCTTACGCGGGCCGCATGGAAATAATCGAGGCCAAAGTGCGCGGCGCGCTGATGTCCGAAAAGGTGACCTGTCCGGTGCTTGGCCTAATCGCGCGCAACGAATGCGTCGACACCCAGCACCTTCCCTTCTCTGGTTCCAGCCCACAGCGCGCGCGGCTTTGGACGCAATGCCCGAACTGCCCGAACAATTTGCGCACGAAAGGAGCAAACAATGCTCAGCGTTGATCTCGAAAACGCCGCCAACGCCGTCAAGAACGAAGCGGCACAGGTGAACGAAGGCAAGCGCATCAGCGTCGGCTTTATGCGTGGGCTAACCAGCAATCTGCGCGCGCTCGCCGAGCAGGCTCGACAGTTGGAATGCCAGGTCGCTCCCGGGTCGCCGATCATTGACAACACGATGCCGTTGCGACCCACGCAGCAGCAGGCAGCACGCGCATGAAATCCCCGCCGCCTGTCGCCGATACCGGACTGGGTGAGACCCGCAAGGTCTTCGGCGGCGCGCGCGCTGCCTTGGCGCGGATCGATGTCAACGATCCCGACCAGGTCTTCGATCTTGCCGTCTCGCTGCAGCAGGCCGATGCGCGCCGGATGATGCAGGTTACCCATGCCGAAATCCGTGCCCTGGCGCGCTTCGCCGCGTCGATGGGCGTCATCGGCTCGCAAGTCGCGCGCATCATCGTCCTGCACGACGCGGGCGCGAAGAAGGGCGAGATCATCGCCGCGCTCGATGCGCTGGGCGAGTTCGCCCGTCCCATGATGAGGGCTCAATCATGAACTGGCTCCAGTACGGCGAATACGTCGCCGGCATCGTCGTCGGTCTGATTCTGGCACGCCTGATCGTGGCGGCGATCGCCGTGGCTTGGCGCCGCATGCATCCTGTCGCACCAAGCGATTGGATGGCCCAGCACCTGATCCAAACCACACCGAAGGGAAGACGCTGATGGCCGCGAAGACAAAAACCAAGTCCAAAAGCGTACCGCTCGCGGTTCCGCAGAACGACGACGAAGCGAACGCGGCGCTCGCTGCCTACGGCGAAGCGTTCAACGCCGTCGCGGCGATCGAGGCGGCGATGAACGACGAACTGGCAAAAGTGAAGGCCGCTGCGCAGCTGCAAGCCTTCAAACATGCGCAGACGATGAAACAGGAATACGAGCGGCTCTCGCTCTGGGGCGCGGCAAACCGTAAGCGCCTCACCAAGGACGGCGCAACCAAGACCGTCGAGCTTCCCGCCGGCGCCGTCTTCTGGCGTGACCAACCGGCCAAGGTCTCGATCAAGAAGAGCCGCAAGATCGACGATGTCATCGCGCAGATCAAGGAGCTGGGCATGCGCCGCTTCCTACGTCCGAAGTACGAACTGAACAAGGATGCGATGCTCGCCGATAAGGACGGAGCCGAGCTGCTCGACGGCGTCACGATCAAGTCTGCCGGTGAGAAGTTCTACGTCGCGCCCTTTGGCGCCGAGATCGTGGAGGGCGACGAATGAGTGGGATCAATTGCCCCAATTGCGGATTCAACATCCGTCGCGCGATGGGCACGCTGCCTGGTCTCACGCGCATGCAGAAGGAAGCACTCGACGCGATCGCGGACAACTACGTAAGACTGCATCGACCTCCGACGTTTTCGCAGATCGCCGAAAGGCTCAACCTCAAATCGAAGAGCGGCGTCTCGCGCCTGGTCGACGGCCTGGTCGAGCGCGGTTACGTCACGCGCACGAGATGCCGCAATCTGACGATCGCGCTGACAGAGAATGCATGGGCACTCTATGAGCACGCGCCCTGATTTCCTCGCGCTCGATGCGCGGCTGATGAACCTCTTGCTGGCGAGCGCGCCCTTGCTGCGCTTCGTGCGCAGCGAGCGGGGCAATCTGTTCCGCGCCGCCTGGATCGATGCCGCGACGGGCGCGTCAGCCGCGTTGATGAAGATCGACGAAGAGGACTTACCGAATAGCCCGAAGGCCTGGGTGACGGAGCTGTTTCATCTGACGCTCGAACTTGGCGAAGTGTGCGGTCTGACGCGGCCCGATTTTGTTCAGATATTCAACGACAGCAGCCAGATCGGCAAAGCAGGCAAGCTGGAATATCTCGACGAGGCGCTAGCCCGCGGTTTTGCGATTTTGCTGAACGCCGCTGCCCAGCGCCAGGCGCAGCTTGCCAAGGCGCGCGAAGACGCCGAGCGGGCAGTCGCATGACGGCGCTGGCGAACTCCACCCGCAACCTGAAGCTCGGCAAGCTGCACAAGCTCGCCAAGGAGGCCGGGCTCGGTGAGGACGCCTACCGCGATAAGCTGGAGCTGGTGACCGGCGCGCGCTCGGCGCGCGATCTGTCGGATGCCGATCTGGACAAGGCGATCTCTTCGTTTCACGTGAAGCAAAATGTGAACCATCCGCATACGTCCAAGGTCAAGGCGCTGTGGATCGCCTGTTGGAACCTTGGCGCCGTCGAGAATGGCCGTGACGTGGCGCTCGATGCCTTCGTGCGCCGGCAGACCGGCAAGGAACGTCTTGCCTTCCTGACGCCAGGCGAAGCCAACAAGGTCACAGAGGCGCTCAAGGCGATCGCCGAGCGCGACGGCTTCGTCGTGCCGCCGAACGATGCTGGCGGCATTTTCGCGCGCCGGGCGCTCCTCAAAGCGCAGTGGGAGAAGCTGGCCAAACTCGGCGCGGTCAAAAACGCCCACCACTGGGCGCTCGACGGCTATGTCAGCCACCGCTTCATCCCGTGCCACGGCTCGGTCATCAATCTTAACCGCGAGCAGCTCGACACTGCCGCGCGCGTTCTGGGCAACTGGATCAGGAAGACGATGAAGGAGCAGCGCGTAAAATGAGCAGGCACGCGCCCGCCCTTCCCCATCTCTTGCGTGTGGCGTCCGATGCCGCCGGCATCGACGCAGTGGTTGCTCTGTCGCGCGCGCTGGGCGGCAAGCGTATCTACATTCCCAAATCAGCCGCGCCCAACGATCCCCTTGTGCTGGCGGCCGGCCAGGACGCGGCCGACGCGATCTGCCGGGCTATCGGCGGCGAGCATGTGGAGTTTCCAAAGGGCGACGCGGCGGTGCATTATCTGATCGCGGAAGCGCTTGTGGAAAAGCGCATGAGCGCGAACGAAATGGTCGCCATCTTGAAGATCACCTATCGCCATGCGCGGCGTCTGCGCCGCCAAATCCTGCGCGCCAAAGCCGGGCCGCGCGGCCATGCCGGACCGGCCTTCGTGCGTCAGCGTGTGCGCGATTCGCGTCAGATCGACATCGACGATATTCTCTCGCCTTAGTGAGGACGTAGGTCCGCCTGCTTGATCGTCTGGCGCGGGCGCAAGCTCAACCCACAATGGTCAATGCGATCACATTCCCCGCGGTGACGGGCGAGGACATCGATGTTCTCGCCCGTACCGTTTTCGGCGAGGCAAGAGGCGAAAGCTTCGAAGGCCAATGTGCGGTTGCACAGGTGATCGTAAACCGCGCCGAGATCGCTCAGGCTTACGTCGCGTTGCACGGCCACGCCCATCCGCGCTTCGGCAACGGCACGATCCGCTCGGCTTGTCAGAGCGCCTTCAAGGGCATCCATCAGTTTTCCTGCTGGAACGACGGCGATCCGACGAAGGCGCGTATGCTCGCCGCGACGGATGCCGATCCGACCTTCGTCACCGCGAAGACTGTCGCCCGGCTCGTGACAAACGGCAACGAGACGAACCGGGTCGACGGCTGCACGCACTACTTCAACCCAGCCGTCGCATCGCCACCCTGGGCCGCGGGCAAGAAACCATTCGCGACGATCGGCCATCATCAATTTTTCAACACGGTGAACTGAGCGATGGATAAATATTTCGGCATCGGTGCCCATCTTGAACACGCGATCCTGTTTCTCATCGTCCTGCTGATCGCGTTGATCGTGCTGGCAATCGTCGCGCTCACCACGAAGGGTCCGGGCTTCTTCCAGACGATGATCACCGAAGATGACGCAAACATGATCGTCTGCCCGATGCGCATCGCGGGACTTCTCGTCATCACCGTCTTCCTGTTCCTCGTGGCATGGGACGTGATCGTGAACGGTGTCGTGTTCGCCTATATGCCCTTCGCCGTGTCGGCTGGCGCACTTCTTCCGGCACTCGGCGCGGCGCTTATTCTCAAGAAAAGGTCCGACCCCTGATGCCTTCGCTCGCGACTCTGAAACTGATTGGCTACGGCATCGGCGCGCTGGCGCTGACCGGCTTTCTCGCCTTTGTCGGCCTTACGTTGAAGAGCTGGCATGACGCATCGGTCGCGCTGCCCGTTGTCACCGCCGAGCGCGACACCGCAATCGCGCAGAAATCTGCACTCGACAAAGACGTCACGGGCAAGTTCGACGGCATCGCGGCACGCCTGGACAAGATCGATAAGGATCGCGCCGCCACAGACGCCAAGATTTCCGCGAACCAGACCGACATCGACGCAGCCGTTCAATCTTTTGAGAGGACAATTCCCCATGCGGTTTCGACTGATCCTGCTCGCGATGACCTTATTCGCAGCGGGCTGCGCCAACTCATCGCCATCTCTTTCACCGGATCAAAGCCCGGCGCTGACGGCAGCGGAAACCAAAGTGGACAAGGCGCTAGATTGCCCGCCGCCTCCACCGCGCACTGACGCCTGTCTCGATGGCTCGGCGCCGGTCCTCGTCGCGATAGGCGCTCAGCATGAGTACCGCTGCCCGGCCCCGCTCTCGTTGCAGGCAGCGATCGAAGCAAAGCCGCTCGATCTTTCGAAGGTCGCGGCCGAAGCGATCGGCTGGGCCCGCAAAGAAGTCGATCTGCGTTTCCAGGCGCGAGACTGGAATGCGCAGTGTTATGCGCCGAGCACCAAGTCCTGAGCGATGTCCGATGAATTCGATGAAGCGCAGCGGCGGGAGGAAGCGGCAAGACAACAAGGACTCAATCGTGTGTGTGCCGAGCACGCAGCGATGCATGGCAAAGGACGCGACGATTGCGAGGACTGCGAATGCACGATCCCGCAGGCACGCAAGGACGCAGTACCAGGGGCAACGCGTTGTACGCATTGCCAGGAGATTTTCGAACGGCGCGCCAGGGGCATGCGCTAAGGGGACCAAATGAACGCCGACACGATTTCCAATCTCATTCAGGCGGGTCTCGCGATCCTCAGCGTCGCTGCGCTCGGCTTTGGCTTCTACGTGCGCAGTACGGCGCGCAAGCAGATCGACGAGGCAATCGCGCCCATTAACGAGACACTCGGCGAACATCACGACCGGCTGGTCAAGCTCGAAGCGCATTGGGAGACGCTTCCGACCAGAGACGATTTTCACAAGATGGCGGTCCAATTTACCGAAGTGGTCGGCGAAATGAAGGCCATCAAAGCGCGCATGGAAGCAATCGGCGACACGGTGAAAGCCACGCAATCGTCAGTCCAGCGCGTAAACGACTATTTGCTCAATGAGAAGGTCGGCTGATGAACTTCGCGGAACGCATCGCGCAAGACCGACGCCTGGCGATCCTTCGTCTGCTGGTCGAAGCCGCCGGCAAGGCGAATGAGAGCGTGCTGCGTGAAGGTCTCGACCTTCTCGGCCTCGATGCCGGGCTGACGCGCGATGCCGTGCGTGCCGACCTGGAATTTCTCCAAGAACGTGCGCTCGTCAAGCTGGCCTGGTTCAACGACAAGCTCGCCGTCGCATCGATCACCAAGCGTGGCGTGGAAGTTTCCGAAGGACGCGAGCGCATCGAAGGCATTGCTCGGCCGTCGATCGGAGAATGACGCGATGACCAGGCCGTCCTCGATCGATCAATTGCCGCCCGAGCTTCGCCAGCAGATCAACCATCTGCGCGTCGATGAGGGTTACACGATCGAGCAAATCGTCGAATTCCTCAAGACGATGAATGCGAAGATCAGTAAGTCGGCGATGGGCCGCCATGTGCGCAAGCTCGCGGAAGTCGGCGAGCGCATCCGCCAGGCGCGCGCCATCGCCGAAGGCGTCGCGCCGACGCTCGCGGGCAAGGACGACGGCCAGCTCCTCAATCTCAACAATGAGCTGCTGCAGGCAGCTATCATGCGCATTGCCTCGGCGACCGACGAGGACGGCAACGACGTCGAGTTGACGGCCATGCAGGCAATGGCGCTCGGCAAGGCGCTGGAGTCCTCGTCGAAGGCAGTGAAGATCAACGCCGACCGCATTCTAAAAATCAGACAGGAAACCGCAAAGCTCGCCGTTAAGGCAGTGGAAGAAGTCGTGAAGAACGACGCGCCGGGCCTGTCGGCCGACACGCTGGCGAAGATCAAGAAGCAGGTGCTTGGGGTCGTTGGATGACGGCGATCGAGCTTGTTCCAAAACACGAAGGCCACGAGCTTCCCCCGGCGTTGGTCGATTTGCCACAAGGCGATCTGCTTCTGGGCTATCAGCAGCGAGCGCTCGGCGAGTGCAGCCATTACGCGCTGATGGTCATCGACAAGTCGCGCCGTATCGGTCTCACCTGGGGCATCGCCTCTTATGCGGTGTTGAAGGCAGCCGGACAGAAGAGCGCCGGTGGCAGCGACTTTCTCTATATCTCCTATAGCCAGGAGATGACGCGCGAGTTCATCGACGCCTGCGCCATGTGGTCGAAAGCCTTCCTGCCGGCGGCGTCCGACGTCGGAGAATTCCTGTTCGAAGATCAGGACGAAGCCGGGCATACCAAGGAGATTAAGGCCTTTCGCATCCGCTTCGCGTCCGGCTTCGAGATCGTGGCGTTGTCGAGTGCGCCGCGCTCGATCCGCGGCAAGCAAGGCGTCGTGTGCATCGACGAAGCGGCCTTCGTCGACAATCTTGCCGAGTTGCTCAAGGCCGCACTCGCGCTTCTGATGTGGGGCGGACAGGTCATCGTCGTCTCGACGCACAACGGTATCGACAATCCGTTCAACATGCTGATCGACGACATCAAATCCGGCCGCAAGAAGGGTGGCACGCTGACGATCACGCTGGCCGATGCGCTTGCCGACGGGCTCTACGAACGGATCTGTCTGGTCACCGGAAAAACGCCGTCGCCCGACGGCAAGACCCTATGGGAAGCCGAAGTGCGCGGCTCCTATGGCGAGGATGCCGAAGAGGAACTCGATTGCATTCCGAAGGCGGGTGCCGGGTGCTATCTCGATCCGGCCGACATCTCGGCCTGCGAACATCTCGACGCCGGCAAGCCCGAGCTTTACCAGAAGGGCCTTGTCGTCATCGGGCGTGACGTGGCGCGACGGCGCGATCTTGCGGTCATCTGGCCGTTCGAAATCGTCGGCAATCATCTATGGCTGCGCGAACGCTACGAAAAGGCGAAGGCGACGTTCGCGGCACAGGATGCAGTCTTCGATCGCATGTTCAACGACTACCATGTGCTACGCGCCTTTATCGATCAAACCGGCATGGGCGAGAAGGTGGTCGAAGATCAGCAGATCAAAAAGGGCACCGACCGCGTTGTCGGAGTGCTCCTCACGCCAGCCACACGCCTCGATGCCGCAATCGCGCTCAAGAAACGCCACGAGGAACGCACGATCCATTATCCGCCCGATCCTGCGATCCGCGCCGATCTGCGCGCGATCAAGAAGACAAAAGGCACGGGCGACAATATCCGTCTGGTCAACGACGAGACGGTGCATTCTGACATCTTTTGGGCCGCGGCGCTCGCATGTCTCGCCGCCGATATGGGTGTCCTTGCTTATCGCGGCTATCGCGGCGTGCCGCGCGACGGTAGTCCATTCGGCACGCCCGACGATTACAACGATGGGCGCATGCGCATGCGTCCCGACGAACGCACGGTCTCGCGGCCCTTCGGCAGCGGGACGTTTTAGGAGACGGCAATGGCGGAGATTCAGCTCCTCGATCATCTAGGGCGCCCGATCGTCAAGCAGGTTCTGACGCAGCGTCTTGCCGGCCCGACGATCGCCGGTGTGCGCCGTCCAAACACCGACATGGTCACGCGCGGGCTCACGCCCCAGCGCCTCGCGCGCATCTTGAGCGAAGCTGAGGATGGCAACCCCGAGGCTTATATGTCGCTCGCCGAAGAGATGGAGGAAAAGGACCTTCATTATCTCTCGGTGCTGGGCACGCGCAAACGCCAGGTTGCCCAGCTTGACATGGTCGTGAACGCGCCGTCGCATTCGAACGATCCGACCGACGAGAAGGCGGCGCAGCTCGTTCAAGAAGAGCTGGTCGACAGCGGCGTCTTGCAGCGCGCGATCTTCGACATGATGGATGCGATCGGCAAAGGCTTCTCGCTTTGCGAGATTATCTGGCAGTGCAACGCGAACCTGTGGCGCATCGATCGGCTGGAATATGTCGATCCGCATTTCGTGCGGTTCGACCTTCTCTCCAAGCAAGTCCCGCTGCTGCTCGGCGACAATGGCTGGCCCGAGGAACTGCCGCCTTACAAATTCGTCTATCACCAGATGAAGGCAAAGTCGGGCGTGCCATTGCGCGGAGGTCTCGCGCGCGTCGTCGCCTGGTCGTTCCTCTTCAAAAACTACTCGATCAAGGACTGGGTGCAGTTCTGCGAAATCTACGGCTTGCCGCTCAGGCTCGGAAAATTCACACCTGGCGCCAGCGAAGATGACAAGGACGCATTGCTCGAAGCGATCCGCTCCATCGCCATCGACGCTGCCGGCATCATTCCATCGACCATGGAAATCCAATTCGTCGAGACAGCACAGAAGGGCTCAACCGCCGATCTCTACAAGCTGCTCTGCGACTATTGCGATCAGCAGGTCTCCAAGGCGGTGCTCGGCCAGACCGCGACGACGGATGCGATCGCCGGCGGTCATGCCGTCAGCCAAGAGCACAACATGGTGCGCGAGGATATCGAGCGCGCCGATGCCAAAGTGCTGATGGAGACGATCGCCGCGCAGATCACCAAGCCCTTCGTGGATCTCAATCTCGGACCGCGCTTGCGCTATCCAATGGTTGTGATCGGGCGTCCCGAGACCGTCGATGCTGAGCTGATGCTGCTCGCGGCGGAAAAGCTCGTGCCGCTCGGCTTGAGAGTTCGTCAGAAGGACATCCGCAAGAACGTCGGCTTCACCGAACCGCAGCAAGACGACGAACTGCTGACACCTCCAGCTGCGCCGCCGCCGATGGGCGCACCGGCAAATCCACTTGCGTTGCCACCACATGGTCCAACGGACGCCACGAAGATGCTCGCGGCGTTTGCAGCCGGCCAGGTCGCCGATGCCGATGCGATCGAACGCGCGGTGAACGATCAGCTGGGCGATTGGCACGAGCTGGTCGGCCCGATCGCTGCGCAGATCGAAGAAGTCGGTCGCCAGTCAAAGACGCCCGACGAGTTCAAGGCACTGCTCGCCAAACTCTATCCGACGCTGAACGTCACGCCGCTCGGCAATCGCCTGACCAGCCTCGCTTTCCAATCGCTGGCAGGAGGCTATGCGGGCGACACGCTGCAGAAGCATCAGCGTGCGATCGCCGCCGCCGGCGGCAACGCCCCAGACTGGAAGGTCGGGGGCGCGCGTGATCTGCCGATCGTCAAGCGCGACATATGGGATGGACCTGGCGCGGCCACGGCATTGCTCGATGCCGCGCATATCGGCGGCGACAAGCCGGACTATGCCTTAGCGCGACGAGGGTTTGTCTTCCACGACGTGGCTAATCCCGATCTGCGCAGCTCCTATAAGGACCCTTTTGCGGTTCCGGAGAACGGGGAATTGAAGGCCGTCTCGTCGGCGATCGGCGCGCTAGCGCGCGATGTGCCGCGCACCGATGGTGTGGCGTCGCTCATCGCTGAAGCGATGAAAATTGTCTCGGCCTATCAGAAAAAGCTCGCAGCGCTTTCGGCAAACTGAGGACGCACAGTGCCCGATCTCAGTTTCGACAATGTCGATCCGACGGATGCAATCGACGCGATCGACACGCGCACACAGAACCAGCAGCCGCAATTTTCCTGGCTCGATGCCTGGCAGGCAGAGCACAGCCAGATGTTCACCGTCGCCAAGAGCGCGGGCTACGATATCCTCGGCGACATGAGCGGAGCGCTCGACGATGCGCTGAAGAACGGCACGACGTTCGAGGATTTCAAGAAACAGATCATTCCGATCCTGCAGCAGAAAGGTTGGTGGGGCCAAGGTCCTGCGTTCGATCCGCTGACGGGCGAGACGACGATCGAGCAGCTGGGAAGCTTGCGCAGGCTCAAGGTGATCTTCGACACCAACATGCGCGTCTCGTATGCGGCGGGACGCTGGGCGAGCATCCAGCGCAACAAAGTGGACCGGCCTTATCTTTGCTACCTGCACACGACGAGCGAGCATCCGCGCCCCGAACATCTCGCCTGGGATGGCATAACATTGCCCGTGGACGATCCGTTCTGGGATACGCACTACCCGCCGAACGGCTGGGGCTGCAAATGCGGCGTGATGACCCTCTCACAGCGCCAATACGAACAGAGCCTCGCCGAAGGTTCGATCATCACTGAGCGTCCGCTGCAGACGTTGATAGACTTCATCAACGGGCGAACCGGCGAAACGACGACGGTGCCCAAGGGCATCGATCCGGGCTGGGGTTACAACGTCGGCCAAGCCTTCATGGATGCCATCGGCATCACGCCCTGAGACCCGTTTGTCGGTCGAGTGGGCCTCTCCGTTAACCATTGGGCTGGTGTCGGCCGACCGACACCCCCCGAAATCTGGCCCTAGAAGCTTCCAGACCCCTTCGCCGCTACGGTGGGGCGGTAGAGGGCCGTGACTGGCATCCAGCCTTCTCAGACGCTTCTTAGAGCGGCTTTTTAGGCCGGATTTTCCCCGTTTTTGGATTTGCAGCCGCATCCCCCTCCAAATCCACCCCGAAATGGGTCTATGAATGTGCCGCCGGGCGTTCGCGCCCGCGCCGGGCTGGTCGCTTCGCGGCTGGCGCCATGATCGAACATCTCTTCGGGACGAGAGGACCAGTGTCCGCCTGAACCGGACGCGGGCAATCGCCCATGTTGCGGTCCTCATGGACCGCAACGAACAGCTCCTCACTTCGACCTGCACGGCCGCGATCGCCGTCGAAGGCGGCGCACCCAAATGGGTGCAGCTATTTCCGGCCGGCACATTCAAGCCGGTCGACGGACGCGGTCCCTGGACGCTCGGCGATCCCGCTGCCGTCATCGCCGCGAGCAAACTGCCGGCGCCGATTGATTACGATCACGGTGCAGAGCGCCCGGCCAACGTGTCGTTGAATTCGCGCGCAGCCGGATGGATCGAAGAGCTGGCGACTGCAGGTCCCGAAGGCCAATCCGGTTTTTGGGCGCGCGTCGATTGGACGCCTGAAGGCGCCAAGGCCGTCGCCGCCAAGGAATACAGATTTCTCTCGCCGAGCTTCATCCACACGAAGGCCGGCCAGATCACCAAAGTCCTGCGCGCCGCGCTTACCAACACGCCCGCGCTCGAACTGAAAGCCCTTGCAAGCATCGAACAGGAGAACTCCTCAGTGGACCCACTTGCGCAAATCCGTGAGGCCCTCGGTCTCGCGGCGACGGCTTCGGCCGAAGAAGTTATTTCCGCCATCAAGGCGCTCAAATCCGGCAGCGCCGCGATGTGTACACAGCTCGCGTCGATCGCGACGGCTGCCGGCGTCGAGGTCGCGAAGGACAAGACCGTCGATGAGACGCATGTCGCCGCGATCTGCTCGAAGATCAAGACGCCAGTCGCCGGCGACAAGACCACAATCGAAAAGCTGCAGGGCGAAGTCGACACGCTGCAGAAGTCGATTGCGACCATGCAAGGCGAGCGCGCTTCCGATACCGCGACGACGAAAGTCGATAAGGCGATCGAGGATCGCAAGCTCGTTCCCGCGCAGCGCGATTGGGCAATCAGTTACTGCTCGCGCGATCCAAAGGGCTTCGACGACATGATCGGCAAAGCCCCGACGATCTTGGCGAACGGCCGCACCGCGCCGAATAGCGCGGCCGACGGCGAACTCGACGACGACCAAAAGGCAATCTGTTCGGCCCTCGGTCTCGATGAAAAGACCTTCAAGGCGGACCTCGCCAAGAAGAGCAAGGAGAAAGCCTGATGAACCCCGCCACTCACGACATCAACACGCCCGAGCGCGATAGCGTCGATTTTACCTATGCGATGACATCGGGCAAGGTTGCCTTCGCCGGCGCGATCGCCTGTTTAAGCGCAACCGGTTTTGCGACGCCTGGCGATACGGCGACAACGCTGATCGCGGTCGGCCGCTTCGAACACGGCTTCGACAATTCGGGCGGCGGCGACGGCGGTGCTGACCCAACAACGGGCAAGACCAAGGTGCGCGTGCGCGCCGGCGTCTTTCGTTACGCGAACTCGGCGGATGCCGACGCGATCACCGCGGCCGAGATTGGCGACAATTGCTACATCGTCGACGATCAAACGGTCGCGAAGACCAATGGCGGCACCACGCGCAGCATCGCCGGGCGCATCGTCGACGTGGACGATCTGGGCGTCTGGGTTGCGCTTGGCTTTACGGTCACCAATGCGCCTGCCGGCAGCTTGCTTGCCGCGAACAATCTCTCCGACGTTGGATCGGCCGCGACGGCCCGAGCAAACCTCGGCGCCAACAAGGTCTATCTGCAGTGCCGTCCGATCAGCACCAAGGCTTCCGATGCCGCGGTCGTTCGCGTCGTGGCGCCGGTTGCCGGCACGATCACCAAGATCAGGTCGGTCTCCAATGAGGCGCTTGCCGTTGGCGACGCCACACTGACCGGCAAGATCGGTGCCGCCCCCATCACCAACGGCGAGATCACGATCACACAAGCGGGATCGGCGGCCGGCGACGTGGACAGCGCCACGCCTACCGCGGCGAACGCAGTGGTGGCGGGCGACGTCATCAGCATCACCGGCGGCGGTGCTTCGACGGCGACAGCGGACGCCGACGTCGAAATCGAAATCACCTATTAAGAAGGAGCGCATCCCTTGATCATTAATCGCGGCAATCTGCAAACCCTCGGCGTCGGGTTTCAGAACAAGTTCCAGAACGCTTTCAAGAACGCGGCCTCGCAGTTCGCGCTCGTTGCGATGACCGTGCCGTCTTCGACCAGCAAGGAAGAATATGGCTGGCTCGGCGAAGTGCCGAACGTGCGCGAATGGATCGGCGATCGCCAGGTCAACAACCTATCGCGCTATTCCTACGCGATCTCGAACAGGGACTGGGAAAGCACGATCAGCGTCGATCGCAACGACATCCTCGACGACAATCTTGGCATCTACGGGCCGAAGGTCGAGATGCTCGGGCGCGCCGCGGCTACCAGCTACGACCAGCTCGTCTATCCGCTGCTCAATGCCGGCTTTACCAGCGACTGCTACGACGGGCAGTACTTCTTCGATACCGATCATCCGATCATCGCTGAAGACGGCAGCGAGACGGTGTTCGCGAACACGGACGGCGGCTTGGGCACGCCCTGGTTCCTGGTCGCCAAGAACCAGCCGATGATGCCGATCATCCTGCAGAAGCGGCAGGACTTCCAGTTCGTCAGCCGCGCCCAGGCCAACGACGACAACGTCTTCTGGGAGAAGAAGTTCGTCTATGGCGTCGACGCCCGCCACAACGTCGGCTTCGGGCTACCGCACTTTGCGTGGGGTTCCAAGCAGACGCTCGATGCCACGCACTTCAACACTGCCATGGCGGCGTTGATGAGCATGAAGACGAACTACGGCCGTCCGATCGGCATTACCGAGTTCGGTCTCTTCGTTCCGCCGTCGCTCCGCGCCAACGCGCTGCAGATCGTCAATGCCGATCGCAACGCGGACGGGTCGACCAACGTCAACTACAAAACGGCCGATCTCAATATCGTGCCGTGGCTCGCGTAAGGATCGCACCGAACATGGCAAAGGCCGACAGCAAGAAGAAAACCGCGGTGACGTTGCCCGTCGAAGGGCAAGTCGTGCGCATCAACAATCGCGGCGGCGTCGACGGTTATCGTCGCGCCGGCGTGAAACACCCCAAGGGCCAGGTCGATCATCCCTTCGATCGCTTCGATGCCGATCAACTGCAGGTGCTGCAGGACGATCCCAAGCTCGATGTGCGCGTGGTGGATGCGCCGAAGGCAGAGGAGACCGAGCCGAAGAAATAACCCGAGAGGGGCGCTCTGGCACGGCTCGCAAGGCCTCCAGCACCCGAGGGGGATCGCGTCGAATGTCGCGATAGGGGCATAGCCCGGCGCCCGATGAAGAAGCCGAGTGAGGAGGGAGGGCGAAAGTCCTCCCTCCTTTCACAGCACCGAACGAGGACAAGATGACCGTTTCCAATACGAATGCCGCAAAACCGACGCCGCGTAGCTGGCTCGGCGTGATTGTCCGCCACGCGATCGACGCGGCAAAGCTGATGGGCCTCAAGGCCGAAGAAATCGCCGAAGAGATCGAAGCTGAAATCGTCAAGCTTAAGAACGAAGCCGTCGCCGAAGTTGAGGCGGTTGTCGACCATGGGGAGGGCAAGCAATGAAATTCTCGAACCGTATTTTGCTTGTTGCCGCCGGTGCAGCCGCGTTGGCGTTCGCGTCGTTCGCATTTGCCGAAGACGAAACCGCCGGCAATCCGACCGATCGCGCTCTACTGATTGCCAATGGTTCCGTGGTCAAGGATGCGGCGCCGCTACCAGTGAAATGTATCAGCGGTTGCGCGGCTGGAACATCGACGCAGCTCAAGGATAGCGGTGGCACGACGATCGATCCCGCGACGGCGGCCAAGCAAGATACGGCGGCCGGCAAACTCGACACGCTGCACACCGATCTCGCCACGACGCTCCACGGCGATCTGACGCCGCTAGCGACGGCTGCTGCGCAGACGACGGCTGCCGGCAAGCTCGACACGCTGCACACCGATCTTGCCACGACGCTGCACGGCGATCTGACGCCGCTGGCGACAGCTGCTGCGCAGACGACGGCCGCGGGCAAGCTCGACACGCTGCACACCGATCTTGCCACGACGCTGCACGGCGATCTGACACCGCTGGCGACAGCTGCTGCGCAGACGACGGCCGCGGGCAAGCTCGACACACTGCACACCGATCTCGGCACGACCATTCATGGCGATCTGACAGCCGCGACGCCGGCCGGCGAAAACCATGTCGGCGAAGTTGGGAGCAACCTGGTCAAAGTCACTGCGACGCCGACGGTCACGTCTGGGTCGGCCTATGCCAGCAACAATGTTGTTGGAAGCCTGTTGACATTCAGCGGCGTCGGCCGCGTCTCTTCTGGCACTGGCCTGATTCAAAGCGTCACGCTGGAATTTAAATCGTCTCAAACCGCTTCGACCGATTTCGTATGGTGCGGCGCCGACAATCCGACCAACACGACGCTGACCGACAAATCCGCCGTGGCTCTCTCGACGTCTGATTTCAACAAGTGCCGCGTGATCCATATCACCGACTGCACCAACCTCGGCACACCGTCCGTCTGTGACGCTGAAAATCTCGCGCTGCCATTCTCGCTGTCGTCCAGCACAACGGGATACGGGTTTCTGGTCACGCGCGGCACACCGACATTCTCGTCGACATCGGATGTCGAAGTGCAGCTTCGCATTTTGAGGAACTAAGCGATGCGCACATTCCGAGCGCTTCTATGGTCCGTTGTTGTTGCCGTCGCACTAGCGGCCGCACCTGAGGCTTGTGCGCAGACGGCACTGATGTCCGTGGCTGTCTTGCAGCCAATGCACACAAACTATGCTCTCTGGAGCAATAACTTTTCGAAATCGACCTGGATCACGTCCGGCAGTGCTTCTGCCAGTGGACCGAACACTCTCGTATTGCCGGGCGGCTACGCGGCAACATTTCAGGAGCTGGTAAACTCGACCGTCGGCCAGACATGGACGTTCGGCCTGTGGCTTAGCGGTTCTGGGGGCGGGACAATACGCGTTGCCATTTTCGACGCCGGCGGATCGTTCCCAAATTCCAACACCTATTGCACGGTGACGACGACACCGACGCGATGCGTTGTCACGCGCACACATTCCGACGCTGGCGCCACGCAGATTTCGGTGCACATCACTGGGTATACCGGAGGAGACATAACGATCACTGCCGAGCGCGCGATGATCGAAAAAGGCCCGGTCATGCACAACTATGTGCCGACGACTGCCGTCACCGCGCGCGGACCGTAGGAGGAGACCATGTCAAAATCGGGCTTCGCGAAAGAGCATTTGAAGACCTTCGTAGGGCGCATCGAGCGGCTGGAGGAAGAGCGCGCCTCGCTGTCGGCCGACATTCGCGAGGTCTATGGCGAAGCCAAGGGCCAAGGCTTCGACACCAAGGTCATGCGCCAGGTTGTGCGTCTCAGAAAACTCGACAAGGCAGACTTTCAAGAGCGCGAGGCGATGCTCGATCTCTATCTCGCCGCACTGGGGATGAGAAATTGAGAGCTGTGTTCGCATTTGCGTGGATGGCGCTCGGCGTAGGCGCCAAGGTGATCGTCGCTTTGCTTGTGATAGTGATCGTTCTCCTCGCATTTTGCTACGCGATCGTGAAATTGACCGGGCTCTATAAGCCAGGGCAGTGGGAACTATGACCTACGCGACACGAGACGATCTCATCAAATGGTCGAGCACCGCTGAGCTTATCCAGCTCACCGATCTCTCCGATCCCCCGACTGGAGAGATCGACGATGATCTGGTTACCGTCGCGCTTGCGGACGCGGACGCCGAGATCAATTCCTACATCTCGACCGGCATCGCGACGCCCGTTACGCCGGTCCCGCGCATCCTGGTGCAACGCGCCTGTGCGATCGCGCGGTTCCGTCTGGCGCGCGATCACGCTTCGGACCGTATCCAGAAAGACTATGACGATGCGATCGCATGGTGTGTTTTGGTATCCAAGGGCGTGGTGAAGCTCGGCGACGACGTCGCACCTGCACAGGACACGCCCGCGGAGAAGCCCAAGCTTTCCAGCGCACCGCGCGTCTTCACGCGCGACAGCTTGCGAGGCCTGTGATGACCGGCGTCGCCATGGAAATGACGATCGAGGACAGTGCGTACCGTGCAGCGCTGGCACGGATCGTTGCCGCCAACGGTCCAGGTGCACTGCATTCGGTCTTCGACGTTATCGGCGAAGCGATGGTCTCCAAGACGCAGATGCGCTTTCACGAAGGCCATGGTCCCGACGGCGAAGCCTGGAAGCCGTCGCAGCGCGCGGTCAAGACCGGCGGTCAGACGCTGATCGAGACCGGCCGTTTGATGCAAAGCCAGACGCACAATGTGCTACCCGACAACGAAGGCGTCGAATGGGGTACCAACGTCGTCTATGCCGCGATCCATCAGAACGGCGGCACGATCGACATCCACGCCCACGAACAGACGATCTTTCGCAAGGTCGGGAGGGATGGCACGCTCGGTAACCTCTTCGTGCGTCGTTCAAAGGCAAACTTCGAGAGCAGCCATCACGTCGGCGACTATTCGATCGAGATGCCGGCGCGCGCGTTCGTCGGGATCGACGATGACGACCGCGCGGAGATCCTCGATGTCTTGGTGCGCCACGAGCAGAACGCGATCGATGGGAGCGCCCATTGATCAAAAGTTCCGACATCATCACCAAGCTCAAGACGCTCACGCCGGACACGCTGCCCTTCGTCGGCGGTGCTGCGGCGTTCGCCGCGGCCGTCGATCAGCTCAAAGTCTCGGGCTCGGCCTTCGTCATGCCGTCGCAGCACATCCCGACAGCCGATCGCGGTCTGACCGGCGTGATCTCGCAGAAGGTGTCGCAGAAATTCATGGTGATGCTCGGCTTCACGCGCGCCGGCGCCACGGGTGCGGACCGCGTGAACCTGATCGAGGATACCGAGCAGGCCGTCATCGGCGAGCTGCTCGGCTGGCAGCCGGAAGGTATCGTCAAGCCAGTGACCTACGCCGGCGGCAAACTCGTGGGCATCAACGTGCAGCAAGGCATCATCTTTTGGGGCAGCGAATTCACTGCCGACTACTACCTAAGAGAGGGCATCTCGTGAAAAAAGGCGGACGCTATATCGACGATGGCAAAGGCAATGTGCGCCGCGTCGATCGAAACTCGGACGAGCACCATCAATATCCGGCGGCAAAGCCCGCGACGGGTACAAAGCCGCATCCCGCAACGGCTGGCGGCGGCGATGAGCAGCCTTCCGAAGAAAAACCCGTCGAGCAGTCCCCACCGGCTGCGGCCGACACCAAGCAAGGAGCAAAATGATGCCCCTTTACACGCGCATGAGGACGATCCTCGCCAAGATCGAAGTCACCGAAGGCACCGATCCGGTTCCGACCGGAGCGGCAAACGCCATCCTCTGCAGCCAGATCACTGTGACGCCGCTCGGCGGCTCAACCGCCGATCGCCAGCTCGCCTTTCCGAGCTTCGGCGCCGTGCCCAAGAAGCACGTCAACAAGTTCGTCCAGGTGCAGTTCGACGTCGAACTCGCCGGCTCGGGCGCGGCAGGCACGGCGCCTGCCTGGGGCGTTCTCGCGCGGATGTGCTCGCATTCGGAGGCGATCACAGCCGCCACTAAGGTGGTCTATACGCCGGTGACTAGCGAGCCCGAGACGGGCACGATCTACGCCAACGAGAGCGGCACACTGCACAAGTTGACCGGCGCCCGCGGCACGATGAGCATGGTGTTCGCCGCCGATGGCATTCCGGTGATGAAGTACACCTTCACCGGGCGCTGGACGGTTCCGGCTGAGGGCTCGCTGCCGTCTCTCACGACGACGGCCTGGATCGATCCGCTTCCGATCGGCAACGTCAACACGCCGACCTTTACGCTCGACGCCTATGCGGCCGTGATGGAACAGCTGCAGATCGATCAGGCCAACACGGTCGTACATCGCGACCGGCCGAATGCGGAATATGTCGCGATCACCGATCGGTTGGCGACGGGCACGCTGCAGATCGAAGCACCGGCGCTCGGCACCAAGGACTTCTTCGGCCTTGCCTATGGCGATGCGACGATGGTGGCCCAACTCATCCACGGCACGGCCGCGGGCAATATCATCCAGCTCGACGTGCCCAAACTGCAGATGCTCCAGCCGGCCTATCAGGACGTGAACGGCATCCGCCATCTGACGGCGCAGCTCACCCTCAATCGCACCGCCGGCGATGACGAATACACTCTGACGGTGAAATGACCATGGCAAAGGACACAACCGTCAAGCTGGTCTTCAAGAAGGCCGATGCAGACCGCGTTATCACCTGGCCTTGCACGATCACCGTGCCGCTCGATGGCGGCGGCAGCCAGGATCAGCTCGTCACTGCGAAGTTCAATTTTGTCTCGTCCGAGCGGCTCGCCCAGCTGCGCGCCACAGCGACGGGCTCGAACTCTGACGTCGACCTGCTGACCGAATGCTTGGTCGGCTTCGACGGCCTCAAGAACGAGGCCGGCGAGAGCGTCAGCGACGATGATGCCAAGGCGCTGTTCTTCTCGCTGCCTTACGCGGTGATGGGTCTGGCGCGCGGCTATTACGACATGCTCTCGGGGCGCGTCGCAAAAAACTGACAGCCGTCGCCCGCGCGCTTCTCGGCGAGGACGCGGATGACGGGGACACTGGTCCGGCCGACCAAGCCATCGCCGATATGAGAGCCTTCGGCATGTCGCCCGAGGCAATGGGACTGAGCAGCGAGCCCGATGAGCACCGCGAGATCGTCATCGAGGTCGAGCCGGAGAACGGCGATGCCGTGCGCCTGGCGCGGCAGATGCAATCCCAGTGGCGCACCTCGCCGACCGTCATCGGCAAGCACCTCGTCTTCATCCGCACGGGTCTCGATTACGGCGTGCTTGGCCCGGTCGCGGCGGCGCTCGCCATTGCGCTCGATGAGAGAGTCCTGGACGGGCTGCGCGCCCTGGAGACGGAGATGCTTACCATCTTTGCCGAGCGCCAGCACCAGCTCCTGCAAAGGCGCTGAAGAGCTTCTGGAGAGGTTCTCCAAATGAGCGATCTGACGGTCCGCGCCATCTTCACGGCGGATAATGCGCGGCTACTGGACGCGACTAAGGAAGTCACCGCGGCCCAGAACGCGCTCAAGGGCTCGACGAGTGGCGTCAGCGCGGCCGGCAAGACGCTCACAGCCGATGCGGCTGCATTGGCAGCGCAGCACGCCGAAACCGAACAGGCGACCCAGAAGCTTGGCGTTGCCATCGAGCACATGGGCCGCGAGGCGGGCATCGGACGCGAACGCATCGCGGCGCTCAGAGCATCGTTCTCGGCCTTCCCGGCGCTCGTGACGCTGATCGGACCAGTCGGCATTGCGATGCTCGGTGTCACAGCCGCGATCGGACTGGCGATCGTCGCGGAACAGGCCTTCGAGGCGTCGGCCGATAAGGTCACCAATGCCGCCAGTGCGCAGGGCAACGCCCTAGGCCAGACACGGGAACAATATCTCGCGCTCTCATCGGTGATCGCCGGCTCGGCGGACGTTTCCGAACGCAGCGCACGGACCATCGCGGCGAGCTTCATCAACGCCGGCATCGATCCGTCGCTTTGGGACGAGCTGTCTGTGGCAGCGGCCGGCTACGCCGTCGCCACGGGCGAGGATATTCCAAAGGCGGCCGGCGAGCTGGCCGATGCACTGCGCGATCCCATAAAGGACGCACAGGAGTTGGCCGACAAATGGGACCTATTTGACGAGAAAACGCTCAAGCTCATCAGGGACCTTTCGGAACAAGGCGACAAACTCGGTGCGACAAAAATCATCGTTGATGCCCTGGCCGAGCGGATGGGAAATCTCGCAGGCAAGACATCCGGTGCCTCGCGCGCCTTTCATGATCTCTCGACCTGGGCTTCGAACGTCGGCGACACATTCGGTAAATGGGTCGATGCCCGTGTCGACGAAGCCTATGCTGGTAACGCCAAGTTTGGCGGCGGAACGCTCGGCTCCGATAACGTTACGCTGGACCTCACGCCGTCGCCTGCCGACCAAAAACTTGCCGATCAAAAGAGAACCGAAGGTGTTGCTGTTGGAGGTATTGTCGATCAATACGATCCTTACAATAAGCAGCTCTCGACGCTCAAAAATCAGCGTCTGCGCGTGCAGACGGATCAATCGAAAGGTTTGATCGATGCAGGGGAGGCCACGAAGGCACTCGCACTGATCAAGCAGCAAGAAGCGAAAGTTACAAAGGAACAGACTGACGCCGAACTGAACTTGAACGAAACGCTGAAGGCAAAAATGGAGCGGATCAAGCAATTGATCAATGGCGCTCCGCAGATGCTCGCTCAGGCCAAGCTCGCAGCCGACGACGCGATCGCTGAGGCCAACGCCGTCAATCTTTCGACGCTCGCCCATCAGAAGATGACCGATCAGATGGCGATCTCGAAGGCGACGCTGCCTTATGCGACGTCTCTGCTGAATGCGCACGGCACCGCGGCAGCGAAGTTGCGCGCTATCATCGATGGCCTCACAAAATCGATGATCGCCCAACAGGCCGCACAGCACTATACGGCAGACGTCACTGATATCCGTTCGCGTCTCGGCTCGGCAAGCACAGCCAATCTCGACGTCGGTGCGGCGGGACAGCTGGCCGACGATCAGAGCGCACTCGCGAGAAAAAACCTTGATGAGCAATTTGCGCTCACGCAGAAGAACATAGACGATTACCACTCCGCAAATCCCGAGCAGACGAAGGCCGAATATGCCGACCTCGTGCGTTATCTGCAGGAAATCTACAATGACGACCTGGCGCAGCTCTATCTCGACGATCTGTCGCGCCGCAAGGATTGGCAATCGGGCATCGAGCGTTCGCTGATTGAGCTGAAGAATTCGACGCAGGACTGGGCCAAGACCAGCTCGTCACTGGTCGACGGCTTCGCCAAAACCTTCGAGGACGACTTCGTCAAGGCCGCGCTGACGGGCAAAAACACCTTCGGCGACTTCATGACTTACGTCGAAGAGCAGCTGCTCAAGCTCGCCTATGAGAAGTATCTGGCACCGACGATGAACGGCCTCTTCGGTAACATCGTCGGCGGCATCGGCGACGCCTTCGGTCTCGGCGGTAGCGGAAGCACGGACATATTTTCTTCGATCTTCGGTGGTCTGCATTCGGGCGGCCGCGTCGGCGCCGATGCGCCGATGTCGTTTCAGGTAGATCCTGCCGTCTTCATCGGCGCGCCACACTTCCACAGCGGCGGCACGGTCGGCGGTCTCAAACCCGGTGACCGTCCGATCATTGCCCAGGACGGTGAAACCGTTCTCACCGAAAACCAGACGGCAGCGACGATCGCCGCGCTCTCTCGCCCGATCCTAGTCCAGGCGCCAGCTGCCACCGCCATGCCGAAGGTGGTCCTGAATGTTCAGACGCCGGCCGGCACGAAGACAACGGCCAGCGAACCTAAGCAGATGCCGAACGGCGACATTCAGATCAACGCGCTTGTGGAGCAGGTCGATGGAGCGCTCCAGCAAAAACAACGCAGCGGGCAAAGCCTGTTCGGACGCGAGATCGCAAATAACCACGGCTTGACGCGGAGGCCGTCATGACCTCGTTGCCAGCATGGCCGGCCTATGCCATCGATCCCTTTCCGCTGAACGATAATTTCGGGCACACATTCTCGGACAAGCTCGCGCGCGAGCCGTTCGAACAGGGCGCGGCGCGCCAACGGCGCATCAATCGAAGCGCCTTTGCCGGCATCCCGATGACCTGGGCGATGACGCCCGTTCAATATGAAATTTTCCGCACCTGGCTAGAGTTTCTCGACAAAGCTGGGGCGGATTGGTTCACGATGGATGTCTTCCGTGACGACGACTATGAGAACACGCAGGTGCGCTTCGTCAAGGGCTCGATCTCGCCCAAGCGCCAGGGCGGCGAATGGATCGTCAATGCGAACATCGAGCTAAACGACCTATCGACGTTGTCATCAGCTGCTCTCGATGCTGAGATAGGCGCGGCCGATGCGAGCATCCTGCCACCATGGCCGGAAGCCGTCTTATTGCCCGAGCCGCTCAACGATCAGTTCGCCCATCAGCTTGCCGATCCGATCAATCGTGCAGACTTTAGTAGTGGCGACATCGAACAGACGCGGCCCTTCACAGCCGCCGCGACGCTCTTCGATATCTCCTGGCCCTTCACAAACGCGCAATACAAGACCTTCCGCGCCTTCGTGAAGTGGCGTCTGGCAGACGGCGAGAAGTGGTTCACGATCCCGTTCTTTCACGGCTCTGACTACGACGATAGAACGGTGCGCTTTGTGAAGAAAACGCTCGGCTCCAGCCGCAACGGCTACGACTGGATCGTGAAAGCACAGATCGAGATGCGCGACTTCGCACCGCTCAGCGAAGCGGATGCCACCATTCTTGCGCTCGGTGGAGGCGATGAAACGGTCTATCTCGCCGGGTTGCTATATCCGATCGTTCATACCGACTATCCGGGAGCGACGCCATGAGCGATCCGACGTCGCCCTTCTCCGACGATCTGCGCGAATATTACTATTCCGCGCCTCCCGACGTCGTCGCGCTCGACACTTTCGAATTCCGTCATCCGGCCTTTCTCAACGAAGCAGGCGCCATCGTCGCCATTCGTGTCGTCAACGATCCGAACGAGTTGATTGCGACGCTCGAAGCCAATGCGCCGATGAACGGGGGCGAGAGCGTGACCTTCAGCGCCAGCGCGTTTGAGGTGACACTACCGGAGTCCTCGTCGCCGGGCCTTCCAACCTGCGACATTCAGGTGACCAACGTCTCGCGCTTGCTGACACCATGGCTGAAGAAGGCTACGCAGTCGCCGGCGCCCGTGCAG
The DNA here is from genome assembly GCA_963710025.1 of uncultured Alphaproteobacteria bacterium. Lineage (GTDB taxonomy): Bacteria > Pseudomonadota > Alphaproteobacteria > Micropepsales > Micropepsaceae > Rhizomicrobium. The sequence goes on along the minus strand of CAVPYO010000007.1, from coordinate 27,885 downwards.
ATCACTTATCGCCAATATCTAGCCGACGATCGTTCCGCGCCCGGCTTTGTGCTCGATGGTCTGACAATCCGCAAAGCGACGGCCAACTACCTGCGCGTGATCGCGACCGCTGGCTATGAGGATTTCCTCAACATGCCATTTCCGCGAACCATCTATACAACGTCGGAGTTCACCGGCCTTGTCCGCTGAGATCACTCCAGAGATGGCCACCGCCGCCGCTGCATTCGTTCGCAGCGTGATCGGCATGCCCTGGCAATCAGGCGCCCAAGGGCCAGATGCATTTGATTGCTGGGGCCTTGCGCGCGCAGCTCAGCGCGAACTCTTCGGCTACGAGTTGCCGCCAGTAAGCGTGAACGCCAACCATCTACGCAGCGTCATTGAGGCGATCGAGGGCCATGCTATCAGGCAGGAATGGCACAACGTCGAGATACCAGCCCATGGGGATCTGGTGACCCTGGCGCGCCACGATCATCCGACCCATATCGGCGTCTATCTCGCCGTCGATCGCGGCGGTCTGCTGCATTGCGCGCGCGACGTCGGCGTCTGCTTCGACCATATACAGGCGCTGGCGTGGCAAGGCTGGGCACGGCTTCGCTTCCTGAGACGCGTGGTACCGACATGAGTGCCAAGCTTCTATATCTCGCCAATCCGCTCGATCCCGACGCACAGGTACAACACACCGACGTCTCGCCGGGCATGCTGGTAACAGGCGCGATCGACAGCACCGATTGGCGGCTGCCGGCCGAGACCGTTTTGTGGCGCGGTGGCACATTGGTGAAGCGTTGCAATTGGGACGCCGATCCGATCAACGACAACGAGGTCGCGATCCTGGCGACGCTTCCGCAAGACGGCGGCGGCTCGCAGGTACTTCGCGTCCTCGCAATGCTCGCGCTGGCCGTCTTTGCACCCGGCATTGGAACGGCGCTCGCTGGTGCGCTTGGTTTCACCGGATCGTTTGCGATCGGATTGGCAACGGCTGCGGTTCTTGTCGCGGGCCAGACTTTGATCTCCGCACTGTTGCCGCCGCCAAAATCGGCGTCGAACGTCACGCCGTCTCCTACCTATTCGTTGTCTGGTGGCTCGAACCAGGGCCGCATCGGCCAGGCAATTCCCGAACTTCTCGGGCGCAACGACATCATGTGCGATCTCGCGTCCGCGCCGTTCTTTGATTTCGCCGGCAACGTTGAGCGGCTTTACGAGCTGTTCATCGTGGGCATCGGCGAGTTCGACATTCACCAGATGCGCATCGACACGAACATTTTCTGGGAAGACGACGTCTACACCGGAACCTATCCTGAGATCGTCGTCGAGATCATTCCACCTGGCGGCGATGTTACACTTTTTCCGACCAACGTCGTCACCTCTACCGACGTATCCTCGATCAGTTTGATCGGCACGAACGAGAGCGGCTATACGTGGTCTGGCCCCTTTGTAGCGAGTGGTGCTAATACAAAAGCCTCGCAGCTGGCGATCGACATTGCTTTGCCTGCCGGGTTGTATCACCTGGACAGCTCCAACCACCTGCAGACCGCGACGGTGACGTTCAACTTTCAGGCGCAGAAGATCGATGCGGACGGCGATCCCATCGGCGACTATTTCGACATTATCGGGGGCTCGGCGTCGATCTCCGGCACACTGGTGCTTTCCTCGAAGGATGCGGTGCGCCAGACGCTGCTCGTGACAATGCCAACGCCGGCGCGCTACCGCGTGCGTGGCGAGCGCACAAATGTCAAATCGAGCGACAACAATACATCCGATACGCTCGTCTGGCTTGCGATGCGGGCCTATCTGCCGGGCACTACGACATTTCCCGGATTGACGCTGATCGCGGTGCAGGCCCAGGCAACCTTCAATCTCAACGGCCAGTCAGCGCAGAAGTTCAACGTGGTCGCGACACGCAAGCTGCCGATCTACGACGCTGACACACAGACATGGAGCGCTCCAACCGCAACGCGCTCGATCGCCGCTGCCGCTGCCTATGTGCTACGCTCAACGAACGGCGCGGGCCTTGCCGATGGCCGCATCGATCTCGCCAAGCTCGCGGCGCTGCAGACGACATGGACGACGCGCGGAGACAATTTCGACGGTATTTTTGACACTCAAAAGAGCCTCTGGGAAGCTCTCCAAAACGTTCTTCAGGTCGGCCGTGCGCGCCCATTTCTGGTAGGTTCGATGGTTTCCTTCGTGCGGGATGAAGCCCAGACGACACCGCGATCGGGCTTCTCACCGCGCAACATGCTGCCCGGTTCCTTCGCGATCGACTATGCGATGTACGACGACAACGCGGTCGATGGACTTACGGTGCAGTTCATCGATGCACGCACTTGGACCGCTAACCAGGTCTTCTGCGCGTTGCCGGACTCCACGGTAACCGAAGACAATGCACCGACGATCCAATTCTTCGGTATCACCGATCGCAGCCAGGCATGGCGCGAAGGCATCTATATGTGCGCCGCAAACCGCTATCGCCGCGAGTTTCCATCGTTCCGCACCGAACTGGAAGGGCGTACATTGTTCCTCGGTCAGCTCGTCCGCGTATCGCATTGGCTCGCCGACATGGGCAAGTCGGCCGATGTACTCGATCTCGTCGAGGACGAAGCAGGCGATATCCTCATCTTGTCCGAACCATGGAGCGATCCACCCGACCAGATCGGCGAGACGCGGCTGATCACGCTGCTTTCGCCGGATGGCCGCATCTGGGGTCCCGTTCCATTCGGTGTTGTCGACGATGGCAGCGCGACGCGGCAAGCACAAGTTCGCTTGCTCGATACGGCGGATGCCGGCGGCAAATATGCCGGGCTGCAGCCGCGTGGCTGGGGTTTGTGGTCGGGTGAAGGATTGCAATTCGAACGGCCGCGTGCCGTACTCGGCATGGGTACAAACAATGCGCAAGACGCGCTCGTCATCGCGGCAAAACCCGAGCAAGGAATGACCGCGACGATCTCGACAGTGATCGAGGATGCGCGCGTGCACACTGCGGACGAGGGCGATCCTCCAGTAGAGATAAATCCGCCAACGGTTTCTGGTCCCGACGATCTTACAATCACCGCTCTGAACACCAACCAAGTCTGGAATGGCGGAGCATACGATTGGTCCGTCATTGCAGAAGGCGCCAGCGCGGCGACAAGCTTCCAATATTGCATTACCCCTGACGGCGGATCGGCTGGAGATTGGGTCGGTTCGACGAGGGATATTTTCTTCACGACGTCATCAGGCCAGCATTTCACGCTTGAGGTTCAGGCACTCGGATCGTCGGGTGCAGGCGACGTTTTCAGCGAGGGGCTCGTCACCGACGATGCACCAGCATGAGGACCGGCGTCCGCATTGTCCGCTTCACTCCAAGCGCCTATCGTTCGCGGTATCGCGATGAGATAACACAATGCCTTTAACACCGCTGCAAGCCGTTCAACAACTGCAGGACGATGTCGCCCTCTTCGCCGCTGTGATGCATGGCACATCCGGAGATACAGTTGATCTTGGCGACAGCGTTGTTGTTCCGACACTTGCCGGCGTCATGGCTATTCTGGCGTCGAACGCGGACTCCGTCATCAGCATGGAAAAAATCCTTGCATCAGCGGGACAGGTCGCTGGCGTCGATGACAACACCGAAGCGTTTGCGGAAGCTCTCTCACTGCTCGGGCCTGGCAAATGCCTCATGTTAGGAAGCACAAACTATAAGATCAGCGACACGCTGGCGCTGCCGGACAATTCCGGCTGGTCGATCATGTCGCCCGGTCTGGCGACTGTTACGCAGACAACCGATAACAAGCCAATCTGGCGCATGACGCCAACAACCTATCGTTCCCGCTTCAAAATGCGCGGTATCGCCCACAACTGGACAAACGATCAGCCGAGCACAAACACAGACGCAATCGGCATCGCATTCCATGTCGATGAGGACATTCAAAACGGCATTTATGATTTCGAACTGTCGGACCTTGTGTTTGACAACGGCTTCCGCGGCATCGCACCCGATGCTTCGACGATCAGCAACGGCTATGTGCTACCCATCTGGGGCTGGCAGATTGAACGCGTCACCTCTTACACCGGCGTTAAGGGCGCAACCATCTTCCTCGGTGCTTTTGGAAACTGCGGAGCGCCGCGCGGCAAGCTTCAAAATTTCTATGCGCAGTCGCTGAATGCGGTGGAACCGGCACTGATCCTTCAGGGCATGGACTCAATCGATCTCGACGTGCTGGAGTTCAATTCCGGTACCAACAGACAGCTCTATTTAAATACGTGTCGGAACGCGCGCATCAACAGGATACGCTTCGAGCAATGTCATCAGACCGTGAACAATTCCGAATTAATCTGCATCGCCGGTACGAATGTATTGGCAGAGATCGATGGTCTTCATGTGACCTACCACACGATCAACATTTCGGACCATGTTTGCTTCGTCAACGCCTACCAATCGCGCGTTCGCGTGAAAGATTTCAATATAAGACAATTGACGGTGACCTCGGGCGGAGCGGTTGCATATTCTCCCCGCAGCGGAGGAATTATAGAACACTGCGGAGCACCTTCCATCGAAGGCATCAGCGGTGGATTTTCACTTTACAGCACCATCGACGCAGTCAGCGCTCCGGCGGTAAATTTTGATCGTCAGGACGCACATCGCTTCACATTGGATGCCGTGGCTACTTCCGTCAGCTATGCCTACTGCAATGCTGGTGGCGGAGCAATCCAAGGGCGATCTGCTTCGCGGACCGGTTGGGTCACCGGAATGTGGGTTCGCGCAGATGGCGCTTTTACAGCTGGAACGCTGACGGCCGTCCTCTACATCAACGGCAATGGAGTTGCGGACGGCGGTTTTTATGTGACGCTCGACAGCACCCATCAAACCGGGGCGAAGTATTATCCGATGGGCGGCACGACGTCGTTTCAAACTTGGTTTTTCAACGAGGGCGACGTGCTCGACGTCCGGGTCGTAACGTCATCTGACCTTGCTCCAAACACTCGTAATATCGAGGCGGTTTTGGAGGTCGCCTATGTCTGAGGCGCACGCTGGCGATCGGACGTCCGTTTCTGCATGGCCTAGGCCAGCATCTGTTGGCTTGTCGAGAGGGTGTTTTTAGAATGCTAAAGAACCTCTGCAGAGCAAAACACCCTTATAAGCGCCATACGGTATTTATTGAAAAATACTGAGTAATTGCACCTAGTTACCTGAAATTTCCAGTTGCACACTATTATTGTCGCGTTATACACATTTTTTGGCGCGCTACAGAAAAATTAAATGGGGCCGTTGTGTCCATAGGCACACGGCTACCGGGCGCCGCCACGGGATAGAGAAGATCGTTGCCAAGGGAGGTACGGTGCTGGTGCCGCCTGGGTGACTCGAACACCCGACCCCCGCATTACGAATGCGGTGCTCTACCGGCTGAGCTAAGGCGGCTAACCTGACTTTTTTCTGTGCGCGCTCGCGCTTGTCTCCGTATTGTCTCCGAGAGCGCGGAACTTCTCAACCTTCTTCTTAATTCAAGGACATACCCCCGGTTCCGGCGGGTCCGGTCGTCGGGGCCGTTCGTGTACTCCGGCTTCCGGCCGAAGAGCAAGTACCCCAAAGATGGGCCGATTTCTAGGGCCGATCCATCGGCAAGGGCGGCAAGTTCGGGCGTTCCCAGGGTGTATTGAACAGGTCAAGGACCGGGACCACGAGGGCGCCATCCAGCGCCTTAAACAGAAAGGTTGGGCGGGGACTATGATCGCTGAATGTTCGCACCATTTCGGATAAGCGCGTCTTGCTGTTCGTGACGGTAAGGACAAAAAGGTTTGGAACGCCCAGATGGTGCTTGTGGGCCCGCTGTGTGATGGCGTCGTGATAGGCGCTGAGTTTTCCGAAAAACGAGGTCTGCCGCTTGTCCGAACGTATGACGGGCATCGTCCCATGGTCCGCCTCCAGAGCAAAGAAGCGGTATGCTTTTTTGTCACAGCCGCCGTACTCAATCCCAAAGAACCCATCTGGAACGATTCCGCCACACGACAGCGGAATCCGGAACGGCACCGGCGAGGCTCGCGTCGCTTCGGGCACCCGCGTCAATATCTCTGGCCACGGGATAAACCGGAGACTGTCGCGATCCCGCGTAGCCAGCTCGATGGAGGCGAGGCAGGCGCAGAGCATGACCGAGTGCGCGAATTGCCGGTGAGCGCCCGGTGACAAGAATGTCCAAGGGTCGCTGGTGTCGCCGCGCTCGTGCAGGATGCGCTTGGCTCCTTCTCCAAGCTCATAAACCACCGGGGCATGCAGCGCGTCGGCGAACTGCCACTGCTGGCTTGGGCGGTCGAGATAGCCTTCGTGGAAAAGAACGCAGAGTCGCTCTTTGAAGCGCGTCTCTGACGCGCCACCCGCGAAGGCATGGAGATAGGTCGAACGCAGATAGCGGTAACGGGTAAGCACGCGGAAAATCTCGAAGTCGCGAGGCGTGAGCGCAATGTGCGTTCCAATTGGCGTACGATGCATGCGGGAACGACGCTGGACCATGCGCCGGCGATACCATCGATGCAGTCCTCAGGAATACGTGCGCGGATGCTCCCTCATGAGTGCGGATGCGAGCGGTTGGCGCGTGATGTGTTTGCCGGCGAATTCTCCGCTGTAACTAAAAGTGATAACGAAACATTGCCGCGCGCTTGAGAACGTCGGCGTTCATTGCGGCGCATAGCGCTCGGATACGACATCGGCGAATCTGTATAGCTGATCCGTCCTCATCAATCGGAGGACGTGCCCATGTCAGCAATGCGAGCGAACACCATCATTCACGGCGACTGTCTGCAAATTCTAAGGAAATTGCCCGACAATAGCATCGACGCCATCATCACCGATCCGCCGTACAGAATCGCGTATCACGGCACGCGACGTAAAGATAAGACGCGGTGGTTCAAACCTATCGCGAACGATGCAGCGCCATATATCTGGTGGCTCCATGACGCAGCCCGGGTGCTCAAGCCCGGCGGTGCCCTTCTTTGCTTCACCCGGTATGACACCGAGGAAACGTTTCGCTTCGCCATTCGGCTTGCAGGCTTGGAGCCCAAGACCCAGGTCATTTGGGATAAGGGTATTCACGGCGTGGGCGATTGCCTCGGCGACTTCGGCTTGCGGCACGAGAACATCGTTTTTGCGGTCAAGGGACGCTTCCTGTTTCCTCACAAGCGGCCAGTGTCGGTGCTGCGTGTACAGCGTCTTGCATCGAAGCGTCTCACGCACCCCAACGAAAAGCCGGTTGAACTTATGAAGTACCTGATCGAGGCGGTGACGCGTCCCGGCGACGTGGTGCTCGATCCATTCCTCGGCTCCGGCACGACGGCCGTCGCCGCGAAGGCGCTCGGTCGGCACTATATCGGGATTGAACTCGACAGAGGGTACGCGAACGCGGCAAAGGCACGCGTGTGTGCGACTGCAGTCCCGTCGCTTGAAAGCTGACTGTTGGTGCGGCGGCGTACGGTCGCGCCGCCGAACCGCCGTGGATGTACATGATTGCTCAACTTCCGGTTTAGCCCTAACCTTCGCACTCAGAGCATCTTGGCGGGGGCCAAATCCAATGCAACTGAAAATCCAGCGCTCGCAACGCACGGGCGGCATCGTGGGCAATACCGTTTTCTTCTGCCTTGATGTGCGGGCGGACTATTCGCCGGCAGAACAGAGCAACATCGGCAAATACAAGCTCGGCGGCCAAACCATCTACAATAGCCGGGCTGCACAAAAGCACCTAGACAACGCCGGTGCGCAGCTCGACAAAACACAGACTGGCAGCGCAGAAGAACGAGCGGCAGGCCTCGCGCGCGGGGTTTTCTCGCTGGCCATGGCCAAGATGAACCTTAACATCAGCATCGCCAGCCTGGGCCGGGGCCATCATATAGAGTGCAAAGACCTCGAAGAGCTTCTGGAATCCGAAGACACGGTGCGCACGGCCTGCAAGAACGTCACGCGCTATCTCGAAATCGCCGAGACGTTCAACGGCAGTGAGACCGTCATCGAATACGAGAAGGGCGAAGAAAAAATCCACGTCACGCAAGCGGCTCCGCCGCTTCTCACCTACGCTTCCTCTGGGCCGTCCCCGGACACTTCCAAAGCGGGTCTATCCGATATGAGGAGCGCATCAGTAGACGCGTCTCCGATTTATATTGAGGACCACATCCGTAAGCTCTGGGAAAATCCGATTTTCCGAAGGGCTGTATATTGGGGCGGCGGCTTCATCGTCTTGATCCTCCTCCTGCACTCCTGCGCCTGATGGACGACTTCAGACCCTCCGCCTTCACGCCGTTCCTTCGCCGCTTCACCGACGAACGCGCGCGGGACCTCGGCGATACCAAAGCCCTCTATGACCGTGTCCGCTCCCTCCACCGAGCATCGCCCTATTCTGCCGCGGACGCCAATATCACGGTCGGTTCCGCCATCTATGACGAGTGCCCTTATCTCTCCGAGCCGTTGGGTCCAATCCTCGCTCATGCCATCGACGACATCCTCAAGCTCGAAACGACGATCTTCCAATGCCCCGAGATCGACTTCGGCTGGGCGCACTTGTCGCTGAAGGAGTCCGTGGACCTGCGCCATTTCCTGCGGGCCAAGGAACATTTCCACGCGCATGAAGAGAAGGTCATGCGGCTGCTCACGGATGGCCTCTCGGGCCTGTTCGGCTGGATAGGCGAAATGTTGCCGGAGACGTTCGATCCGTCACCCTTCACCATCCCCCTTATCTACGCACTACCCGATCCCAAGACGGTTCTCGACAACATCCTGGGCGAGTTCTGCCAGGACAAATACCTAAACGTGGGACTGTTCGTTGAACTGTTCCGCGCGATGTATCTGAATGTCTGCGCCGCATCCGGCATCGCTGATCCCAACGACCCCAAGAAGCCCCTCAGAAAACCCTCGCAGGAGGATGCGCCGCTCGACCAGATCGTGAGGGCCTATTTCAAAGACACGCCGTTCCTTTATTTCTTCCTGGCCCCTATCCCGCTCAAATTCACCTTCGAAGAGCGATACAGCCACATGCATGTGCTTGGCGGTAGCGGTGCGGGCAAGACGACGCTCCTGCAAAACCTGATCTTGAACGACCTGCAATCCGAGGACCCGCCGTCGCTCGTCATCGTGGACAGCCAGGGCGACCTCATCAACAAGCTGTCCCATCTGGCGCTCTTCGACCCGGACGGTGGCCCGCTCGCCAGCCGCCTGGTCCTGATCACCCCCAAGGACACCAAGTATCCGCCCGCGCTCAACATCTTCGATGTGAACCGCGAGCGCCTCGGCCACTATGACGAAGCCACCAAGGAGCAAGTCACAGCCGGCGTCATTCAGACCTTCGACTATCTCTTTGCGGGTCTCCTCGGCGCGGACCTCACGGCCAAACAGAGTGTGTTCTTCCGCTTCGTTGCGCGTCTCATGTTGGCGCTCCCCGAGACGATGGGCCGCAATGCGACCATCCTCGACATGATCGCCCTGATGGACGATCCCGCCCCGTACAGGAAAGCGATTGAGTCCTTGCCGCCCATCCAGCGCAATTTCTTCGAGCGGGATTTCGCGAGCAAGACCTTCGCGCAGACAAAGGAGCAAATCCGCTATCGACTCAACGCGGTTCTTGAAAACCCGACCTTGGCTCGCCTGTTCACGGCGCCAGAGACGAAAATCGACCTCTTCACTGTGCTCAACAGCGGCGGCATCGTCCTGGTCGATACGGCGAAGGACTTCCTGAAAGGATCATCGGCGCATTTTGGGCGCATCTTCATATCTCTGGTCCTCCAGGCTGTGCTAGAACGCGCCGTTATCCCCGAGCACGAGCGCAGGCCCACATTTCTTATCGTGGACGAAGCGGCGTCCTATTTCGACAGCAACATCGACGACTTTCTGACGGAAGCTCGCAAATACAAATGCGGCTGCGTCTTCGCTCATCAGTTTCTGGACCAGGCCACGTCCTCGCTGCGTGCCTCGCTTGCCGCCAACACGTCGATCAAGATGGCGGGCGGCGTCTCGACCAGCGATGCCCGCGCGCTGGCATCGGACATGCGCACGACGCAGGAGTTCATCCTGTCGCAGCCCCGCCTTACCTTCGCTTGCCATATCCGCAACGTCACACCCAATGCCGTCTCGATCCCGATCCCGCTTGGCGGATTGGAACGGGAGCCCAAACTCTCCGATGACGCGTACGAGGAATTGCGGGAACTCAACCGCATCCGCGTATCCTCGCCGCAGCCAACCCGGGGAGAAAATTTCACCTTCACGGAGACGCCCGGGTCGGACACGGGGACTGAACCGCCGCGGCGTCAGCCTGAGTTCCGCCCTTCGCAAGAACTCAAAGACGATCCCAGCGCCGCTTCGGAGGAGTGGTAAGAACACATGTACTCGCCTGTTGTGAGGGAGGATTGTTCAAACGGTTAGATTAAATGCGCATTGTGTAGCCCATCTAAGATAGTGCTATGGTTCATAGCTCCACTGGCTTCTAAATGTTGAATTGTTGACCGTGCAGCTGACCGCATGCTGGCGACTTGGTGGCATCTCAATACAGCTTCATCCACAAGCAGATTCGATTCCAAGGCCGTAAAATCACGTGCGTGAAGCCAACCTCGAATATTAGTGACGTCTGGAGTTGGCGTCGTCGGCTGAAAGTGCCACCAAAGGAAGAGGCGCGCCTTCATGACAGACAACAGAGTCATCGGCAGGCTTCGCCACCCATGTTCATGTGGATTGGCAGAAAAACTGGGTAATTTAATTACCGTCCTGCGCCACGACCGAGATTGTCCGGCTAGACCCAGAAGGTTAATACTTTGCCGAAAACTAAGATTCCCCAGCGGAATCCTAGCTTAAGCAATCCTGGAGGTTATTCCATGACCGATAAGACCACGCGTTTGACCACTGACGCCGGAATTCCGGTCCCGGACAACCAGAACAGTTTGACCGCCGGCCCACGCGGACCGCTGCTGGTTCAGGACTGGCCACTGTTCGAGAAGCACGCGCACTTCAATCGCGAGCGCATTCCGGAGCGCGTGGTGCATGCCAAGGGATCGGCCGCATTCGGCACATTGACCATCACCCACGACATAACCAAATACACCAAGGCAAGGGTCTTCAAGCCGGGCGCCAAGACCGAAGCACTGCTGCGCTTCTCCACCGTAGCGGGCGAACGCGGTGCGGCCGATGCCGAACGCGACGTGCGCGGCTTCGCCCTCAAATTCTATACCGAGGAAGGCAATTGGGATCTGGTAGGCAACAACACGCCGGTGTTCTTCGTGCGCGATCCTTACAAGTTCCCCGACTTCATCCATACCCAAAAGCGCGACCCGAAAACCAACCTGCGCAGTCCGACGGCGATGTGGGACTTCTGGTCGCTCTCGCCGGAGAGCCTGCACCAAGTCACGATTCTGTTTTCCGATCGCGGCATCCCCCGCACGCTGCGGCACATGCACGGCTTCGGCTCGCACACCTACAGCTTCATCAACGCCAAGAACGAACGCTTCTGGGTGAAATTCCACTTCAAGTCGATGCAGGGGATCGAGAATCTCACGGACGCGGACGCCGAAAAGCTTATCGGCCAGGATCGTGAGTCGCATCAGCGCGATCTGTTCCACGCCATCGAATGTGACGAGTTCCCGAAATGGGCCGTCAAGGTGCAGATCATGCCTGAAGCCGATGCGGACAAGACGCCGTACAATCCGTTTGACCTTACGAAAGTATGGCCGCACAAGGATTATGCGCTGATCGATGTCGGCACTCTGGAGTTGAATCGCAATCCGGAGAACTATTTCGCCGAAGTGGAGCAGTCTGCATTCAGCCCGGCCAATGTGGTGCCCGGCATTTCGCACAGCCCCGACAAGATGCTGCAATTCCGCATCTTCTCCTATGGGGATGCACATCGCTATCGCCTCGGCATCAATGCCGACCAGCTTCCGGTGAACGCGCCGAAATGCCCGTACGACAACTACTATCGCGATGGCGCGATACGTTTCGACGGTAATCACGGCGGCGCGGTGAACTACGAGCCCAATTCCTTCAATGGCCCGAAGGAAGACCCGAGCGTGAAGGAGCCGTCGCTGAAGATTACCGGTGATGCGGATCGCTACAACCACCGGATCGGCAACGACGACTATACTCAGCCCGGTAATCTGTTCCGCCTGATGAGCGAGAAGCAGAAGGCAAGCCTTATGGATGCGATTGCGGGCGCGATGAAGACGGTACCGAAGGAAATCCAGGATCGCCAGATCGCGCATTTCTCGAAGTGCGATCCAGCCTATGGCGCGGGTGTTGCTGCGCGCCTTAAGGCCACCGGCCGGTAGGCGGAAAAAGCGGTTGGGCGGTGAGATGTTTCAAGAATTGGAAACGTCATATCGCAAGCTCAGAACGCTCCGGATATTGTGCAAAGTATTGAGTGCGATGTGCTGCTTACCGGACTCCTCCGGTACTTTGGTAAGGTCGTAGAGAATCTTGGCGTATTGCACTTCCAAGCGGCCCGCGCGCAGTCGTTCATCGAGCAGATTCCGCAAGCCTATCGGCTTTGTGGCTCCGCCGCCGCTGTTCGACTCGGAGTTTCGCCAGACCAAGCCGAACGCCTCGAATATCGCCCCCTGATTCAATGGTCGCCTGGGCGCTTCGCGGCGTCCCTAAATTCTTTGACGCACAGCTACGATTAAAATCGCATTGACAAGCCGTGCCCAAACCTACAGTGTCTCATTCTGTTGCGAATGATTATCACTTACATATAAGGGGCTCGATGACGCGTCGTGAGGCAAGTAACCTATTGATTCGTCAGGCGCTTGGCGCTACGAGCTTCGGCGTTACGTCGGCAGCGGCTGTCGCCAGCGCTTTCGGTCAGACCGTCGCAGCGAACGAGCGTGGGAACGACAAAACTGTCGAAACGGTCGAGGTAACCGCCCGCAAATCCACGCTAGACACCTTGCCCGAGAAAATTCTCAACACGCCGCAATCAATCAATGTGGTTCCTGCGGAAGTCATTCGCGAACAGGGTGTAAGCAACCTTCAGGACGCGCTCAAAAACGTGCCTGGTATCACATTGAACGCCGGTGAAGGCGGCACGCATGGCGACCTCGTGAATCTGCGCGGCTTCTCGGCCGGAGACGACTTCTTTCTCGACGGATTGCGCGATACCGGTCTCTATACCCGCGACGCGTTCGATTACGACGCGGTGGAAGTCTACAAAGGCCCAGCGTCCACGCTGTTCGGCCGCGGTTCGACCGGCGGCGTCATCAATCAAGTGACCAAATCCCCGGAACTCCGTCCGATTGACGACGCAACTTTCGCGCTGGGTACAAACGACGAAGTGCGCGGCACGGCGGACATCAACGTCGTGCTGGGAGACATCAGCGCGATCCGCGTCGCTCTGATGGGCCAGCGTTCCGGCGTCGCCGACCGCCCCTTCGTAAAGAATCAGCGTTGGGGCATCGCGCCCTCCTACGCGACGGGAATTGGGACCGACACCAGCTTCGTCCTCAAATATTTGCATCAGCAGGAAGACGATATTCCGGACTATGGCGTGCCGTTCCTGTTCGGTGTGCCCGCGCCGGTGCCGCGCAATATGTTTTACGGGCTTGCGTCCGACGACCGTTTCAAGAGCGAAGTCGATGTCATGACGGGGCGCGTGGAACACCGCTTTAACGATGTCCTTTCGATCAGCGACACGGCGCGCTACGGCCATTACTGGTTCGACTCGCGCCAGACCGCGCCGATCTACGGCAGCGCAAACTGCTATACGGCCGCACCTTATTCCGGCGCGACATTGTGCTCGGCGACGATCAGTCCCGTGCCGGTGACGTCGTTCAATCCACTTTATCCGGTTCTCGGAACACCGCTTAGCCAGATATTCGTGGAGCGCGACCGGCCCAGTTCCAAGGGCACCATCGCCACGATGATGAACTCGACCGACTTGACGGCGCGGTTCAGCACGGGGTTATTCCGCCACACGCTGATCGTTGGCGTGGAAGTGGACCGTGAAGACGCCGACCTCACGCGCTTCGTCAATCAAAACACGGCCATCGCACCGACCCCGTTACTTGCCCCCGATCCGTTTGAGGCGTTTCCGGGACATCAAACGGCCGTGCGGCAGAAGCCAGTAACCAAGACCAGCACCGTCGGCCTTTATGCGGTCGATACCGTGGACATCGGCGAACATTGGAATGTTGTCGGCGCAATCCGCTTCGATCACTTCAGCGCGCGATTCGATCAAACCGTCGGCACACCATCGCACTTCACGCATGTCGATAATATCGCAAGCCCGCGCGCTGCCATTGTCTTCAAGCCGACCGAAAACTACAGCCTCTACCTTTCCTACGGCACCTCCTTCAACCCGTCGGCGGAGAACCTCTCGCTTGCCGTCAGCAATGCGGATTTGGGACCCGAGCGCGACCGCACGTTCGAGGCTGGCGCCAAGGCGCAGATGCTGAACGGCACGCTTTCGTTGACGGCGGCCGCGTTCAATACCGTCATGACGAACGCGCGCATCACCGATCCGCTCAATCCTTCCCTGCAAACGCTGGCAGGGACCCTGCGTGTGAACGGGTTGGAATTCGACGCTGCTGGCTACATCGCGTCCCAGTGGGAGATCACCGGCGGATATACCTATATCGCGCCGCTTGCCGTGGGATTGGTGGCGGTGGGCGTGCCCGGCCCGATCCCCAACACTGCGCGCAACCAAGCCAATCTATGGACCACTTACGAATTCGACGATGACCTCAAGATTGGTATAGGCCTCAACTATGTCGGTCGCCGCGACGCGGGCACGGACAACGCCACGGCGCCCGGATCGGTCATCGTCGCCAAGGTCCCGGCCTACGTCACCTGGGATGCGATGATCGGCTATCAGTTCACCGATACGTTCGGGCTTCAACTCAACGGCTACAACCTGACCGACGAATATTACTTCGCAAATTCCTATTTCACGCGGCCGGGAGAGAACCACACCGTTCCGGGCGCGGGCCGCACCTTTCTGCTCACAGCCAACGTCTCGCTCTGAACCATGCTGTTGCATATCCCAAACGTGTTGACGCCGGACGAACTTGCGCAATGCCGTGAGCTTCTGGCCTCGGCGCCGTGGGAGGATGGGCGTGTCACCGCCGGTCATCAATCGGTAAAGGTCAAGGCGAACCTGCAACTGCCGCAGGATTGCGCCGAAGCGCGCTATGCCGGTGGGCTTGTCCTCTCCGCATTGGAGCGCAACGCGCTGTTCGCCAGCGCGGCCTTGCCGCGGCACATCTATCCGCCGCTGTTCAACAAATACGAGCATGGAATGTCGTTCGGGGCGCATGTGGACAATGCCATACGGCCGGTTTCCGGGAGTGCGCGGCGCATCCGCACGGACGTATCCGCCACGCTGTTTTTGAGTGCCTCGGAAGACTATGACGGCGGCGAGCTTATCATCGAAGACACCTACGGCACGCGCGGCGTGAAGCTGCCGGCTGGCGACATGATCCTCTATCCCGCGACCAGTCTTCACTGCGTCGAACCGGTGACGCGCGGCGCGCGTATTGCTTCCTTTTTTTGGATCCAGAGTATGGTGAAGGATGACAGCGAACGTCGTTTGCTGTTCGATCTGGACCGCGCGGTTGTGAACATCGGGACGGGTGAGCCCAACCACCCTGTTCTTCCGCAGTTGACCGCCATCTGCCACAATCTCGTGCGCAAATGGGGCGAGGCATGAACGTCGCGCTACGCCCAGCACAGGCTTGGCGCGTCGCCGCATTGACGATGATGGATCCTGACGAACTTCACCGCATACTTTCCGGCGACCTGTCGGACGCTGCGTCGTGGGTGGAAGCCGCCGCAGCCTGCGGCCTAGCCGAAGCGCAGATTCGCTTGGGACGCATGCTTCTCGAAGGCGAAGGCGTCGCCAAGGACCCTCATGGCGCATTCGCATGTTTCTTCTGCGCAGCGAATAGCGGCGACGCCGACGCGCAGAACATGCTCGGGCGCTGCTATGAGAATGGTTGGGGCACGCATGTTGACCTCAGTAGTGCGGTGCAATGCTATCGCCGCGCGGCAGACGCGGGCCTCGCCTGGGCACAGTACAATCTCGGCCACATGCTGCTGGATGGCGTGGGCATCACACGTGACCGCGATGCGGCCTTCGTCTGGTATATGCGCGCCGCCGAGCAAGGCCATGCCCGCGCCATGAATTTGGTCGCGCGCTGCTATGAGGAAGGTTGGGGCGCCGACCGCAATCTCCCGGCTGCCCGGCGCTGGTATCGCAAATCGGCCGAAGGGGGATATTTCCGCGGCGCGTACAATTATGCCTCGATCCTTGTGGGTGAAGGCTGCATCGACGGCGCGGCCATCTGGTTCGAGCGGGCTTTGGCGGCAGCCCCAGAACCCACGCATGGCAACATCCTTCGCATGCTCGCCCGGCACGAAAACTCGCGCCTACGCACGATAGCCCCGAGAACGTCACAACAATCGTGTGAGAACGGTCCCGACTGACATCATACCCGATAACCTTCACCTATCGGGCACCACAAACTCCGGACTCGTACGCCCATCGACAAGACCACTTACAGGCAGGGTATGTTCAACATTTTCGGTGTCGACAACCCGCCCCACGGCTACCTCGACAAATACTCGATTAAAGAGACCGTCGAAGATAAAACCACGTTGCCCATCCAGCCGGCAAACTCCGCGAGCTCTGGGGCATCCATTGGCGCATAGCTGCGCGCATAGGGGTGCTGATGATTGACCCGTCGCACAGTTGGGACACTCATTCCCGTAGATTAGAACAGGTATCCAGATTGCGTCATTCCGTCGCCAGAAAGAGGTATTGCATATACCTGTATTGACCTTATTATGCCGACTCATACGTTCGGCATATGATGTCGAATCGCACGCTTGGCGTTCGCAAGCGCTTTGTCGAGTCCCGCCTGTCCCGGTTTTACAAATTGGGGGAACTATGATCTCGAATCCTGCAACGCCGACGCCATATGTCGAAGACAAAGTCAGCAACATCCTGAAATGGGTTCTGCTCGCCGTCGCTATTGTGACGTTCGCGACACTCGGCTGGACGACTATAGAGACTTACAGACAGGCGCCTCCTCAACCCGACAGCTATGTAAGCCCGAGCGGCGCGGTGATTCTCACACAGGACGAGATTTTTCGCGGCAAGCAGGGATTCCAGCGCGCCGATTTGATGGATTACGGCAGCCTCTACGGCATGGGCTCATATTTCGGCGAGGACTACACGGCGGACACGCTGGTCAAGCTGGCGACCCTCACCCAGGAAAATATCGCGCGCTCGGAATACGCCAAGCCGTTCGCCGATCTGAACACTGAACACAAGATGGGCGTGCGCGCCGCCATGCAGGCGGAACTTCAAGGCGTGGACTTGACGCGGCGCCAAACAACGGTGCCCCAGGACCTCGCCTCGGCCATTGCGGCTCTGCGCGGCCAGATCGCCGACAAGCTGCTGAAACACGATTTCGTCAAAGGCTATACCCAGGCCTACAGTCTCGATGTCCAAGCCTCCAGCGACACTGCGAGTTTTTTGATCTATTCCGCGCTGACGACGGTCGCGCGCCGGCCGGGATCGACGGCGTCATGGACGCAGAATTGGCCCTTTGAACCGCTCGTCGGCAACGCGCCGACGACCTCCACCTTCATCTGGACCTGGGTGAGCTTCTGCTTCACCTTTTTCATGTTCGGTGCGGTCATCTACATCTATCAGCGCTATCTGAGCGAACACGATAATGGGCCGATGGACCCCGTGCTGGCGAAGTTCCGGACGCTCACCCCAAGCCAGCGCAAGACCGGAAAATATTTTCTCGTCGTCGCCGCGGTGTTCCTGTTGCAGATTCTGGTCGGCGCGCTGATGGCACACTACTACACCGAACGCACCGCGTTCTACGGCATCCCCATCGACAAATACCTGCCGTTCAATTTTCTGCGCGACGTGCACATCCAATCGCCGATCGTGTGGATTGGGCTGTCCTGGATCGGCGGCGCGCTGTTCCTCGCTCCCGCCATTGCCGGGCGCGAAGCGAAGTGGCAGGGCTTTCTCGTCGACCTACTGTTCTACGTCACCGTGCTGATCGTCGTCGGCGCGCTGGCGGGCGACTATCTGGGTCTGATGGGCGCCATCAAGGAGGGCTGGTTCTGGTTCGGCAACCAGGGGCTTTCCTATATCGAACTCGGCCGCTTCTGGCAGATCGGATTCTTCGCCGGGCTGGTGATCTGGAGCCTGCTGGTCTTCCGCGCGCTGTGGCCGACGGGCGAAAGCCTGCGAAAGGCGACGCGCGAGTTCTGGACCGGGCGCATCCGCCTGGAACATTTAATCTGGGCGTCCACCACCAATATCGCGCTGCTCTACGCCTTCGGCATGATCCCACTGACGGGTATCGAGAAGTCCTTCACCATCACCGATTTCTGGCGCTGGTGGGTGGTTCATCTTTGGGTCGAGCAGTCGTTCGAATTCTTTGCCGCGGCGATCAGCGCCTACTTGCTGATGGCAGTGGGCCTAGTTTCGCGCCGGCTGGCGGAGCGCGCCGTCTATCTGGAACTGATCCTGATCTTCCTCGGCGGCGTGCTGGGCACGGGTCACCATCTGTACTGGGCGGGTGCCCCGGGCATGTGGGTGCCGCTGGGCACGATGTTCTCGTTCATCGAGGTCTTGCCGCTGGTTCTCCTCATCATGGAGGCGATACAGCAGCGACAGCTCATCAAGGGGCACGCGGACTTCAAGTATGGTCTGGCTTACACCTACATCATCGGCTCGGCATTTTGGAACTTCGTCGGGGCCGGCGTGTTCGGCGGCGGTACGCTCAATGCGCCGCTGGTGAACTATTACGAGCACGGCACGTTCCTGACGCTAAACCATGCGCACACCGCGCTATTCGGCGCCTTCGGGTTGCTCGGATTGGGGCTGATCTATTTCTGCCTCAGATACATCTCCGGCGACCGTGTGCCGTTCAACGAGAAGTTCGGACGCTGGGCTTTCTGGCTCTATAACACCGGGTTGGCGATGTGGATCGCGCTCAACTTCTTCCCCATCGGCTGGCCGCAGCTTGCCGCCGTCTATGAACACGGCTTTGCTTATGCTCGTAGCATGGCGTTCTACGACACGACGAGCTTCTGGCAGTGGATGCGCCTTCCGGGCGACGTCGTCTTCGCGGCCGGTGCCGTGCTGATGGCATTTGATTTTCTCCTGAAGCTCAGGCCTCTGCTTCACAAGGATCGTTCATGACGCAACGAGCGCGACGATAGAATCGCCGCGCTCGTATTTCCTCGACGGCATATCCACTATCATGACCGTCGCGGCTTTGCGGTCGCAGTCACTGAGGTGACGTTATGCGTCTTACCCTGCATACGGACTATGCGTTGCGCATGCTGATGCTACTCGCACTGGAGCCGGACCAAGTCCATACCATTGCCAGCGTGGCACGGCGCTACGAGATTTCGCACAATCATTTGACGAAGGTGGCACTAACGCTCATTCAGTCGGGTTTTGTCAAAAGCGTCCGCGGCCGCAAGGGTGGGCTCAAGCTCGCAAAAAGGCCGACCGAGATCAGGTTGAGCAACGTGGTGCGCAAGACCGAGGATGGCTTCGCGCTCGTTGAATGCTTCGACGGAAAGAACAACAAGTGTGTCGTAACGCCTGCTTGCGGTCTGCGCGGACCGCTGGAAGAGGCGCTCTCGGCATTTATCGCGGTGCTAGACCGCTACACTCTTGCCGATATCGTGCAACCCTTCGGCAGAACCAACCGGATGCGGCGTCTGCTCGACACCATCGGATAGCCCCCATTGCGGATTTGTCCTTCCAGCTGTGTTCCTGGCGGTTGTCTCACGAAAGATTGTGGCTGGACGGAACTGGCGGAACCTACCGATGCTGGGCACGCTCTTGCCGCGCTTGTGATAACGAGTCTGGGTTTGGTGGTCTGTGTGTTTGTACCTGACGCCGAAGCTGCACAATTGGATTAAGGGTGGGTGGTTTGGGTTTGGTTCGGGGCTTTGGATTTCTCATGTTTTGAATATAAGTCGGGTTTATCAGAAGGGCGTGTCGGTCTGGTAAGTGTCTGACCGTTCGGAGGTATTTCGCCTATTGCCGGTGTTTGGCATGGGGATACGGTATCCCCCTCCGTATCCCCCAGCGTATCGCCCAACAAAAAACCGGATTCGCTCAGGTCTTCGGAGGCAATTGTGCGGCAGTGTGGGTTCGATTTTGGGGTGCCAGGCCGTGAATTGGCTCGTTGCTAAAGAGAAAACCAAGCTTCAGTTTCTGGCAGGCCCACGGCAGGCTTGCCGCCAACAGACTGGTACTGCGTCGCCCCCAATATGCCGTCGCCGATAATACCGTCACCTGCCAAAGGCATCGCAATCCGCTCACCGTGGCCATAGTGATCCACGAATTTGAAAACCATGCCCTCGGTGCGGTATAATGCGGGCTCACACACGACGCGTTTGAAGCGCGCAAACATCTGGGGGAATTCGTCTTCCGGATAGAGTTCGGACATTGGCGATCCTCGAAACGTCTTGCCAAAAACCTTCTCGACTTGATCGCCGGCCAGCCGTCCGATGAGCGCATCCGCCGCCCGGTCATATTTGTAGGACCAAAGAAGCGGGAGCTCTGCCGTAATCTGCGAGGGCCGGATGTCGGCCCAGCTGGGCATGGCACGGGAACCGCGCGCATGGTTCCAATGCTCGGCGACATGTTTTAGGGCCGGTGACACGATAGCCTGTTCAAAGACTTGAAAACTCATGACGTGTGCTCTGCTCGGATCGATTCGCGGCGGCACTCTATGCCTCGGCCTACAGCGCAGCAAAAAGAGAGGGGACCGGTTGCAACCGATCCCCTCAAAGGCCCCTAGAAGGGGGTGTCAGTGGATACGTTTGCGTCGCGTTTGGCGATGCGCGCGTCGAGCCATTCCTCTACCTCCTTGAGCAACCATGCGACCCGATTCTGGCCAAGCCGAATCCGCTTGGGAAACTGCCCGGCCGCTTCGAGCCGCGCGATGTGCTGGGGAGAGTATGGAATGCCACAGACCGTCCTTAGCTCCTTCTTCGATACGACTTGCTTGGGAAACATCGAACTACTCCCTCGAAAGGGAGCGTCGACGCTCCGGTTACGATAGCCGTACCGGTGGGCACCTTGAGAATAGGGACGGTTGCGGTCAGAGTCGAGCAGGTACGTATCGCGCAATAGTCGGTCATGGCGGTCAAATCCAAGCTCAACGAAGATGTGCTCGCAAAGCTCGGGGCCAAGAAGCTTGCCGAGTTAGCGCTCGATGAAGCGCAGCGCAATACGCCGTTTCGCCGGCGCCTCTCGGCCGCGCTCGCCGCACGCAAGGGGCCGGACGCCGTTGCCGCGATTGTAGATCGGCGTCTCATGGCGCTCGAACGCGCGCACGGCTTCATCGATTGGGAAGGGAATAAGGCGTTTACCGAAGAGCTCCGGGCGATGCTCACGATCATTACTGACGAACTCGGGAAAACCGATCCGGACGCGGCGATTGACCGGATTGTACGATTCCTCAATGCCGCCGGGAGTGTGTTCGACCGGATCGACGATTCCAATGGCCACGTGCAGAATGTCTTCTACCTTGCGGCGGATGCCATTCCAGGCCTTGCCACTACACTTTCGGTCAAACGAAAGGCGTCTCTGCCCGACCGTCTGCATCATTGTGTGACCGATAACGACTATGGTTTCTGCAGCGACCTACTGGAGAAGCTTCTTCCGATTCTTCCCGCGGCGTCCATCGAGGCATGGGATCACCACCTTGCGGACGAGACACGATCGCTGGGCGTCGTCAAGGCAAACGACGGGGACTGGCGGCGCCGGACGAAGTTCGATCGATTGATTCGCTTGCGGCAGGTGATTACCGATCACCAGGGCGACTGCGATACCTTCATTGCGCTTGAACAGAGCCGGTGCAACCGGCAACCCGACACGCTTGCCGTCGCCGAACGGCTGTTGAAGGCCGGGCGGCATTCCGAGGCGCTCAAATGGGTGCGCAAGCCTGGCTTACGACGCGCCACGGTACCGGTCTGGGAGGATGGTACCGATCTGGACAGCTTGCTGACGTCGGAACAGGTTCGTCTCGAACTTCGCATCCTGGACGCAAAGGGCGAAGCCGCCGAGGCGCAAAAGTTGCGTTGGAGCGTTTTTCTGGAAACGCTCGATGTCAACCTCTTGCGGGAATACGTCGCCCGGCTCGGAGATTTCGAGGAATTCGAAGTCCTTGACCGCGCCTTTGCTCATGCCGCCGCGTTCAAGGACAAGCTTCGTGCACTCGGACTGTTCGTATCCTGGCCGAGGCTCGATCTCGCCTCGCTTCTCGTGCTCGACAACGAAGAGCGGTGGGATGGGCGCAGGTATGACACTCTTCTTCCTGCCGCCGAAGCTCTGGAAGAACCGCATCCCGTCGCTGCCACCATTCTCTACCGCGCGCTTCTCGATCATATTCTCGATCAGGGGCGCTCGCAGGCGTACGGCCATGCGGCGCGGTATTTCGCGAGACTTGACGCGCTCGGGAGTCACATACCGGCAGACACCGATCGTCGCTCTCACGCCACTTACAAGGCGGAGCTGCAAAGAAAGCACGGGCGCAAAAGTGGATTCTGGGCTCAGGTTGACGTGAATCTACGCTGAACAGAATGAGGAATTCTGTTCACTCACGTCCATCAACGCGGACAAACTGAGATACTGCGTTTTCCCCTGATTTCGTGGCGTTTTCTGTCGTATCGACGTATCGGCGTGGGGACGCCGCCTGGGATATAACGATAGGTCCAAAACCACCCAATTTTTGACCACACCCATAATCGGCGGATGGGAAGCCCGGCGGCACCGGCGAAGACAGCGATGTGACAAGCGATCACTGAAGGCAAAATTGTTTGCGACTCTTTCTTAGACGCTGTTAAATTACTATATTTGTTGGACAAATATTGACACCTGCGGTTGAGTGCCGCTACCATCGATAACATCCTGCGATTTGTATGGATAAATTTACTGATCGCGTGAGGCAAAGCGTGCGGGGTATCGGGGGCACGTATACAGTTTTGCGCACGGCCGCTGCGAGCGCGGCGCCTGACGTTCCGGCGATGTCGAGGTTTTCCGACCGTTCGGAATGCGCACACCCATCGACGACCAACTCCGGCAGATTATGGCCCGTCGTGCGGGCGCCTGACGTACCGGGCGTCGCATGTTCCGATTATAATCAGTACACGGCGTATCAAGTGCATGACGTAACGACTCCGGTGCGCCGAGTGTTCGCGAACGTTCTCCATTGGACAATGGACATGATGCAGTAGGTAAAATCGCGACCGCGTTGCTTGATTGTGGACTCGGGGGGAAACGGATGAAAAGCCTTCAGCTAAGCGGTTTCGCAATTGTGCGCCTTCTCCTCTGCATGCTCGTATGTTTTGTCATGTCCTCGGGCGTTCCGGCTTTAGCCGGCGCCGTTCAGTATAGCTACGACGCGTTAGGCCGCCTCACAAATGTCATCAATGCGGACGGCTCAAGCATCTCCTACACCTATGACCCGGCCGGTAATCGTACGCAGGTTGTTCAAGTCTCTTTGCCGACGGGGTCGTTCTCGGCCAGCCCAACCACGATTACGCAAGGCAGTTCGACGGCGCTCACCTGGTCGAGCAGCTATGCGACCAGCGCCTCTATTGACAATGGCGTCGGGACGGTTAGCCCCGTCTCTGGCGGTTCGGTCAACGTTTCGCCGACAGTCACGACCGTTTATACGCTGACGCTGACGGGGGCGGGCGGCACGATCACCCGGCAGGTTACGGTCACCGTGATCAATTCGCCGACCGGTTCGCTGTCGGCCAATCCCAGTTCTATTCAGCAAGGAAGCTCTTCGACCCTCACCTGGTCGAGTACCAATGCGACCAGCGCTTCGATCAACAACGGAGTCGGCAGCGTAACGCCGGTCGCTGGCGGCTCGGTCAATGTCACGCCTTCCTCAACGACCACCTACACGCTGACGCTGATCGGCGCCGGCGGCACGATCACCAGAACGGCAGCTGTAACAGTCAACCATCCGCCGGTCGCCGTAAACGACAGCGTGACGACGAATGAGAATACGGCGGTCACGTTTGACCCGCGGTCGAACGACAGCGACTCCGACGGCAATGCGTTGACCATCACGGCGGTAGGTTCGCCATCGCACGGGACCGTGGTCAACAATAGCGGGACGTCGGTCACCTACACGCCGACCACGTACTATTATGGTTCGGACAGCTTCACCTACACGATCTCTGATGGCCACGGCGGGACGGCGACAGCTACCGTCGCCGTGACCGTCAACCACGTGAACCAGCCGCCGGTCGCCGGCAACTTCGGTGTATCGGCTCAGAATCAATCCCAACCGCCATACTTTTACATCTACTCAGCCTACATCAGTCCGCTCGCCTACTGCTCCGACCCAGATGGAGATACCTTGACAATCACCTCCGTGTCGCAGGGCACAATATCAGGCAATATGATCATCTGGACGAGCGGGGCTCCTAATTTCAGTTCCACAACAATGACGTACACGATTTCCGACGGCCACGGTCACACGGCTACGGGGACCATAACCATCCATTATCCTTAGATTGCGCAACGCAGAGCGAAGGACTCGCAAAATGCAGTGACGGAATCGACATCGGGTGATCGCACGACCGTTATTCCACGAGTCCGTTCAAAGGGGGCAGGCAGCATGACCGAATCCAGCATCCGCCGACGCGGGACCGCGAGGATTTCCATTTGGTTGAGCGCGTTATGCTTCCTTGCGCAGTTTGCGCAGGCGCAAGTTCTCGATCATGCGCCCAACCCGGCGGTGAGCGCGACCGACGATATAAGCGTCGATCTGAAAGCCGGCAGGCCGGTGCGGACGATGACGCGCATCGCCATCGGCCCGAGCGGCTCGCCCCGTCTGTCCTATGGGGTCTTTTCGACAACGTCGACGGTCGATACGGCGACCTACGGCACGGCTTCAGAGGCCTGCGTGACTTATGACAACATTCCGGGCTGCATTTATTTAACGATGTATTACAACTTGGGCGGAGATTCCGAGGTCTATTCCGTAAGTCCGCCGTCCACGACCGCGCCGGCCGGCTTCACCGAGCAGGGCTCAATGGTGGGAACCGTGAGAGGCGTAAGTAATACGATCACACGAAAAGACGGCACGGTTTGGCAATTGAGCGGGGCAAGCTCAAGTGGCGTCGTAGGGTGCGTGCAGTCGGTTACTTATCCCGACGGCGAAGTTCTCACCTACAACTACAATAGCGGCGTGTTGCAGTCTGTCGTCAGCACCGCCGGCTATATGATTCATCTTGAAGGTGGTGGTGTTTGCTATGGTCCGGAAGCTCCGGCGAAAGTCGTGCTCATCAACCTGAATACGGACTATTGCGATCCGTTCGCCGCGACCTGTACGGGACTGACGCAAAATTGGCCCACGATGACGTACTCCGGCTGGGGGACTTCGACGGTGACCGCGACGGACAACCTCGGCCGCACATGGACTCAAACGGAAACCGACGGCACCGGCTATTTTCAATGGCGGTATACGACGCCGCAAGGCGTGTGGTTCGAATATAGGTCGAATTTTACCGGTCCATATAACCCGTCGGGCGAACCCTATGTTTGGTGCGATGCGCGCAGCATTCTCCAATGGCTGAATACGCCGGTCGGCCAATGGAACTATACCTTTACCGGCACCGGCGACTGCAAATGGCTGGGTCCCACGACCGGCGTATCGACGGCCCCGGACGGCGTAACACAGCAATGGGACGGCTCCGGCTTCATCGACGGCGACAACCGCAGAACGGGTTATGCTATCGAAGGTTACAGCAACTTTTTCGGATCTGGCGAAACAGCGGTCACGGAGGTCCTGCAGCCGGAAAATAACAAGTTCGACTTTTCGTATGACAATCGCTTGAATCCGGTCCAGACGACCGAGACGGCGAAATCCGCAGCGGAACGATTTCCGCCAGCGCCTCATATCCAGCGACCTGCACCGCGGATACGGCGAAGGTCTGCAATAAACCCGCCTATACCATCGATGCGAACGGCAATCGCACGGACTATACCTACGATCCCCAGCACGGCGGCGTGCTGACGAAAACCTTGCCGCCCGACAAAAACGGCATTCGCCCGCAAGAGCGATACACCTACCAGCAAATTTGGCGCAATACAAAAATTCCTCGGGCCAGCTGGTCTCCGGCCCGCCGATCTGGAAGCTGACGGACGTTTCGTCCTGCAAGACGACGGCGAGCTGCGCCGGGACGACGGACGAAGTCATCACCCACTACGATTATGATGGCAATCTGTTGCCGATCACGGTGACGGTGAAAGACGGAACCGGCGCGATTTTTTCCATCGTCAAGACGAGCTACGATCCGATTGGGAACGTGATATCGGTTTTCGGCCCGGTGTCGAACCAGGCCGACGCGAACGCGGCGAGCCCCGCCAATACGACATACTACTTCTACGACAGCGCCCGGCAGAAGATCGGCGAAATCGGTCACGATCCGGCGGACGGGACCAATCCCAGGCCGGCGACGAGGACGACGTATAATCTCGACGGACAACCAAAAAATCGAGACCGGCACCGCACCGGGAACGACGTTGTCGTCCTTGAACGCGATGACCACTTACAGTTCCGTCGATATGGTCTACGACAATATGGGACGGATGATCCAGAAAACGACCAGCGGGGGCGGCGTCGCGTACGACCTCACGCAATACAGTTACGACATCCGCGGCAGGCTTGTCTGCACGGCGCAGCGGATGAACTGGAATGCGGCGTCGGGTGCGTTCGGGACGGAGCCCGCGGACGCTTGCACGCTGTCTACCCCGACGAATTACGGCCCGGACCGGATCACCAAGAACAGCTACGACGCGGCCGGCCAGTTGATGCAGGTGACGCGGGCGTTCGGCACGGCGCAGGCGCAGAATTACGCAACCTACACCTATAGCTTAAACGGCAAACAGACTAGCGTCACCGACGCCAACGGCAATCTCACGGCGAACAGTTACAACGGCTTCGACCGCTTGGCGCAGACGACGTTCCCGTCGAAGACGACCCACGGCCAAACCAACAGCGCGGACTACGAAACCTACGCCTACGATGCGAACGGCAACCGCACCTCGCTGCAGAAGCGGGACGGGCGGATCATCAACTACGAGTACGACGCCTTGAACCGCGTCGTCGTGAAGTATCTGCCCGGCGCCACGGGGACCGGCATCTGTTACGACTACGCTCAAAGCGGGCCGAACGACGTCTGTTACGACTACGATCTGAGGGGGCTGACGCTCGACGCCAAGTTTACGAGCCTGACCGGCGTGGGTTTGAGCTACGCCTACGATTCCTTGGGGCGGCGGCTGAGCGAGACGAGCTACGGCCAAACGATCGGCTATCAATACGACGCGCATGGCAACCGCACGCAGCTGACCTGGCCGGACGGCTATGCCGTGGGCTACGGCTATGACGGGTTGGACCGGATGGTTGCGGCTTGCGGAAACGGAACCTTCGTCGTCGCCACGTGGTCTTGCAGCGGCACGACCGCGCTGGCCGGCTACGGTTACGACCATATGGGGCACTTGGCCTGGATCCAGTACGGCTCGGGCGCGCCGGCGGCGAAGGTGTCGGCCTCGTGGACGCCCGTGGGCGATCTTCTGACGCTGGGCCACGATCTGGCGGGCACGGCCAACGACGTGTCGTTCACCGACGCCTACACGCCGGCGCATCAGATCGCCAGCTCGGCGATCAGCAACCCGCTGTTCCAATACAGTCAGCCGGCCTCCGCGACGGCGCCCTACGCGGTTAACGGCCTGAACCAGTATACGAGCGTGAGCGGGCAGGGCGTCGGCTACGACGCCAACGGCAACCTGACCTCGGACGGCACGCTCGCCTTCACCTACGATGTCGAGAACCGGCTGATTGCGGCGGCGAAGACGGGCATGTCGGCCACCTATGCCT
>CAVPYO010000006.1:0-42434 GCA_963710025.1 uncultured Alphaproteobacteria bacterium | reverse complement strand
TGCGGGTGTACTTCGCCATCGCGGCTGCCATGCTGGTGCCGTGGTTGGCACTCGCGGCGATCTACGTGCGGGCATACAGACACGAACTTCAGGCTGAGCACAGCGCCTAGAGCAGGCAATGACGAAAATCTTTTGGGGCTGTCCTAGGAGTTCTGGAGCTTGATCCAGGATTTGAGGGTCTTCAAGAGCTTGGAGGGTGGCCCGTAGTTGAAGCGCCACTCGCACTCTTTGAGGAAGAGATGGAAGTGATGTTTTGGGATGCCATTGTATTTTCGCAGATGCCGCTTTGCCTGGTTCCAGAAGTTCTCGATGCCGTTGATATGATTGCTGCCGGCTGAAGCGAAGGCTTTGCGGTGATTGATCCGGTGGTGATGGAAGCCGGAGACGTCGAGGCTGTCGTAAGTGACGAAGGTGTCGGTGTAGACGATAGAATCCAGCTTTATCTTGGCTTTTATGATCGGCATGAGGGTCGCGCGCGCCACATTCGGGATCATCTTCGTATAGACGCGCCCACCGCGCTTGAGAATACCGAAGACCGCCACCTTTCCTGGACCGCCGCGCCCTCGCAGACCTTTGCGCTTGCCGCCAAAATAGCTCTCGTCGATCTCGACCTCGCCTTGCACAGGGCTTTCATCTTCGATGCGTGCCGCCACGATCTCTCGCAGACGATGGTAGAAAAGCGTGGCCGAATTCTTGTTGACACCAACCAGTTCGGCGGCAGTTCGAGCGGGAGTCCCGGCGACGAAGTGCTCGCACAGCCGGATAGCCTGTTTTTCCGAGAGCTTTGAATGCTTTAGCCGCATCAGCCCATCCTAAGAGACCAAATCTCCTAGGACAGCCCCAAATCTTTTTCGATATCTTGTGGTTCGCAACCGGGCTCGTAATTGCGCTGCCGCTGGGTCTCCTCGCCATGCGCCTGATGCGGCGCGCCAACCCGAAGGGACACGATGGCTGGTCGCATCTCGCGCTGATGCTGTTCCTGTCCCCCTACTTCATCAACACGAGAGACCAGGACTTGATCGAAGAAACAGGCAACGAAACCAAGCGCAAAAAGGATTCGCAGTCGGGCGATCCGCCCGATCCGGCGAAGAGACGGCGCCCTGAGCCGTCGCCTTTCACAAATACCCATCCACCTTGTCGAGGGATGGTGGCGGAACAGGGTTTAATTTCCGCCGCGCACCAGTGGCACGATCGTTTCGATTTCGTCGGTCCAAATACCGCCGCCGTAGTCTGCCGGTAATTCGCGGAATTCCTCGACTGTGTCGATGCCGCCGAACGCCGTGCCCTTGTGATATGGCCCCATCACAAACACCGGCGAGCCCGCCGCTTTCATTCGCGCCACGAAGCGGTTCGGCCAGCCCCACACATAAGGCGTGTAATTCAGCGGAACCACGACCACGGTGTGCCGGCAATCGGCGGGCACATAGCCGCTCCAGCCCAGCCGCCAGATAGCGGTAAAAGCAGCGTGTGAACTGCGACTTGTTCATCACCGGCACGTCCGGCACCCGCGCGCGCACGACATTGAGAGGCTTTCGCCACCGCCATACACCATAAGGCTGTGCCTGTCTTCGTCCGGCGGGACTGTTTCAACAACCAATCCGACAACTTCGCGCCTTCGTCCGGATCGTTGCTCTTGACGTTGATCAAAAAGATGCGCTTGCCAGGGAAGCGCGCCACCACCTCGTCCAAGCTCGGCATCATGCCAACGAATTTGCCACGGAACGGATACGTTTTGCCGCCATCGGCGGTGTAGCCGTGACCGATGTCGAGCGTCTTCAGATACGCCATCGAATATTCACGGGTGACGCCAGCCGTCAGTGCAGCAGTCCACGGTCCAATCGTGAACACCGCGAAATCGCCTCGGTGATCGGGTAATGTCCAGTTCGATAACGTCGGCACCCAAGTTGAAGGAAGCTTCGCCATCGAGGCAATCGTGTTCTCCAGATAGGCATTCTTCGACGGATCGAGCCGCGTAGCGGTGCAATCGTTCATGCCGAGCCAGGCATGGGAGAATGTCTGCGCCACGCCGCGATGCGCCAGCAGTGCAGGCCGTCCGCTCTTATGCGGTGCCAGCATCGACGTGTTGTTCAGAAAAACGAAACAGAGACGAAGGCGGCAACTATGGCTGCCGCAATCGCCGATCCACGCTTCAAGGTATCCCCTCCGTTCGCGCGGCGCGTAGCTCGCCGTCTGCAAGGGGCAGTATTGGGACGAAACTGGGGCGAAAAGTAGGCGCGGAGGCCTTCACCCATCGCTTTCTTCAGATTTTCGTCCACCTTGTCGAGGAAACCTTCGGTCGTGAGCCAGTGCTGATCGGGGCCGATCAGCAGCGCCAAGTCCTTGGTCATGAAGCCCGCTTCCACCGTATCGACGCAGACCTTCTCCAGCGTGTCGGCGAATTTCGCCAACGCCGCGTTGTTGTCGAGCTTGGCGCGATGAGCGAGGCCCCGCGTCCAGGCGAAGATCGAGGCGATTGAATTGGTCGAGGTCGCCTTGCCCTTCTGATGTTCGCGATAATGGCGCGTCACGGTGCCGTGCGCGGCCTCGGCTTCCACCGTTTTGCCGTCGGGCGTCATCAGCACCGAGGTCATCAGCCCGAGCGAGCCGAAGCCTTGCGCCACCGTGTCGGACTGCACGTCGCCGTCGTAATTCTTGCAGGCCCAGACATAGCCGCCCGCCCATTTGAGCGCGCTCGCCACCATGTCGTCGATCAGGCGGTGCTCATAGGTGATGCCGACGGCCTTGAACCTGCCGGCGAATTCGGCCTCGAACACTTCGGCGAACAGGTCCTTGAAGCGCCCGTCATAGGCTTTCAGGATCGTGTTCTTGGTGGAGAGATAGAGCGGATAGGAACGCGCCAGCGCGTAGTTCATCGAGGCGCGGGCGAAATCGCGGATGGATTCGTCGAGATTGTACATCGCCATAGCGACGCCCGAGCCGGGCGCCTTGAACACCTCGTGCTCGATCACCTTGCCGTCGTCGCCGACGAACTTGATGGTGAGCGTGCCGGCGGAGGGATAGCGAAAATCGGTGGCGCGGTACTGGTCGCCGAAGGCGTGGCGGCCGATGACGATGGGCTGGGTCCAGCCCGGCACCAGGCGCGGCACGTTGCGGCAAATGATCGGCTCACGGAAGATCACTCCGCCCAGGATGTTGCGGATGGTGCCGTTGGGCGACTTCCACATCTGCTTGAGATTGAATTCCTTCACGCGGGCTTCGTCGGGCGTGATGGTGGCGCATTTGACACCGACCCCGTGCTTCTTGATCGCCTCGGCGGCATCAATCGTCACCTGATCGCCCGTCGCGTCGCGATGCTCGACGCCGAGGTCGTAATAGTCGAGCTTGATGTCCAGATAGGGCAGGATCAGCTTGTTTTTAATAAGCGCCCAGATGATGCGGGTCATCTCGTCGCCGTCGAGTTCGACGACCGGGTGTGCTACTCTGATCTTGTCCATGAACGGCCTCGGGTGGGGAATTTGGAGCCGTTCTAGCGAGGAGAGGCCGGGGCGTCAAAGAGGAAATGTGCCGTGCGGATTGGGGTTGCGATGATCTTGATGGTTGTTGGTGCGCTGCTGTTGCTCTGGCCTCTCGGAAGCATTTTTGAGATACTCACGGCGCCGGGTCCGACGAATTACTTCAGCGCCAACCTGAACATCACTTTTGCCGCGCTTATCATCATGCTGCTTCTAGCCATGGCTGGAGCGGCTTGTGTCACAAGCGCCATTTGGACACTTGCTCGGTCGAAGACAAAATGACCGCCCCCGCCATCATCCTTTGCCGTCCCCAGCTTGGCGAGAATATCGGCGCCGCCGCCCGCGCCATGAAGAATTTCGGGCTCACTGATTTGCGCCTGGTGGACCCGCGCGACGGCTGGCCGAACGAAAGGGCCGAGGCCATGGCGGCGGGCGCCGTGGACATCGTCGCCTCGGCGCGCCTGTTCGAGACGCTACATGACGCGCTGGCGGACCTGAACTTGGTTTACGCCACCACGGCGCGCGAGCGCGGCATCACCAAGGAAGTGCTGACGCCCGCCGAAGCGGCAAGGCGGCTGCGTTTCGCCGCGTCGCACGGCGAGAGAACCGGCATCTTGTTCGGCAACGAGCGTGCCGGCCTCGACAATGACGACATCTCGCTCGCGGATGCCGTCATCACCATCCCGACCGCGGAATTCGCCTCGCTTAATCTGGGGCAGGCGGTTCTGCTCAACCTCTATGAATGGTTCCGCCAGGCCGATGCGACGCCGCCGGCTCGCATCGAGCATGGCCCGTTGCACCGCAAACCCACGCGCGAAGACATGATCCAGCTCTTCGACCATCTCGAAGGAGAGTTGCGCAGTTCGGGGTTTCTCTATCCGCCCGATAAACAGGCGCATATGGCGCGCGCCATCCGCGCCACGGTGCATCGCGCCCGGCTGACTTACCAAGAAGTGCAGACCTTGCGCGGCATGATCGTGGCCCTGAGCAAGGGCAAACATCGTGTGAACAAGGATTAGGGCCGATCCTCATGCTTCGACAAGCTCAGCATGAGGGCAACTTCAATCCTTCACCCTGAGTTTGTCGAAGGGTAAAGGCCACGATCAAATCGCCGTGGATCGTCACTCAGCCCGAAACCCGGCCTTGCCACACCGGCCAGCAGGCAGACGTCTTGACGGAATCGTAGAGCTTCGTCTGGGCATCCACGGCGGATTTGCCTTGTTGCGTGGCCATGTAGTCCTTGCCGCCGGCGCACCAGACGTAGAACTGATGCTTGCCCGGGGCGAAGAAATCCGACTGTTTGCTGGAAGCGTAATTGTCCGCCGCCGCAACGCCGGCCGCGACGACCACGATGCCGCCGATGACGGCCGCCAAAATTCGGTTAGACGCCACTTCCCACTCCCCCGGTTTCGGTCCGCCGCCAGAATGGTTCTGACGGCGCCGTCATCTTGTTCGTTTGGGGCCCCAACGCGTTGCCGGTCGTACATCGCAACCAGCCTTACCCAAGGCAAACGATACACCCTCCGGGCTGTTTTGCCACCCTTTTCCGTAAATATGACAGAGCCTTAACGCGGTTAGGGTGAATGGAGCTGCGGCTCCGCCCCGGCATTCTTGATGATCTCCGCGACAGCCTGCGCCACTTTTTCCACCTGCGCCGCATCGCGGCCGCGCACGACCAGCTGCACGCCGTAGCCTCCCTCCTGATAGGAGGGGTAGCTGCCGATGGCGACCGTATCGTGTTCGCCCTGGAGCTTCGCCAGCGCGGCCGCGATGGTCCCTTCGGCGATTCGCGCGGAGATTGTAATAGTCTGGACAACTCGCCCGCGACCGAGCCTGGGTGCGACGTCTTCCAGCATCGCCTGCATGATCTTCGGCACGCCAGCCATCACGAAAACGTTCTCGATCTGAAAACCGGGCGCGGCCGAGACGCTGTTTTTCACCAAACTGGCGCCGAACGGGATGCGCGCCATGCGCTTGCGCATCAGGTTGAAATCTTCCGGCTTGATGCGCGCCGCCAGGATCTTGAGCGCCTCCGGATGATAATCGATGCCTACGCCGAAAGCCTTGGCGACGGCGTCGGCGGTGATGTCGTCATGGGTGGGACCGATGCCGCCTGTGGTGAAAACATAGGTGTAACGGGCTCTAAGCGCGTTCAACGCGGCCACGATCTCGTCTTGGACATCGCCCACGACGCGGACTTCCTTGAGGTCGATGCCCAGCGCGCCCAGGAAGCGGGCGATCGTGTTGGTGTTGGTGTCCTGGGTGCGGCCGGACAGGATTTCGTCGCCGATGACGAGCACGGCGGCCGTGGGTGCAAGGTTCGAATTCATCGCGCGCACTCTGGCCCTGCCGCTGCCCGCAATTCAAGCCGGCATGCCCTAACGTCAAGCAAAAGCGGAGTAATCGGCCAAACGCAACGCAGTACTGGCGTGCGCGCCCGCCGGGCGTATAAGGGCAAACCGCGCTGGCAATGCCCGGCACCGAGCCTTACATTCAAAGTCCAAGCAGAGCCGATCATGTTTTCTTTGATGCCGGAAACCGAGACGTTCGAAGCCGCGCGCCGCGCCCATTTCGCGGTGGCCTTGCACGCGTCAAAAGACTTCGAGGGCATGCGCCGCGCCGGCCGGCTGGCAGCCGAGGTGCTCGACCTGCTGGTGCCGGAAGTCAACCCGGGCGTCACCACCACCCATCTCGACAAGCTCGCCTTCGATTATACCGTCAGCCACGGCGCGCTGCCGGCGTGCCTGGGCTATCGCGGCTACCGTCACACGCTGTGCACTTCGATCAACCATGTCGTCTGCCACGGCATTCCCTGCGACAAGCCGCTGCGCGACGGCGACATCGTCAATATCGACGTCACCGTGATCCTCGACGGCTGGCACGGCGACACCAGCCGGATGTATCTGGTCGGCGACGTCAAACGCAAAGCCGCGCGTCTGGTGGACATCACTTACGAATCGATGCTGCGCGGCATCGCGGCGGTGAAACCCGGCGCCACCACCGGCGACATCGGCTATGCCATCCAATCCTATGTCGAAGGCGAAGAGCATTGTTCGGTGGTGCGTGATTTTTGCGGGCACGGCGTCGGCAGAGTCTTCCATGCGCTGCCCAATATCGTGCATTACGGCAAGCCGGGCCACGGCATCGGCCTCAAGCCCGGCATGTTCTTCACCATCGAGCCGATGATCAATCTCGGCGGCTATGGGGTAAAGGTTTTGAGCGACGGCTGGACCGCGGTCACGCGCGATCGTTCGCTTTCCGCGCAGTTCGAACATATGGTTGGTGTCACCGATGACGGTGTCGAAATCTTCACACGCTCGCCCAAAGGCTGGCACAAGCCGCCATATTTTTGACGTCGAGCGACCCTTCGAGGATGCGCCCCATTATGTCGGCCATCGCGAGCGGCTGCGCGAACGGTTCCTGACGGGCGGTGCCGACGCCATGCCCGACTACGAGCTGATGGAACTGGCGCTGTTCGCCGCCATCCCGCGGCGCGACGTCAAGCCGCTCGCCAAAGCGCTGATCGCCCATTTCGGCGGCTTCGCCGAAGCCATCGCCGCGCCGCGCGAACGCATCCTGGAAGTGGAGGGCATCAGCGAAGGCGTCGTGGCGCAGCTCAAGATCATTGAAGCCGCCGCGCTGAGGCTCTCGAAGATGCGCGTGCTGGGACGGCCGATCTTGAGCTCGTGGGCGGCGCTCATCGATTATTGCGCCGCGGCCATGGCCCGTTCGATGAAGGAGGAATTTCGCATCCTCTTCCTCGATCGCAAGAATGTCCTGATCGCCGACGAGGTGCAGTCCACCGGCACCATCGACCACACCCCCGTCTATCCGCGCGAGATCGTCAAGCGCGCGCTGGAGCTGGGCGCTTCGGCCGTGATCCTGGTGCACAACCACCCCAGCGGCGATCCCACGCCCAGCCGCGCCGATATCGAGATGACGCGCGACGTTGCGGCGGCCGCCAAAGCCCTGAAAATCGCCGTCCACGACCATGTGATCGTCGGCCGCAGCGGGCACGCCAGTTTCAAAGCTTTGGGACTGCTGTGAAATCCGCCGCAGCACTCTTGCCTCGCCGGACCGCGCGGCTGATATAGTCCGCTGCCGAAAGAGTGGGGCAGGCATGCTGAAATTTGCGGCTCGCCAGGCGGGGCGTTTCGCGCTCGGGCTTCTGGGCGCGATGGTGTTGGCGGCCGCGATTTCCGCAATCGCCGCGCCGCGCGCCCACGGACTGGCGCCGTTCCTGGAAGCGATCTGCCTGCGCTTTTGGGCCTTCGCGCAACTGGATTTCGGCAGGAGCGCCATTAGCGGGCTCGCGGCCATCGACGAACTCGGCCTGCGCATGCCGGCGACGCTGGCGCTGGTGCTGGCGGGTGGCGGCGTGGCGCTGATCGTCGGCGCGCCGCTGGGCCTTCTGTTCGGGGCCGGTCCGATCAGGCGGGCGGCGGCGCCTTTGATCCAGATCGTGACCGCCGCGCCGGTGTTTTGCGCCGGCTTGGCGCTCGCCTATGGGGCGGCGCATCTGCTGCACTGGCCGGTCAGCGTCAACGCGCCGGAGATGAGCGCGACGCCGATTTTCTCCCGCGGCGCGCAGTCCTTGGAGTTCGCCCTATTGCCGGTCCTGACCGTGGGGCTTGCCGGGGCAGCCGCCGTGCAGCTGGCGCTGAGAAGGGTCGCCGCCCAAAGCGCCCGCGAAGCCTTCCGCACCGGCTTAAAGCGCATGGGACTTTCCGCACTGGAGATCGAATGGGTTTATGCTGTGCCCAGAGTGATCGCCGGCCTGCTGGCGAACGCGGGCGAGATCATGCTGACGCTGTTGTCCGCCGCCGTGGTGACGGAATGGGTGTTCCACCGCTCCGGCGCGGCCGATCTGTTCGTGAAGTCCGTTGCCTTGGAAGACTGGAATATGACCGCGTTGATCCTGTTCATTTTCGCCGGCCTCGCCTTCCTGGCCGATTTTCTGGGCCGCGTCGGCGCCCATGCCTTGGTCAATGAGGACAAGAAGTGAGCGCGACCGAATCGGCCTCTCAAACCGCGCCGTTTTTGCGCGCCGCCCTGCGCCTGATCGGCTGGAGCGGTCTCGGTCTGATCGCCGTCGCCGTGGCGCTCAGCGATTTCTTGGCGCATTTCCCGGCCGGCGTCGGCGGCGTCGGGCCGATGCTGGCCGCGCCTTCGGCGCTGCATGCTTTCGGGACCGATCTGCTGGGCCGCGACGTGTTGAGCGAGACCTTGCACGGCTTGAGCGTGACGGTCGTCCGCGCGTTTCTGGGGGCGCTGGTCGCCATCGCCGTGGGCGGGCTTTTCGGCGCCGTGGCGGCGCGTCTGCCGCGCGTCATGGGGCTCACGCTGCGCGGAGCTATGGGCGTGCTCGCGGCGATTCCGGCGCTGCTGCTCGCCATCCTGGCCATCGGGCTCTCCGCCCGCCTTTATGCTCCCCTGGCCGCCGGCCTAGCCGCCGCGCCGCTCGCCTTCGTGCGCGCCCATGACCGGGTGGATGCGCTCAGCCGATCCACGCATGCCGAATATGCGCGCGCCACGGGCATCTCCGCGTCCACACTGCTGCGCCGCGATTTGACCTACGAATTCCGCGACACGCTGGCGACGGTGGCGGCGCGCGCCTTGGCAGCGGTGACGATCATCTTGTCGACCGTGAGTTTCCTGGGTTTCGGCGCCACGCCGCCGGCATGCGATCTTGGGCTGATGATCGCCGCCGCCAGGGCGAATTATCTTCATGCCTGGTGGACGGCGGCGTTTCCCGCCCTTGCTCTTGTCGTTCTGATCCTGTGCGCGCGCTTGGCGGCGGACTTGGACGAAGGCGAACGGCCATGAGCGATACGGGACGCATCCTCGAAATCGCCGAACTGAGCGTTGCGAGATCGGGCGCGGCGGACCTCGACCGCTTCTCGCTGGCGTTGGATGCGGGCGAGAGCGTCGTCGTGCTGGGCGAAGCCGGATCGGGCAAAGAAGCGCTGATCCGCGTGTTGGGCGGCTTCGCCGACCGGACGGACCAGATTTCCGGCACGATCCGCTTCGGCAACGCCGAGGCGCGTCCGGCCGCAAAACGTCCGCGCCCGTCCATCCGCATCGCTTACCTGGCGAGCCCGTTGGCGCAACCTTTCGTGGGGCATGTCGGCGTGCTGGGGCAATTGAGCCGGGTCGTGGCGCGCAAGCTTGGCTCGCCGCTGGCCAGCGCGCGCGAAGAACTACGCCTCGCCCTCGAACGCCTTGTGGGCGCCCCGCCGCTTGCGGTCTTGAACGAAAAGCCGGGCACGCTCGATCCGGTTTCCATGGCGTGGGGTCTGCTGGCTTGCGCTTGTGCACAGACCCCCGACCTGATGCTGGCCGATCACCCGTTCGCCGACCTGGGGCCGAACGCCGTGCGCACGCTGCTGACGGCACTGGCGGCGGAGCAGAAGCGTCTGGGCTTTGCGCTTCTCTATACCACCGAGGGCTTGCAGCCGGCGGGCAGACTCGGCGGTCGCGTGGTGGTGATCCGCGACGGAAAGGTCGTCGAAGAAGGCCCGGCGGCGCGGCTGGCCAGCGGCCATGCCCATGCTTATACCCGCACGCTTTTCAAGGCGCTGCCGCAACTTTCGCTCGACGAACCGAGGGGCCGCAGCGCCGCTCGCGGCCAGCCTTTGCTGCAGGTTTATGGCCTCGATCTGGTGGCGGGAAGCCGGCGCGAGGGCCTCACCTTCGAACTGCGCCGCGGCGCTTCGCTGGCGCTGGTCGGAGAGGAAGGATCGGGGCGGCGCGAATTGGCGCGCGCCGTGCTGGGACTCGATCATGCGCCCGCCGGACGCGTGGTGTTCGACGCGGTCGACCTCAATATCCTGTCGCAGCCCATGACGTCGCGGCTGCGCCGGCGCATCGCCTTCATCACCGGCGCCGACGATGCGCTCGACCCGCGCATGACCCTTTGGGACACGGTCGACGAGCCTTTGCGGGCGCACCTCAAACTGTCCGGCGATTTGGTCGCCGGCTATCGCGAGGCGGCGCTGAAACGCGTGGGGCTGGCGTCCCACGACGGCAGGCGGACCGTGGCCACGCTCAGCGCGTTCGACAAGCGGCGCCTGCAGGTGGCGCGCGCCATCGTCGGCGCGCCGCTGCTGGCGGTGGTGGACGAGCCCTTGCGCGGGCTCGACGCCTTTGCCCAGACCATCATGCGCGAGGTGCTGACCGATTTTCGTACCCATCAAGGTCCGGCCTTCCTGGTCATCACCTCCGACTTCACCGTTGCCCAGGCGCTGGCGGAAGAAGTCATGGTGTTCAAGGACAAAAAAATCGTGGAGCGCGGGCCGATCGTCGACGTCCTACGCTCCCCCAAAGAGGCCGTCACGCGCGATCTGATCGCGGCGGTGACATTGCCCGGGCTTTCGCAAAGCCCGCCTTCGGTCTAGAAACGGCTCATGATTCCGCGCTACGCCCGCCCCGAAATGACGGCCGTCTGGTCGGCCGAGACCAAGTTCCGCATCTGGTTCGAGATCGAGGCGCATGCCGCCGATGCGCTGGCCAAACTCGGCGTCATCCCCAAAGAAGCCGCGGCGAAAATCTGGGAAAAAGGCAACGCCGCCAAGTTCGACGTCGAACGCATCGACGAGATCGAGCGCGAGGTCAAACACGACGTCATCGCCTTCCTGACGCATCTGTCGGAGATCGTCGGCTCCGAGGCGCGCTTCGTGCATCAGGGCATGACCTCTTCCGACGTGCTGGACACCTGTCTGGCGGTGCAGCTTCGTCGCGCTGCGGACATTCTCATCGCCGACGTCGATCTGCTGCTCGCGGCGCTGAAGAAGCGCGCCTTGGAGCATAAATACACGCCTACCATCGGGCGCAGCCACGGCATCCACGCCGAGCCGACGACTTTCGGCTTGAAGCTGGCGGGCTATTACGCCGAATTTAAGCGCGCGCGGGCGCGGCTCTTGACGGCGCGCGAAGAGATTTCCACCTGCGCGATCTCGGGCGCGGTGGGCACCTTCGCCAACATCGATCCTGCGGTGGAAGCTTATGTCGCCGGCAAGCTGGGGCTGACGCTGGAACCGGTTTCCACCCAGGTGATCCCGCGCGACCGTCATGCGGCCTATTTCGCGGCGCTGGGCGTGGTGGCGTCGTCGCTGGAACGGCTGGCGACGGAAATCCGCCATCTGCAGCGCACCGAGGTTCTGGAAGCGGAGGAATATTTTTCCGCCGGCCAGAAAGGCTCCTCCGCCATGCCGCACAAGCGCAATCCGATACTCAGCGAAAACATCACCGGGCTGGCGCGGATGGTGCGCGCTTATGTGCAGCCGGCGCTGGAGGACGTGGCGCTATGGCACGAGCGCGACATCTCGCATTCCTCGGTGGAACGCTACATCGGCCCCGACGCCACTATCACGCTCGATTTTGCGCTGGTGCGCGCGGCGAACATTGTCGAAAAGCTGCTCGTCTATCCCGAGCGCATGAAAGAGAATCTGGAGAAGACGCGCGGGCTGGTACATAGCCAACGCGTGATGCTGGCGCTGACGCAAAAGGGATTGGCGCGCGAAGAGTCCTATCGTCTGGTGCAGAAGAACGCGATGGCCGCCTGGAAAGGCGAAGGCGCGCTGCTCGATCTGCTCAAGGCCGATCCCGAGGTCACGCGCGCGCTGCCGGCCCGGGAACTCGAAGCCCTGTTCGACCTTGCCTATCATTTCAAACAGGTCGATACGATCTTCGCGCGCGTCTTCGCGGAATAATGCGGATCATCGAACTGGATGCCCGCGCGTGGGCGACGCCGCTGGATTTCCTGGCCGCCATGCGCCGCGCGATCGGCGCACCCGAAGCGCACGGCTTGGATATCGACGCCCTCGTCGCTTCGATGATCCGCAGCGGCCAGCCGCCCATGACGATCCGGGTGAGCGGGACCGCCGGCGCCGCTTCCAGCGTCAAAACGGAAATCAAGTCCCTTACCCGGGCCCTCGACGAGGCGCGCACATGGCGCAACAATCATCGTTACGATGCCGTCGCCGTGGCAATCGAAGTCGTCGCATGACGATTTGCGACGCGGCCCTGACGTCTAGAGCGTGATCCACCCGGATAGAAGCATCTGCGTTGCATGCCGGCGAGGCGATCCGCCAGGCGCGGCGCGAAGGGCGATGCGGGGACATCGGTCGAGCGCCGCAACGAAGCGGGCGCCCGCCGGCACGCAACCCGTAGGGCCGGGGGCTTTTGCGTCGCGGGTTCGTCGAAGGGCTCGCCCGTAGTCCCCGCTACGCGCTTCGCTCTTCTCCTGCCCGCGCCGCAAAATCCCTCCGGCGCAGGCGTTTCTATCCGGGTGGATCACGCTCTAGCGTTTGGTCTCGTGCATGACCTGGTCGGCGGCCGCCGCCAGAAGATCGGCCATTTGGCGTTGGATGATGTGATCCGAGTGGGCGAGCCCCGCCGCGTCGAAATCGCCGCGGATCTTGCGGAACACGGCATCCGGGCCGGCAAGATCGGCCGCCACGACGGATCTGCCATATTCTTCCCTAGCCGCCCCCGTCAGCCCCATTTCGGCGGCCGCCCACAGTCCCAGAAGCTTGTTGCGCCGCGCGCCGATCTTGAATCGCAACTCTTC
Source organism: uncultured Alphaproteobacteria bacterium (assembly GCA_963710025.1). GTDB lineage: Bacteria > Pseudomonadota > Alphaproteobacteria > Micropepsales > Micropepsaceae > Rhizomicrobium. Next base: position 29,390 of record CAVPYO010000006.1, on the reverse strand, counting down.
GTCATGGGCCCATTTGTCCTCATGTTTCTTTTTGCGGTCCTCGAACGCGTCGCCCATGCTCAACCTATTGAAAAATATGGAAGAATTCCGTCAAACGCCCTTGATTGACGTGTACAATAGCCCACCGAGGCCGCGCGCGCGACCGTGCAGTGCAGGTGCGCGGTCCAGGCACGTTGCCGTGCCCCCGTCCCACCGCTATTTTGCGGTTTCGGCGGGGGCTCAAAGTCGAGGCCCCGTTTCGCGTCTCAGGCGGAGAAGAAATGATGAAGCGCCGGCGCATGATCTACGAAGGCAAAGCCAAAATCCTCTATGAGGGGCCGGAGCCCGGTACGGTCATCCAGTACTTCAAGGATGACACTACCACCGCCTTCGACGCCCAAAAGAAGGCGGTCATCGAAGGCAAGGGCGTGCTCAACAACCGCATCAGCGAATATCTGATGACGCAACTCAATGCGATCGGCGTGCCCACGCATTTCGTGCGCCGCCTCAACATGCGCGAGCAGCTGATCAAGGAGGTGGAGATTATTCCCCTTGAGGTTGTGGTGCGCAACATCGCGGCGGGCTCGCTGTCCAAACGGCTGGGCATCGAGGAAGGAACGGCGCTGCCGCGCTCCATCATCGAATATTATTACAAGAACGACGCGCTGCACGATCCCTGGGTGAGCGAGGAACACATCACGGCCTTCGGCTGGGCCTCGCCGCAAGACCTCGACGACATCGTCAATCTCACCATCCGCATCAACGACTTCCTCTCCGGCCTGTTCCTCGGCGTCGGCATCAAGCTGGTCGATTTCAAGGTCGAGTTCGGGCGGTTGTGGGAAAACGACTATATGCGCATCGTGCTGGCCGACGAGATCAGCCCGGATTCCTGCCGGCTGTGGGATGCGGTCACCAACGAGAAAATGGACAAGGACCGCTTCCGCCGCGACATGGGCGGCATGATGGAAGCCTATAGCGAAGTTGCGCGGCGCCTTGGAATCATGCCCGAATCGGGGCAAGGAGAAGCGAAAGGACCGATGTTGGTAAAATGAAAGCGCGCGTCTTCGTTACGTTGAAAAACGGGGTCCTCGACCCGCAGGGAAAAGCCATCGGACATGCGTTGAACGGACTGGGCTTTCAGGGAATCGGCGAGGTCCGCCAGGGCAAAGTCATCGACCTCGAGCTCTCCGAACGCGACGAGGCCAAAGCCCACGCCAGCCTCAAGGACATGTGCGAGAAACTGCTCGCCAACACTATCATCGAGAAATATGAGATCGAGCTGAAGGCATGAGGTCCGCCGTCGTCGTTTTCCCGGCTTCCAATTGCGACCGCGATGCGGCGGTGGCCCTGGAGCAGATGACGGGAATAAAACCGCATATCGTGTGGCATGCCGACAGCGAGGTGCCGGACGTCGATCTGATCGTCCTGCCGGGCGGCTTCGCCTATGGCGATTATCTGCGCTGCGGGGCGATGGCTTCCCAAAGCCGCGTGATGCGCGACGTCAAGGCCAAGGCGGAAAAGGGCGTCGCGGTGCTCGGCATCTGCAACGGCTTCCAGGTGCTCACCGAAACCCGCATGCTGCCGGGCGCCTTGATCCGCAATGCCGGCCTCAAATTCGTCTGCCGGCCGGTGGCCATGACCGTCGAAGAAACCCAGAACGCCTTTACCCGTAAATATAATCACGGCCAGCGCGTGGTCTTTCCGGTGGCACACGGCGAAGGCAACTATTTCGCCGAGGACGAGACGCTCGACCGGCTGGAAGGCGAAGGCCGCGTGGTCTTCCGCTATGCGCCGGGCGACAATCCCAACGGCTCGGCGCGCGACATCGCCGGCATCCTCAACGAAAAACGCAATGTGCTGGGCCTGATGCCGCATCCCGAACGGGTGTGCGATCCGCTCTTGGGCGGAACCGACGGCCGCGCTCTGTTCGAAAGCCTGATCGAGGCGCTGTCATGACGCCTTGAAATCGCGGATTTAGGGACGACATTGTTTGAACGAAACGGCGGACGTGGTGATCGGATCGAGAATAGAGGGGGAATACCCCCCCACAAAGTCGAAAACAAATAGCGGTAGTCGCGGTTGCGCGACCCCCAACATCTGGAGGGTCACATGACCGCCATCACGCCGCAGATCGTCCGCGAACACGGCCTGAACGAAGAAGAATACGCGAAGATCGAAAACCTGCTCGGCCGTGAACCGAATTATGTCGAGCTCGGCGTCTTCTCGGTGATGTGGAGCGAGCACTGCTCCTACAAATCCACCCGCGCCCATCTGCGCAAACTCCCGACCAAGGCGCCGTGGGTGCTGCAAGGGCCCGGCGAGAACGCGGGCATCATAGACATCGGCGACGGCGATGTGTGCGTCTTCAAGATGGAGAGCCATAACCATCCTAGTTTCATCGAGCCTTACCAAGGCGCGGCGACCGGCGTGGGCGGCATCATGCGCGACGTCTTCACCATGGGCGCGCGGCCGGTGGCGATGATGAATTCGCTGCGCTTCGGCGAACCCTCCCATCCCAAGACGCGCCATCTGGTCGACGGCGTGGTGCGCGGCATCGGCGGCTACGGCAATTGCATGGGCGTGCCCACTGTCGGCGGCGAGGTGAATTTCCACCGCTCCTACAACGGCAACATTCTGGTCAACGCGATGTGCGTCGGCTTGGCGCGCAAGGACAGGATTTTCTATTCGGCTGCGAAAGGCGCGGGCAATCCCGTCGTCTATGTCGGCTCCAAGACCGGGCGCGACGGCATTCACGGCGCCACCATGGCCTCGGCCGAGTTCAACGAAGATTCCGAGGAAAAGCGCCCGACGGTGCAAGTCGGCGATCCCTTCACCGAGAAGCTGCTCTTGGAAGCCTGCCTGGAGCTGATGGAAACCGACGCCATCATCGCGATCCAGGACATGGGCGCGGCCGGCCTCACCTCTTCCTCCTCCGAAATGGCGGACAAGGGCGGCGCGGGCATCGTCATCGACCTCGACAAAGTGCCTCAGCGCGAAACCAATATGACCGCCTACGACATGATGCTGTCGGAGAGCCAAGAACGCATGCTGGCGGTGCTCAAGCCCGGCCGCGAAGCCGAGGCCGAGCGCATCTTCAAGAAATGGGAATTGGATTTCGCGGTGATCGGCGTCACCACCGACACGCATCGGCTCATCGTCAAGCACAAGGGCGACGTGGTGGCCGATATGCCGGTGGGTTCGCTGTCGGACGCCGCGCCGGTTTACGAGCGGCCTTTCGTCAAGCGCGCGCCGGCGAAGGATACGCCGTCGTTCGATGTGGCGCGGCCCATCGTGGACTCGCTGCTCAAAATTCTCGGCGCGCCGGACATGTGTTCGAAGCGCTGGGTATGGGAGCAATACGATAATTCGGTGATGGCCGACACGGCGCAGCGCCCCGGCGGCGACGCGGCCGTGGTGCGTGTGCATGGCACGAACAAAGCGCTCGCCATCACCACCGACGTGACACCGCGCTATTGCGCGGCCGATCCGTATGAGGGCGCCAAGCAGGCCGTCGCCGAGGCTTGGCGCAATCTCACATCCGTCGGCGCCGTGCCGCTGGCCGTCACCGATTGCCTCAACTACGGCAATCCCGAAAAACCCGAAATCATGTGGCAGATCGTGGCGGGGATCGACGGCATCGGCGAGGCCTGCCGCGCGCTCGACTTCCCCATCGTCTCAGGCAATTGCTCGCTCTACAACGAGACCCAGGGTGAAGGCATCCTGCCCACGCCCACCATCGGCGGCGTGGGTTTGTTGAAAGACGTGAACCGCATGGCGACCATCGCCTTCAAGCGCGAAGGCGATGCCATCGTCCTGATCGGCGAGACCAAAGGACACCTCGGCCGGTCCGTCTATCTCAGCGAAGTCGAAGGCAAGGAAGAAGGCGCGGCCCCGCCTGTCGATCTGACGCTTGAAAAGAAGAATGGCGATTTCGTGCGTGGGCTGATCGAAACCGGCCGCGTCGACACGGTGCACGACGTCTCCGACGGCGGGCTGCTGGTCGCGATCGGTGAAATGGCGATAGCCGGAAATATCGGCGCGAAAATTTCGAGCGGCTCGATCCCCTTCCTCTTTGGAGAGGATCAGGCGCGCTATGTGCTGGCCGCGCCGCGCGAAACCGCCGAACACATTGTTTCCGAAGCAACCCGCGCCGGCGTGGCCGCCCTTTCGCTTGGCGTCGCCCGCAAGGATAAAATCGCCGTGGAAGGGCAAGGCGAGATTGCGCTAGAACGGTTGCGCAAGGCGCACGAAGCCTGGTTTCCGTCCACTATGACGGGCGAACTTTGATGGCGATGGCCGCCGGCGAAATCGAAAAACTGATCAAGCAGGCCTTCCCCGACGCGGAGGTGACGGTTACGCCCTTGGCCGACGACAATGACCATTACGCGGCCGTGGTTACTTCCAGCGCCTTCAAGGGCAAAAGCCGCGTCGTGCAGCACCAGATGGTCTACGAGGCGCTCGGCGGCCGCATGGGGGGTGTGCTGCACGCGCTGTCGCTGCAAACGGCTGCGAAGGACTGACTTGCGCTTGACGCTGTGTGGCGTCGCCCTTATTTCAGGATCACAACCTCAGCGAAAGCGCGCGAAGCCATGCCCAGCGTTCACGACCGTATCGCCGAAGATGTCGCCTCCAGCGACGTCGTTCTGTTCATGAAAGGCACGCCGGTCTTTCCGCAATGCGGCTTCTCCGCCGCCGTTGTGGAAATTCTCTCGACGCTGGGCGTGAAGTTCAAAGCCGTCGACGTGTTGAAGGACCCGGACATCCGCCAGGGCATCAAGGACTATTCGAACTGGCCGACGATCCCGCAGCTCTATGTGAAAGGCGAATTCGTCGGCGGCTGCGATATCATCCGCGAGATGTTCGAGATCGGCGAACTGAAAACCTATCTCGCCGGCAAAGGCATTGCGTTCGAAAGCGCGTAATTCCCCAAAAGAAAAAGCCCCGCAGTTTCTCGCAGGGCTTTTCCAAACCGCTCTTCGCGGAAATTTACCGCGAGTAGAATTCGACGATCAGGTGCGGCTGCATTTGCACGGCATAAGGCACGTCGGAAAGCTTCGGCGTGCGCAGGAATTTGGCCGTCATCTTGCCGTGATCGACTTCGAGGTAATCGGGCGTATCGCGCTCGGGACTCTTGGCGGCTTCGAGCACCAGCGCTATGTCGCGCGCCTTCGCCGTCAACGCGATCTCGTCTGTTTCCTTGATCATGTAGGAGGCGATGGTGATGCGCTTGCCGTTGACCTTGACGTGGCCGTGGGAGACGAGCTGACGCGCCGCGAACGGCGTGGGCGCGAACTTGGCGCGATAGACCACCGCGTCGAGCCGGCGCTCCAACAGGCCGATCATGTTCTCGCCCGTGTCGCCGGGCCGGCGCGAGGCTTCCGTGTAGTACTTGCGGAACTGCCGCTCGGTGATGTTGCCGTAATAGCCCTTCAGCTTCTGCTTGGCCTGGAGCTGAGTGCCGTAGTCGGAAAGTTTCTTGGCGCGGCGCTGACCGTGCTGGCCGGGTCCATAGGAGCGTTTGTTCACAGGGCTCTTGGGGCGGCCCCAGATGCTTTCGCCCATACGGCGGTCGATCTTGAATTTGGCAGTGGCGCGCTTGCTCATTCTTCGTCCAGGTTTTGCGGAAAGCCGCGGGTTTGAGGCAGGTCAGCCCCGAGAAAGGGGGGCAATATAGCGACCGGACTTTGCCTGTCAATGGCGCGTAACCGCTTGGTATTTCATGCGTTTTGGAGTGTGACTCAGCTACAAGTTGCAATCCCAAGCCCGGGCACTGTTACAGTTTAAGGCGGCTATGGGTGACTTAGATTACTATCTGCCGGGGAACACGGCATCGCGGCATCGACACCCGATTGCCGGATTAGGGGTATCTCCATGGAAGGCGAGGCAGGCCGCCCCGGCCAATTCCAGATACCGCAGGACCGTCACTGGGGACACGTCAACCAGCCGGGCGATCCCGCGAACGGAATTGCCCTCGACCATCAAGTGGAGGATTTAGCGGCGCTTTTCAAAGGGAGGATATTCATCGGATAATTTTCCAATCCGGAGATTTAATTTGACAATGTTCAATCGTTAAGCCAGAAATGGGTCAAGTACAATTTTCCAATTCTAGAGATTAGTTTTCCAATGGCCCGCCCAAAGAACCCAGAAATTCGCGAATTCGTCCTCCGAAACGTCTCAGAGCACGCTTCTGACATTGCGCCGTACGCCGCAATGACCCTCGGCGTGACTAGGGCGTCAGTGAGTGGCTATTTGCGCGCGCTCATAGATGAAGGACTGTTGGAAGCATCTGGAAAGACTAAAGCGCGGCGTTATCAGTTACGGACCTTGGACTACGTACAGACAGAACTAAATCTTGATGAGAAGAAGCAAGAGGACGTAATTTGGAGAGATCAATTTTTCCAACATGTTACAGTATTACCTGAAAATATTATGCGAATTTGTGAATATGGATTCTTAGAAATGTTAAATAATGCGATTGAACATTCAGAAGGAAAGAAGTGTTATGTATTATTCAGTAGAAATTATGTCAGAGTCCTTATATATATTATCGATGATGGAGTTGGTATCTTCGATAAGATTACAAGGGAGTGCAATTTGTCTGATAATCATGAAGCTATACTAGAACTTTCAAAGGGTAAGCTTACAACAGATCAAACAAGACATACGGGTGAGGGAATTTTCTTTACCTCGCGAATGTTTGACAGATTTGAGATTTCTTCGGGCGCCCTTGCCTATATCCGCCGTCGAACGAACGACGACGACTGGCTAATCGACGTTGAGGCAAAACCAGACGTCAAAGGTACAAGCATTTACATGGAAATTTCTGCCAGTGCGTCTCAGACTATGAAAGAGGTCTTCGACAAATATGTCGATGATGATGCCCGATTTTCTAAGACCATCGTGCCACTTAAGCTCGCAAAATATGAGGGCGAGCACCTCGTATCGCGTTCACAAGCGCGGCGGATCATGGCGCGTGTTGAACGATTTTCTGAAGTGTGGTTGGACTTTGATGGAGTTGCCGATATTGGCCAACCATTCGCGGACGAAATATTCCGTGTTTGGGCGAAAGCACATTCTCACATAAATTTGCGACCGTTCAACTTTACTGATGACGTTGAAAAAATGATTCGTCATGCGCGAGAAAATGCTACCGAGGATGGCGCACCCGAACAGCCTTCTTCGGATTCGGAACGAAGTGCGAAGCCTTAACCTGCTTGGCACCCTTTTGGGGCTTGGGGCCGCTAACTTCGACAATCTTCCCCGTCGCGATTCGCATGACATGGACGGTGTTGCCGATGACATCGGCGGAAATACGAAGTGGGCTAAGTGGCTGATCTACAACCAGAAGTCAAACTGTAACAGTGCCAGCCCGCGGCCTGCTGCCTACTTTTCCTTGCGGTACATCAGCAGCTGGAAAATCAGCGTCACGACGCCGACGAGGACCCCAGCGACGGCCAACACCGTGCCTAGAGAATGTCCCTGCATGACAGACCACTCTGGTTTTGCCCCCGAGAAGGATAATGTCGCGCACGGAGAACAGGCAAGAGTGCCCTGGGGCGCGCCGCGGCAGCCTGCCGCGATACGCGCCTTGACGAGGCTCGGCCCGGTAAACCAGTTTGACCCGGCGGCCCCGTGGCGGAACCGGTAGACGCAACGGACTTAAAAGTCCGGCCCCCGCTCGGGTATACAAGCGACTCACGCTAGCGGGCGTGGCGAAATGGTAGACGCAACGGACTTAAAATCCGTAAATGCTCCAAAAAGTGCAAAATAATTCAATAAATACAATATAGTTAGCAAAATCAAAAAGTTACACATGCCTTACACAGTTGTGGACTTTTGGGCAAAAAGCGCGTATGCGAACGCGTATGTCCCCAAGTCATGAACTGCTCGGCGGAAAGCTGCATATCTACAAGCGCGAGAACTCGCGCTACTGGCAGTGCGCAACTTTTCTCGGCGGAAAAAATCGCCGCACCAGCACGAAGGAAGAAAGCCTTACTCCGGCGAAGTCATTCGCCGAGGACTGGTATCTCGAACTTCGCGGAAAGTACAAAAGGGGCGAGATCAAGGAAGGCAAGCCCTTCAAGGAAGCCGCCGCGCAATTCGAGCGCGAATACGAGGTCATCACCGAAGGCCAGAGGAATGCCCGCTACGTTCTGAATCATAAGGCGCGGATCAAGAACTATTTGAACCCGTTCTTCGGCAACATGGTCCTTCCCGAGATAACGCCGGGGCAGATACAGGAATACCGAATCCACCGGCACGAGGAAACGATCAAGAAGTGCGGGAGACCTCCCGCCCGACAGACCCTTCATCAAGAAATCGTCACCCTTCGACACATCCTCAAATGCGCCAACCGGCACGGCTGGCTGCAATATCTGCCCGATCTATCGGAGCCGTTCAAAGGCTCCGGCAAAATCTCGCATCGCGCGTGGTTTTCGCCGGAGGAATACAAGAAGCTCTACAAAGCCACCCGCGCGAGGGCCGAGAACCCGCCCAAGCCGAGGTGGCGTTGGTCGTGCGAGCAGTTGCACGACTACGTTCTCTTCATGGCGAACACCGGATTGCGCCCGGACGAGGCGCTCCGGTTACAGTTTCGCGATGTCGAGATCGTCGAGGACGAAGGTTCCGACGAGACTATTTTGGAAATTCAGGTGCGCGGCAAGCGCGGCGTCGGATACTGCAAGAGTATGCCGAACGCCGTGCATCCGTTTAAGCGCTTGAAGGAGCGCAAACGGCCAGCACCGACGGAAGAAAATCCGAAGAAAGAGGCGAAGCCGGGGCCGACGGACTTGATCTTCCCCAAGACCCATCACGAACTTCTCAACATCATCCTCGGCGAAAAAGATTTGAAATTTGACCGCGAAGGCCAGCGCCGCACGGCCTACAGCCTTCGCCACACTTATATCTGCTTGCGCCTGATGGAAGGGGCGGACATCTACCAGATCGCCAAGAACTGCCGCACCAGCGTCGAGATGATCGAGAAATACTACGCCTCGCACATCAAGACGCTGCTTGATGCGTCGGCGATCAATGTGATGAAGCCCCGCAAGGCCAAGAAGGCCAACGGGCAAGCCAAGGGCGACGGAAAGGGCAAAACCGCCAGCGAGGACGAAGGCTGACAGCCTCCCGTCAATAATCGTTGGCGGTTTTGGACAGTAGCGCTATAGCTTGTGGGATTCGCGGGCGTGGCGAAATTGGTAGACGCAACGGACTTAAGCGATTGAGTGCTCGGCGGGAAATCGCCGATGTAGAACTGCTCAAATTCGGGGAAACCTCAAACGGCAATCCCGAGCCAAGCCCGGAAACGGGAAGGTGTAGAGACTAGACGGGCAGCACCTAAAGCGGCAACGCCACGGTGAAGGTATAGTCCAGACCACAAACGTCCTGAGTCGGACGGCGGCGAAAGTCGAAGTGGTATGAAAATCCGTAGGGCCGAAAGGCCTGTGCCGGTTCAAGTCCGGCCGCCCGCACCACTCTCCGTCGAAGCGCGCAAGTCACTGCCGATAGACGTGGTAGACTCTGAACCCAACGCCCGCGAGGGCATGTCGGCTCGATTCCGGCCTTGGCACCAACTACTCACGGTCCTAAAAGATGCATTAGCCAGAACGAATAGAGCTGCGCTTCTGCCTGCATATACCATTCAAGTAGCAGGGAATACGGTTCTATGATAGTCTCTATCCCGTCGAGATTTATCTCTGATTCGGAGCATCTTGTGGCAAAAGAATTTATCGTATTTCAATCTTCTGCACTTCGAGGTGCGAGTAAGCAGGCTTACCAAACTCAAGCACGGCTTCGCGTGCTTCTCAAAGGTGTCACCGTTAAAGATGTTGGCACTACCAAAGATGACGGCACTACAATTGAAAAGAATACGCCGAAAAAGAGACAACGCGCGCAAATTCGTCGGATGAAGTGATAACTTCGAAACCAAAGGCACGCAGTTCGAATGCGCTCTACCCTGAGCCACACAGGCAAAGGGTTGTTCCAATCGAAGACAAAGATAGTCCTCCAGAACCATATCGCAGTTGCTGGCGTAGAGATTATGCACGCCTGATTCACTCCGCCGCATTTCGCCGCTTGCAAGGCAAGACGCAGCTTTTTCCAGGACGTGAAAGTGACTTCTTCCGCAACCGGCTGACGCATTCTTTGGAAGTCGCTCAGATCGCAAAATCTATCGCACTGCGATTCAATTTCGAACATGAATATTTTCGCAAGAATCCAATTGATACTGATCTTATTGAGACAGCGGCTTTAGCGCACGATCTTGGCCACCCTCCGTTTGGACATAATGGGGAAGAGGCACTCGACGAATGTATGCGCGACGCGGGCGGCTTTGAAGGGAATGCTCAAACTCTTCGCATACTAACCAAGTTGGAAAAACGAGACGCGACAGTCAAGCTTGACGACCTCATTGAACCAGTAATTGATGGCAAGGACATGCGTGCCGGATTAAACCTGACATTCCGGACCTTAGCCGCGGTTTTGAAATACGATAGAAAGATTCCATCACGACGTAACAAGCCTGGCGTCGAAAAGGGCTATTATTATACTGAGAAGGACGTCGTAGATAAGATCAAACAATACCTCGCTATCGCTCCTGGGACACGCCTGAGAACAGTCGAATGCGGAATTATGGACGTCGCCGATGACATTGCGTATTCGACCTACGACCTCGAAGACGCATTCAAAGCAGGATTTCTATCACCTGCAAAGATGTTGGCCATAGATGACGCTCTTGCCACGAAGGTCGCTGATGTAGTTCGTGAGCGCCTTCAAAAGGCGTACCCCGGAATTTTGAAGAAAGAGCGTTCGTTTGAGCCAGACGACGTTTATTTTACGATCGCAACTACTTTTGCTGATGTATTTGACCAAGGGGTTGGCATCTTAGAAGAGGTGCAAGCAAAGCAATGGGATCCAAGATTGGCGGTGTCTGTAATAGCCTCTGACGCAACCAGTGCATCCGCGAATTTAGCAAAAAATGGATATTACAGATCAAAACTAACGTCGGATTTTGTTGGAACGTATATACGCAGTGTACGACTCGAATTTAATTCCCATGCGCCTATGCTTTCAAAAGTGCAATTAGATATAGAGACCTTCAAACGCGTCGAGGTCATGAAGAATTACGCATTTCAGGCCCTCATTATGTCACCGATGTTGAAAGTCGCCGAACATCGAGGTAAAGACATAGTCAGGCAGATATTCAACGCTTTGAACGAGGATGAAGGATATCTCCTCATGCCAAGCGACTTTCAAGGGCTTTACGAAAAGCTTGAAGACCCAGCGGAAAAGAAGCGGGCAGTGTGCGATTTCATCGCTGGCATGACGGATCGCTATGCAGTTCAGTTCTACGGTCGGCTATTTGGCACAAACCCTGAGACCATTTTTTCCCCGCTGTAAACTCGGCGCATTATTATTCAAGATGTTAAACCTGAAAATCGGTTGGTACACGTATCCGCAGTGCTTGATGTCGAAGGAGGGGGTGGGCGATTACTCACGCTCGAATGCCTCGCACTTCGCTCTCCCTCGTGGGAGATTTATTACCATCTTTTTGGAATTGGCCAGTGCGTTGGAGCGGAAATCAAAGCATCAGCATTGGCTTGATCGGCCCAACCACGAAATCTCGCGCATGAACAGTCAGTACGTTGCTGTTGTGGTAGGTCGGTCACATCAAGATAGCGAGCAACGAAATTCATCTGTAGGCGTTGGAACGGCGGGTCAAATCTTTTCGTCAGCAAGCCAATAGCATAGCCAGCGATCATTGCGCCCACAGATGTAGTCAAGTAACCAACGGTATTGATTTGGCGTTGGGTCTGCCAATATGGATCAGGATCGTCTCCGCGACGTTCGGCCTCAGCTGCTGCGATCAACCGCTGGGCCCGCTCATCTGCCGACATAAGCTCCTGCGCAACGCGCCGAGGGTCAATCATCTCGCGACAGAGTACACAAGGGTCCGCCGCGAGCATTCGAACAAACTGTGCTATCTGGCCAGTTACCCTGCCTTCGTCACCTTCGAGGACAACGCCGCAATCAATGGCAGGCACCAGATAACGGAACGCCAAATCGCTTAGAGCAAGTCGACTATGTTGTTGATCGGTGCAGCCAAGAGCGATGTCGGTTTCAACGATGGCGTTAATCACCTCAGTCTGCGGCAAACGCCCCTCCCACGCTACGACCTCAATTGTGGGATCAATTTGATGAACGTGATTTCTAGCGACGACGACCTTTGGTATCTTTTTTTGCGCGTGCTCCGGCAGGCTTCCATGAACGCGCTCCAAATTCGATTGTTCAATAATATCTGGGTCAACGATCACCAATCGACCAATACCAGCGCGAGCCAGGATTTCGATCGCCGCCGAACCTGTTCCACCAGCCCCGATAACCGCTACGCTTGCCCTGCGAAGCCGTGCATAGGCTTCATCGCCAAACGCACTCATAAATCGAGCAGATCGATCTTTGTCATAAGTAATAGCTTGTGGGGGGCGACCGCCAGGCCATGTGTCGATTGCCTGCTTCTCTGATGAAGTGTGCGTCACTACAAGCCAAGTGTTTCGCCAATACACGCGGCCGGAAATAGCCAGTTGTCCTCTGACAACTGAGAGGATGAGACTCACATAAGGTCGATTGGGAGCAAAATCGCTAAAATAGGTCGAGTAATAGCGATCCATATCGTCATCAATCGAGCTCGGATGTGGTGCGCAGTCTTGAGGGTGCGAATGGATAATTCCTACAGCTAATATATGCTTTTCGGCAGTTAGAGCCATCCGGAGCGAATACTGCTCGTCAATAGCAACGTGCCCGACGTTCTCGTTGAGGTCATGATCCTGAGGACGATCAATGGCCGCAAGAGTGACAATCAGTGCATCGCCAGTTTCGCGCCACCCAAATCTAGCAAATGTCGCCCATTCCAACCGAGGGTACCGGCTGAAGAGGAGCTTCTGAAGCTCGTCAAACTCCGGTGGTGCAATGCGGAGGACAACACGACGCGGCCCTGTTTGCTTGGGATTTATTTTCGTCATATGCGGTCCAACCACGCTATCAGATGATCGACATAGGTATGAAACCCGTGTTTCAGTTGATTCCAAGGTGGACCGCCGCCGCCGTTATGAGGATGGTAACTGGCGAACTGCCACTGGTGGCCTGCGGCCAAAATTTGCCCTTGGTTGTTGTTACCCCCCTTTACACGGCCGAGAAATGGCGAACCAAGAGGCAGCCCGGCCAAGTCAATAGGGGACCCAGGATATCCCGGGGGAACCGGAACTATGACATCCGTCGATTGAGGCAAGCCACACTTAACGCCCGAAGCAGGTACGTCAAAGTAGACAACAAACGTTCTTCCCCCCGCTTCTACAAGTTCGGCTTTTTGGCCTCCCTCGTGTAACAGAGCAAGCTCCCGCTCAATGCGCTCCCGACTCATGGCCACCCTCAACTGTCTTACGCGTGACGAGGAAATGCATACCTGACTTGATATGGATACTTTCGTTCAGAGCGATTTCTTTGGGTTCACCACCTTTTTCGAGACGTACGACCGCATTGTCTGCTGGCACACCAACGAGAGCTGCGATTTGGGCACCCGTCATTTCGTGCCGCACACCGTCGCCTTCTTCGAATTTGCGACGATTCACGAAAATATGCAGCGGCTCTTTGTGCTCTTCGACTCGAAAATGCATACCGCTTTCAATATGCACTTTTTCGTCAATCGGAATCTTCCGCGGTTCGCCGTCACTCTCAAGGAGAACGACGGCATACTCGACCGGAATTCCCACGAGAGCGGCGATCTGCGCTCCGCTCATCTCGTGATGCACACCATCACCCTCTGTGAACTCACGGTGATTAACGAAAATCTGCAAGTGCTGATGCTTATGTTCTTCGACCCAAAAGTGCATCCCCACTTCGACATGAAACTTTTCATGGATAGGGAGGTTTCTCGGTTCACCGTCCTTCTCGACCTGGACGACCATATGATCAGAACGAATATCAACGAGTGCCGCGATTTGAGCCCCCGTCATTTCTCGATGCACACCATCGCCCTCCTCAAATCTCCGATGGTTTACGAAGATGTGCAGATGCGTCGTTTCGTGGTGATTTTCCGACATCTTTTTTCTCCTTGCATTCCAGTAAGAGAAGCTATACATTCTGTATAGAACTATACGACATAGTATAGTATATATATACGGAGCGTATGAAGATGTCAACTGATAACAGCGCGAGTACGGCTTTAAGGGCTAACTTGCGGAAATTTCGAGAACTTCGAGGGATGACTCAGAGCCAAATCGGCGCGCGATCTGCAGTCGCTGCCGCTTCGGTTTCTCACTTCGAGACGGGACAGCGCACGCCCACGCTTGAGACACTTGTCAGACTCGCCGATGCTCTTAATGTGACGGTTGATACTCTGTTGGGGCGTGCACCAGTCGAGAGTTCGGCACACGTTGATCCTGTGTTCCTACAGGCATCACGTGCTGACGCACAGACTCTCGAAACCGTTCGCAGGGTCGCCGCCGCGATTTTGGCTGACGCCAAAGTCGGGCGTTGACACTTTGCATCCAACTCAATCTTCGCAAGGGGGTTCTAAATGCCTAACACACCACCGACTGACGATCGGCCTAGACCGAACTCTGCGACTGTCGCAGGACAAGGCGCGCGAGATGAAGCGAATACCGCTAGGCCAGTTCCAGCAATAACACCTGAGCAGATGAAGGCGATTCTTGTTCGCGCGCGACAGACGGTAAAGCCTATCGTCAATCGCGAGGCCACTAACGAGATTGTGAGTGAAGATATCTTGAATTTTAAGATGAAATGAAATCGGAGACGCTAGACGCGCGATGTGCACATATCCATACCCGATTTGCAAAATTGATGTGCTTACGGTCGAAGCAGCTTTCGAAACGCAATATGTGCGACCGGCGGGATTTGAGCCGGATACTTGGCCGCCCCGGCAGGCACAATATCTGAAGGTCTATTTAGAGGAGATCGGCTGTAAGACAGTGATCGTCGAACACCATTATATCGATCGAGTGTTTATGCATGACAACGCCATCTACTATGCGCGCAGTCTTCGTTCCTATCCGAACCACACAAAACGCCTTCATTTTTTTGCATGCAACTTTGACGCTGCCCAATGGCGAACGATGCTAGATCGTGCGGCTGGTGGCGCATTCGATCAAATACAAAAATCGTTACAGGATGGCTATCTTGGCTTCTCGGTCATTCGACCGTTGCCGGGCTGTCCAGTAGGGCGAACTGTCTTGCCCGCTCGTGCAACGCGTGCTCCAGCCGATTCAGAATCCTATTTCAAAACCGTTCGACGCCACAACGTGCACTTGGCAGGCTTCACGCTGCGCGTTGAGGGCGTGCCCTTTCAGAGCCAAGACCAAGGAGTAAGCGCGTGTGCAACCACTGCCTTGTGGAGCGCGTTGGATTGTGTATCTGCAGCGGAAGAAGTTACGATGTCGTCGCCGGCCAGCATTACCGAATCGGCAACACGATATCCTCTTCAGGAAGGCCGCCCTTTCCCGACTGAAGGCCTCACCGTCCGCCAGATTTGCGAGGCAACTCGCGCAGCCGGATTTTCACCCCTTGTGATTCACGCCAACGACATATCGGATGATGCGCTTCAGATCTTTAGCTATATCCGATCAGGCTTTGCACCAGTTCTGGCGCTGATACCGACCAAAAATGGCGAATCTGGTCACGCTGTTTGCTGTAGTGGTCTGCGAATGGGGGTGGTGACACCCCGAACCGATCCTGATGTCAATTTCCGTGAGGCTTCCACTAGCCTTCGTGGGGTTTACATCCATGACGACCGTCTCGGTCCGTACGCTTTCGCGGAACTCACCCCGTTCACCGTCCAAACGGACGAAGGGCCCGCGGTGCGTACTCGGGTTGCAATCGAGTGGCCGGACGCTATGCCTTCGGACCTGAACTGGCTTCTTCACGCAATCATTGTCCCCGTTCCTCAAAAACTTAGACTAACTCTTTCCCGTCTACGTCGCCTGGGGCCGGCAATTGCCGAGGCGATAGGTGTTGCGTTTGCCGAACCACAGACGACGCTTGATTGCCGTTACGAGCTCGCACGAATCTATACAAATCGAGCATACAAGTTTGGCCTCTCAACCGATGGCCTTTATCAACTTCTCTGCGGAATCCCTCTTTCAAGATATCTCGGTCTAATCGAAATTTCTGGACCCGGCGGACCGATCTTAGACATTGTTGTAGATTCAACCGAAACAAACGCGGAATCTTCCGTTCTTGCTTGTGTTAAGCGCGGCGCTTTTCCTCCCGGTACGGAGGCAGTATTTCTGACAGTCGCGAAGTACCTTGGCACAGATGCCATCAGCTAACGTCATTCGTTGGGCGGTCAAGCGTCACGGCATCCCACTTACAAACCCTCTTGTATCTTCGTTTTTGATAAGCGTCAGGCAAACGCCCACATAACGGCAGCCTTGCTTCGGACATGCGCTAGCTGGAAGGGCTGTAGTGGGGCGTTGCCAGCAACCGCCGGATTATCCGGAGATTTTCGAACGCGATCTCACGCCCGGGATCATCGAGCGGCACAGCGCTAAGTTCATCGACCATCTTTGCATGAAGCTTGAAAAGCTCATTGCGCGTGAGGCGGAATAATTCGTTCAATGAATAGGCTCGCATTTTAATCTCCTTCGTTTTCGACCGCGTAATTGCGGCCTTCCGGCCGAGGCACCGCGCCGAAGGAGGCGGGCTGCATCCGAAAGGACCGGAACGAAGAGGAGGAGTGCTTGCACTTGCGGCTACAGAGCCGACGCAAGGCGTTCGCTGGCCGTTAAAGGCAGCTATTGCGTCGAAAATGTTTGGGAAGGAGAAGCGGGCTTATCTCAGGGATGAATTGTTCCGCGCGCACCGCTTTGCGGACGGGCTCTATGCGCCATGCGCACCGAACCAGCGCTGCTGTTTCGGCCTTTCGGTAACGATCCCTCGCGCAGTCAATTGAATTTGAATTGCTAAGGGGCTCTGCCCCTCGCGCGCGCAAGGGTGAAGTGCGCCGTGGCGCACCTCCGGCCGCGTATCCCCGTTCTTCCGCGCGAAGGCTTGTGCAGAACGGGTGATCCCCCTCGCGGCCGTCGCCCTTGCCCTTGCTACCCCCGGTCTCGCCGACGGGCAGAGGTTCAGCGCAGCGCTGCGCAAGAACCTCAGCACGAAAGGCAAGGCCATGAAGGAGTACACTCAGAAGTTAGATGTATATTCACGCGTGACAGCCAAGATTGTCGCCGACCTCGAACGAGGGGCACGGCCTTGGCTGAAGCCTTGGAACGCCGAGCACGCGGCGGGGCGGATCACGCGCCCACTTCGCGCCAACGGGGAGCCCTATAAGGGAATCAACATCCTTTCCCTTTGGATAGACGCCGAGGACAAAGGTTATTCCTGCCCCATCTGGATGACCTATAAGCAAGCCGCCGAACTCAAGGCACAAGTCCGCAAGGGCGAGCACGGTTCGCTTGTCGTCTATGCCGACAAGATCAGCCGCACCGAGACCAACGACAAGGGCGAGGACGTTGAAACCGCAATCCCCTTCATGAAGGGCTACACGGTTTTCAATTGCGAGCAGATCGAAGGATTGCCCGCGCATTTCTACGCGACCGCGACACCGGCCGGAACCGCGCCGGAGCGGATCGCGGCGGCACAAGAATTCGCCGCGCACACGGGCGCAACGATCCGAACGGGCGGCGACCGTGCTTACTACTCAATCCATAACGACTATGTGCAGGTGCCACGCATTGAGTGCTTTCAGGACTCGGAAAGCTACTACGCCACCTTGTTGCATGAACTCACCCACTGGACTCGCCACGAAACCCGGCTCAACCGGGAATTCGGGCGCAAGCGCTGGGGCGATGCTGGTTACGCGACAGAGGAATTGGTTGCCGAGCTTGGCGCGGCATTCCTTTGCGCCGATCTTGGTATCACCGCCGAGCCGCGCGAGGATCACGCGTCCTATGTCGCCTCGTGGCTTGACGTGCTGAAAAGCGACAAGCGCGCCATCTTTACGGCAGCGGCGCATGCACAGCGGGCGGCGGATTACCTGCATGACTTGGCGCTATGCTGTCCTACACGCCAGTTGCAGGCTTGCCTGTAAGAAGTGCAAGCGCGGGCGATGAAGGCGCAAACTCCGCAGCCAGCATCTTGGCCGGATAGTCCGCGAGCACCGCAGCTATGCGGTCCAGCAGTGGTGTGAAGCCCACCCACGAAATCGACGTTGCGTTGGGCGCAACGACCTTCGTGGCGAATCGAGCCTTCCCAATATGTATGTCCTCGTCGAAGCCGTCCTTCTCTGGGTAAAAGGTCTTCCCATTCAGCGGCTTCTTCTTCGTAGCGTCGTCGAACAAGTCCTCTATGCAAGATGTCGGAGACGTCACACCCACTAGCGGCGTTTTGACAAGATACAAATTGTCGGTGAGATGGAAGAAAGGCTCTGTCGAGGCGTGCGTAATATCAACGCCGAAGTTCTTTTTCAGCGACTTGCACTTCTTCCCATCGAGGGCGCTATCGTTGTCAAATAGCACGATGACTGGGTGCGTTAGGGGGCGCATCCTATATTTATGCAAACACTTTCGGTACCCGTGTATGAAGGAGTGAAGCGCACCATCTCCGCCCTTTATGTCGAGAATCTTATGGACCGTGTTCGTGTAACTGAATAACGCAATGGCAAACTTGAATCCGTCTGGTGTTTTGGCTCCGAGCACGGGAACCGCAGCAGAAAGTTGCCTAATCGCGTTGCGCAGATAGATGTTGTCGGTAGTCCCCTCGCACAAGATGATCGGGCGGTTTGGCGCAACAAAAGTTTTGTAAAACCAGAAGCGCTGGTGGTCGGTATGGCCGAAAACGATATCGGGTAGGTCCGTGCCGTTCTTGTCCTTTTTCGGTAGATGACCGCTTCTTTTCTTTACATTGTAGACGTGACTTAACATGCCGGCGAGCGGTTCGAGCTTGCTGATCTTGGCCGGTTCTCCGGTGCTGTTTTTACCCGGTGGCAGATAGTACTCGCCTGTCTCGTACAAGGAATGGCACATTGACCTAACCGCCCGCCAATACGGCTGTGAGATATTGACCTTATCGTTCACCGTCAGCCCAGTAACCATCTGGCGGCTGATGCGGAGATGCATACGTGTCTTGCTGGGATTGATCGCAAATCCGGCACTTTCAATCACCGTGATGAGCGATGCGCCGGGAAGCCACAGGTTCTCTGTTTCGGAGGCACTAGCCGCGATGACTTCGGGAAATACTTTCTGATTTGTAGAGAATGTAAGGTCGTCAGCGTAACGGGAATAGGTAACGCCGTACTTTTTCGCGAGCTGGACCAGCCGGACATCAAGTAGGTGCGCGATCATATCTGCGATGACAGGCGAACATGGACTTCCTTGCGGCAGCGCATTTTCAAAGCACGCTATTTGCGCAAGGACCGTGGCAACCTTCTCGCTCAGTGCAAAGTCGTGGTCCTTGATGAAGAAGCCCCGAACGCGGCCGAAATTGAATGTCGGAAAGAAGTCGACCAAATCGAGGTTAAACACATATCGCCGATTCTTGTGGTTCTGTGCGTTCGTGATAATCGAAAGTTGTTTTCGAAATCCGTGTGAAATCGGGCGGCGAGGTGCTTTTTCGTTTAGCTCCTCCCGACATTCGTTCAGGAGGGTTGCAAGCTCGCGCTGGATGGCCTTCAACGCCCCTTTTGGTGCGCAGATAAGCCTTTTTCCGCCGCTCTTCTTGTCGATTTCGAATTTGGCGTACTTTTCCGCATCGGGCTGCTTGTACAAGACATAAGACAGCCCGCTCGCGGAAAAGCCGAGAAGGGTAGCTACGTCTGTTAGTGTCTGAGCGCTTTTGAGAAGGAGAAGTTTCGACACGCGATGGCCCCGGGAACGAAGGGCTCACAGGCACTCCTATGCGTAAGTCCGCGATCATACGTAGCGTATCGCGCAATGAGCGTCGAGAAGCGACCGCTTCTGACATTGAATCATATGCCTCAATAACGAGACAACAAGTCTGCCTGTGAGCCTTAAGGGAATGCTAGCGGCTCACGGAAGCTGTGTCCAACACATTGAGTACCTAAGTTGGAAAGTGGAAATCTATGCATTGAGGCATGCTCTACGCCCCTTCCACTAGCCTCGCTTGTTGTGTCGCCGCGAAGGTGTTCAAGATGCTGGACAAGGCTTGTCAGTTTCGTTGCTCCATTCCTTTCGAGAATCAAAGAGCCACCTGCTGACCTCGTAGGGATGCGTGCTTCTGCACGCGCGCGCGCCGCCGTCAAAACCGAACAGGGGCCCGCCCTTCGGGCACCCATTACGGCCAGGGCCTTTGGCCTTTTGACTGCGCCACTTAGTGGCATATGCGCGAACGCAGCACCGCGAGCGAATAGCGGCATCACGTAATTCGAAGGGCTTGAGATTTCTGTCAAAATTGCCGTCCAACAGCAATTTCTGGACAAGTCAGCCGTACACGGAGTATCGGTGAACAGAATGCTGTATTCTGTTCACACCCCATTTCCTGCGTCAATCGCATGCGCTCGCATTTTTCCAAGTGATGCGCGAATGACTCACCTATGACGCAGACACTTTTCGACCAAACTGGCAACAGGAAGTATCTCGTCGCGCGCGAACGAGCTGCTTTCGTCCGCGTCGCCGTT
The DNA here is from genome assembly GCA_963710025.1 of uncultured Alphaproteobacteria bacterium. Lineage (GTDB taxonomy): Bacteria > Pseudomonadota > Alphaproteobacteria > Micropepsales > Micropepsaceae > Rhizomicrobium. Next base: position 8,767 of record CAVPYO010000006.1, on the reverse strand, counting down.
GCTGAAGGTAGCGCAGTTGGAAGTTTTTGCCTGACACTCGCACTAACAGGCGCACGAATTTCGGAGGTACTCGCGTTGACCGTCGAGCGAATAGACATTGGCAATGGCGCGATTGTCTTCGAAACGCTCAAACAGCGAAAGAAAGGCGTATTTCGGGCCGTGCCGGTGCCCCGTCGTTTACTCAACTACCTCGAAAATGTTCACGGCATGGCCGGAGCGCATTTCGAGCCGGAGTGTAAGAATAGCCGTCTATGGCCATGGGGACGCACGCATGCGTGGAAGATGGTGAAGCGTGTCATGCGCAAGGCGATGGTTGCTGAGGCACTTTGTAAACCAAAGGCCCTTCGACATGCGTTAGCTGTAGAAGCAGGTCAGAGCGGAGTACCGCTCAATGTTGTTCAAAGGTGGTTAGGACATGCTCGGATTGAGACTACAGCAATCTATGCCAACGTGATCGGTAAAGAAGAAAGAGCCTTAGCTCGCCGGACGTGGCGAAACATCGAAAAATCAATCGGTACCTGAGCAAGCGTAACTCGGGTAACAGCTCAATTGCGGGTATTCCATGCCCTGATTGCAGCGGCCCGCGTCACCAATGGCGTTGAGCGAGGGGCGATTGCACATGATTGTGGATCGGCTGCGCCATCATGCTTGCATTTCACGATCCATCCCTCATCGCGAATTCGGTTCATCGGTATGACGATTGCCTCGCCACCGCAAAAGGGACACGGAAGAAGCTTACGACGAAGCATCAGGACACTTCCAAAAAAGGAATTTACTGAGCACCGGAAACGTCAGTTCCCGTGAACAGAATACAGCAAATTGTTCACGCCCAATGGCAGCGGGCCATTGGGGTGGGGGATGCCACGGGAAAGACAAAGACCGGCGCGGCGGCGGTTTTGCTTGCGAGAATAAGCGCATACGCCCGGCGCGCTATTTCCCGGCACAGGAGGTAAGTCATCATGCAGACGTTTTCTCGACGTGTCATCGGCTGCGCGGCACTTGGCGTGACGCTAGCGGTCCTTTCCGCAAGTCCAATGTTGGCCCAAGCCTCAGATGGTCCCGATCCGGCGACCTTCGATGTGGCAGGCGTGAGGCTCGGCATGACGCCGAACGATGCGATTGCGGCGTTAAAAAAGTTCGACGGCAAATACGTTATCGCCAAACAGTACTACGCCCAACCGCAATTCACGTATGGTAACACCGACGGCCAAGACATAAAGAAACTCGTCGGTTTCGATAAAAGCACCGGTACCTATCGGAGCATTGCGTACCTTTACAATTTGGACGCTGAAAAGATCGAAGTGGTAGAGCAATGCGTCTACACATCCGGTGAGAGAGAGTGCGGGGAGCCGCAGCCGGTCGATACGGTAACGGTGTGGTTCTCTCCGGTGCCCGGACAGGAACGCGTTATCGCCGTTCAACGGAAGGCGACATTCTATAAAGAACCACACCCCGCCATCGTGTCGCTAAAGAATGGCGTTTTTGCCAAATACCCGAAAGACCAAGCCACGTTCGAGCGCCAAGACGCGTCCGGCTATTCGGTCGATTGGGTGTTCGATGCACAAAAGCGAATCATGTCGGCGTCTGCGGCCAAGCGAAAGAGCCGCTATTCATCAGACGGGCGTCTGCCGCGAAATGCCAATCCGGGAGACGGGATCGCGCTGAGCGTCAATTTCGGATCGAATGACCAGAACGCCGGGCTTGCAGACAGCATGTCGGTCATCCTCTTCGACGGAAACGGCCTGTTCAGGTCAATCGAGCAGTCGCAGGCGACATACAAAGCGCTCAAAGCAAAAGCTGACGCGGACGAAATCAACAAGGCATCCAAAGGCCAGAGTCAGACGAAATTCTGATGTGTCCGGCGAATCCGTCGATCAGTTTTTGTAATGTCAGGCGGGGGAGTGAGCAATGCGTGCGTTTCGATCACTTATTTCGTTCGTAGCGGCTGTCGTCATAAGTGCGGGGGCTTCCCAAGCCGCAGAGACTATCAGCAACCCCGATCTTTCGACGCTATACCTCCTCCAGAGTAGATTCGCTCACGTCGCTCCGCCATATGAGGCTATGGCGCAATGGGATAATGCGGTTAGGTCTGCCGACGAGTTTCAGAAGCCGGTAATAACGGAACGCATCGTTACGGCGTTGAAGGCAAGAAACGCCAACCTCGACGGCGTGAAGAAAATTGTCGTCAATCTTGAGTGTACCTTTTCGGAGTACGATACGCAGTATCGGGAATACGACCTCAATATCGGCGACGGCACATATATTATCTACAACAGCGGGTTCGGCGGCGAAGTGCGGATCGCGTTGACAAATGGGACCAAAGCCCAAATCTGGAAGCTGGACCCGGATGACGCCGAACGAGTATTGCGCAAAAATGGCGGGGGCAAGAACGTAATGCTCGTTCTCACCCTCTTGCTGCTGCCTTCGCCGCCTGCGGTCGGCGGGGAGCCGGTTGTTCTCAACGCGAAGATCGTTTCATACGATATTCTTGCCGATAATAGTAACGTCAAACTGGGAAGCGTTGCCGTGGAGCGCGCGCCGTAACAGCTACTATCTGCCGTCTGCGCACCGTTTCTATTTCCTGCCATATTTCTCGTCGCCGTTTTGTCCGCTTGATCGCTGGCAAGCGGTCATTACGGTTTCGTTGCTCCGTTCCTTTCGAAAATCATTAAGCCACGCGCTGGCCTCCGAATTGATGCGTGGTTCTGCACGCGCGCGCGCCGCCGTCAAAACCGAACAGGGGCCCCCGCCCCATTACGGCTAGGGCCATCGGCCTTTTGACAGCGCCGCTTGTCCGCGCATGCGGGCGAACCGCATCGAGGCCGCGATAAGCGTGGCTTCAAAATCGAAAGGAAAAGACAATGAGCAACACGAAAACCGCCAAAACCGTTCCGGCCTATCGCATCTACAGCGTGGCGAAAAACGGCGACGACAAATCCACATGGCAGGAAATCGGCGCCGCGTGGAAGCACAAGGACGGCAAGGGCCTCAATCTTCAGTTTAACGCCCGTCCACTCGAAGGTGCCGAAATCGTCCTTCGCGTACCGTCGGCCAAAGGGAAAAGCTAATAATCGGTTTTTCCCGCGACCTCCGCCCGCTCACCGGGCGGAGGTTACGGCTTTTTGTCGCAAAATTGCCGTCGCCCTCTCGACGCAAGGGCGAAAAGCAGTTTCAGATATACCCACGGGTGCAGGGGGCTGAGTTTATGAACGAACAAGTCTCGCGCTTTTTGGTGATCGCTAAGAAATATTGGGAGACGGTCGTCCGGGTGTGGTCCACCGGCACGGCGCTGAAAAACGCCGTATGGGCGACGGGGGCTCTGTTGCTCATCTGGTATTTCTTAGGTGCGCCGTCACTCGCCCGGATGACCCAAGTCTGGCAGATCGTCGAAGCGATGAATTCGAAACCCGAAACACTCATGCAAATCGCGGAGCCCGGCGCGGTCGTGGCATTGACGGATATGCCCTACGTCGCCAAGCGCATTACCAAACGCGGAAAGTTGCAGCAATACGGCGGGACGTTCCATGCAGGCCGACATTTTTGCGCCTCGCTTGTCACTTGGGGGAACGGCGCAACGTTGGACGTTGAATTTCCCGACCACTACTTGGCGGAAGCCAGCAACGCGCCCGGCAATTTTAGACCCGACACGACGGCAGCGGGATGCAGCCGAATCCCGAACGTCGTCGGGATACCCGACCCGAACGGACGCCAAGAGCTGGCAAGCGTGCAGTTCAAGGAGTTATTGGCGGCGAACTCGGGCGCAATTGCAACAAAGGGGGCTTTTGCGTTTTACGCTGTGATTGTTTTGTTCGCATTCTGGGTGAGAGCACAATTCTATAGGCGGAGAGAGCCCGTGCCGTTGGATTCGTGGCGAGAGTATTTCAAGGGATTTGCGGTTCACGCGGGCAATCTGGAGCACAGCAACAAAAAGCTCTACCGCGTCAATTCCGACGGTTTCCGCCATAACCTGACAAAATGGCACTTCGACGAGAACTCCGGCGAATTCTTTCGGATTACGAACACGATTGGGAAGAACGTCATTTTTACTGCCACACCGTACAACCAACGGTTTGTGAAAGAAGCAAAAACCGTTTGGAAGAAAGCGATCATCGGGATAATAGCTGCAATAGTTGTTTTCGTATCCGTAGCTCTTTGGGGCATGGCGTTTAGTATTCACGCTAGCGCGGGGGCCGTCTATTTCACACTGGCATGCGCCGCAGCGTTGACGATTTTCGCGGTTTGGAAATTCTTCCCGCTTATAACGAATTGGCATTTGAATAAGATCGGGCCCGAACCGCTGCCGCGTGCAACTCCCGAATTCGGACACCAGCAACCGCACGGCTCTTCGGCCGACGAGGGCACGATTTAGCTTACCGCTAAATCATTCCGCGTAATCGCGCTTGGCTTGCTCCATCAATTTGCGCAAGCCGAGCGCGTCGCCCTCGTCTTCCGGATCGGGAAGCCATGTGCGCACCGTGCGGCCTCGGGAGAACAGCACGGCTTGGCCCGTGTCCATATTGCCGAGCCCTTGCGGCCAGTACACGGGGCCCGGCATGTATTGCGCGGACTCGCTCATGCCGGACGAAGCCGAATGTTGTCCGCCGACGCTGGCGGAGGCGGAAGTGCCACCGGTCTTAAGCCAATAGAGCCGTTGCCCCGACAGTTTCGAAAGATATTCGCGCGTTGTCACGTCCTGTGGCGCGAAGGATTGCAGAACTCCGGCATTGCCGATGAAACTTTCCCAACGCGCTTTATAGAGAGACTGCGCCTGCGCCAAATCTTGGAATACCGGCCACAGTTTGAGGCCGTAGCCGCGCATCAGCGCCATATTGTTCTCGATAACCGACATCGTCCCGAGTTGTGCGAATTCATCGAGCATGAAGAGCACGGGCACTTTGGCGTTCTCGACGCTGCGCAACAGGGGAAGAAGGATGGACGTGACCATGACGCGCAGCCAGGTCGAATGCGTGGCGAGATAGCGCGGCGGTAGAATGAGATAGATGGTCGTCGGGCGCTGTTTGAGGCTCGAATAGTCGAACGTGCCGTGCGCAAGGTCTGCCTTGATCGGGCGGCTATCGAGCCAACGGGTTTGCGTCAGCGCCGTCGAGATGACGCTATTCAGCTCCTTATTTTCGCCGGTAATCTCCGAGAAACGTCCGGCCTTGATGGTCAACTCCTCGCAGTCTTGGTCGATACCGGCGATCATCATGTCGCGCACCGTTGCACGGAACTCGGGCGCGGGTTGCCCGAGTAATGTGCGCACATCGGCGAACGAACCGGCATCCGGCTTGGTCAAGCGCACATACATGATGAGCGCCGCAATCAGGTCTTGCGCCGACTGACTCCAATGCGGCTCTTGTCCTTCGACGCGGATAATCGCTTCGGCCAGCGTCAAGGCGTCGTCGGGAAAGTCGTCGCTCTTGGGATCGAGCGCGGCAATTGGATTGCACCCGTTGCTGGCGAGATAGGGGTATTTGTCGATCAGGCGCGGATAGTTTTTCGGGATGACGCCGAACGGATCGATCACGACGACATTGTGATCCTTTTGCGCCGCGCGATAGGCAGCAGTGAGCGCGGCCAACTCGCCCTTGATGTCGATAACGACAATCGACCAGTCTTTAAGCCGGTAGAGGTTGGGGACCAGAAGCCGCCGCGTCTTTCCCGAGCCGTTCGGCCCAACCGTCACGATATGCCGGTCGCCGGAATTGTTCGGATCGGAAGAACTGGGGTAACGGTTCATTTTGTCGGAAGCCGGTTCCCAGTTTTCTTCGAGAATCGATTGATGCGTTTGTGCCTTCGTTGGCGTGACGGCGAATCCGAAATAGATACCGTCGTTTTTCGACCACAGACTAACCGGCATACGTCAACACCCCCTTGATCGGACGCGAGGTGCTATTCGCGTTCGCGGCTGCCAGGCTCACGCAATTGTTCCGTTTCCCGAGCCTTATCCGATTGTTCCTTTTCGAACTGCCCACCGCGTTCTCGAATCTTGGCTATACGGGCTGCCTTGCTTTCGGTGATTTCCTTACCTGAATCACCTTCGCGTTGGCGCTCGGGTTCTTCCTCTTTGGCGGGTTGACTACGCGCGACCTCGTCGGGACGCCGGTCCCGATCCGGCTGGTCGCCGGATTGCCGCGCGACCTCTTCGGCCTCTGCCGTTCGCCGTCGCTGCTCTTCTTCGTATGCCTGACCGATGGATTTACCGGTGATAGCGTTGAGATCGCGTTGTTCGAGTCGGTCAAATTCATGACCGGTCGCGGCAACGTTCGACGCAATAAATCCTGTTGCCAACGCCCGAGTTTCCGGGTCCGTTATTCCGTGAATATCGAGTTGTCGGCTGATTTCCGCTTGGCGCTCGGCGAGAATCCGCTGTTCGCGCGCCTGTTGCTCTTCCTGCTTAGCCGCATAGGTGCGAATGAGAGCGTCTTGTTGTGTGAGGGGGCGTTTTGGCTCCGATGCAGGCTCGCGTTCCCGATCCTCGGGAACGTCGTCGTCCACCATGTCCTATCCCCGTCTTGAAGACGGAGAACCATATCACGACGGCTTTTTTCTGGAATGGGGCTTACGGGGCGGCGGAAACAGCTTCGTAAACTGCTCTGTGAACTTCGTGTCGGGTTCGAGCCGTTCCGGATACAGGTGGTAGTAGGCGTCCGTGCCCTTCGCGATTTCGAGGTCCATACGGGATTGTTGCTCGCCGAGGTCGGTCATCCATCTCTTAAAGCCTCTAAGAATTTTGAAAATACCGGCTCTCTGCTGTCTGAACGCTGCGAGTTGGGTATCCACGGCGTAAAAGAATTTCTGATCGATGGCGCTATGCTTTTCCAGGTCTTGCTTAAGGCCCGGCAGGCGCTTCTGCTCAATTTCCGTCAGACGCTTGTGATCGTCGAGGAGTTCGTCGGTGATGTCTTTGACGATTTCGCCGATGAACTTGGCGGAATGGTTCGCCCTGTCGGTCAGGCACGCGATTTTGCCCTCCGCCCGCGCAAGTCGCTTTTGCAGTTGAGCAAGTGTTGGCTCTGTTTTTTTCGATTTGCGAGGTTTTGAAGGCATAGGAATTTATACACAATATCGTGTGTACTTTCCATTGAAAAGCACACGGACGGACACGGTTAGGCAGCCCGCTTGCATCGAGCAGACCGATGCAACAGCGGTCTGTTGCGCTCTAACTCGCCCCTTCCTTTTCAGCCCATTGCGGGCGCGCGAGCCGCGCGGGCTTTGCGCTGCCGCGCGGGCGTCCTTGCACTGCGCGCGGTTCCGACCGAAAGCGACATAGGAGAATTCGAGGTTAGGTTAGGTCGTGTGGTCGGAGGGGAGCGGTTAGGTTCGTTCGGGGGGCTTGGGTTAGTTGGGGATCAATTGAGGGGTGGTGAGAGTGGGGTTTGGGTTTTGCGAGGCGGTCGCATTTTTGCAGATGCGTTGTCGTTTCGGCGTTTTACATACTCGGAGTGTATATTTTTGCAGGCCCTACAAGCGCCGGTGTAGCTGCGGTGCACAGTAGTGTTGCACTGCATCTTCTTTGTGCCGTCTGAAAATAATTTACGCGTGGTAAAATCACGGAGTTCCGCGCTTGAGCCGGAACGGAGAGGCCGCTGCCGGTCTCTGTTTTTTTGGAAGTTTTTGGTTGCGTACCGGTGTCATCTTTTTGGCGATATTGAGGGTGAGATTAGATGAAAGAGGAAATAAGTCTGAGGGCAAGCCATGCGCGGTAGTGCGCTGCGAGCTTCCGGCGGGGCCGAAATCTCTGGCGCTCCGCGCGGCTTGGCAGGGGACTTCCAGCCCCGTGCACCCCGGCCAAGAGGAGCCTTGCCCCTCGTTGGATCACCCGCGTCTGAGCGCTTCGCCTCCGACTCCACCGACCGAAGGGTACGCCCCTTCGGCATCCGCGCTCAAGGAGCCTTGCTCCCCGAGACCCCAGCCTGTCGCGCCGAAGCTGCATTGCAGCGTAGGCGGACGCGGAAGGAGCGGAGCCCTTTCCTGCACCAACCCCGCTATCGCCGGGAGACGCTGCCATGACTCACGGCAGCGAGAAGCGCATCCGCGACCGACACATCACCGTCCGCCTCTCGTCGGAGGAGCGTGCCGCCGTGGACACCGCCGCCGAGCGCGCCGGTCTCACGCCCGGAAGCTATGCGCGCCGGACGTTGCTTGGCGCAGAGGCACCGCGCCAAGTGCGGCGTCCCCCGGTCGAGAAACGCGAGCTTGCCCGGTTGCTCGGCGCGATTGGCAAGGTCGGCGGCAACCTCAACCAGATCGCCAAGGCGGTTAATTCCGGCGCTCTCGTTTATGGTGGCGAGATCGATGCCGGACTCGCCGACTTGAAAGAGGTTTGCAAGGCGATCCTCGATGCGGCGGGGTCCTGCCGCCGCGACCGACGTATTGCTGTCCATGAGTTTTTCCGAGACGATCTTCCTGTTCCTGCTGGCCCTCATCGTGTTTGGGCCGAAGAAGCTCCCAGAGATGGCCCGTAAAGCTGGACGTCTTCTCGCGAACTCCGGCGCGCCTCAAACGAGTTTAAGTCGCAGATCGAAACCGAGATTGCCCACTTGGAGGTCGAGAAGTCGCAGACCATCCTTCCGCCCACCCGGCCACCCCAGGGCGTCGTGGCCAATTTGAGCCTCAACCCGGCAGGCCGGCCAGGTACCGCATGAAACGCCCGCCACTCTACTGGCTCCCACAGAAACGACGCCGATCATCGCGGAACCAGTTCCTGCAGATTCAGCCTCGATGAATTCACCGACGTCGTCGAGCGCAGAGCCTAGCAATAGTC
>CAVPYO010000005.1:0-13463 GCA_963710025.1 uncultured Alphaproteobacteria bacterium | reverse complement strand
GGGCGATGGACGTTTTTCACTCGGTACCGGCAAGTTTGGCGAATTGGCGGGATACACCAGCGCGCTCGTACTCGCCATGATTGCGCTACTGATTGGTTATGAGAGCTTGCAGCGCCTATTCCATCCCATTGGAATTGCGTTCGATCAGGCACTACCGGTCGCGGGGCTTGGACTGTGCGTCAACATATTGAGCGCATGGCTACTTCGCGATGACCATGATCACGCGGATGAGGATCACGGCCATGACCACCACCATGATCTAAATTTGCGTGCGGCCTATATCCACGTTCTTGCCGATGCCGCAATATCTGTGCTTGCGGTTATCGGCTTGCTTGCGGGCCGTCAACTCGGCTGGATTTGGATGGACCCCGTGATGGGCATTGTCGGAGCTTGCGTCATCGCCAATTGGTCGTGGGGTCTGATACGCGCGGCAAGTGGCGTGCTTGTCGATATGTCGGGCAATGCAACGCTTAAAGAGTTGATTCGGACCCGGCTGGAGGTTGACGGAGACCGTCTCGCGGATTTGCATATCTGGCGCATCGGTCCGGGCCATAATGCTGTGATAGCGAGCGTAGTGACCCACGAACTTCTGCCTGCTGCTGCCTACAAATCGAAGCTTTCCGGTATCGCTGGTCTTAGCCATATAACGATTGAGGTGGATTGTTGCCCCGGGGCACATCCGATGGCGAAAGCTGCATAATTCTTGGGAGGCCCAAGCAAGCCGCTTTTGGACGGCAAAGGTTGCTTCTGCCGCCAAAATAACGTGTAAGATACATTCGAGGCTTAGTCTGGAAATTGGTTCGCGTGCGAGCGAAGAATTTTCAAATGCGGAAAGCGAAACGGCCATTGAACGGGCTGTCTATGCCGCGGCTTGCGCTGTCATTCATCACGTTTCTGGCCTTTTTGGTTCAGGGTTATGTCACCCAGACCCATATCCATGTATCGGCGGGATCCGACTCGCCATTTACCTTATCCACCTCCGCGGTTACCGCCGGGAAGGCTGGGCCAGTCACAACACAGGCAATCCCTTCACAAGAACGTGACCGGCATGGGGTCCCGTCCAAAGACGACCCAGCGAATTGCCCGCTGTGCCAGCAGATCACGGTCGCTGGCGCGTTCGTTTCTCCGGCAGATGTCGTGCTGTCGCTGCCGACACAAACCCCGCTTCCACCAACGGCGGCGTTTACAGTATCAAACCTGTCCAAGTCGGTCTCGCATATTTGGCGCGGCCGCGCTCCTCCAAGCGCTTAACTCCAATTCTTCGCAGGAATGGCCATAGGCCGCGCGGCGTAGTTCGCGCGCCTCAATAGGTCATTCGGCACCGCTGATAGCTGTGCATCTCACTACTTTGTGGAGTTCAAGCAATGTATCGCAAGTTTCTCATGACCACGGCCGCTTTGGCGGCACTTACCTGCGGCGCGCACGCGCAGCAGGATTACACCTCGTCCACCACTGGCGGAACGATCGAAACCGTCACCGTCACCGCCACGCGCCTGTCCGAAGCGCGCCAGGGTATTCAGACACAGCTCGGCGCATCGACCTATACGGTCACCGCCCAGGATATTGAAAACTCCCCCGGCGGCGACAACGCGCTGCTCAATCAAGTCATGCTGCAGATGCCAAGCGTTGTGCAGGATTCGTTCGGGCAATTGCATATCCGCGGCGAGCACAATGCCCTCCAGTTCCGGATCAACGGAATCATCCTTCCCGAGGGCATCAGCGTCTTCGGCCAAACGCTCGACCCCCGGCTGGCATCCTCGGTCGAACTGATCACGGGCGCATTGCCCGCGGAATACGGGCTCGACACCGGCGGCGTGGTCGACATCCAGACCAAGACCGGTTTGTTCAACCCGGGCGGTCATGTTTCCATGTATGGCGGCAGCCACAACGAGCTTGAACCGAGCTTCGACTATGGCGGCTCGTCGGGCCACTTCAATTATTTTGTCTCCGGCGACTACGAGACCAATTCGCTGGGCATCGAATTGCCGGATAGCAGCCATACGCCGGAACACGACCGCACCAAGCAGTATCACGGCTTCGCGTTCCTGCAGGAGATTCTTGGACGAACACAGCTCGCTCACGGCGATCCTCGGTACCTCGAACGACATGTTCGAGATTCCGAACCAAGCTGGCCTGCAGCCCACGGGTCTCGACGGCATCGTCGGGTTGGGGCCGCAGGACCCCGGCAGCGGCGACTTCGTTCTCCAGGCCAACGGCCAGACGGCGTTCCCGTCCGATAATCTGGACGAGCGTCAACGCGAGATCACCCATTACGCCACGCTCAGCTATTTGCATACGCAGGGCGCGCTGACTTATCAGGTGTCGCTGTTCGGGCGCTATTCGAGCCTCAATTACACGCCGGGCGCCAATGTCGGCGATATCCTCTTCGACGGCATCGCGCAAAAGGCCTACAAGCGCGATGAAGCCTATGGCTTGCAGGCCGAGGGCGCCTATCATCTGGGCAGCAGCAACACAATCCGCTTCGGCACGACCTATGAAGCCGACGATCTCATCAGCAACACCTCGTCGCTGGTGTTGCCGACGGCATCGGGTGGGCCTGGCAGCCCCAATCCGAACCCGCTTTGCACCGATCCGGCGAACACCTGCCAGACCTCGGATGTTCCGCTCAACATCGTCGACGACAGCACCAAGCACGCATCGAGCTATAGCTTCTACCTTCAGGACGAGTGGAAGGTCATACCGACCCTCACCGTGAACTTCGGCGTGCGCTACGACAAATATCAGGCCTATAGCAGCGGCGATCAGCTCAGCCCACGCGTCAACGCAGTGTGGACGCCGCTCGACGGCACCGTCGTGCATGTTGGTTATGCGCGGTACTTCTCGCCGCCGCCCATCGAGCTGGTGTCCAGCTCGGACGTTGCGCTGTTCAATAACACGACAAACGCGCCGGCAATCCCGCAGGATACGACTCCGATTGCCGAACGCGCCGATTATTATGACGCCGGTGTATCGCAGCAGATCACGGCAGAACTAAAGATGGGCATAGACGCCTATTTCAAATTGTCGAAAGACTTGATCGACGAGGGCCAATTCGGCGCGCCGATCATTCTGACGCCGTTCAACTACGCCCGCGGCAGGCAGTACGGCGCGGAATTGACGGCCGATTACACGTCGGACAATTTTTCAGCCTACGCCAATTATGCGATCGAACGTGCGATTGGTGAGGATTGGATCACGAGCGAGTTCAGTTTTGATCCGGACGACTTTGCTTATGTCCAGAACCACTTCATCGATCTGGATCACGAGCAGAAAGGCTCGGCCTCCGCAGGCATGGCCTATCGCTGGGGACCGGCAGTATTCAGTACCGACATGATTTACGGAACGGGATTGCGCCAGGACCTCACGCTTTCAAGCGGACAGAACATTCCGAACGGCGACCATGTGCCCGCCTATGTGCAGGTCAATCTCGGCGTCAGCCGCGATCTGACCGACATAGGACTCGATGGCCTCACGGCGCGGGCCGATGTCATCAATCTGTTCGATGTGGATTACCAAATCCGCAGCGGCAGCGGCGTCGGCGTCTTCGCTCCGCAATACGGCGCGCGGCGCGGGTTCTTCTTCGGATTGTCGAAATCGTTCTAAGGCGGACTCGCGAGCGGTGGCGTGTCGCCACCGCTCGCGAGTTGCGGTCTGGAGGCAGGCGACGATGGCACGACGGATGTTCTTGGTGCAGATCAAACGAACGGGTGGTCGGCGAAAAAGCCGTGTTCGCGTTGGACCGCTTCCCGCGCTCGTTTTCATAGCGCTCTGTTTGTTTTCTGCGGTGTTCGGAACAATGTTCGAACGCGCTCTCTCCGCGCAAGAGGCATCAGCGCGATCCAGTGGGCAAAGCCGGTAGTCGCGCGATCTTACGTGTACGGTGCAAAGGTCATGACGTCGATGAAAGTACGCACATGAATGCTAGCTCGGCTCCGCCAACCGTATTGACGACCGCGAATGTCGTTCTCGCTCGCGATGGCGAGAAATTTGCCAAATTGCCCGATCTTTGCGCCCGTGCCGGTCAGACGGTGGCCGTCGTCGGTCCGTCGGGTTGTGGCAAGACGACCGCGCTCATGGCCATCGCGGGAATTCGCTCTCCTCAAAGTGGCGCGATCGTCATCGAAGGCATCGATCCGTGGAAGCTGCACCGCCATGCGCGAGACAGATTTCGGGGCCGGCGCATTGGCCTCATCTTCCAATCGTTCCACTTGGTTGATGCGTTGAGTGTACGCGCGAATATATGGCTCGCCGCGCAATGTGCTGGGTATGAGCGCCGCGACGCGCATCGTCTTGAGGCTCTGCTCGACCGCCTCGGGCTTGGTGCCGTCAAGGCAAGCCGCGCGGATCGCATCAGCCATGGGCAGGCGCAACGCACGGCGATCGCGCGCGCATTGTTGAATCAACCGGCGATCATACTTGCCGACGAACCGACCTCGGCACTCGACGACGCCAACACCGAGACGATCATGGCTCTTCTCACGGAATGCGCCGTGTCCGAGAACGCAGCACTGATCGTGGCGACCCATGACCGCAGGGTCCTCGACGCCGTCGACCAAGTTGTCGAGATGGAGAAGGTACAATGAACGTCATTGCGCTGGCTTTCGCCTATCTTCGCCGCCGCTGGGGTCAAGCGCTTCTTTCCATTTTGGTTGGGGCATTGGGGATCACGGCCGTATCGACGGCGTTTGTCGGTCTCGATGCGTTGCCCGACGCCGCGGAGCGGTCGTGGGGTGGTGTCGATCTCGTCGTGGGTCCGAAAGGCTCGGCGCTCGATCTCGTTCTGTGTTGTGCCTTGCATATTTCCGACCCGCGCGGGCTGGTCTCGGAGAAGGCGGCCATGGCGGCCGTCGACCATCCGCTGGTTCGTGTTGCGGCGCCGATCGCTCTCGGCGACAATGTAGAGGGATGGCGCATTGTCGGAACGACGCCCAAGATTCTCTGGGTTTACCGAGCCGATGTGGCGCAAGGCCGGATGTGGACCAAGCCGCTCCAAGCGGTGCTGGGAGCGGGCGTCGCAAAGGCCCTGCATCTCAAATTGGGCGACCGCTTCATCGGCGCTCATGGACTCGAAGCCGGCGGCGAGATGCATTCCCAATTCCCGTACACCGTCGTCGGCATTTTGGCTCCCACCGGCTCGGTTCTGGACCGCCTGGTGCTCTGCGATATCGAGACCATCCGCTACATCCACAGAATGCATGCCGAGGACGAAGCCGCCTTGAGCGGGATCACGGAAACCTACGTGAACTTGCCGGATGCGGCGACGGCAGTGGTGGCATCTTATAAGAGCCCGGTGGCTGCGCTGTTGGTACCGCGTTTGATCGAGGCAAGCCCGACGCTGAGCGCGGCGAGCCCGACCTTCGAGATTGCGCGCGTCATGAGTTATCTGCGGCCGCTGACCGTGGCTGCGACGGCAATCGGCATTCTATTGGTCAGCATCGCGGCGGCCGGTGCTGCAGCCGGTCTGATGGCGACGATGAACACGCGCACACGCGATTTGGCATTGCTGAGAGCGCTGGGCGCGGGGCCATTCTCGATCGCGTCCGTCGCATTCGCCGAGGCTGCGATGATCGCGCTGGCCGCCTTGCTGACAGGTCTCGGGCTTTGTGCGGCTTTGATGTTATGGGGAGCGGACATGCTGGCGGATCAAACCGGCCTGCTCCTCAAACCGCAATTCGACGTTTCGGATGTCGGCTACCTTGTTGCTGGGGCGTTCGCCGTCGCGGCCTTGGCTGCGTTGTTTCCGGCGATCCGCGCGGCGCGCACACCCATGGAGGAGTTGTTGCAGTCATGAGCAAGCGTATCCTCAAATTGGCACTCGTGCCGTTGTTACTGCTGTTGTGTGGAATGAGACCGCAAAAGCACATTTTGACGCAGCCGATCAGTCAGCCGGCCGACGAGCGCGCCGCGCAGGATTTGCTGCCGAAATCGCAAAGCCCGGTTTGGCTGCAATTCCTCAAATGCAAGATCGGTTACAACAACCAAAACGGGCTCTACAGCATCGCCGTGACGCCGGAAGTAAAGGCACTGGCGGGTACGAGTGTGACCGTCAATGGGTTCGTCCTGCCGCTAGACGGCTCCGATCACACCAAGCATTTTTTACTCACGCGCAATACGCCCGTTTGCATGTTCTGCCCTCCAGGCGAGCCGAATGAGGTCGTCGAGGTCGTGTCGCCGCATGCAATCGTGTGGACGGACAAGATCGTGACGGTGACCGGTCCCTTGAGCCTCATCAACAACGGCGAAAAAGGCATGTTCTTCAAGATCGTTGCTTCGACGGTTCATTGATCGCGGTGCAAGCGGCAATGAGCGCTCGGGCACGCCCAAGCGTGAGGCTGCCGCGCCATTTGGCGCAAATTTTTCGTGCGGCGGTGACGGATCGCGCATATGGCAGGATACCGTCCGAATTGCCGGACGCGAGCAGCGTGACCCGTGGCGGGGCTTTTGAGTCCGCGATGGCGTCCATTTCAAGTTTTGCGGACACGGCACGAATATCGCCGCGCGCCCGTTCCTCCTGCTCCAGGATCACTATGCGGACCCGCAGACCGTCCTTATTCACAAGCTCGGCAAGGACCGGTAGCT
The DNA here is from genome assembly GCA_963710025.1 of uncultured Alphaproteobacteria bacterium. Classification (GTDB taxonomy): domain Bacteria; phylum Pseudomonadota; class Alphaproteobacteria; order Micropepsales; family Micropepsaceae; genus Rhizomicrobium. Next base: position 6,884 of record CAVPYO010000005.1, on the reverse strand, counting down.
CGTTCCGGCAGGGCGCGCAGGTTGGGGAATAGAATACTTCCAAGACAGGGGGCGGGAGGATGGGCATAGTGGAGATCGGCGCCATTCATTGCACATCAAGAATACGGGATCGCGTGTCTCCCGTCGACATCATCAAAGTGTCGTCCTGCTGCGTATGCTGACATAGACCTACCCCAGGAGGGCAGCATGATCGAATTCAGAAATCTGCTTGTTGCAGGGCTTGTGCTCGCAGTTGTCGCGGGCCAACCGATCCTGGGAGATAGCGATGATTCATCGGCCGGCCAATGGATTCCCACGGGCCAGCACATTACGCCAACCGCGGCGACAGGCTCGACGTTTCAGGAACTGGACCCGGGGCTGCCCGACTTTGCCGACTTTCGCGTCGGCCAGGCGGTAACCACTGCCGCCAGCCACGATGGCAAGACGCTGCTTGTCCTGACCAGCGGCTTCAACCTGATCTCGGATGCGACGGGCACGGCCAAGGCGCATTCCGGGGAGTACGTGTTCGTCTTTGACATCTCCGCGCACGCACCGAAGCAGGTTCAGGTTCTCACGGTGCCGGATTCGGATTCCGGCATCGTATTCTCGCCGGACGATTCGCATTTCTATGTGTCGGGCGGCGTTGATGATTGCGTTCACGTCTTCGCCCGGGCCGACGGTCGTTGGTCGGAAGCGGGCAAGCCCGTTGTGCTCGGCCACAAGGCCGGACTTGGCATTGAGGTGAAGCCGAGCGCCGCCGGGCTCGACGTCACCGCCGATGGACGTAAGATCGTCGTGGCCGATCGCCACGACGACTCGATCACGATTGTCGATCCTGCTGCAGGTCAGATGATGGGCGAACTCGATTTGCGCCCCGGCATGATCGACCCGCGCCAACACGGCATTCCCGGCGGGGAGTATCCCTATTGGGTGCAGATCAAGGGCGACGATACGGCGTATGTCAGCAGCCTTCGCGACCATGAGGTCGATGTCGTCGATATTTCCGCTACGCCGAAGCTGATAGCGCGTATCAAGGTCGCGGGAACGCCCAACCGGATTCTCTTGAACAAGGCGCAATCGCTGCTTTTCGTCACAAGCGACAACACGGATACGGTCACGGTCATCGATACCGCAAGCAATCGCGTGCGGGAGGTAATCGATGCCTCGGCGCCACCCGGATTGCTGGCCGGCAAGACGCACTTCCGAGGGGCGGCTCCCAACGCCCTGGCGCTATCGCCTGACGAAAATACGCTTTATGTGACATTGGGCGGCGAAAACGCACTGGCGGTGATTCCAATCGCGGGCCGCGAACCGCATCATGTTGCCGGACTCATTCCGACCGGTTGGTATCCCAATTCCGTCAGCACCGGGTCCGGTGGGGGAATGCTCTACATCGTCAACGGTCGCAGCGATCCGGGTCCCAATCCGCTCGGCTGCACGGGCAACAGTTATGACAAGGCTCGCGCCGCGGGCTGCCGCGCCCGCAACCGCTACGTTCTGCAACTCAGCCATGCCGGATTTCTCGCGCTGCCCACGCCGGCGGAACGCGACCTTCCCGAGCTGACCGATAGAGTAGCCGCCAACAACCGTTTCCTGACGCGTACCGATCCTCACGATGCCGCAGTCATGGCCGCCCTGCGCAAGCGCATCAAGCACGTCATCTACATCATCAAGGAGAACCGCACCTACGATCAGGTGCTCGGCGATCTCGGGCGCGGCAATAGCGATCCGAGCCTCGCGCTGTTCGGCGAAGCGATCACGCCGAACGAACATGCGCTGGCCCGGCAGTTCGTGGCGCTCGACAATTTCTACGATTCCGGCGAGGTCAGCGGTAACGGCTGGCCGTGGAGCACGGAGGCGCGAGAAGTCGACGTCGGCGTCAAAGCCATACCGATGCAATATGCCGGGCGCGGCCAAACCTATGATGTGGAAGGTTCGAACCGGAACATCAATGTCGCGATCCCAGGCCTCGCCGCCCGGCGAGCCGCCGACCCGGCAACCCCGGACGATCCCGATCTGCTGCCCGGCACCGCGGACGTTGCGGCACCGGCGCCGCCGGCGAGCGAAAAAGGGCGCGGCCACCTTTGGGACGCGGCCTTGCGCGCCCATCTGAGTGTGCGCAATTACGGCTTCTACTGCGATCTCACCCGCTATGACCCGAACAATCCGTTTGCGGTGCCGCTCGAACACGGCTCGTTCGCCAAGAAGACCCGGATGGCGTGGTCGGCCGATCCAGCGCTTGCACCGCGCACCGATCCCTACTTTCGTAGCTTCGACGTGCGCTACCCGGATTTCTGGCGCGAGCGCGAATGGGAACGGGAGTTCGCGCTCCAGATCGCGCATCACAACATGCCGCAGCTGTCGCTGGTGCGCTTCATGTTGGATCACATGGGCGATTTCGGTCATGCGATCGACGGGGTGAACACGCCGGAACGACAGGTCGCGGACAATGATTACGCGGTCGGCAAGCTCATCGAGGCGGTCGCGCGCAGCCCCTATCGGGATTCCACTCTTATCTTTATCGTGGAAGACGACGCCCAGGATGGTCCGGACCATGTCGATCCGCATCGCAGCACCGCGTTCGTCGTCGGGCCATATGTCAAGCAGGGCGCCGTCGTCTCGTCACGCTACACGACGGTCAACATGCTGCGCACGATCGAGGATATTCTCGGAATCGAGCCTCTCAGCCTCTACGACGCCTACCAGCGCCCGATGACCGACGTGTTCGATCTTGCCCAGAGGAATTGGTCGTACAATGCCACGCCGTCAGCGGCGCTGCGGCAAACTCAGCTGCCGCTGCCGCCCCAGCAGACGGGATCGGCTCCGCAGAAGCGGTTTGCCGACGCGCATGACGCAGCGTACTGGGCCGCAAGTACACGTGGCTATGATTGGTCGCAGGAAGACAAGATACCGGCGATGGACTTCAACCGGATACTCTGGGCAGGCCTTGGACATGGCCCGTACCCGGCAGCGCCAAGGTAGCGTCGACTGTCATCGATTTTTCACATCACCAGGCGCGGTAGATTATAAACTCGCGTCGATTTCGGATTCCCGGATGGAGCGCTTGAATGGACCGAACAGCCCTTCATCGATTTTTGCTCATCATGCTTTCGACCGCCGCGTTGGGGTTGCGCGCATCCGCCGCGACGATCGACACCGCGCCCGGCCCGGATGTGAGCCCATACGTCATTACGGCGGCAAACGAACCGCAGCTTTCGCATGAGCAGCTCGTGGCGCTGCTACGCAAACACATAAAATACGTGTTCGTGCTCTATCAGGAGAACCGCAGCTTCGATTCCTATTTCGGTACCTTCCCCGGGGCGAACGGGCTATATTCGGAAGGCCAGTCCGTTCGGCCGGCATCCGACACGCTTGGATTCGACCAACCTTTGATGAATATCGACGGCTCGGCGGATGACATCCAGCCCTTCCGCATCGGCCCGGCCGAGTTCGCCGCCGACACCGACGACGTCGATCATTCGCACGCCATCATCGCGGCAAAGATGCATATCCTCAATGGCACCGCGCGCATGGATCGCTATGCCGTCACCGAAGAGCGCAAATACGCGGGCGAGGGGCTTCCCACGATTATGGCCAAGCAGTTTGGCGAACTCACCATGGCGTATGAGGACTGCGACACGGTTCCCTTCTTGTGGCGCTATGCCGACCGCTTCACGCTGATGGACAATGTGTTCCAATCGATCGCCGGCCCTTCTACGCCCGGCAATCTCGACATCATCGCCGCCCAGACCGGCGCCACCCAGTGGGTCGAGCATCCGGACCAGGGTTATGCCAAGACCGATCATTCCGGTCCCGGCGAGCCGGTCACCGACGATGCCGATCCTTATTGGGGCTCGCCATACGACCGGCGCAAGAAGGTGCCCGTCAATCCCTTCGATTTCAGCCCCTACAATCAAGAGACGGTCCAGTACAACCAGACCTATGCCTCGCTGCCGCTCACCCTGGCAGGCAAAAACCTGCAGTCCGCGACGAAGAAGGACGAACTGCCCGACGACGATCTGGACGATGTGAAGGACGACATCGTCACCGTGACCAAGACCGGACACGCGCCGGTCGATTGGCGCTGGTATGAGGAAGGTTTCGACAAAGAACCGGCGGCCGGCGCCGATCCCCTCGATGCGGGCGGGCTGCATGCCTCCTACATCACCCATCACAACGGGCCGCAATATTTCGGCTATGTCTCGAACAATCCCGAGATGCGCAAGAAACTGCGCGGGCTCGGCGATTTCTATGCGGATGTCGCCCACGGCACCCTGCCCAAAACCGGCGGCGTCTTCTACGTCAAGGGCGGCTATCAGAACATCGCAGGGCTCCAGCCGGCTGATCGCAGCGTGGCGCAGACCTTTCTAGGTGACGACGACCATCCCGGCTATTCCGATTCGATGATTTCCGAGGCGCTCGTCGCGCGCGCGGTGAACGCGATCGCCATGAGCCCCTATTGGAAGCAAAGCGCGATCATCATCACCTGGGACGATTCGGAAGGCGATTACGACCACGTACCGCCGGAGGCCCGCGTACACGAACCCAACCTCGCGGGAACCAACGACGTGGTACCGATCTCCGACGGGCCGCGCGTGCCGCTGATCCTGATCTCGCCCTTTGCGCGTGTACACGCGATCGACCACGAACACGGCAGCCACGCCTCGGTGGTGAAGTTCGTCGACGAGGTGATGGGGCTGATTCCGCTTGCCGATCTTCCCGACGAGTTGAAGGCGCGCCAACTCGGCGAGAAAAAATTCCACCAGAAAGACCTCGGCCCGCAAGACGATTTGACGGCGGACATCGGCGATCTGACCGGCGGCTTCGATCCGGCGCGGCTGTCGGGCAAGGCCGCGCCTCTTCCGCCAAGTTATGCCATCATTCCGTCCAAGCTGGTGGACACACAGCCTTCTGAACTGTCAGGACATTATGGCTGCAAAGCGGTCGGAATTGTTCCGGTGGACGAGCAGCTCGGCATCCCCAATCACGTTCCGTCCGACTTCAACCCGCGGCCGAAAACACAGCCGACGCCGGATTGATCCAGACGGACCACCGTCACCGGTTGCGACCCTGACAATGACCGCTCTTGATTATTTTATTAAGGTTCTGCATGTGGCGACGAACATTGCACGCCGTTGTCGCCTTCGTGTGCCGTTGGTACATTTGTTGGTATTTTTATGTCTCTCAGCTAGCGAATAGGCCAGTATTTCACCAGAATCTTGCCGGTATGGTTGCTGCATCACCCACCAATTCAAGGACTTAGCGACCACAACGTTCGACTCCGGAGTTAGCTGCTCATCGAACGACACCACGCACCAAAACTTGCTTAAACCGTGGCTCAGCGACCGGTCATTTGCTCCAGCTTTTCGGGATACCGAGCACCTTGCACCTTGATCTTCGAGGCGGCGCTGTCGATGGCGCGAAGATCGTCGGGCGTCAGTTCCAAGACAGCCGCTCCGATGTTCTCGTCCAGCCGATTCAGCTTCGTGGTTCCGGGGATTGGGACAATCCACGGCTGCTGGGCCAGCAGCCAACCGAGCGCGATCTGTGCCGGTGTCGCCTTCTTCCGTTCCGCGATGCTGCCCAGCAGGTCAACCAGCGCCTGATTTGCTTTGCGGGCTTCCGGCGAAAAGCGCGGCAGCGTGTTGCGGAAGTCGGTGCTGTCGAAGGTCGTGTTCTCGTTGATCTTGCCCGTCAGGAAGCCCTTACCGAGTGGGCTGTACGGGACGAAACCAATACCAAGTTCTTCCAGTGTCGGGATCACTTCCGCTTCCGGGCGTCTCCACCACAGCGAGTATTCGCTCTGCAGCGCAGTGACAGGCTGGACCGCGTGAGCCCGGCGGATGGTGTTCACACCAGCCTCGGAAAGGCCGAAGTGCTTGACCTTGCCTTCGCGGATCAGGTCCTTAACGGCGCCAGCCACATCCTCGATCGGCACGTTTGGGTCAACGCGGTGCTGATAAAAGAGATCGATGACGTCGATCTTCAGTCGTTTAAGCGAGGCCTCTGCCACCTGTTTGATATGTTCGGGCCGGCTGTCCAGGCTTGGCGCACCTGTCATGCCCCTCGGGTCCGACTTAGGGGCGATGTTGAAGCCGAACTTCGTGGCGATGACCACCTGATCGCGCAAGGGCGAAAGCGCTTCGCCGACGAGTTCCTCGTTCGTGAACGGACCATAGACTTCTGCCGTGTCGAAGAATGTGACACCGCGTTCAACCGCGGTTCGAAGCAGCGAGATCATCTCCTGCTTGTCTGCCGGGGGACCGTAGGAAAAGCTCATTCCCATGCACCCGAGCCCGATGGCCGAGACTTCCAGGTTACTGCTTCCAAGTTTGCGCTTCTGCATTGTTGCTTCTCCTCGACGCCTTCGATCGTGAATGTAGTAGGTGCGCAGCCATGCGACTAGGTGCTATAATTCGCACGAACCTATGAGCGGAGCTCATGAGTGGCGCGTGAAAATCTCAACGATTTCCTTGCCTTCCTCGCCGTCGCGCGCGAGCGGAGCTTTACGCGAGCGGCTGCAAAACTCGGCGTGTCTCAGTCGGCGCTCAGTCACACGATTAGCGGACTCGAGGAACGGCTGGGGATTCGGTTGCTCACCCGCACGACCCGCAGTGTCTCCCCCACGGAAGCCGGCGAACGCCTCCTGCAAAACGTCGGCCCGCGGTTCGAGGAGATCGAGGCCGAAATCGCAGCCTTGAGCGAACTTCGCGAAAAGCCCTCCGGTACGATCCGGATAACCACCGCCGAGCATGCAGCCGATACCATCCTCTGGCCGAAACTTGCGAAGCTCCTGCCGCAATACAAGGACATCAAGGTCGAGGTCATCATCGACTATGGGCTGACCGACATCGTCGCAGAGCGGTATGACGCCGGCGTGCGGCTTGGCGAGCAGGTGGCGAAGG
>CAVPYO010000004.1:0-96187 GCA_963710025.1 uncultured Alphaproteobacteria bacterium | reverse complement strand
ACATGATCGCGGTCCGTATTGGCCCGGACATGCGCATGGCGGCTGTGGGCGCCCCTTCGTATTTCGCCAAGCGGTCAGCGCCGAAGAAACCGCAGGATCTGGTCCAACACGATTGCATCAACTTGCGCCTGCCCACCTATGGCGGGCTGTACGCCTGGGAGTTCGAAAAAGGCGGCCGTGAATTGAAGGTGCGAGTCGAAGGCCAACTCGTCTTCAACGGATTGCCCCAAATCCTCAATGCGGCGTTGGCTGGATTTGGTCTGGCGTATGTGCCGGAGGACCTTGCAGAGCCCTATCTCGCGAAGAGGCGCCTCAAGCGGGTGCTGGAGGACTGGTGCCCTCCATTTTCAGGGTACCACCTCTATTACCCAAGCCGCCACCAAACCTCGCCAGCTTTTACTTTGCTGGTCGATGCGCTTCGCTATCGAGGATGAATGCGGCATTTCTCGGTTACGTGGTGGCATAGCCGTTTTCTATGAACCGACCACACTCACCTCAGCGTCGGACGGCGCCGACGACCGATCATACATTTCGCAGGGTACAAAATATCAGTCAGGTCGTCTTATTTTAACGGCCGAGCATGCGGCGCGCTTCGAAAACCTCATAATCTTGCGCGACAGCGATGGCGGGACGCATTGCGCCTTCGCGTCCCATGGCGGCGGCGCTTTTTTTGCCGACAATTCGGGCCTCGGACATTCGGGACGGCATTGACATTACTCATATCAAACGGCGTTGCGCGAAGTACGGTTGAGTCCAAAACCCATTTGAGGTTTGGCCCGACAACACCGCAGGAAGGCGGGAGATATGATGGAATACAAGTATCCGGCCGATTCTTCGGTCACAGCCGCGAGTATTCCTTTACCTGTCGGTTTGACGTTGCCGCTGGAAGTGCGCGTGCACGGCAGGGGAGGCCAAGGCGGCGTCACCTGCGCCAAACTGATTGCCGCGCTGTTTACCCAGATGGGTTTGCATGTGCAGACCTTCGGCGATTATGGCAGCGAGCGCTCGGGCGCGCCGGTGCAGGCCTATACCCGCGTCGATCGTTCTGCCATCGGCAACCGCAACAAGGTCTACCGGCCCAATCACCTGATCGTGCTCGACGAAGGATTGATGGGCGCTCAGGTCCTGGAAGGAGCGGCGCCGGGTTCTCTGCTGCTGCTGAATACGCACGCCAGTCTGGAAAGCTATGCCGCTCGCTTCGAGCATTATCGCTTCGGTGTGATCGATGCCACCGCGATCGCGCGCGAGCAGGGCATCGGCTCGAGTTCGGTGGTCATTATCAACACGACCATACTCGGCGCCTATGCCCGCTTGCTGGGATTGCCCCTGACGGTGCTGGAAAAAGCCTATACCTCGCTGGGGCTGGGCGGCGATCTCGTGGCCGCGCAACATGCCTACGAGCAGGTGCGGGTCTGCGAAGCGGTTCAAGGGAATGATGGTCCCGGTGTGTCCGCGCCGGCGATCAGTCCCCTCGCTGTCGGGACCATGCTCGGCCACAGTACGGATATTCCCGCGAGTTTCAGAACCGGGTCATGGAGCAATCAGGCGCCGGTTTACAGCGAGCATTCGGCACCCTGCAATCTTGCCTGTCCGGCCGGAAATGACGTTGTCGGATTCATCCAGGCCCTGAAGAACGAAGGCGTGCAGGAAGCGGCGGCGATTCTGCTGCGCACCCAGCCGCTGCCCTCGGTATGCGGTCGCGTTTGCCCGGCGCCGTGTATGCAAGCCTGCAACCGCGAGGCATTCGACGGCGCGGTGAACATCCGCAGCCTGGAGCGTTGGATTGCCGACCATTCTCAGCTGGAGCTCAAGCCGCAAACGGCTCAACAGCCCCTGCGCGTTGCCGTGATCGGCGGCGGACCGGCGGGATTGAGCGCCGCCTACCAGCTCGCCCTGCATGGGCATGCGGTGACGATTTTCGAGGCCGGCCCGGCGCTGGGCGGAGTGTTGCGCAACGGCATTCCGGCTTTTCGTCTGCCGCATGAGGTGCTGGGGCGCGATGTCGAACGCATCTTGAAGCTGGGCGTCGAAGCGCGCTGCAATTCCCGCTTGGGCCAGGACGATCTGCTCCGTCTACGGAATGATTTCGATGCCGTGATCGTCTGCGTCGGCTTCGGGCCGGCTCTCGATCTGGCGACGAAGGGCGAGAAGCTCAACGGCGTGGAGCAGGGCCTCGACTTTCTCGACCGCGTCAAGCGCGGCAGCGTTTCGCTGCACGGTAATGTCGTGGTGATCGGCGGCGGCAACACGGCGATCGACTGCGCCCGCAGCGCGCTGCGCTGTGGCGCCGCTTCGGTGAAGATCGTCTACCGCCGCAGCCGCAAGGACATGCCGGCCATCGCCGAAGAAATCGAGGACGCCGAACGCGAAGGCGTGCAACTGCTGCCTTATCGGCAACCCGTGGAATTCACGGGCTCAGGCATTGTGTCTGCCGGGGTGATCGCAGAGGTCGAAGCCGGACCACCCGATGCCAGCGGCCGCCGCCGTCCGGTCGTCACCGAGCGCACATCGACGCTCGCCTGCGACAAGGTTCTCTTGGCGCTCGGCCAGAAGAGCGAACTGGATCTGCTGCCCGAAAATTGGACGGTGCGCGACGGCCGTGCCTGGCAGGGCGATCAACTGCTCCCGGTCTGGTTCGCCGGGGACTGCGCGACCGGCGACGGCACGGTGACCCATGCCATCGGCAACGGACGCCGCGCGGCGCTGGCTGTTCTGAACGGCGAAGCTGCGTCTGGTGAAGCGCTCGTCAAACGCGTGGCGCCGGGTCAGATTCGTTTTTCCCATTTCGACGTGGCGCCGCCGCGCAGGGACAAACAATTGTCGCCTTCCGCGCTCGGCGGAAACTTCGATGAAGTCAATCTCGGGCTTGCGGGTCCGGATGAAGCGGGGCGTTGTTTTTCCTGCGGCCACTGCACGCATTGCGATACGTGTCTGATCTCGTGTCCGGACGGCGTGATCGTTCGCAGCGCAGACGGCTATCGCATCGACGGCGATTACTGCAAGGGCTGCGGCATGTGTGTGGCCGAATGCCCGCGCAGCGCGATGGAGATGCAGGAAAAGAACCATGAGGTGCGGCCATGACCGTCGAACTCCTCAGCGCCAATCACGGCGCCGCCCTGGCGGCAACCCTAGCGGCGCGCGCCAACCGCAAGGGGCGCGGTTTTTGCAGCGGCGTCTATCCGATCACGCCCTCGACCGAATGCATGGAGTACCTGTGTCAGCAGAAGATCGAGAAAGGCCGCGTCATCCGGGTGGAGAGCGAGCACAGCGCGATGGGCGTGTGTATCGGCGCCGCGTCCGCCGGCGCACGGACGTTTACCGCGACTTCTTCCAACGGCTTGGCGTACATGTTCGAGAACTGCATCGCGGCGGCGAGTTTGCGCTTGCCGGTGGTGTTGGCGGTGGCCAACCGCACCCTCGGTCCGCCCTGGAATATCTGGGCCGATCACGGCGATGCGCTCACCTTGCGCGACCACGGCCTGATCCAGTTCTACTGCGCCGACAATCAGGAACTGTTCGATAGCGTGCTCGCAGCCTTCCGCCTGGCGGAGGACCGCCGCGTGATGATGCCGGCGATGGTCAACATGGAAGGCTTCATCCTTTCGCACACCGTCGCCCAGACCCAGATTCCGGACCAGGGGCAGGTGGATGACTTCCTGCCGCTGACCGACGTCCCGCAACGCCTCGGCGTAGCCCCCCACACGCTGGGGCAGATCGAGATACCGCACCAGACCGAAATGCATCGCTGGCAGCACCATCTAGCCATGCTGGAGGTGTCGAAAGTCTACGCCGAAATCCAGAATGAGTTCGAAGCGATCTTCGGCCGCCGCCTCCTCGATGCAGTCGTAGCGTACCGCGCCGAGGATGCGGACACGCTGATCGTATCGATGGGCACCATCGGCGCCACCGCCGAACGCGTGGTGGACAAGCTGCGCGCCGAAGGCCGGCGCTTGGGCGCGCTGCGCGTGCGCCTGTTCCGCCCGCTGCCGACCGACACGATCCGCGCGGCCTATGCCGGAAAGAAGCGCATCGCCGTGATCGACCGCGATATCAGCCTGGGGTTAGGCGGCGTGCTGTGGGCGGAAACAAGCAGCCTCGCAGAGCCCGGCACGGTAATGCAGAACTATGTCGCCGGGCTGGGCGGGGGAGACGTGCGTCCCGAGCACATCGTCAAAATGCTGGACGATCTGCGGCGGCGTGAGATTTCCGGTGCGCCGGCATTGATGGAGGCCGTGTGATGAACGAACCGGCACTGGACGGCATGGCGCAGACCACTCTGAATCGGGCCGATCCTTTGTTTCGCAAGGGCAACACCAACTGCGGCGGCTGCGGCATGTCGCTCACGCTGCAGATGCTGCGCCATGCCGTGGCGGAGCGGCCCGTGCACCTCGTCATTCCGGCCAGCTGTGCGGCGGTTGCGGGCGGAACCTTTCCGCAGAGCACCTTTGGCGTCCCCACGCTCATGACCACCTTCGCGTCCGCCCCCGCGGCCGCGAGCGGGGTCGCCAGCGTGGCCGCGCTCAACGGCGAAGACCTGCGCGCGATCATCCTGGCGGGCGACGGTGGCACCTTCGATATCGGCTTCGCCAGTCTGTCGGCGGCGGCGGAGCGCAACGAGGACATTCTCTACATCTGCTACGACAACGAGATCTACGGCAACACCGGCGGACAGCGTTCGTCCGCCACCCCCGCCGGCGCCGTCACCACCAACACGCCCGACGGCAAAGTGGAGCAGAAAAAAGACATCCTCGCCATCCTGGCGGCGCACCGCATCCCATACGCCACCTCGGTCTCGCTCGCCCACGCGGAGGACGCCCATCGCAAGCTGCGCTATGCGCTCGATCTCAAGGGCTTCCGCTTCTTGCATGTGCTCTCGCCTTGTCCCACCGGGTGGAAGTCGGAGCCGGCGCTGGGCCTGGAACTGGTGCGGCTGGCGGTGCGCTCCGGCCTGTTCCCGGTGTACGAAATCTTCGACGGCAAGCGCCATGTAGTGAACATCGAGCCGGATTTCTCCGACGAAGCGCTGAATATGTATTTGTCCTTGCAGCGCCGCTTCCAGAAATCGGGGCTCGCCGCCGCCGACCTGCGCCCGGCCATCGACCGCAATTGGCAGAATCTGCGCGCGCTCAGCGGCAGGATCGTTCCCGCCCGGCGCGACGGGTGAGGGGAATGACGAATTCACATCATATCTTCGTCATGGCCGGGCTTGCCCCGGCCATCCAGCACGCGCGTGTCCGCGCGCGAAAAAAAACCTGGATGGCCGCCTGCTTGCACTCCGGCCGCGCTTTGCGCGGACCGGGGTGGCGGCCATGACGAAAGTAATATGTCCAGGAGATCGCTCATGAGAAAATATGTTGGCGAACGGATCAAGAAGCTGCGCGAGGCGCAGGACATGAGCATCGAGCAGGTGTCGAAGCTCGCCGGAATCGATGCGGAGCGGCTCAGCGCCTACGAGGAGGGCCGCGCCGTTCCGCCCATCGGCGCGGTGATCCAGCTGTCGCGCGTGCTCGGATCGAAGATGGAAGGATTGCTGCACGGCGGCGGCACGGTCTCCGAACATTTGACGATCTGCCGCTCGGGTGAATCGCTCTCGGGCGATCAGGGCGACACCGAGCAGAGCTACGCCTATTCCTCGCTCACCCGGCCGGGCACCGCGGGGCACATGATGGAGCCGTTCCTCTTGAGCTTCGATCCCGCAACGGCCCAGGGCGTGCCGATCACCCATGACGGGCAGGAATTCGTCTACGTCGTGGAGGGCGTTATCGAACTCTTCTATGACGGGCGCACCTATCGGCTGCAGCAAGGCGACAGCGCCTATCTGGATTCCTCGCTGCCCCATACCTTCCACGGGCTGGGAGACCGCGTCGCGAAGATGCTCGCGGTGGTGAGTTCCTAAGGCGTCCGCGCGACGCTGTCGCCCAGCTTCCGATCGGCCGTATTAGATCTTCAGCAGCGAGAGGATCGCCCGCCAGAGATCTATCAGCAGATAGAAGAAGATCGAGATCAGGTAGATGGCCAGCGGAGAGATCAGCCCGGCGATGACCGACGCGGTGCCGTAAGGTTGGAACGCAATCGATTCATCCAGTCCGTTCACCAGCGAGACCGCGAGACTCAGGCAGCCTACCGCCGTGAGGCCGCCGAAGAACATCGGCGCCAGCCGGGCTCCGGCTTTGAGCCACATGGCGAGGAACGACACGGCAACCTGGCTCGGCGCGGTGGTCGCCACCACGCTTGTCGAGATCAGTTCCGGATTGAGAAACGCGCTCGTCATATACACGAGGCACAATGCGGCAGGCACGATGCCGATCACGGCGTGTGCGACGAGGTTCAAGACGCGCATGAAGCTCCACTCGATCATGTTCGCGAACTCGAAACTCGTATAGAGCGCGGCATAGAGGCCGGTAAAAATGACGGCTCCGAACAGAACGAGCGTGATCACCCCCAACACTTTCGGAAGCTCGGCGGAGCCGATGCTCGACGGGTTCTGCGCGACGAGGTTCCTGCAATTGCCGAGGAACTTCCGTCCGAGATAGTGGCAGATCGCGATGGTGAGGATGGTGGCGGCCCCCATCAGAATCTCTATGTAGGACTCCGTCTTGACCACGAACACCGTGGTTGTCGCCACGACGAGCAAGACCGCGGTCACCGCCGCATAGCCGGCAATGGTTTCGAACAGAGGTTCGCTTTTCTCGAAGAAACTCTTGCTAAGCAGCGTGCGCAAACCCTCAACCAATTTGTCGACGATCGCGTCCGAGCGCGACATTGGATTCATTTCTCCCTCCGAAGTGTTGCTTGGCGCGGCGAGCAACGACCCGCGCCCCCGTACCGCGTCATTTCAGGGACTCAAGATCGATGGGCCGAGTTTAGTGGCTACCGCCCGCCTTTAACAGCGACGGCAATTCAACCCCGTGGAGCTCGCGCTTCCTTAAACACATGCGCGAGGAGAGGCATCGGCGGGGGCTTACCTGACGGCTAGAAATTCATGTGTCGTCCGCACACTGAGTGATAACGCCTCCCATTCGCGCAGATTAAATTTGCTGCGCGCCCCTTGACGCGCTGGATTTTGTTCCCATTTGCCGACTGCACTGCGTCCCGGCTCGGGTTTGCGGCGGGATGCTTTGCATGTGCGATGCGTTCGCTCTCTCATACGCGGCTCAGGGCCGCTAAATGCGAGATAAAGGGCAAGGAAATTGTACACGTAAGTGTCTAAAATTGCAGGATAAAACCTCGAAAATGGGGTATTCGAATTCAAGAAAGGCGGAAATTATTTTGGGGGTATGGCGACGCGGGGAGAATGCAGGGTTTTGCGAGCTATGCCCGGCAAACCGCCTCGCCGTCCTCAATCCATGAAAAGCGTCGCCGGATGCTCCAGCAGCGCTTTGAGGCGCTGGATGAACCGGGCGGCGTCGTGGCCGTCGATCACGCGATGATCGAAGGACGACGACAGGTTCATCATCTTGCGCGCCACGATGCGGCCGTCGCGCACGACGGGGCGCTCGACGATGGCGTTGGGCGCGACGATGGCGACCTCGGGATGATTGATCACCGGCGTCGCCACCAGCCCGCCCAGCGCGCCGAGGCTGGAGATCGTGATGGTGGAACCCGACAGCTCTTCTTTCGCGGCCTTGTTGTCGCGCGCCGCGGCGGCGATGCGGGCGATCTCCTGCGCGCAGTCCCACAGATCGCGGCTTTCGGCGTGGCGCACCACAGGCACCAGCAGGCCGTTCTGCGTTTGGGTCGCGATGCCGACATGGATGGCCTCGTGGCGGCGAACCACGCCCGCTTCGTCGTCGAACAGCGCGTTGATCTGCGGAAATTCGGGAAGTGCGTGCGCCAGCGCCCGTATCAGGAACGGCAGCACATTGAGCTTGGGCCGATCCGCGCGCCTGGTCGCGTTCAAATGAGCGCGCAGGGATTCCAACTCCGTCATGTCGACTTCGTCGACATAGGTGAAATGCGGAATGCGGCGTTTGGCTTCCTGCATTTTTTCGGCGATCTTGCGGCGCAGCCCGATCACCTTCACCTCTTCGACGCCGTCGCGCAGGGCGGCGCGAAGCGAGGCTCGTTGCCCGCCGGTGACGAACGTGTCGAGATCGGCGTGGGTGATGCGCCCTTCGGGGCCGCTGCCTGGCACCGAGCGCAATTCAATGCCGAGCGCACGCGCGCGTTGGCGCACCGCCGGCGAAGCCAGCGGCCTTTCGCTCGCGGAGGCGACGGGTTCAACCGGCGTGGGCAGGGCAGGTTCTTTCAATTCCGCGACAGGTTCGGATTTCGCGGCGGGTTCCGCTTCGGCCGTCGCGGCCGGTGCGGACTTGCCGTTGACGGGGACGTTTCCTGCGCTCTCGACCTCCAGTTCGACCAGCGGCGCGCCGACGGCCGCTTTCTCGCCCAGTTCCCCATGCACGGCGACGATCTTGCCGGCGACGGGCGAGGTCATTTCCACCGTCGCCTTGTCCGTCATCACATCGACCAGGTCCTGCTCTTGCTTGACGGTGTCGCCGACCTTGACATGCCAGGCGACGATCTCTGCCTCGGTGGTGCCTTCGCCGACGTCGGGAAGCTTGAAGACGTAACGGCCCATGGTCAGCCCTCCAAGGCGCGGCGCATCGCGGCCGCCACGCGCGCCGGACCGATGAAATATTCCCACTCGAAACCGTGCGGATAGGGCGTGTCGAAACCGCAGACGCGTTCGACCGGCGCCTCCAGGTGATAAAAACAATGCTTCTGCACCAGGGCCGTGAGTTCGCCGCCGTAACCGCCGGTTTCCGTCGCCTCGTGCACGATCACGCAGCGTCCGGTTTTCTTCACCGAGGCGACGACCGCGTCCAGATCGAGCGGCACTAGGGTGCGCAGATCGATAATCTCGGCGTCGATGCCGCTTTCCTCTGCGGCGGCACGCGCGACGTGCACCATCGTGCCGTAGCAGATCAGCGTGACGGCTTCGCCTTCGCGCACGATGGCGGCCTTGCCCAAGGGCACGGTGTAATAGCCTTCGGGCACCTCGCTGCCGGGATGCTGCGACCACGGCACGGCGGGCCGCTCGTGATGGCCGTCGAACGGGCCGTTATAGATGCGCTTGGGCTCGAAGAACATCACCGGATCGTTCGCTTCGATGGCGCTGATGAGCAGTCCCTTGGCGTCGTAAGGCGTCGAAGGAATAACCGTCTTCAGCCCCACGACATGGGTGAACAAGGCTTCCGGGCTTTGGCTGTGGGTTTCGCCGCCGAATATGCCGCCGCCATAGGGACTGCGTACGGTGATGGGCGCCGTGTAGCCGCCTACCGAGCGATAGCGGATGCGGGCGGCCTCCGAGACCAGCTGGTCGTAGGCCGGATAGATGTAATCGGCGAACTGGATTTCCACCACCGGGCGCAAACCGTTGACCGCCATGCCGATGCCGACGCCCACGATGCCCAACTCGCAGATCGGCGCATCGAAGCAGCGCTTCTTGCCATATTTCTTCTGCAAGCCTTCGGTGACGCGGAAGACGCCGCCGAAATAGCCCACGTCTTCGCCGAAGGTCAGAACGGTCGGATCCTTCGCAAGCATCACGTCGAGCGCCGAGTTGAGCGCCTGGATCATGTTCATCGCGGGCACGGCTCAGCCTCCCAGTTCTTGGCGCTGCAGTTTGTGGCGCCAATCGGGTTCTTCGAAGATATTCTCGAAAAGCGCGGCGGGGTTCGCGTGTCTGCCGGTTCCCAGCGTGCCGATGCTTTCCGCCTGGGTCTGCAGGGCGCGAATTTCTTCGACCGCCTGTTCTTCGTAGGCGGCATGCTGCTCATCCGACCATTCGCCCAGCGCGATCAGGTGCCGCTTCAAGCGATCGATCGGGTCGCCCAACGGCCAAGCGGCAAAATCGTCGGCCGGGCGATAGCGCGCGGGGTCGTCGCTGGTCGAATGGGCATGGCCGCGATAGGTGACGAACTCGATGACGGTGGCGCCGAGATTGGAACGGGCGCGTTCGGCGGCCCATTGCACGGCGGCGTAGCTGGCGAGAAAATCGTTGCCGTCGACGCGCAGCGACGGCAGCCCGACGCCCACGCCGCGCGAAGCGAAAGTCGTTTGTTCGCCGCCGGCGATGGCCTGGAACATCGATATCGCCCACTGATTGTTCGAGATGCTGAGGATGACCGGCGCGCGGTAGACGGATGCGAACAGCATGCCGGCGTGGAAATCGCCTTCCGCAGTGGCGCCGTCGCCGACAAAAGCGACCGCGATCTTGTCGTCGCCGCGGAAGGCCGAAGCCATCGCCCAGCCCACGGCTTGCGAGACCTGCGTCGCCAGATTACCCGACATCGCGAAGTATCCGTACTCCGGATAGGAATAATGCATCGGCATCTGCACGCCGTGCTGCCTGTCGCCGGCGTTGGCGTAGACTTGGTTCATCATGTTGATGATCGGACAGCCGCGCGCGATCAAAAGCCCCTGCTGGCGGTAGGACGTGAAGCACATATCGTCGGTGCTGAGCGCGAAGGCGTGGGCGACGGCGATGGCTTCTTCGCCCAGGCCGCGCATGTAGAACGAGGTCTTGCCCTGGCGCTGGGTGCGGAACATTCGGTCTTCGAAGATTCGGTCGAGTACCATGAACTTCAAGGCGCGGCGCAAGGTCTCCGGCGTAAGCCGCGGGTCCCAGGGACCGACAGCTTGATGGTTCCAGTCCAGCACGCGGATCAGATCGTATGCCAGTTCGCGCATCGTGGGCGCGGGCGTGGCGCTATCGGGGCGGCGGACGCTGCCCGCTTCCGGAATCTCGAGATAGCTGAAATTCGGCTTCTCGCCCGGCCGCGCTGGAGCGTCTGGGATGTGCAAACTGAGTTTGACGATGTTGCGTTTGGGCAAAGCTGCACCTCCACGCATGACAGAGAAGGCCGCCCAGCTGCGGGCTGGCTAGTAAAGTATAACTCCGCTGCTAGGGGATAAATTTGCGGAATTGGCATTGTCCACAAGCCAATAATAGGATAATACTGATATAATATACGATAAATTAGGATAAACTCTTTATATGGACGATTTCGACCGCAAGATCCTCCGCGTCTTCCAAGCCAAACCCGAGCTTTCGGTTCAGGAATTGGCCGAGCAGGTTGGCCTCTCGCACACCCCGTGCTGGCGGCGGCTGAAGAAGCTTGAGGCGGACGGCGTCATCAAGGGGCGCGCGGTCATCCTGGACCCGGAAGCGCTGGGCCTTTCCATCACCGTGTTTGCGCATATCAAGGTTAAGCAGCATGACGAGAACACGCTGGAGGTCTTTGAGCGTTCGGCGCGCGAGTGCCCAGAAATCGTCGAATGCTTCTCGATGTCCGGCGATGCGGATTTCCTGCTGCGGATCGTCACCGGCAGCGTCAGCGAATACGAGCAGTTCCTCAAGCGCACGCTGCTCCATCTGCCCGGCGTCGGCTCGGTGAATTCGAGCTTTGCGCTGAAATGCGTGAAGTTCACGACCATGCTGCCGATCTAATCGGCCTATATCGGATAATTCGACAGCAGCAGATTAGTCTCCGAACCTGCGATGCCTTTGATCTGCCGGATGCGCCGCAGCGCCTGATCGAAGTCCTCCAGGGTTTCGGTGTTGAGTTCCAGCACCAGATCCCAGCGGCCGTTGGTGGTGTGAACCTCGGCGATCTCGGGATAACCGCGCAACAGCTTGATGATGCGTTCCGTGCGCTCGCCGTCCACCGCGATCATGGTGATGGCGCGGATGCGCGCCGGCTCCGCTTCCGCTCGCAGGCGGATGGTGAAGCCTTGGATCGTGCCATGTTCGATCAAGCGATCGATGCGGTTCTGCGCCGTGCCTCGCGAAACCCCTAGAGCCTGCGCCAGCGCCGCGACGGGCATCCGCGCGTTCTTGCGCAGCAAGGTGATAAGCTGGCGGTCCTTGTCGTCCATGGTCTGACCTGTCATTTCGTCAATTATACCTGACATAATGCCATAATTTTTGACGTTTTCCAGCACTCTGCTGGCTTTTTGTTAGCATGCGCAGCGCCCAAGATGGCGTTAAAGCGGCCCTTCAGCCGCGCCGTATCGAGGAGTGCCCATGTTCCGCAAGCCGACGCTCATGATGACCGACGCCGGTCACTTCGAAGTTTCCTATGTCATCAATCCTTGGATGAAGCCGACGGCTTGGTCCGAGGATCGCGAAGGGCATTTCCGCGCAGCTCAGGAGGCGTCGGCGGCGCTGGCCAAGGCGCTGGTGGAGGCGGGCGCCGAGGTGATCCGCACGAACGGCGCACCCGGCCTGCCCGACATGGTGTTCCCCGCCAATGCGGCCATCGTTCTCGACCGCCGCGCGCTGGTGGCGCGCTTCCGCTATCCCGAGCGTCGTGGCGAGGAGCCCCTGTTCCTCAAAACCTTCGAAGACTTCAAGGCGCGCGGTCTGCTCGATGTCGTCGAGCAATTCCCGGAAGGCTGTTTCCAGGAAGGCGCCGGCGACTGCATTTGGGATACGACGCGTCAACAATTCTGGGGCGGCTTCGGCCAGCGTTCGGTCCGCGAGGCGCTCGACGTCACCGCGAAGTTCTTCGGCGCGCCGGTCACTCCGCTCGAACTGATCTCGCCGCGCTTCTACCATCTCGACGTCTGCTTTCTGGCGCTCAGCGGCGGCGAGGTCGTCTATTATCCGAAGGCCTTTTCGCCCGGCGGCATCGCCGCGATCCGCGACGCCGTTCCGCGCGAGAATCTGATCGAGGCGAGCGACGATGATGCCGCCGGCTTCTGCGTTAACGCCGTCAATATCGGCCGCCAGATCGTGATGGCCCGGCCGAAGGACGGTTTGCGCGCCAAGCTCAGCGAGCGTGGCTATTTTGTCACCGGCCTCGATCTTTCGCCCTTCATCATGGCGGGCGGCGGCGCTTATTGCATGACGCTGCGGCTGGACCGCACACGTGCCGCGCCGTGACCCACAAAGGAGGATAAGATGAATCTTCCGATTTTCCCTGCTCATCCGGTCTCGACCGGCGACTTCATCGCGCTCGAGGAGCGTTACGGCGCCTCTAACTATAAGCCGCTCGACGTCGTATTGGCGCGCGGCCGGGGCGTCTATGTGTGGGATGTGGAGGGCCGACGCTATCTCGATTGCCTGTCGTCCTATTCCGCGGTCAACCAAGGCCATTGCCACCCCAAGATTCTCGCGGCCCTCACCGAGCAAGCCGCGAAGCTGACCATCACCTCGCGCGCCTTCCGTAACGACCAGTTGCCCCTGTTCTACGAGGAGCTTTGCGCCCTGACTCATTCGCACAAGGTGCTGCCGATGAACTCGGGCGCCGAGGCGGTAGAGACCGCGCTAAAGGTGGCGCGCAAATGGGGCTATGAGGTCAAGGGCGTGCCGGACGATGAGGCGGAGATCATCGTCTGCAACGACAATTTCCACGGCCGCACGCTGGCCATCGTCGGCTTCTCGACCGATCCGACATCGCGCCAGAGCTTTGGCCCCTTTGCGCCGGGCTTCAAGGTAGTGCCGTATGGCGATGCCGACGCGCTGGAGCACGCCATCGGGCCCAACACCGTCGCCTTCCTGGTCGAGCCGATCCAGGGCGAGGCGGGCGTCATTGTTCCGCCACCGGGCTATCTGAAGAAGGCGCGCGAGCTGTGCACCCGCCATCGCGCGATCCTGATCCTCGACGAAATCCAGACCGGGCTCGGCCGCACCGGCAAAATGCTGGCCGAAGAGCACGAAGGCATCGAGGCCGACCTGTCGCTGATCGGCAAGGCGCTGTCGGGCGGCTTTTATCCGGTGTCCGCCGTGCTGTCGAACAAGGAAGTGATGGACGTGCTTCACCCCGGCGAGCACGGCTCCACCTTCGGCGGCAATCCGCTGGCTTGCGCTGTGGCGCGCACCGCGCTGTGCGTGCTGATCGAAGAAGGCATGATCGAGAACGCGGCCAAGATGGGCGATTATCTGCAAGCGGGCCTGCGCGAGATCAACTCGAACATCGTCAAGGAAATCCGCGGCCGCGGGTTGATGGTGGCCGTCGAACTTCGTCCCGAGGCCGGCGGCGCGCGGCAGCGCTGCGAGGCGTTGAAGGATCGCGGCATCCTCTGCAAGGAAACACATTCTCACACGCTGCGTATCATGCCGCCGCTGATCATCACGCAGGCACAGATCGACGAAGCGTTGGTGCAGTTCCGGGCGGTGCTGGTGTGAGGCGTTAACGGACGGGAATTTTGATTTACCGCACTGACAAAGCCGCCGAAATGTGACTACATACGGTCAGACACCCCTCGCAGGAGGCGAAGATGTCGATCATCGGTGGCTTAGTTGATGCGCACCACGAAATGGAACTGACCCCATCCTCTCGGCTCATAAGCAGCAGTTGGGTTGCCCGACATTTGTGGACGATCCTACTGGTCGGTGTAGCTGCGGTGCTCTATTTCGCGCTTTGACCACGTCGCGGGTCGGCCGCGCATTCTCTCTTTTTGAAGCGCAACTGAGCCGTCCTCACGGCGCGTCTCCCTAGCAACGCGCTACGCGTCATGCCGCCGCCGATCAAAATCGAGGCGCAGACCGACGAGGCGATGCGGCAGTTCCGCACGGTTTCGGCAATCCTGGGTTGATTGCGCGAGCTTTCCGTTAAGGATGGCCTCGAAAATCGGTCAAATTCCCCTTTTGCGGAAAGTTCCCCGGTGGGCATAAATGTCTTACAAATGCCATGACGGATGATGAAAAGGCATCCATCATGATCGTCCCCCTGCGGGATGTTGGGAAGGAAGCGGAGAGAAAAAATGAATCGTCACATTATCGCTCTTGCAACGGTATTCGCTGGTGCGTGTTTTACACTACCGTCTGCCGCACAGTATGGCCCCACAGGCCCAACGGAAAGAACGTCCAACGAATCGTCGCACACCACCACTTTCAACCTCAACTCTCCATCGGAAATAGCCGACAAAGACGCGTTTATGAATAAAAGGAAGAGGCTTGGTCTAACGCCCGAGCAGATGCGGGCGCAGGATATGGCCGAAGTGACCAACCTCGTCAATTCGGCTCAGTTTTCATGCGACGTGACGAATGCCCAGTTGCTGTTGGAAGGAAGCGAAACGACCAACGGCAACACCGTCAAAACCAAAACCTTTGAAGCCACTTGCGGCAATGGACTTGGTTATTTCTTTGTTGGGCGCGGACAGCTGGGTCCCTTGTCCGGGTTTACCTGTTTTGCCGCCAATGCGACGAACGATGCCGATGTCAAAGCGCATCGAGATCCGGACATGGTTTGCACGTTGCCCGAAAACCTGGATATGAAAGCGATTGCGACGAAAGTGTTGCTCAGGAAGGGAGTAAGCTGCCCGGTAGGCGACGTCAAATGGCGCGGGACAAACTCGAAGTCCAACACCGACTACACTGAAATCGCCTGCAGCGACGGCAACGGATTTATCCTGGCAAGCCCGTTGCCCGGATCGACGTTAAAGCCGCAACTCGTAAGATGTCACGATGCGGCCATGCAGGGGATTCCCTGCAAACTGTCGGATAACGGCCAAGTCTTGACCACGCAAACGTTCATAGATGCGTTGGCGCAGCATCATGTGGCGTGCGATGCGCCGGATGTGCGCGTGATCGGCAAGGAAGCGACGAAACAACAGCGCCATGTGGTGGAGTTTGCGTGCAAGCAGCATCCCGAGGGGCTGGTTGCTTTCATCCCGCTAGAAGGCAACACGGCTCCGTTCGAAACGCTGGATTGCGCGGCCGCCGCCAAGCGCGGGGTTGCGTGCAAACTGACGCCGGTGAAATAAGCCGTTTCGCGCGTCATCACGAAGGCAGCTTCGGGGGCGAATAGCGTTCCCCCCGAAGCCTGCGGCGCGCAGCACAGCTGCGAGGAGCTGAAGGATCGCTGCGTCCTCTGCAAGGAGACGTACGTAACACACCGCGCATCCTGCTGCCGCTGATTATCGCGCGCGCAAATCGACGAAGTGATTCTGCAGTTTCGCGCGGTGCTGGCGGGGCGATAGTCGTGCTATCCGCCCTGCACCCGCCGTGCGAAGGTGAGACCGCCGATAAGCAGCACTAGGAAGATCACCATGAACACGAAGAACAAAATCTTGGCGATGGCAAAGGACGCCCCGGCGATTCCGGTAAAGCCCAGGATGCCCGCGACAAGACCAACGACCAGAAAGATGACGGCCCAGCGTAACATGAGGAATGCTCCCGCGTTAAATTCATCTGATTAAGATGGATTGTTTGTATCTTAACCGGCAGCGAGCGGCGGCGACAGCCTCGGAAATTACTCAAGGCCGCGCGGTGGTAGGCGCGCGCCTGGGCCGCTTCACGCGCGACTTGGTCGGGCTGGGTACGCCAGCGCCGAGCGCATAGGTCAACTCTCTCAGATGCTGCATGAAGACGGTGCGGTCGGTGATGGAGGCGAGCGCATCGTAAGGCACGACGTCGCCGATACGAACGCAAATCTCGCTGCCAATCTTGTTGTGGACTTCCTTGAACAGCAGCGACAGGCGCAGCGTCATGCTGATGTGGCTCGCCATCTGGAACAATCGGCTATTCTGGCCAGCGAAAAAAACCGGGGCCACCGGCGCGCGCGCCTGACTGATCATCCGCGCGGTGAACGTCTTCCAGTCCGTGTCGATCGCCCGCTTGGACCACATGGTGGGTGTCGTCGAAACGCCGCCGGCCGGAAAGATCACCAGACAGCCGCCGCCCATCAGATGCGCCTTGGCCTCGGCGCGGGACTTGAGATTGGTCTTCAGCGCTTGCTTGGTCTCGGCGAAGTCGATCGGCAGCAGGAACGGTTTGATCTCGTCGGCGCGATACAAAACCGAATTTGTCAGCACGCGGAAATCCGTCCTGACTTTCGCCACCAGATGGCAGATGACAAGGCCGTCGAGAACTCCGAAAGGATGGTTTGAGACCACGACCAACGACCCAGTCTTCGGCCAGTCGGACAGCTTGGCGTCGTTGCAGGCAATGTTGAGTTCGAGGCGGCGGATCGCCTCATCCCAAAAGGTTTCATTCGGCGGCGGATGGTTCTGGTAGTCCTCGTAGAGCCAGCGCAGATAAGGCTGGCCCGTGATGCGCTCGATCGCGCGGATGACGAGACGCTTGAGCCGCGGATCATCCGGAGCAGCATAGGAGAAGATATCGATGTCGTGCGACGGGGCGCTCACGTGCAGCCGCAGCCCGCATGCGCATGGGGATGTTGGATCGGCGGCTTCTCGCCGGTCTTGGCGACCGCCAGCCTGGACAATTCGGCCGTCGCCTCGAAATTGCTGCGCGCCGACTTCAGCAATTCGCCGTCGCTCATCAGTTCGAGGGCGGTCAGCGCCATGGCCTTGGCGCCGTCGATCACCGCGGCGTCGCCCCTCTCCGAAGCCGCCCAGCGCGCGAATTCCGGATTGTGGAGGATGACGCCGGCCGGCGCCACGGCGAGCATGGGATGGATAGACGCCACGCGATGGCTGACGTTGCCCATGTCGGTCGAGCCGGCAAAGCCCTGCGGCACATCTTTCATCGGGAAGAAGTCGCGGCCTACCGACCGCGCATTGCGCTCAAAGGCTTCGGCCATCGGCCAGTTGGTCTTGAGATCGAGATAATCCACGCCGCCCCATTTGAGTTCGAGGCGGCAGCCTGTGGCGATGGCGCCGGCCTCGAAGCAGGCCTGCACGCGCGTCTTGAGCGGCGCCAGTTCGTCGGCGTCGGCGGCGCGCACGAAGAAGCGGCAGGCCGCGCGTTCCGGCACGATGTTCGGCGCCATGCCGCCCTCGGTGATGATGCCGTGGATGCGCTCGTTGCCCCGGATGTGCTGGCGCAGCTGGGCGAGCGACTGATACGCCGAGACCACGGCGTCGAGAGCGTTCAGCCCGCGATACGGCATGGCGGAGGCGTGCGCGGCGCGGCCGTGATAAATCGCTTCCACCTCGGCGATGGCAATGCACGGCATGGTCGTCAGGTTCATGTTGGAGGGATGGATCATCATCGCCGCATCGGTCTTCTCGAAGGCGCCGAGCCGCGCCATCAGCTCCTTGCCGCCGTGGCGCTCCTCGGCGGGCGTGCCGAGAGTGCGCACCATGCCGGGCAAGCGCGCGCCCAGCTTGGAGAGCGCGACGGCCGCGCCATAGCCGGCGGCGGCGATGATGTTGTGGCCGCAGGCATGGCCGATGCCGGGCAGCGCGTCGTATTCGGAGAGGATCGCGACGGTCGGGCCGCCCGGCTTGCCGAACTCGGCGGCGTAAGCGGTTGGAAGACCGAAGGCTTGGCGCGTCACCACGATGTCGTGACCGGCGATGGCGTCGGCCAGATGCGCGGACGCCTTGAACTCCTCCAGCGACAACTCGGGCTCGCCGTGGATCGCGTGACTCAAACCGAGCAGCTCGCTGCGCATCGAATCGACGGCCGAGACGACATCTTTCTTCAACAGTTCCAACGACATGTCCGAACCTTCGCAGCGCGGCAAAAGCATCATAGACAGTCGCGGACGGCTTTGCGATGGTCGTTCTCGCAGTGGCGCGGAGCAAAAAACTTGACGTTGTTCGTCGCCTCCCCGGACGGCGTGCGCATCGCCTATGAGAGCGTGGGCGAGGGCAAGCCCATCGTCCTGATCCACGGCTTCGCCTCCAACCGCGAGCAGAACTGGCGCTCCACCGGCTGGATCGACCGGCTGGCTGCCGCGGGCTTCCGCGTCGTCAGCTTCGACTGCCGCGGCCACGGCAAAAGCGACAAGCCGCACCAGCCGGAAGCCTATGGCGAGCACATGATCGACGACATCCTCGCCGTGATGGACGCCGCCGCCGCGCCGGTCGCCGATGTCATGGGCTATTCGATGGGCAGCATGCTCACCGTCCGTTTCCTCATGCAGCATCCCGAACGGGTGCGCCGCGCGGTTCTGGCCGGCATGGGCGCGACGTACTTCGTGGAGTCGCAGGCTTGGCGTGCCACGATCGCGGGAGCGTTGGAAGCCGACGATATCGGGACGATCGAGGACCGGGTCGCACGACGCTTTCGCATCTTCGGCGCGCAGAAGGGCAAGGACCGGCTCGCGCTCGCCGCCTGTATGCGTTCGCCGCGTCATCAATATACGCAAGGCGATCTGAAGCGCTCGACGCGCCCGGTGCTGGTGGTGTGCGGCGAGAACGACGATTTGACGGGCCCGCCCGAACCGCTGGCGGACGCGTTCGCCGACGGGCGCGCGGTGACGCTGCCGAACAAGGATCACATGACCGCGGTGGGCGATCCCGCTTACAAGAAAGCGGTGCTGCAGTTTCTCGGCTGAGGGCAGGCGCGGCGGCCAGCGACTCTTTCGCCATGGCAACCGATAGCTGCAGGCGCTGAAGCGCGGCGCGAACCTTGGCACGGAAAGCCTTCCACTGCGCGCTGCGCGCGCCGTGCTTGAAGGCGTTCCTGTTACCACGCGGCGCGCCGGCGCCCTTGCCGTTTTTCCCACCGTTTGGATTTTGCCTGTGGGCTCCGCAGCTTGCGCGGCGCTCGGCAAGATAATTGTTTGCGGAAAAAGACAGGGGGGTCTCCCCTTTGTCCAAACCCTCATGCTTCGACAGGCTCAGCATGAGGGTTTGATTTAGTCCTCCACCCTTCATCTTGAGCTTGTCGAAGGATTGAGGGGTGAGCCGCGGACGGCGCGCCATCGCTTCCGCGACGATGCGGGGCGTGTTCGCGCGAGAAAGAGCAATCGCCTTCATGGTGCGCATTATACACCCGCGCACCCGTGTGCCGGATAAGTCGGGCGAGGGTGAGGGAAGTGGATGATGGGGTTGGGGAAATCGAAAGCAGCGGAATTGGATAAGGATTCATACACCAAGCGCGGCGATCGCTTCATCGCTCGATGGCGGCCTGCGGTAGAATGCACAAGTCGCTCGTCTTACGACGGAGGAAATCTTGAGAGTGCCGGTTGCGATCCTTGGGCTTATCTTGCTAGCGACGTCGGCAGTCGCGCAGACGATCCGCCCGGCCGATGCGCTTGCGCATGTCGGCCAGACGGTCACGGTCGAGGGCGTCGTCAGCGAAGTCTACAACGCCGCGCGCACCGACACGACGTTCATCGACATGGGCGGCGCCTATCCCAACAACGTGTTCACGGCGGTCATTTTCTCGGAGGACGCAAGCAGGTTTTCCGACGTAGAGGCGCTGGACGGCAAGACCGTGGACGTCACCGGCGTGATACGGCTCTATAAAGGCATTCCCGAAATCATTCTGAAGTCAGCGGGGCAGATCAAGCGCCGGTAGCGGCTAGCTGTAGTTTTCACCTCCCCCAACGCGGGGAGGTCAAAGCGCGTAGCGCTTCGGGTGGGGGGATGTTGTGATATCCACCCCCCCAGTCGGCTCACTACGTTCGCCGTCGGTACGCTGTCGCTACCGACCCCCCAAGGGGGAGGTTGAAGTAGAGTGCGATGCTATGGACGATCCGTATAATCTGAAACGCTTTCTGGATGCCCAGGCGCCGGTAATTGAGCAGGTGCGGGCAGAGTTGCGCGCCGGATGCAAGCGCGGGCATTGGATGTGGTTCGTCTTTCCGCAGATCGTAGGGCTGGGGCATAGCGACATGGCGCGCTTTATACGCGCGCGCACCCGCGTGCAGGATAAGTCGGGCGAGGGCGAGGGAAGTGAGTGATGCGGTTGGGGAAATTGGAGGAGGAGAAAAGGATAGACCAATCGGCCTAAATGCTCACTCGTGCTGGAGTTCGCGATTGGCAGCTTCTTCCAGTGATGTTCTGTTTTGACTGATTGTTATGTGCAGATGACTTAATGCCGGTTCAGTGTTCGACGGGCTACTAGATTTACAGGAGCGCCCATGTATTAATAAAACATCAGGGGTCTTTGGGGCGAAATTCATGATAAGAGCCGCTTTGGGCAATCTGAACAGGTTTCCCGGTTTCGTAAGTGGAGCGCCTATCGCATTTTTAGCTGCGATAGGGCTGGTCTGTACGCTGAGCGGGTGCGCTGCTAATGCGCCCATGAGCAGGCAAGTCTCCGCGGACCCGCTTCTGGAACGTCAAGGCGGCGTGGTGTTGTTGGTCGACGCATCCGTTCAAATCGAGACGCTCGGACCAGGGGACTATTTTGTAATCGATGAGGCGAAGTCTGGCGGTCAGGCGACCTTGGCCGCGTTGCGCAAATACGCCGAGGAAAACAATATCTCCATCCGTGGAGAGATCGTCTCGGTGGGCGGCGCACGACTGAACCGCGACAAGTCGCCGATTCTCGTTGCCGACAAAGTTGGCGCGCAGACACGTCAAGTTCCGCAACCGCTTTGGGTACCCGACTCAATCGCGAATGATCCCGAGTATGTCGGCGCGCTTGGCGTTGTGAGCACCTATGCATTCGAGCGTGCAGCAATTTCTTCCGCCAAATCAAAAGACGAAGTAGAGCCGCCCTCCGTAACCATCGATGAGTTCCACAAGGCGGCCGCCGTCATCAAAGAAAGGACTCAGGCATCGAGTGTTTTGTTCCTGGGTGTCTTGGGCAAGAGTCGTTCAGACACGTCAGAGGTAGTCGATTTTGTCGCCAGATTTACCATTGGGGAGGCTGTTGCGATCGGGACGGCTGGTTTGGGCACGGGATATTACGCCATTTTCATCCCTGGGCATTTCACTGGGCGCAATGGCATGACGATGGAGAGCGCACTGATCGATCTGGAGTCGGGCCAGCTCACCTGGTCCAATGCCGTGCAAGCCCCGCAAGACCCGATACATCCAGAAAACATGGCCAATGCGGGCACTCTCGATTTGCTTCTCCACAACATCATGTTCAAACCTGTCGTTGTTCAGCCGACCGCTTCACCGCTTCCCGAACAAGTCCACTGAGAGAACAATCACATGAAATCCAAGCCGAACTGCAAGATGCCGCTGACCAAATTGCCACTGCTGATCCTCGTGGCGGCGGTTTCTATCCTTGCCTGCGGGTGCTCGCTTGATCCGGACAATATGGCCCCAGATTCCGGACCGCCATCGTCGTGGAATGTCGGCCGCAGTGTCAGAGTCATGGATGTAACCAGTGGATTTAACAACCAGGACTCTTTCTTCGGCGGTCCGGCTATGATTGACAATGATCAATTCAAGACGGCACTAGTCCTCACTCTTAAAAAATCCAACCTGTTCAGCGATGTCAGCACTGACCATGGCGATCTGGATCTCTACGCCACGATTAAATCGCAGAAACAAAACGACAGTATGGGAGTGTTCCAGTACACTGCAGAGATGCTTGTCAGCTATAGGTTCGTGGACCGTGGCGGGAAAGAGGTCTGGTCTGCGTCATACGAATCCGAATTCAGTTCGACGGCGTTTGCTGGTGCAACAAGAACGCTGGAAGCCCGCGAGGGTAGTGCGAGAGAAAACTTGTCTTCCCTCCTTCAGGGGATCAGGGAGCATTGGCCGAGGAATAATTGAGATCCCCTCCTGGGTCGCCCGCATGCGCGGGCCATGACATATTGGAGTGAGGAGAAGTCTATACAGCCGTGGACGGCCCGTACGATCTTCAACGCTTCCTCTCCGCCCAGGCTCCTGTGTTCGAGCAGGTGCGGGCAGAGTTGCACGCCGGATGCAAGCGCGGGCATTGGATGTGGTTCGTCTTTCCGCAGATCGCGGGGCTGGGGCATAGCGCGACGGCGCAGCACTTCGCCATCGCCTCGCTGGACGAGGCGCGGGCGTATCTCGCGCACGACATCCTCGGGCCGAGGTTGCGGGAGTGTGCCGCGCTGGTCGCCCAGGTTGAGGGGCACTCCATCGAACAGATTTTCGGGTCGCCCGACGATCTGAAATTCCACTCGTCGATGACCTTGTTCGCGCGCGCCGCGCCGCAGGAGCAGGTCTTCAAGGACGCGCTGCAAAAATATTTCGGCGGCGAAGAGGATCGGGCGACGGTGGAGAGGATTTAGAGCGGCAGCCCCCACCCGATTCGCCTTTGGCGGATCGACCTCCCCGCGTTGGGGGAGGTAAAGAAGGGCGCAGGGTATCGGCTTCGCGCCGAAACCCTGCTTTCCCAATCGGCGCTATTTCAGGATCAATTCGCGCGTCAGCATGTCGCCCTTCAGGGTGCGAATGGATTCGCGGTCGATGCCCGATTTGTTGGCGGCGGGGAGCGAGCCGAAGATTTTCTTGGTCATGGCATCCTGCTGGTCCAGCGGCGTATCGAACGCGGCCATGTTCTTGTATTCGACCATCAGATAGAGGTCGGGCTCGTTTTCGCGCGCATCGGTCACCGTCAGCACCTTGTAATCGAGCACCAGACCCTGCGCCTTCAACGCTTCCTGTTCCGCGCGCCAGGTCGTGGCGACGAACTTCATGTAATCGTCGAAATGGCCGGGCTTGGTCAGGATGGCCGAGACGTCCCAGACCGGGCCGTTGTCGTACGGGCGGGCGTCCTCAGCCAAGGCGGCGGCGGACGAGGCGAGCAGGGCGGCGGACGCAAATGCCAGCGCAATATACGATTTCATTGGGGTTCCCCTTCATTCGGCGGGAAGCCGCCGGAACATCTCCCACAGGTCCCGCTTTTAATTAGATTGATAATAAGTCGCACACTCTGTCAACTCAACCGTACATTCTTGACCGAGGGGCAGGCGGCTCAGCCGGGCTGCTATCGTCTTGGCATGAATGAGTCCGTCGAATCGGCTTCTGTTCTTCCGTCCATTTTCGCGCGGTGGTTCGCCGCGCGAGGATGGCAGCCGCGCGCCCATCAGCTTGCGCTGGTGGAGCATGCCGCGCGCGGGGAATCGGTGCTGCTGGTGGCGCCGACCGGCGGCGGCAAGACGCTGGCGGGGTTTCTGCCGAGTTTGATTGAACTGGCAGTCCCCCCACCCGGAGCACTTCGTGCTCCGTCGGCACGCTGGCGCTACCGACCCCCACAAGGGGGAGGTCGAAGAAAGCCGCGCACTTTGCACACGCTCTATATCTCGCCGCTGAAAGCGTTGGCGGTGGACGTGGCGCGCAATCTCGAAGCGCCGATCGCCGAGATGGGTCTGGACGTGCGCGCCGAAACGCGCACCGGCGACACCCCACCTTCGCGCCGCCAGCGCCAGAAATATTCCCCGCCCGATATTCTCCTCACCACGCCCGAGCAGTTGGCACTACTGGTTTCCAGCCGCGATGCGCCGCGCCTGTTCGAGCATCTGCAAACCGTGGTGCTGGACGAACTTCACGCGCTGGCCAATTCCAAGCGTGGCGATCTCTTATCGCTGGGGTTGGCGCGGCTCGCCAAGCTGGCGCCCGCGCATCGCCGCGTCGGCCTGTCGGCGACGGTCGCCGATCCCGCGCCGTTGCAACGCTATCTGGTGCCGCAGAAGCCGGACAGCGAGGCGTTGGCCGCACTGGTGATGGGCGCCAAGGGCGCGGTGCCGGTGATTTCCATTCTGGCGTCGGAAGAATATGTGCCTTGGGCGGGGCATCTGGCGCGCCATGCGATGGGCGATGTGATGGCGGCGATCAAGACCGCCAAAACGGCCCTCGTCTTCGTCAATACGCGCCGCCAGGCCGAGCTAACCTTTCAGGATTTGTGGCGCGTCAACGAGGACAATCTCGCCATCGCGCTGCATCACGGCTCGCTGGCGCCCGCGCAGCGCCGCAAGGTGGAAGCGGCGATGGTGGCGGGCAAGCTGCGCGCCGTGGTGTGCACCTCCACCCTCGACCTCGGCATCGATTGGGGCGCGGTGGATTTGGTGATCTGCGTCGGCGCACCCAAGGGCGCGGCACGTCTGGTGCAGCGCATCGGCCGCGCCAATCATCGGCTAGATGAGCCCAGCCGCGCGCTTCTGGTTCCAGCCAATCGTTTCGAGGTCTTGGAATGCGAAGCGGCGCGCGCGGCGGTAACGGCGGGCGAACTCGACGGCGAGCGGCTGCGCGAAGGCGGGCTCGACGTCCTCGCGCAGCATGTTCTCGGCATGGCGTGCAGCGCGCCGTTCAACGCGGACGCCCTTTATGCAGAGGTGATTTCGGCCTCGCCCTATAGCGATCTGCCGCGCGCGGTGTTCGACGACGTGGTGGAGTTCGTCGCGACCGGCGGCTATGCGCTGAAGCGCTATGGCCGCTATGCCAAGCTGCGCAAGACCGAAGCGGGGCTATGGCGGCTGGCCCATCCGCGCATGGCCCAGCAATACCGGCTGAACGTGGGCACCATCGTCGAAGAGCCCATGATCGACATCCGCATCCAATCGCGTGGCCGGCCGGTGGGCGCGGGCGGGCGCACGCTCGGCCAGCTCGAGGAATATTTCATCGAGCAATTGGCGCCGGGCGATACGTTTGTCTTCTCGAGCGAAGTGTTGGCCTTCGAAGGCATCCGCGAGGACGCCGCGTTCGTCTCGCGCACCAATGATCGCGAAGCGCAGGTGCCGTCCTACATGGGCGGGAAGTTTCCGCTGTCGACGTTCCTGGCGCAACGCGTGCGCGAGATGGTGTCGAAGCCCGAGACCTGGAACCTGTTGCCCGATTCGGTGCACGAATGGCTGCGCATTCAGGAATGGCGCTCGGTGCTGCCGCAGCCTGGGCAATTGCTGGTGGAGACGTTCCCGCGCGGCCAGCGCCATTATCTCGTCTGTTATCCGTTCGAGGGGCGCTTGGCGCATCAGACGCTCGGCATGCTGCTGACCCGTCGGCTGGAGCGGGCGGGCCTGCGGCCGACCGGATTTTCCGCCAACGAATATGCGCTGGCGGTGTGGGGGCTGCGCGATTTGTCGGGGCTCGATTTCGGCAAGCTGTTCGACGAGGACATGCTGGGCGACGATCTGGATGCGTGGCTGGCCGAGAGCAACCTCTACAAACGCACCTTCCGAAACTGCGCGATCATCGCCGGGCTGATCGAGCGGCGCACGGTGAACAGCGAGAAGACCGGGCAGCAAGTGACGTTTTCCTCAGACCTGATCTACGACGTGCTGCGCGAGCATCAGCCCGATCACATTCTATTGCGCGCGACCTATCGCGACGCCGCCACCGGCCTGCTCGATATCGCGCGGCTGGGCGATATGTTAAAGCGGGTGCGCGGGCGGATCGTCTCGCGCAAGCTGGACCGCGTCTCGCCGCTGGCGGTGCCAGCCCTCTTGGAGATCGGCCGCGAAATGGTGGCAGGCGCGGCGCATGAGGACATTTTGCGCGAAGCCGAAGACGCGCTGATCGCGGATGCGATGCGGGTGGAGTAGGGAGAGGGCGAAGATGGATAAAAGAACGATGCGGGTAAATGCCACTCTTGCTTGGCTGGGGGTGAATTGGATTGCGGTGATGGCGTTGCTTGTTTCTATTGTGTCCGCAGGATTCACTTATCTCCAGATGCGCGATGCTCAAACCGCAACGGCACTTGGTATTAAGCCGTCGGTCGATTTCTACACAGGTGATGATGACGACATGCCAATTGTGGGCATTCAACTCATGAATGAAGGACCTGGCGTGGCGAGGATCAAGGGCCTCACCTACTATGTGGATCACAAGCCCGTTGGCGACCAAGACGCCGCAGCAAAGCTTTTCAATGCTGCATCTGACAAAATTTTGTACAATTCATTTGATGACGGCGACAGTTTGGCAGTTAATGACAAGCCTTGGCTATTCTACATGAAGCGACGTGAAGTTACGAAACGACAGTTTGAGAACTTCATCGATTTCATCGACAACCGTGTCGCAATCAATGTGGAGTTTTGTTCCGAGCAGGGGAGATGTTGGACAAAATGTTCCACACCACACATGTGTTAGCGTGTGATGCGGGTGGACGCAGGATGAACAGTCGTGTCGATTCAGATTGAATTTGCGCAGCCAACTCGGTGTCACGGCCCGCAAGTTCGTAGCGGCAGCGTGCGAACGGGCCGCCCAGGTAACACGTCTCGGGCATCGACAACGCAATGAAGACTTTCTTTCGCGGGACCTGTCCTTCATCATCTGGATGACCCGCTTTTACGGGCCATGACAATTGAATGTGTAACTCACTCTGATCCAAACGGTTCCCAGTGGTCTGTAATTCCGACCTCCACATCTCCGTTAACGGCGAAACTGTGCTGCTGGACAAATCCGGCGCGCTGTTTTGTCCAGCGCACGCCACGCTGGTCTTCGCCGATTTGCATTTCGAGAAGGGCTCCTCCTTCGCGCGGCGCGGCGCTTTGCTGCCGCCTTATGACACGCGTGCCACCATTAAGCGGATGGAGGAGACGATTGCGCGCCACGCCCCCGTCCGCGTCATTGCGCTGGGCGATTCCTTCCACGATGGCGAGGCGGCGGATCGACTAGACGACGACGACCGCGCGTCGCTGCGGCGGCTGACAGTGCGCGCGGAATGGATTTGGATCGAAGGCAATCACGATCCCCAGCCGCCGTCCTGGCTTGGCGGACGCGTCGCGGCGGAGATCGCGCTGGGTGGGCTGGTGTTCCACCATGTACCGGGCGCGCGCGGTCAGGCGGGCGAAGTCGCGGGCCATCTTCATCCCGCCACGACGGTCAGCGGGCGCGGCATGTGTGTGCGGCGGCGCTGTTTCGTCTCGGATGGCGCGCGGCTGCTGATGCCGGCATTCGGCGCTTATACCGGCGGGCTCGACGTGCGCGAGGCGGCCATCGCCTCGCTGTTCGCGGACGGCTTCGCGGTTTATGCGCTGGGGCGCGAACGGGTGTATGCGGTGAGCGGAAAGTCACCCGCCCGATCAGGATCGCGTCGCCCCCATGCTTCGACAAGCTCAGCATGAAGGTTACCCTGAGCTTGTCGAAGAGTGGGACCCCTTCACATGCCGCGGCGGAAGAAGAACGTCGAAAACCAGCCCAGCAGCACCGCCATCAGGACGGTCGAAAGGCCGTAGAGCAGCGGCCGTTCGTGGGCGAAGGCGAAAAGCCGGCGCTCGAAACCGGTCTGATCGACGAACAGAGGCGTCGATTGCGCGCTGATCACCGTGCCGTCGCGGAATAGAAAGGCCTGCACGACGTAGAAGCCGCGCGGCACGGAGGCGGGAACCGCAACACGCACGCGAAACAGCGTCGGGCTCAGCATCTCGACGCCCTGTGTGTCCTGCGCGTAGAGCCCGTTCTTAACCTCGGCGCGCACCAGCGCCCGAACATAAGGCATGATGCTGCCGTCGCTCAGCGCGGTTTGGGGACGCAGAGTGTCGAGTCCCAGTTCGTAGCGGCGCAGCGTGTCGGCGGGCGCGATCTCGTCCAGCGGCCGCGTGCTGGCCAGGAAGTAATAGGACGGCAGGCCGACCAGCCGCGCCCGCGCATTGTTGATCCAGACACCGGCGAAGCGGTCCTTGCGGCGCACCGTCACCGTGGCGTCGGGTCCGCGCACCACCACGATGATGGTTTCGCGCCCCGTTTCCAGTTCGGGCCGGCCTTCGATGGCGCCGAAGACCGTGAGGTCGGTGCCGGTGTAGTTCGACGTGATCTGCACCGAATCCTGCGAAAGGCCGGAGACCAGGTCCTCTTCCGCGCCCGCGGGGCCGGCGAAGAGAAGGACGGCACACGCCGCGAGGAGAGGACGTGCTCTCATGGCGTGCCCGCCGTGATGCTGTAGAGATCGGCGGGCGTCGCCACCATTTCGAAGAACAGCCGCGCCGCCACCGCCAGCACCAGCACCGCCAGCCAGAAGCGCAACTGCTCGCCGCGCAGCTTGGCGCCGGCCCGCACGCCGTACTGCACGCCGAACACTCCGCCCAGGATCAGGAACAGCGCCAGCACGATGTCGACCGTGTAATTGTCGACCGCATGCAAAACGGTCGCGGCGGCGGTGACGAACAGAACCTGGAACAGCGAGGTGCCGATCACCACGTTGGTCGGCATCCTGAGCACGTAGATCATCACCGGAACCATCAGGAAGGCGCCGCCCACGCCCATGATCGCCGACAGCACGCCGACGACGAAGCCGAGCGCCACCACCGGGATCGCGCTGATGTAAAGCCGCGACTGGCGGAAGCGCATCTTCAGCGGCAGGCCGTGGATCCAATTGTGCTGGCCGGGCTTGCGGCCGGAAGCGGAAGCGCCGTTTCTGGCCGCGCGCAGGGTGCGCACCGACTCGTTCAGCATCAAGCCGCCGACCGCGCCCAGCAGAATCACATAGCTCGCCGAAACCGAGAATTCGGACTGTCCCATCCGGCGCAGCACGCTGAACAGGTAGACGCCCGCGCCCGTTCCGACGAAACCGCCGACGAGCATCACCGCGCCCATCTTCAGATCGACGCTGCGGCGGCGCCATTGCGAGATCACGCCCGAAAAGGTGACCGAGGTAATCTGGCTGGCCGTGGTCGCCACCGCGACGCCCGGCGGAATGCCGTAGAAGATGAGCAGCGGGGTGAGCAGGAAGCCGCCGCCGATGCCGAACATGCCCGACAGGAAACCCACGCCGAATCCCATGCCCAGAACGACCAACCAATGGACCGACATCTCGGCGATGGGCAGATAAATTTCCATCGGGCGAAAATCGCGTGTGGGAAAAGGCGCCGAAGCACCGGATAAAGGCCAATCTGCGCGCCCGGCGGTGAACGGTCAACCTTTGGAATGGGCGCTACTTGCGCGGCAGTTCCGCGATGGTCGGCGCGACGTTGGCCCGCGCGTCGAGCGGGCCGGGCTTGAACGTATCGGCGGCATTCTGGGCCGCGGCGCGATCGTCTGCGCTCAACTGCGTCGAGATCGCCTGAAGGCGCGCCTTGGACTCGACATCGCCCTGGACGGCCGCGACCGCATACCATTTGTAAGCGTTGAGCAGGCTCTGCGGCACGCCCAGCCCGCGCTCGTAGAGCACCGCGAGATTGAACTGCGAATCGGACAGGCCCAGGTTCGCGGCCCGCGAGAACCAGCGCGACGCTTCGGTGAAATCCTTTTTCACGCCCGAGCCTTCGGCATAAGCCACGGCCAGATTGTGCATGGCCTTGCGGTTGCCCTGATTGGCGGCGGTTTCGTACCAATGCGCCGCCTTAGCCAAGTCGGCCGGCATGCCGCGCCCACGTTCGTACAGCGTGCCGAGACGATATTGGGCCACCGGCTCGCCGGATTCGGCCGCGCGCTCGAACCATTTGGCGGCTTCCGTGTCGCTGGCCGGAACGCCGTCGCCGTCCAGATATTTCAGCGCCACGATCAGTTCGGCCTTGGCGTTGCCCGCATTGGCCAGCGCCGTCAGCCGGTCCAGCGGCGCCGTCGCGGCGGGCGGCGGAGCCTGCTTGGCGGGAGGCGTCTGAATAACGGGCGCGGAGACGATTTTCTGCGGCGCGGTCCGCGGCGGCGAAGGCGCGGCGACGGGAGCGCTCGGCGGCACGATATGGACGGGCGCCGGCTTCACGGCCTGCTGCTGCAGGGGCGGAACGGTTTGCTTGGGCGCAACGGACTGCTGGTTCGCCGCCGGAGCGGCGGGCGCGGCCGTGTTGTTCTCATCCGCGGGCGCAGGCTCGCCCGATTTGATCGGGAGCGGAGACGGCGCCTTCTTGAAAAGAGCGCTGATGGCGGAGTTCGGCGGCGCTTCGCCCACCGTGCGGTGGCTGAGGATCGCGCCGGCGATGACGGCAATCGCCACCAGCGCCAGAACGCCGATCCCGAGATAGAGCGTACGCCCGGAGCGCCGCGCGGCGGGTTTGCCGGACGCGTTCCAGCCGAAGCCGGCGAACCCTCCCGCGCTGCGTTCGGCCTCGGCCTGGGAGGCGGCGCGCGCCGAGCGGCGAGCAGCCGAAAGATAGGAATCCACCGTCGTCTGCGGCGGCGGCTCGGCCGCGAAATCCTGGCCGGCCATGAAAGGAGGATTCTCGGCGCCGAAACCCGTTGCCGTGTCGTAGGCGGGAGGCGGAACCGGCGGCGGAACAAATCCCGGATCGGCCGTGATGGGCGGCTGGGCGGCCGCTTCGGGGAACGGCGGCGCATCGAAAGAGGGAAGCCGATTGAAGGGCACGCCTGGGGTCGCAAGGCCCGGAGTGGCGAGGCCAGGAGTGGCGAGGCCAGGAGTGGCGAGAATCGTCGGTTCGACGGGCGATACGACGGGCGCTTTCGTCTTGTCTTCGAGCGCCTTGCGCAGTTCCGCCACGGCTTTCCGCTGGGCGGTTTCCGAAGCTTCGAGACGCTGCGTGAGTTTCTTGATCGCGTCTTCCGGGCCGTCGTGATCGTCCTGGTCATGGTCGACGCGCCCGACGATCTCGCCCAGCGCGCGTTCGATGCCGGAAAGACGGCGGTCGAGCGCGGGATCGGCGCCGCGCGCCTCCAGCCGCTTGATGCTCTCTTCCAGACGAAGGATGGCATCGGCCGAAGTATCCTTGGCCGCGGTCTGATGCGCTTCCAGCGCTTCCAATGCGCGTTCGAGCGCGCTGGCATTGGCGAGCGCGCCCTTCTCCACGGACCGGATGCGGTCGTCGAACGCGGCGACGCGGGTTTCCAGGGCTTGCGTCGAAGCCTGGGCGTCCTTGCGGACTTGGCCGAGCCGGCCGGCAAGGGTTTCGAGATTGGTGGAGAGCGAGGAGATCTGCGTCGCCGACTGATTGGCCGTCTCGGTGATCTGATCGGCGACCCGCGACAGGCCTTGATGCAGCGCTTTCACCGCATCGCGCAGACCGTCGCTGCCGACATTGTGTTCCACCCGTTCGAGGCGTTCGGAAAGACCGATCACATGCGAACCGAGCTGATCGAACGCCTGCGCTTGTTCGCGCGCGGTGATGTTCATCTCCACCGCGGCCTTGCTCATCACGCGATTGCTTTCGCTCTGGCTGCGTTCGGCGGAGTCGAGGCGGCGGCCCATGCCGCGCAATTGTTCTTCGATGCGGCGATAGACGCCGGCTGATTCCGTTTCGCTGCGCGAAACGTGGTCGAGCATCTCGTCGCTTTCGCGCCGCGAGGTGAAGGCATCGCGTTCCTCGACGCGCCCGCTCCATTCTTGGCGATAGGATTGCGGCTCGCTCATATCGGACAGGCCCGCCAGGATGCGCCGGGTAAGCCATTCGCCGATTGACAAGCCTTCGCGCCGAGCCGCCGCGCGCGCCGCTTCTCGTGCCTCCGACGGAATGCCCGCCACGTTCCAAGGAAGATCAGGCCGCATCTCGAATCACTTAGCCCTGTACCCCCTAGAATAAGTACTAATGCCAAGATGTAGTGTAAAGAAAAGTCCGCCAAATCAAATGCCAAGGGCGTCCGGAGGGTCATCCGGCCACAATCCGCTAACAGGAATTAATAGATCGTTAGCGGTTGCGCCGGGGTCCGGCCGGGCCGGCCACGCCGGCGCGCTCCAGGTCTTCGGCGATGTGGCCCGTCAGCCAGCTGAAGGCCATGCGAAAATCGCTGGCCAGCGACCATAGCGGGTGGGTGAAGGTCGCCGGCCTGTTCTTTTCGATAAAGAAATGCGCGATCCAGGCCGGTGCGTAACCGGCCACCGGCACGACCAGGAGGATCCATGGATTCCCGGTGACCACGACGCCAACCATACTCAGCGTGGCGAGCCCGGTCCCCAGATAGTGCAGCGCGCGGGTCTGGGGCTTGGCGTGCTCCTGCAGATAGTAGGGCCAGAAATCTTCGAAGGTCTCGATCCGCCGATTGCTGGAGGGTTCGGCCATGCAGAAGGGATCCTCTTAAGGTCACCCGCCCGGCGCAATGTCGCCGCGCAGCGGCACCTTCTGGCTATCGTCCTTCCCTTCCTGAGGCGATGCAACGGGCGCAGCCTGCGGCGGAGGCGCGCTGGTGTTCTGCGGGCCGAGACCGAGATCGGTGGAGAAAAGCTGCGTCACGTAGATCGTGTCGCCGTTCGCCGCGGCGCCGACGCCGGTGCGGTCGTAGTCCGCGAAATCGAGGTTTTCCTTGTGCGGCGCGCTGGCGAGCCAGCTATCGACGAAGCGTTTGGCGACAATGTCGATATCGATGCCGTCCGCGGGCAAGAAGTGCTGGGCTGCGACATTCTCGCCGATCAGGCCTTGGAACTTGGCATCTTCGGCCATCAGCATGGTGGCGGAGACGTGCGGATCGTCGTTCACGAACGAATTTTTCAGCGCCATCTCGGCGCTGCGCTTGCGCGCGATTTCGACCAATTCGGGATCGAGCGACAGAAAATGCGCTTTGGGGTCGAGTGTGCGGCGCTGGTCCACGATCAGCGTGTAAATGCGCGATTCGAGCGCCGGCATCTGGGCCGGCACGTCGGGCTTCGACGGCCCGAACAAGGACGACAAATCGGCGCAGCCCGCACAGAACAGGAGCAGGAACGCACAAGCCGCCGCGGAAAGGAAAGGTGCCGGTTTCACATCAATGCACGAACTCGAACAAGCCCGCGGCCCCCATACCGCCACCGATGCACATGGTGACAACTCCATACTTCAACTTCCGCCGCCGTCCTTCCAGCAAAATATGGCCGGCCATGCGCGCGCCTGACATACCATAAGGATGGCCGATGGAAATGGCGCCGCCGTCGACGTTCAGCTTTTCATGCGGGATGCCGATCCGCTCCATGCAATAGAGCGTCTGACTGGCGAAGGCCTCGTTCAATTCCCACAGATCGATGTCGTCGGACTTGAGGCCGTGGCGCTGCAAGAGGCGCGGCACGGCGAATACCGGGCCGATGCCCATTTCCTCAGGCTCACAGCCGCAAACCGCGAAACCGCGGAAAATACCGAGCGGCGTCAGGCCCTTGCGCGTGGCGACGGCGGCATCCATCAGCACGCAGGCGGACGAGCCGTCGGAAAATTGCGAGGAGTTGCCGGCGGTGATGGTCTTGCCTTCTTTGACCATCATGCCGCCCATCAGCACCGGCTTGAGGGCGGCCAGGCCTTCATAGGTGGTGTCGGGGCGGTTGCATTCGTCGCGGACCACCGTGACGTCGACCACGCTTTCCTGACCGGTAGCCTTGTCGACCTTCTTCATCCTGGTTGGCAGGGGAACGATTTCTTCGTCGAAGCGGCCCGCTTGCTGCGCCGCCGCCGTGCGGCGCTGACTTTCCAGGGCATAACGGTCCTGACGCTCGCGCGAGATGGCGTAGCGCTCGGCGACGATCTCGGCGGTCTCGATCATCGACATCCACAGCGCCGGCTTGGTCTGCATCAAACTGTCTTCGGCGATGTAATTGGTGTTCATCCCGCCCATCTGCACCAGCGAGATGGATTCGACGCCGGCGCCGACCGCGACCGGGGTTCCTTCCGTGACGATCTGATGAGCCGCCGTGGCGATGGCCTGCAGGCCCGAGGAACAGAAGCGGTTGATCGTCACCCCGCCGGTGGTCGCCGGACAGCCGGCGTGGATCGCCGATAGCCGCGCGACGTTCATGCCGGTGGCGCCTTCGGGCTGCGCGCAGCCCATATAGACGTCTTCCACCTCCGCCGGATCGACGCTCGCCCTGGCGATGGCGTGCTTGACCGTATGGCCGCCCAGCACCGCGCCGTGCGTCATGTTGAACCCGCCGCGCATGGACTTGGCCAATCCCGTGCGGGCCGTAGAAACGATGACGGCTTCTCTCATGGGGTCCTCCGCGATTTGATTTGCGGAAACCTAGCCGTTCGCTGCTCAAGGCGAAAGGTTGGCTGGAAGCTTCTTTGCTTTCCACCGCGAAAGCAAATGCACGTTTTGTCTGTTGTTTGCGCGAGTCTTATTCGGGGGCGCCGTCACCGGAATGGCGCAAGGGATCGCGCCGCCAGTAGACGTAGGAAGCGAGGATGCCGACGGCTGCCGAGGCGAATATGCCGGCGATCATGATCTCGCTTGCGATTTTCGCGTCCAGCACAATAGAGGCGATGAGCACCACCAAGCCCGTCAGCATGAACAGCCGGCCGGTGAGGCGGTGGGTTTTCTCCCACGAATAGTCGCTCGTCAGCGTCCAAGGCGTGCGGATACCGGCGAAGAAGTTGGAGCGCGTTTTGCTCATGTAATTGCCGATGACCATGAACAGCAGCGCGACCGCCGGCAGGATGAGATGCAGCACATTCACTGCCACATGCAGTGCTCCCAGCACGATAGCCGTGTGCGCGACCGCCACAATGACAATTCCGCCGACCCAGGCGGCCCGGTAGAATTTCGCGCTGGCCGCCAGATTGAAGCGGCGCGGCTCGATACGCGGCAGCACGCTGAACAGAAGGGTCACCTCGAGCGCCAGGGCCGGCAGCATGGTCAACGCCAATTGCTTGCCGGCGAAGCCGTTCGCCGCGCCGTCGACTCCAAAGTGCACGGCGATGCGCGCGGTGTCGGGCACCAGAGGCCACGCATAGACGCTCAACCCTGCCATGGCGGCGACGATCAGCAGGCTCAGAATCA
This sequence comes from uncultured Alphaproteobacteria bacterium, assembly GCA_963710025.1. Taxonomy (GTDB): domain Bacteria; phylum Pseudomonadota; class Alphaproteobacteria; order Micropepsales; family Micropepsaceae; genus Rhizomicrobium. The sequence continues at coordinate 61,105 of CAVPYO010000004.1, read as the reverse complement.
ATGGCACACGAATTTTCATGGTTTCTCCCCTGCGGAATTGCGGTCCGGATCGCGCCGCCAATAGACATAGGAAAGTACGACCGAGACGAGCGCCACAACCAGGATTCCGCCTAGAAGGACGTGGTTGGCCACACGGCTGTCACCAACCGCAAGCACGCCCAATGTCGCCAGGCCGACGGCGACGAACATCCTACCCGCCGCGCGGTTGGTCTTCTCCCACGAATAATCGCTTCGATTCGTCCACGGCGTACGAATGCCGGCATACGGATTGCGATGCGTCTTGCCGAGGAAATTGCCGACTACAGTCATGAAGACGGCAAACATAAACACGCCGTTTCCAGCGACATCGACGAGGATGCCGCGCGCATGCATGACCATCAGAATGTGGGCAACCGCGATCATAAGCAGCGTGCCGATCCAGCCGACCTGGTAAGCGGCCGAGCTCTTCGCAAGATTCGCACGTCTGTGCGTGAAGAACGGGAGCAGGGAAAAGAGGAGCGTAAAGGCGGCGGCAAACACCGGACCAATCAGCAACGCCTTCTCTTTAGATGCAAAACCGTTCGGCTGACCGTCGGCGCCCCAATGAATCGCGATGTGGGCGTTCTCGGGAATGAGCGGCCAGGCCCAGGCACTGACGGCCAGCATCCCGGCAATGAGCAGCAGACTAACGATCAGCGGTGCGCGGATTCCCACTTTCCAGGTTCCTCTTCTTTGGGCTCGCCTACACCCGCGATCGCCATCAAGGCGGCGAGCGCTTCTTCCACGACGCTGACGTTGAGGCGGTAGAGAATGGTCGTGCCTTTGCGCTCGCTGGTCACCAGATCGGCCGCTTTGAGCACCGTGAAATGGCCCGAGAGCGTGGGCTTGGCGAGGTCGAAATGCGCTGCCAGATCGCCCGCGCTCATCGGCCCGTCGCGTAAGAGTTTCAAAATCTTGCGCCTGACCGGGTGAGCCAGGGCGCCGAACACGTCGCTCACGGTTTTGCGTTCTTGTCGATGAAGGCCGTCAGCGCCGGCATCACGCCCGGCGCAAGGGGAAGCGTGGGATCGGCATAGGCCGCGATGTTCGCCGCGGGATCCGCCGGTGCGGTTTTGAGAACGTGATTGACGCCCTCAAGCAGTACGAAGGTGGCGTCGGGGCGGGCCGCCGCCAGCAGCCGCGCATCCTCACCGCTTACCTGGATGTCGGTGGTGCCCTGCATGATCAGCACGGGTGCCTTCACGGCGGCGATGGCCTTCGCCGGATCGGTCGGCAGCCAGGAGATCAGGTAGGGCTGTACGCTCGGCCGGAACAGCGCCATAAGCGGCGGAGGAATTTCGGCCACGGTCTTGCCCGTCTTGAGCTGCGCCAGGATTTGTTCGGCTTGAGCGAAGAGCGCCGGGGGCATGCCGTGAAGCTGTTCAAGCAGCACATCCCCGATAGGCCGTCCCGCGCCGGAGATGGAGATGAGTCCGCAGACCGGCGTTTTGCCCGCCGCGAGGGCGCCGATCAACGCACCTTCCGAATGTCCCAGGATGAAGGTGCACCCGACCCCGGGCTGCGCCTTCAAGAATTTTGTCCAGGCGACGGCGTCATCGACATAGGTGTCGAAGCGCAAATCCGCTTCGCTCGTGGCGGCGGGCGCACTCTTGGCGATGGCGCGCTTGTCGACGCGCAAACTGGCGATTCCGTGCGCCGCCAGCCCCTCGGCGATCAACTTCAGGGTTGCCGGTTTGATGCCGGGGATGGCGGAATTGCCGTCGCGGTCGGTGGGGCCGGAACCGGCCAGCAACAGCACCGCTGGAACTGTTCTACCGCCGTCCGGCATCAGAAGCGTGCCGTACAGCGGGGCTTTGCCGCCATCGATGGAAACTTCGCGCTCGCCGCCAAACCCGGGCTGCGCCAATATAAAACCGGCCGCCAGAACGGCGGCCATACCGGATAAGAATGATCTTCCCATGAGCCTCTCCCTTGCTTATTTGGTATTTAGTCAAATACCGAAATAAAGTCAAGACGGCAGGAAAGCGAGGCGTCGCGAGGCCGTCAAACGGTATGGGCGGCGGTGCGAGCGTGGATGCGCTCGATGACATGCCGGCGGAACATGAAATATTGCGCGGTGAGTAACGCCAGAAACGACGCGGCTGGTGCGATCAGGGCGTACACCGCCCAGAACGTCGGCGTTATCGTGTGGGCAATAAATTGCGAACTGTCGGGCGCGAGCGCCGCGCACAAAGACAAGAATTTCGGTGTCGTCATGAAAGCGACGACCAGATTCAGCACCGCCAGCAAGAACATCACCGCCGCCCAGGCATAGCCGGCGCGCACGATCAGATGGTCATCCAGGTTTTCCGTGACGATGGGCGGCAGATAGGGCGCCATCCAGTCGCGCCGCAGCATCACCGCGCCCAGCGCGATCCATAACAGCGTCGGCTTCATCATGATGTAGAACGGGTCGTGCGTGATGATCGTCGTCATGCCGAAAACGGTGACAAGCACCAGGCTCAGCCATTGCAACGGCCCGATGGGGCGGTCTTTAAGTTTTTTCCAAAGCGTCTGGGCGATGCCGAAAGCGATGCCGAAGCTGGTCGCCCAAAAGATGTTGCCGGTCAACAAGAACAATGAAACAAACAGGAATGTCGACAGCATATCGCGGAAGATGGGCCTTAAAGCCCTCAGAAAATGCATTGGCGCCTGCAACTCCCCAAGTCTAGTACGGCGTTTTGTCGAAGCGCCTGCCGATTTGGACGCCGGATTGCCACGTGTAAATAAGCGCTCCCGCCAATGCTGCAAGCCCTATTGCGGCCGCCATGTTCGGTGCGACGGTATGCAGGAACAGGGTTTCGGCGTCCGCGGCCGCCATGAACGCGAAGGTCGCCGCCCATGCCCAGGTCAGCCGGTAATTCGCGCGCACGAACGCCAGCGTATCCCAATGCTCGGGCGAAATCTGCGCTCCGGCATATTCCAGCGTGAAAGGCTTATGTTTCGCCAGCGACCACGCGGCGATGCCGAGCAAGCCGATTTCCAGGACCATGCCGACCCGCGGAAGCTCCATTCCCGGCTGGATGAAGCCCACATAAAGCGCCAAAAGACCGAACAACGCCGTGCCGCCGGCGTCGAACAGCCTGAGAACGCCGGTCTCGAAAAACGACCTGAGGCCGAGCGAAAAGGACGTCGCGAACGCAATCCATAGCGCCAGGTTCAGCGACAACCGCGCAACGATGCAAAAGACGACGAACGGCGCGAAGCCGATCAGCAGGGCCACGGACACCTTCCGATTCGGTGAGAACAACCAAAGAGGCAATAAGAGACCGGGTGCTCGCGCCATATAGCGCGAACACCCGGTTTCGTCAGGCTTATTGAGCGGCCGGCGTTGTGGCAGCCTTGCCGTACTTACGCGTGGCGTAGAGCGTCCAGAGCTGGGCCGCTTTTTCCAGGGAGGCATCGCCCTTTACAAGGGCCAGGCTCTGGGCCGCGGCGGTGTTGTCGCCTTGCTGCGCCTGCGCGACGCCGAGCAGCAATTGCGCTTCCAATGCCTTGGGGCCGCTCTTGGAAATCGCGCGCTGTGCGACCCTGGCGGCGTCGGCGTACCGTCCATAGCCGTAATAGTCCTCGGCAACCGAGACGTCCTTGTCGGACGAAGAGATCTTGGCCGCGATGGCGTCGGCGGCGGCCAGTGTCGGCTCGTCGATTCTGGCTGCAGCATTCGCCTTGTTCAGCAACGCAGCGCCTTTAGCTTGGCTGAGTGTGCCCGAATCGAGGCCCTGCTGCAGCGCTTTCTGTGCATCGCCGGGGAGATGCAGCCCAAGCGCGAGATCGGCCATCAGCGTGTAATCGTCGGCGGCGGTATCAGCTTTCACCGTCATCCGCAGCCTGTAAATGTAGAGAGCGGCGACTTCGCGCGTGCCCTTGCCGGACACAGACAGCGAGCCGAGCGAGACGTCGATGAGGTGGCCCCAATCCTCGGCGTCGCCGTAGTTGGTGGACATGATTTCGAGCGTCTTGGTCTCGCCGGGAAGGTCCTTCTGTTTGTTCTGGATCATCAGCACGATCTGATAGGCGCCGCGCTCCGGCAGCTTGCCGGCAGCCGTGTTGGCATCGATCGATTTCTGCGCGAAGGCCACGGCGTTCGCAAAATCGTCGGTGTTGTAATAGGCGACCGCCACCATCGCGGCGATGGTGCCGTCAACCGGACCGGTCTTCAGCGCTTCGGTGCCGAGTTCGATCACTTTCGGGAAATTCTTCGCCTCGTTCTGGAGCTCAAGCGCGATGTGCAACGCGTTGGCGTGCTCTTCCGCAGGCGCCGCAGACGATTCCGCGGCGGCGGTGAAGTACGGCATCGATCCGGTCCTGTCGCCGCTGTTGTAGAGGGCCAGGCCCATGAAATAGTTGGCGATGTACTTGTCGTAGTCGGTGAGGTCCGGAAGGGCCAGCGCCTCTTTGACCTTGGCGATCATCGTCGCGTAGTCCTTGGCTACGAATGCCTTCTGCGCTTCCGACAAAGGCTTGCTCGCCGCCCTGCTGAGCTGCGGTTTAGCGTCTGCGGCCACGGCTGGCGTTGGCGTGAAAGCCGCGCCCGCAAAAAATACGGAAAGACTCGCGACCAGGACGGCGCGCATGAGATTCTTCTTCATGGGATTCCTCTTTTTACTGCCGGGCGAAACACGAAACGCATCCCCGCTTCGCGCATTTGGGAAGGATTTACAACCTTATTGTGGCGACGCGATGTTTCCAATGCGACGCATACGCTGTTGCGGCGCAATATCGAAGTGCCGATTGCGCATGAGGTCATGGCGAAATCTCAAGAACGGGGTAGGGGGAAGCGCCCGATTCGTCAATTTGCCTTAGCCGGGAAAGGCGACCGTAAGAATTTCCTTAACCATAAGCTGACACCTTTTACGGGTAGGAAAGAGGTTCGTTCATGGCCAAACGTTCGGCCGAACTGGTGCTTGGCTCGGTACAGCTGGGTCTTACCTATGGTGTGGCCAACAAGACCGGCAAGCCTTCGCACGACGCCGCTTTGAGACTGGCGCGCCAAGCCGCGGACGCGGGCGTCACCCAGTTCGACACCGCGCGCGCCTATGGCGACAGCGAGACCCGGCTGGGCGAAGCGCTCGACGGACGCGCAATACGCGCGATCACCAAGCTCAGCCCGCTCGCCGATTTGCCCGCTGGCGCCGGCCGCGACGAGGTGCGCGACGCCGTCGACGCTTCCATTACGGAATCCCTCACTGCGCTCAGGCGCAAGCACATCGATTGTCTGCTGCTGCATCGCGCCAGTCACATGAGCGCGTTCGGCGGCGCTATCTGGGAACGGTTGTTGGAGCGGCTCGAGGACGGCAGCGTGGCGGCGCTGGGCGTGTCGGTGCAGTCGCCGCAAGAAGCGCTTGACGCGCTCGCCTGCTCCGGCGTGCGCCACATCCAGATGCCGTTCAATCTGCTCGACTGGCGCTGGCGCGAGGTCGGCGTGATCGCACAATTGGAAAAGCGCGCGGACGTGACGGTGCATGCGCGCAGCGTCTTCCTGCAAGGCCTGCTGGCGGCGAACGATCCTAAGATCTGGCCGCGCATCGAGGGCGTCGATCCGCCGGCGGTGTCGAGGCTCATCGCCGGTCTGGCGGAGGAATTCGGCCGCGAAAGTTCCACCGATCTTTGTCTAGCCTACGCGAGGGGACAAAACTTCATCGACGGCGTCGTGGTCGGACTCGAAACCGAAGAACAGCTCGACGCCAATCTGCGCCTCTCGCTCAAGCGCCCGCTCGACGAAGCCGAATGCGCGCTGATCGAGGCGCGCCTTCCGCGCCTTCCGGCGCGCCTGCTCGATCCCGCGCAATGGCCAAAACGATGATTGACAACCTGTTCCGCCTCGAGGGATGCACGGCGTTCATTTCCGGCGCCGCCGGTCATCTGGGACGCGCCATGACGCTTGCGCTGTGCGAAGCGGGCGCGCACGCGATCCTCAACGGGCGCAACGATGCAAGGCTCAAAGATTTCGAAGGCGAGCTGAAACGCCGAGGCTTCTCGTGCGAACGCGCCGCCTTCGACATCGGCGACACCGCGCGGGTGCGCGAATTCTTCGCGAGGCGCGAGAGGCTGGACGTACTGGTCAACAACGCGATCTCGATGACGCCCAAACCGTTCGCGGCGCTGGAGCCGGAGGATTTCGCCCGGACCTATGCGAGCGGGGTGACGGCCGCCTTCGAAGCGGCGCGCGCGGCGCTGCCGGCGCTGCGCAAGGGTGTGCAGGCGGCTGGCGAGGCGCGCATCGTCAACATCGCTTCGATGTACGCCAGCGTATCGCCCGACAAGCGCATCTATGCCAAGCCGGAACAGGCCAGCCCGTTCCATTACGGCCCCGCTAAGGCCGCGCTGCTGCAACTGACCCGCCATCTCGCCGCCGAACTGGGGCCGGAGAAGATTCGCGTCAATGCGCTGGTTCCGGGACCGTTCCCCAGGCCCCAGGTTTCGACCGACGATCCCGCTTTTGCGGAGCGTTTGGCCGCACGCACCATGCTCGGACGGCTGGGCGAGGCGGGTGAAATTGCCGGCCCGCTGCTGTTTCTGGCGAGTAAAGCCTCGAGCTACGTCACCGGCGCGGCCCTGGCGGTCGATGGCGGTTGGACCCAATGGTAGGCTAAAAGGAAAGAAAGACCGGCGGCGACCATGGCCTTTCTTTCTTCTTTCCGGAACGGGCAGGAGACGGTTTATCCGGACTCCCTGCGCCGGCATCTGAGCGCCTTTCCGCTGCTGGCCGAGGTCGGCGACGCGGCGATGAAGCGCCTCCTCGCCGAGGCCAACTGGTTCGGGCTGCCCGGCGGCACGCTGCTCAAGCGCGACGGCGAGAACGATTCCGCGATGTTCCTGGTGGTGACCGGATGCCTGGGCGTTTTCGTCGAAGACGAACGCGGGGGGCGCCGGCAGGTGGCGCAAATTCCCCCCGGCGAAACGGTCGGCGAGATGTCGCTGCTGTCGGGCGAAGCGCATTCCGCCCAACTCATGGCACTGCGCGACAGCGAGCTTCTGCGCATCACGCCCGAGGGTTTCGAAGCCCTGGTCGCGCGCCACCCGCGCGTGATGCTGAACATGATGCGCGTGCTGGTGCGCCGGCTGCACGATACCGCCAGGAGCCGTCATGACGCCTCGCGCCCCAAGACCTTCGCCATCGTGCCGCTGCAGGAAGGCCTCGGCGACGAGCCCATTGCCCATCGTCTGGCCGGTGCGCTGGTCGATATGGGGGCGAAAGCCGCCGTGCTCGATTCCGCGGCGAACGAGCAAACGGCCGAATGGTTCGACAGCTTCGAAGCGGCGCATGACGTGGTGTTCTATCGCGGCGACGCGCCCGACAGCGCCTGGACGAATCTTTGTCTGAGACAAGCCGACCGCATCTTCTTTTTGGCGCGCTCCGACCGCCCGTTGCCGGCGCGCCCATTCCCCGCCGTCAAGGAACGCGTCTGCGGCCTACCGGTCTTGCTGCTGCTGCACGCCAACGGCGGCGGCCACGAATTGCCGGGGCATTTCGCGCTCAAGAGCGGTCAGTTCGAATCCCATCACCATATCCGCGATGCAAATACCGCCGACGTGCGCCGGCTGGCCCGCTTCATCGCCGGACGCGCGGTGGGCTTGGTGCTGGGCGGCGGCGGCGCGCGCGGCTTCGCCCATATCGGCGTCGTCAAGGCGCTCGGCGAGGCGGGCGTGCCGTTCGATTTCCTTGGCGGCGTCAGCATGGGTGCGATCATCGCCGCGGGGTTGGCGGCGGAATGGGGCATCGAGGAACTGACGGAGCGGATGCGCGCGACCTTCGTGGCCAGCAATCCGCTCTCCGATTACACGTTGCCTTTGATCGCGCTGGTGCGCGGCAAGCAGGTGAGTGCGCTGCTGCGCGGCAATTTCGGCGAGATGCTTCTCGAGGAACTTCCCAAACCTTTCTTCTGCGTGTCGTCGGACCTCACCAGCGGGCGCATCCACGTCCATCGCAGCGGACTTCTGTGGCGCACGCTGCGCGCCAGCGTGGCGCTGCCGGGCATTCTGCCGCCGGTAACCCATCGCGGCCATCTGCTGGTCGACGGCGGAGTGATGAACAATCTGCCGGTAGACGTGATGCGCGAGCGTAATGTCGGGCCGCTGATCGCTTCCGACGTCACCGGCGAAGTGGATATGTCGGTGCGCGACAGCCGCTACGGCGAACGCCCGGTGTGGTCGCTGTTGTGGCAGCGCATGCGCGGAACGCCCTCGATCGTCTCGATCCTGATGCGCTCGGGCACGGTGGGATCGGAAGCGCAGCGGCGCCTGGTGCGCGAGCAGGCGGATTACCTGTACGAGCCGCCGCTGCCGAATCTGGGACCGCTCGACTGGAAGGCTTTCGACCGCGCCGTCGCCGAAGGTTATGCCCATGCGCGCGCGATCATCGAAAAGAACGGCGTGCCGCTCACCGACGTGTGGAGCGAAGGCCCAGCGGTGGCGATGCCGCAGCACGGCGAAACCCAGGCGGAATAAGAGCAAAAATCGCAAAACGGAATTCACCCTCTCCTTGAGGGGGATATGACATTTTTTCAGAAGCCTGCCGGTTACGCAGGGGCACGAACGCGACGGCGTGCTTTTTAGGGATCGCCAGTCATGGTAAATATGAGGCCTGGGGCTCGCGTCGTCTGAGCTGTCGCGTGGATAACAGGGAGAACATCCATGAAACGTCGTTTGACGGCCGCAGGCGCGGCTATGGTTTTTATGTTTGGCGGTCTTGGCACGGTGTCGGCGCAAACGACCGGCATGTCGGGCCCGAAGCCGATGATGCGCGTGCAAAACGTGCCGTGCCCGGTGCACGTGTCCGTCGTTCTGCATCCCACCATGCCCGCGCCGGGTTGGATGACCAACAACGCACCGGTCGCGCTTTCGCTGGACGCAAAAAATCCGCCGCGCGTCGAGTCGAACACATTGATCTGCTATTACGCGATGCCGGACGGCTACAACGCGTTCGTGTATTTCCAGGCGTTAGGCTCGCGGACCTGCATCGTGCGCCCGGACAACACCGGATTCGAATGCCATTAGATTAGAGCGAGGTCGGACGCGTCTGTGCGAAACACAGGCGCGTCCGTTCCGCGCAATCCTCTCGCGGCGGTATTTGCTTTTCAGCGTCCCAATTCGTCGATTTTGCGCTGCCATTTGCGCGCTCGCCACCTCGTTAGCGCGTACCCCAAGGCGAAGACCGCGACGCAGAGGATCACTGTAAGGTCGAATACCCATACGCCAAGCGGCGATCTTGTAGTCACACTCCACATCCCCCACAGAACAAGCACCAAGCCGGGTATCAGTGGAGCGAGAACCCACTTCCAGGTGTCGAGCGCTGCATCCCGCTGACGCATCAGTTCGTGGCGGTGATAATCGATCCAGGTCGCCGCCGAAGCTTCCGCCGGCAGTGGCGCAGGGGCAATTCGCTTCTGCATCTGCCACGAAACGTAGAAGGCAGCGATGACAATAAGCGCGCTGCCGATGCGCACAAGCGGAATTGGTATCGCCCAGATATAGTATCCAAAGCCAAGTGCGACAAGGACATTGGCGACATACCCGATGGCGTTGTGCCATAGCGTTCTTGAATGGAATTCTTTCGCTCTCTTGCGGATTTCTTCCAGCGGCATGGGGGCGTACTCCGTTTCCTGTTTCTGCCAAAGGGCTTTGATGTCGTCGCTCATGGCGCGCTCCTTTCCCGGAAGCGGCGCGCCAGAACGGCCTTGATGCGATGGATTTTCGTCGCGACCGCGCCCGGCTTAAGGCCGATGATTTCGGAAATGGCGGCGGCGTCGAGGTCTTCGAGATAGAGCAGAATGACCTGACGGTCGGGGTGGCTCAGCGTCTGGATCATGGCCATGAGCACCTCAAGTTTCTGTTTTTCGCCGGTGCTTTCCTCGAGATTTTCGGCGTCCGGCAATTCTTCCAGCACGTCCAGACTCACCTGCTTGGCCGCTCGCTTTCGCCGCAGGACATGCGAGGTCGCGATGTTATGCGCCACGCGGTACACCCAAGTGCGCATCGAACATTGACCGTTGAATCCCGCGAAGCTGCGCCACAGGCCGATGTGGATGTCCTGCAGCAGGTCGCGCCTCAGTTCGGCGTCGGCCTCGTAGGCGCGTGCCAGACGGCCGAGCGCGGCGCCGTGTTCCGAGACGGCGAGGCGATAGGATTCGTCCTGGTTTGCGCCTGTCATGCCGCCGCCCATGCTCGTCTGTATAAGATAGTCGTCGGAGCCGGGAATCTCTTACAGGAAAATTGCTATCGTTCAGAACGTCTGCTGCAGCGGGCTTTCCGGTTCCTTGCCGACGAGGGTGTGCGGATGGCCGTCGGAACCGGTGAGAACCATCAAGATCACTTTCGTTTTTCCGTGGCTCAGGTCGAGGTCGACCTTAAGGACGCCTTCTCCGCCGGTGCCGATCAGGCGCAGCGTGTAGGACGCGGTCTTGCCGGCACCCGTCTTCTTGTTCTTGGCGAAGGTATGGCTTTCGACTTTCGTGAACACGATGTCGCGTCCGAGTACGGCCTCGACGCGGGAATCGCGGTTGACGACGGCCATGATCGTCTGCAGACGGGTATCGGTCACGAAAGTCTTGTGCAGGAACCAGGCGCTGTAGCCGACAATGCCGCCGAGCCCCACCACGACGATCAGCACCAAGCCCAAGCATCCCCAAAGACACGTCGAGCGCCGGCGCGGCGGCCGATCTTCCTGGTATGACGGTTCCATTCTTTCCCCACGGCAAGCTTGCCGACGAACAAAAGCGCACGTCGGCGATTGCCGCAACAGGCGCGCCACAATAGTCTGCAGGAAAATAGCTGACGAAATGTCACCGAGGGAGCTACGGCGCGAATGGCTATCAATTACGACGAAATCATGCAGCTCAAATCGGTCGGCGAAGAGTTCAGCTACACCGACCGCGAAACCATGCTTTATGCGCTGGGCGTGGGCTTCATGCGCGATCCGCTGAACCGGCAGGAAATCAAATTCGTCTACGAGAACGATTTGCAGACCGTGCCGACCTTCGCCACGGTGATCGGCTGGGGACAGGCGACGCTGGCGCACGCCGACATCAATTATCTCTTGGTCGTGCACGGCGAGCAGAGGCTGACGCTGCACAAACCGCTGCCCGCCCAGGCCGAAGTCATCGCCGACGAGCGGGTGGTCGGCGCCATCGACAAGGGCGAAGGCAAGGGTGCGCTCATCATTCTCGAGAAGGTCCTTCGCGAGAAGAAGTCGGGCGACAAGCTCTGCACGCTGGCCTCGACGATTTTCGCGCGCGGCGACGGCGGCTTCGGCGGACCGAGGGAAGGCGCGCCTGTACCCCATAGCCTGCCAACGCGCGCGCCCGATCTCAAAGTCGAATGCGATACGCGTCCCGACCAGGCGTTTCTTTACGCGCTGTCCGGCGACCGCAATCCGCTGCATCGCGATCCCAACGTGGCCAAGCTGGTGGGTTATCCCAGGCCGATCCTGCACGGGCTTTGCACCTATGGCACCGCCTGCCGGGCGATCATCTCCGACGTCTGTAATTACGACGCGAAGAAAATCGTCGGCTTCGAGGCGCGCTTCTCCGCTCCGGTTTTCCCGGGCGAGACCATCGTGACCGAGATCTGGGTGGACGGGTGTGTGGTATCGTTCCGCTGCAGGCTCAAGGAGCGCGAGGCGGTTGTCATCAACAACGGAAAATGCACCCTGGCCGCATGACGGTGATCCTCTGGAAGAAGCCGAACGACTGATTGCCGAAGGACGCGCGGGGGAGGCGGCTGAGTTCCTGCGCCGGCTGATCGCGGAAGGACGCGGCGGGTTGTTGGCGCGGCTCACTTACGCCGACGCGCTCGGCGCCGCAGGAGACAAGACGGGCGCGCTCGCGGCGGCGCGCGAGACCGCGATGTTGCATCCTGGCATCGCCGTGGCGGCGCTCGGACTTGGAAAGGCCTTGCTGACGGCGGAGCAGCTGCCGACCGCTATCGCGGAATTCCAGCGCGCGCTCAGGCTCGATCCGGATTTGGACGAAGCGCGCTTGCTGCTCGGCTGCGCTTGGCTGGTGGCCGGCGAAGCGGACAAGGCGCTGGAGTCGTTCGCGAACGTCGCGCCGGGTGCGCCGGGTCTCGCCGAAAAAATCGCCCAGGCCGAAGCGATGCGCGCCCGGCCGCGCTCGGACGCCGGCTATGTGCGCCACCTCTTCGATCAATTCTCGGCCGATTACGACGCGCGGATGCTGTCGCAGCTTTCCTATCGCGCGCCGCAAATCCTGCGTCGGCTGGCCGATCTGACGATGCCGGGGCGAAAGGGTTTGGCCGTGCTCGATCTGGGCTGCGGCACCGGGCTGTCGGGCGCGGCGTTCAAGGATCTGGCGGCGCGGCTGGACGGAATCGATCTGAGCCCCGCGATGATCGAGAAGGCGCGGGCGCGCGGCCTCTACGATTCCCTCGCCGTCGCCGACATCGAACATACGCTCGCGCCGGTCGCGGGACGCACCGATCTGGCGCTCGCGGCCGACACGCTGGTTTATCTGGGCGATTTGGAAGCGACCATGCGGGGCGTCGCGCGCGCGCTCAAGCCGGACGGTTTTTTCCTTTTCACCGTCGAGTCGAAGGAAGGCGAGGGCTTCGAACTGGGCCCCAAACGCCGCTGGCGGCATTCCGAATCTTATCTGCGCCGGCTGGCGGGCGCGAACGGATTGGAGATCGCGGGCTTCTTGGCATGCAGCCCGCGCACGGAAGGGGGTGCGCCAGTGGACGGCTTCGCTGTGGCATTGCGCAAGCCATCTTAGCTACCATCTCATGTGATCCGCATTGGGGGTTGGCATGAGCATCAGCATCGGAATTCTCGTCTTCGACGGGGCGGAGGAACTCGACTTCGTGGGGCCTTGGGAGGTCTTCGCCATTGCCAACGAAGTCGGCAAGCATCTCGGCCAGCCGCCGGTCCACGACCTCAAGCTGATCGCCGAGCATGACCGGCCGGTGGTCTGCGCCAAAGGTCTGCGCGTTCTGCCCGACCTCACGACGGCCCAGTGCCGAAAACTCGACGTCCTGCTGATTCCCGGCGGCCAGGGCACGCGCCGCGAGGTGAACAATCGGCCGTTGCTCGACTGGATCGCGACAATCGCCCGCACGGCGAAATGGGTCACCAGCGTGTGCACCGGCGCCTTGCTGCTGACAGCGGCTGGGCCGGGCAAAGGCAAGCGCGTGACCACCCATTGGGCCTTCGTCGAGACCCTGCGCGGGCGTGGCGAAGCCGCCGAAGTGCTGGACAAATACCGTTATGTCCGAGACGGAAACATGGTTACCGCCGCCGGCGTGTCGGCCGGAATCGACATGGCGTTATGGTTGACCGGCCAGATGCATTCGCCGGACTTCGCGCGGGCGGTGCAGCGCGGCATGGAATACGACCCGGCCCCGCCTTACGCCGGCTTAACCTGATGCCGCACCCGCCTTTGTTCCGCCCCAAAAGATGTGCTTATCTCCGCGAGGTTGGGGCGCTCGTCGTCCTTTTAGGGGAGTCTCAGAGACATGCTGAAGAGTTATTGTTTTGCCGCAGCGATCCTGGCGCTGGCGGCGATGCCCGCGATTGCCGACAACGATTGCGGTCCGGCGCCGATCGGGCCGGCCATTCCGGCTGCGAGCGACCTTTCGGGCAAAACGGTAGAAGCAAGTCGCGCCGAGGTGCTGGCCGCCTATCATCAGGTCAAGGCCTATCAGGGCGCGCTCCAACCGTTCCGCGCCTGCTTGAAGACGCAGTCCGATGCCAACAAGGCGGCGCTTCTCGAAGCGCAGGGCAAGGCCGACAAGGACAAGATCGCGTCCGTCCAGCAGTCGATGGAGGATTTGCAGAAGGTCTACGACGGAACCGTCGACACCGAAACGCAGGTCGCCAACGACTTCAATGCCTTGCATATGGCGGATTGCGTCAACGACACAGACCCGAAAATCTGTCCGAAGAAGCAATAACAACTGCACGCTTCGCCCGGCGAATTGCTTATCATGCCGGGCGATGAGCGAGCCAGCGACGGCAATCAAACGTAACGAACGGCGCGCGCGCGAACACAGCGCGACGCGCGCCGGCATTCTCGAAGCGGCGCGCCGCGTCGCCGAGCGCGAAGGCGCGCGCGATCTGTCGCTGCGCGGCGTGGCGGCGGAAGCGGGCTTCGCGCCGGCGGCGCTCTACGGCTATTTCGCCGGCAAGGACGAGTTGCTGCTGGCGCTGGCGGCGGAGGATCTCTCCTCGCTCGCCCGCGTCATGCGCGGCGCCGCCGCCGGATGCGAAGGCAAAGGCAAACTCGCCGCCGTATCGGGCGCGGCGCTGTCGCTACTCAGAACCACCGAAACGATCGCCGCCGCCTCGCAGGCGCTGCCCGCCAATGCCGGAACCAGCGAAGCGGAACGGCTGTTCAATGGCCGGCTGATCGCCGCCCTCAAGGTGCTGTCGGACGCGGCCGGCCAGAAATCAGACAGCCGCGAGGCCCAGTGCGATGTCTTGCTCGTCGCGGCTACGCTCAGCGGCCTGGCGCTGCTGGCGCGCGCAGGCCGGCTGGAAGCACTTGGCTTCTCCGCGGAAGAGGTCGTCGACCGGCTCGAAGCGCGGTTTACCGTTTAAGAAAATCTCGATGGCAGGACCGGGCGATGACGCCCGGCCCTCGCGCGCGTGCCGCGTTGCCTGTCAGTTCCAGCCGCGGCAATAACGGTTGTGATGATGATGGTGCCAACCCCAGGAGTTGCAGTGGCGATGATGGCCGCCGCCAATGCCCAGATGTACGCCGGCGCCGACGTCGCCGACATGAACCCCGACGCCGACACCGGCGTTCGCGGCCGTCGCGCCCAACAGGGCCAATGCAAAAATCGAAGCGATCAGTTTTTTCATGGGAGTTACCTCGGTTGAAGGGAGACGGTGAATTTTGAACGTGCATGAACTCGGCGGTGAAACGCCGACGCTCACGCGCCGACCGAAATCGCCATCTCGATATTACCCCGGCTCAACGCCCTATCACGGCCTGCCGACATGGATGCTCGAGAGGCTATTGAGGACGCCGAACACGCTCAAAAGCCATAGGACGACACCGATCACGACGACGGCGTTGAGGATGCTCTTAATCTTTCCGTCCATCGGGATGTAGGTGTTGACGAGCCAGAGCAGGACGCCAACGACGATCAAGACGACGACAAGGCCAACGAGGGACATGGGAAGCTCCTTCGAGATGAACGAAGATACCCGACAGCCGCCCTTCGACGATAGGATCGGAAACTACTCAGCCCTCTGCCCCTCGCAGACCGCCGACGGCAATGCCCGCAAGCCGCGGACGGGTATGATCCGTGTACGGATTACATCGTGGAGGCCGGGCGCACAGCCGATGCGCGCATACCGGCGAAAGCCTCTGCGGCTCTTGCCGCGGCGATGCTTGAGGTGGCGTCTGTCCGCCAATGGGTTAGCCCTGCAACCGGTGCCCAAGTTAACCAATTGATTTATAAGGAAAAACTAGCTGACCGGGGCGGGCGTTCTGGACGAGTGCTGAGTTTCAAGATTATCTAATGTACTTAGTACATTAGCGGTGTTGGTGGCACACAAAGCGGTACACACATTTCAACGCGGGAAAAAGGATGCGTCGAGAAGGTATCTTCCGCGAGATAAGGCTGTGATGCGGTAGGCGTCTAACGGATTGGTGAATATACCATAGTGATGCGCCATCGGGCGTGCGCGGGCGCCTGCGTGGAATGGACAACCGGCAACGGTAGAATATTATGAATCGGTTTGCGTGCTCAAGCATTACGCAAGGGCGATGAACAAAGGCGTGCACGCGCCTTGTGGCCTGGGGTGAATGGCATGGCATTGCGTCAATCGGACGGCGTCGCCGACTCGGGCCGCGGAAATGCTTTTGTTCTTCGCGATGAATGGAGTTTCATCCAACATCTCGTAGTCTCGGAAAAGCTGCAGCCGGCGGCGCTCGAGCGCGCCCAGCACCTGGCGACGGAAAGCAAGGAACGGCTGGCCACGGTCTTGACACGACTCGGGCTCGTCGCGGAGCGCGACCTCGCCGAAGCGCTCGCGCATTATCTGAATTTGCCGTTGTCGCGACCGGACGATTACCCGCTCAAACCGCTCTTGGAAGAGCAATTGGGCTCGAGATTCCTACACGACGCAATGATGATTCCGTTAAGCGACGACGGAAGCCGCGTGACGATCGCTGCGGTCAATCCCTTCAACGTCAATGCGCTCAATGCGGTGCAGTTTGCGCTGAGCAGACCGGTCGACATGCAAATCGCGCTGCAAGCCGATTTCGAGGCCGCGTTCGCGAGGCTTTACGACCAGGACCTCGCACGGCCCGACCAACCCGCCGAGCGGACCGAGGACTATACCGACGACCGCATCGAGGAAGATGTCGACCGCTTGAAGGACATCGCAAGCGATGCGCCGGTCATACGCTTGGTCAACACGCTGATATTGCAGGCCGTGGAGATGAAAGCGTCCGACATCCACCTGGAGCCGATGGAGTCCGAGTTCCGCGTGCGCTTTCGCGTCGATGGTGTGCTTAGGCCGATGGAGCCGCCGCCGCTCAGGCTTGCCGCGGCGGTCGTATCCCGCGTCAAGATCATGGCGAAGCTCAACATCGCGGAGCGCCGGTTGGCGCAGGACGGGCGAATTGCGACGGCGGTTCGCGGCAGGGATATCGATTTGCGCGTCGCCACGACGCCGACGATCCACGGCGAGAGCGTGGTGATCCGGATTCTCGACCGCAGTCATGTCGAGCTTGATCTGCCTACTCTGGGTTTCGACGAATCCGTGATCGGGCGGGTGCGCGGGCTCGCGCAACGTCCGCACGGGATCGTGCTGGTGACGGGTCCGACGGGAAGCGGAAAGACCACGACGCTTTATTCCGTGCTGACCGAAATCAACACAATCGACAAGAAGATTCTGACCATCGAGGATCCGGTCGAATATCAGCTGCCCGGCATCA
The DNA here is from genome assembly GCA_963710025.1 of uncultured Alphaproteobacteria bacterium. GTDB lineage: Bacteria > Pseudomonadota > Alphaproteobacteria > Micropepsales > Micropepsaceae > Rhizomicrobium. The sequence continues at coordinate 44,180 of CAVPYO010000004.1, read as the reverse complement.
ACCAGGTGCAGGTAAAGCAGCAGATCGGCCTGAGTTTCGCGAACGCCTTGCGTTCGTTCTTGCGGCACGACCCCGACATCCTGATGATCGGCGAGATACGCGATTTCGAAACAGCCCAGATCGCGGTTCAGGCCGCCCTGACCGGCCACCTCATTCTCTCGACGCTGCACACCAACGATGCACCAAGCGCGGTAACGCGCCTGCTGGACATGGGACTGCAGGATTATTTGCTGACGTCGACGCTGAACGGCGTCGTGGCGCAACGGCTGGTGCGCATGCTGTGCCCGCAATGCCGGGAGCCTTACGAGCTGACGGCCGAGCTGATCGAACGGCTTGAGATGGGAGGTCTGGGCGCGTTGCGCGCGTATCGCGCCCGGGGCTGCACGGCATGCCGGCACACCGGTTACCGCGGCCGCACGGCGATCGTCGAAGTACTGTCGATGGACGATCCGATACGCGGGGCGATCATGCGCAGAACGGATGCCAGTGCGATCCGCCATCTCGCGCTCGAAGGCGGAATGCAGACCATGTCGAAGCATGGTTTGAAAAAGGCGTTGGCGGGCATCACCTCGATCGAGGAAGTGTTGCGCGTCACGTCGATGGATTGAGTATGGCGCAGTTTCATTATAAGGCGCTGAACGGCGCCGGCGCGATCGTGAAGGGGGTCTTCGAGGCGCCCTCGAAGGACATCTTGCTCAAGCAACTGCGCAGTCAAGGGCTCTATCCGCTGAACGCGGCGGAGCGCACGGCGCGCGGCGAGTTGAGCGATCTCTTTCAACGGCGCTGGCCGCGCCGCGCCGTCTCGCCGCGCGCCTTGGCGATGGCGATCCAGGAATTGGCGATGCTGCTCAAAGCCGGTTTGGATCTGGATCGCGCGCTGGCGGTTTTAACGGGACTGTCGGATATCGGCCGCTTACGAGTCCCGCTGACGCAGGTTCGCGACCGGGTACGCAAGGGCGCCAGCTTTGCCGACGCGTTCGACGCGGATCCGAGCTTTCCGAAGTTCGGCGTCAGCATGATCCGGGCGGGCGAGTTCGGCGGCACGTTGAGCGACAGCCTGCAGCGGCTGGCGGACTACCTCACCCGCACGCTTGCGGTTCGCGAGGCAATCGCCTCCGCGCTCGTCTATCCCGCTTTGCTGCTGCTGACGGCCGGCGCGTCGGTCACATTGATCCTGGTGTTCGTGTTGCCGGAATTCCAATCGTTGTTCGCCGACGCGGGCAAATCACTGCCTCTGCCGACGCGGATTGTGATGGGTGTGGGCTACCTACTGCGAACCTATGGCTTGGCGATGGTTGTCGCCGTTGCCGCCTTGGCCGTCTGGTTCCGCCAAGGCCTTCGCCGGCCGGAATTTCGCTATAGAGTCGACAAGCTCGTCATGCGGACGCCGGTTCTAGGGCCGGTGCTGGTCTCCATCGAAGTGGAGCGACTGATGCGGACGTTCGGCATGCTCCTGGCGAGCGGCATTCCCGTACCCTCCGCCTTGGCCCTGTCGAAGGACGTCCTGTCGAATACGGTGCTCGTCCGCGCCTTGAACGAAGCGGCCACCAGCCTGCGCGAAGGCGAAAGGCTGGCGCAGCGCCTGGCAAGAACCGAGATTTTCCCCGCCATGACCATCGACCTTATCCAGATTGGTGAAGAATCCGGCAAGCTAGACGAAATGCTTTTGCGCCAGGCGGATTTGGACGAGGTGCGGATCAAGCACAAGGTGGACAGGCTGTTGGCCATGCTTGTTCCCTTGCTTACGATTGTGCTGGGATTGGTCGTGGCCGGGCTGATCGCGTCGCTGCTCGTCGCCATTCTGAGCGTCAACGATCTGGCGCTGCAATAGAGGTTGACCATGGACTTTGTTCGACTGCTGACAAAAGCGAAGAACCGCGAAGACGGCTACACGCTGATGGAACTTCTCGTCGTCTTGGCGATCCTGGGCTTTCTCGCGGCGATCGCGACGCCGATGGTTCTGCATTATCTCGACACGGCGAAAGTCAGTACCGCCAAGACGGAGGTCTCCAACATTTCCGCCGGCCTCGATCTGTTCAAGTACGACGTGGGCCGCTATCCGACGACGGAAGAAGGCCTTAAGGCATTACTTGCAGCCCCGACGGGAGTCGAGAATTGGAACGGCCCTTACGTGAAAAAGACCAACGATTTGGTGGACCCTTGGGGGCGCCCCTACAACTATGAATCGCCGGGACGGCATGGCGAGTTCGATCTCTACAGTTATGGCAAGAAAGGCGATCACGGAGCCGAGGGTGCCAAACCTGAAATCGCCAACTGGTGATAGACGGCGCGCGCGCAAGGCGGCGGGGCGGGGGAAATGGCGCGCTCATGCCGACGCGCGCGGCTTCACTCTTCTCGAGTTGCTGATTGCGCTCGCAATCCTCAGCATCGGCCTGACGGTGTTGCTGGCTGCCTTTTCGCGAGGATTGGAGCGCGGCAGGAGCGATCAGGCCGAAGCTGCGGCGCGGGCGCTTGCCTCGTCTCTTCTGTCGCAGACAATGGTCGAACCCGATGCCGCCATCGGAGAGACCGGGGGGGCTTCGAACGGATATGTCTGGCGCGTACGCCTGGAGCCTTATGGCACGGCCGACGATCAGGAGGCTTGGCACGGCCTTGCGGCGAGCGTCTCGGTGACGGTCATGTGGCGGCAATCGCACCGATCACGCCAGATCACGCTGACGTCGCTCAGACTGCTTGCGCAAGGGGATTCATGAAACCACAGCCCGCTCAGCGCCGGCATTCCACTGCGGAAAGTGCCGGGTTCACGCTCCTAGAGCTGCTGATTTCGGTCGCGCTGCTGGGCTTGTTGACCGTTGTCCTGTTCGGAGGCTTGCGCTTTGGAGCACGCGCCTGGGAAGCGGCCGAATCGTCGGCGGACGGCGCCGACAAGATTCTCTCGGCTCAAGCCTTTATCGCCGACGAGGTTTCCGCCGCATATCCCATGTTCGTACGGGTCTCTCCGGAGGACGCTTATGTCGAGTTCGATGGAAGCCCCGGAAGCGTCACGTTTTTGGCACCGGCGAAGTCGCCCCGGGGTGCGCTGGAGTGGGTCACCATCGGAACGGAGGAAATAAACGGAGCCCGCGCGTTGGCGGTCTGGACCGCGTTAGAGCTCCGCCCCGGAAGTCCGCCGCGGCTTTCCGTCGTGCTGTTAAAAGGCCTTAAATCGTTCGAGATCGAATATTTCGGTACTGATACGCCGCAAGACCGGCCATCATGGCGGCGCAGTTGGAAAGGTGAACTGACGTTGCCGACGCTCATCCGCATGCACGCCACATTCGCCAACAGTAGGGTGATCTGGCCGGATCTCGTGGTCGCCACGCATATTTCGGTCGACCAAGGTTGTATATACGATCAGCTCACCCATTATTGCCAGGGCCGGATATGACGACATATCCCGAAATAGCCGGAAGATTGCGCGCGGTGGCCGCCCAATTGTGGGCGGAGTGGCAAAGCGAGCTTTCCGCGTTCCTGCGCGAGAAATTCGCTGGCCGATGGAGCGGCAATCGGGAATTCGTTCGCCTAGAGATGGGAGCCGATGAAATCGCACTCGATCTCGTGGGCGCGCATGGCGTGCGCCCGCTGGGGCGCGCATCCGCGGCCGATATCGGCAATCTCGCTTTGGCCATGCCGGAAGCGAGAGCGGTTTTGGACAAGGCCGGCGACGTCGTCATCCAGTTTCCGCGGCAATCCGTTCTTCATCTGCAATTGGAATTGCCGGCCGCATCGCAAACGATCTTGCGCAAGGCGGTAGCATTCGAGCTTGAGCAGTTGAGTCCGATCGGATCGGACAAACTCTATTTCGACTTCTCGGCGACAAAGGCGCCGTCCACGGCCAGGATCGAGCTGCGCGCGATCAAACGTGAAGTTGTGGATGAGGCGGTCACGCTTTGTCACGCCTCCAATCTCGGCGTCAGCGGAATCTTCTTCGAGGCCGACGATCGGGAGGCGGACTGGCGCGCCTTTCCCATCGACTGGCCCGCGTTCCTGAGACGGCAATGGGCTCGCAGGGGCGCTCTCTGTCTCGGCGCGGCAGCGCTATTTTTGCTCGTCGCCGTCCTGTTTGCCGTCAATATGCGCGGCGCCACAGAGGCCAGTCAGATGCTGACGCAGCTCGAAGCGGTCAACGAACAGGCCGCCGTCGTGCATCGCATGCAGCGGGATATTCGCGATTTGCATACTCAGATCGAGTTTCCGGCGGCGCAAAAAACCGCGCCGTTGCTCCTCGATGTCTTATCGCAGGTGACCAAAGCCCTGCCTGACGGCACTTGGCTTACGGAATTCGAGATCAAGGACGGCAAGGCGCATATTCGAGGCTTCTCGAAATCTCCCTCCGATCTCATCGGCGATATCGATCAGTCGCCGTATCTTGCGAATGCCCAGTTCGGCGCGCCGCTCGAGGGCGCCCAGGACGGAACGGAGCGTTTCGATCTGTCCTTCGACGTAAAGCCGGCGGTGCGGCGATGAATGTGCCTTCATTTCTTCGAGGACTGCGCGGGGCCTTTTTTGCACTGGGCGGCGCGTTCGCCGTCTTTCTGCTCATCGTCGTACTGCCGTTCCTGGCGACGCTGATCGCGCAACGCGACGACATCGCCGATTCCAAGGCGCAGATCGAGACTGCCCAGGCGGAGTTGGCGCTGAAGCCCGAGCTCGAGGAACAGTTCCGTGCCTTGAGCGCCAGCGCCGCCACGGTTCCGGGACTGTTGTCCGCGAACACCGCCGCGCTTGCGCAAGCCCAGTTGCAAAGCGACATGAAGTCGATCATCGATGCGAACGGCGGCGTGCTGTTGAGCGCCCAAATCTTGCCGCCGGTGACCATGCGGGGATTCGATGTCGTCGCCATCCAATACGATCTCACCTTACCGCTCTCGAGGTTGCGCAGCCTGCTCTATGCCGTCGAAACCCATACGCCGTATTTCTTCATCGACGAGGCGGACGTCCAGATGCCGCCCAATTGGCGGCCGGACAATCCCCAAATGTCGGATCCCACGCTGGAAGTGAGGTGGACCGTTCACGCCTATCGATGGAGCGGAAACAGATGAAGCTGTCCGTCTCCCGCCTGCAATGGGTTCTGCTCGCGTTGTGCGGCTTTCTGCTGGTCGTTCTGGCTTACGAGCTGTTCACTCCGGTTCCGGAATGGACGCCGGCTCCGGTTGCTCGCCTGGAACATGGGCCGCAGACGGTCACGACCTATCCTTTCGTTGCGCCGTCGATTGAAGCGTTCGCCATTCTCGACACGCGTCCGGCGTTCAATCCGCTTCGAACGCCGCTTCACGTCACGGGCAATACCTTGTCCGGATATGGCTCTGCCTCCGGCGCCGCCGGGTCGGTTACGTTCGGTGATTTGGCTCTCATCGGAATTATTTTGGATCATGGAACGAAATTGGCGCTGTTGCGGACCCCGAACAGACCGCTGGCGGTGGCAGTGACGACCGGGGCGGCAATCGACGGATGGCAGGTGGTCAGCATCGGCAGCGATCGCGTGGTATTGCGAGCCAACGGTTCCGAACAAGAACTGTTGTTGAGCGCGAATAAGGCGCCGGCAACGCAACAAGCCGCCCCACCGACGCAGAGCGGCGAAGCGCAATAGGCGTTTACCGACCCGCCCGAGGCTCGAAGGATTGCAAAATTGCGGAGAAGCGTATTGATTGATCGCTACTTAGACCCAAGGGGGTGCTGGGGCTTCATGCAAAAGATTTGCAATGTCGGGTCCGTTTGCCTCGCCGTTTGGCTTTTGTGGCTCGCGGGGGCACAAGCGCTGGCGGCGCCGCTGCATCAGGCTACTGCGGCTCCTGTCGGCGTGCCCGGCGATAACGGACAATCCGCAGACGGACAAAGTAAAATCTATCCGGGAACCGCAACCGGCCAGGATGCGGCGCCGCACGCCGGCGGGGCGGCCGATAGCCAAGGCGACATAACGCTCAATTTCGTTAACGCCGACGTTCGCGATGTCGCCAAAGCCATCCTGGGCGATTATCTGAAGCTGAATTACGAAATAGGTTCGAACGTTCAAGGTCTGGTCACGATCCAGACAAACGAACCGCTGACGCGCGCGCAGGTGCTGCCGGCGCTGGAACAGGGATTGAGCCTGAACGGAATGGTATTGGTGCGATCCAAGGGTATCTACAAGATCGTTCCTCTGGCCGACGCTCATCACGAGTTGGGCGCGGCACAGCCGGCAACGGCCCGCGGTGCGTCCTCCGGCTACGGCGTCGAAGTTTTTCACGTCAAATACGTCAACGCGGTCGAGTTGTTGAAATTACTGCAGCCTTTGGCCGGAACGGAAGGCAGTGTACGCGCCGATCAGTCCCGGAACCTCTTGATCGTCGAAGGCACGGCGCAGGAGCGGCAAACGATCGCCGAAGACATTGCATTGTTCGATGCGGATTGGCTCTCGGGGATGTCCTTCGCGTTGTTTACGCCCGACTATATGGATGCCGAGGAATTGGCCAAGGAACTCGATCATGTTCTTGGCGGGTTCAACAGCCCGATCGCCGGCGTGGTGAAGCTCATCCCCATCGATCGGCTGAATGCCGTGCTGGTGATTTCTCCACAGCCCCGATACCTTGACCAGTTGCGCGCCTGGGTCAGCCGGCTCGACAAGCCCGGCCAAGGCAACGACAAGAAAATATTCGTCTATCACGTGCAGAACGGACGCGCGACCGATCTGGCGAACACGCTGCGGAAAACGCTGTTCGGCTCGAACGAAACATCCTCGCGAGAAGGCTCGGATACCACGCAAGACGTTCAACCGTCGATTACGCAGCCGGCGAACGGCACGGCGTCTTCCGGCAATGGTCTCGCGGGCGCGCATTCCGGCACTCAGGCCGCGGAACCGTCGGAGACGACGGAGCCGGACCAGCCCGAGGGTTCGTCTCAGCACTATGAAACGGTCGGAGGGGTCAATCGCCAAGGCATGAACTCGGTGCATATTACGGCGGACGAAACCAATAACGCGCTGGTGATCCTGGCGACGCCGCGGGAATATGGCGTGATCCAAGACGGTTTGCATGAACTGGATACGGCGCCGGTGCAGGTGTTGCTGGAGGCTTCGATCGCCGAGGTGACGCTGACCAAGGAAACGCAATACGGTTTCCAATATTTCTATAAGCCGAACGGCAACAACACGCTCGCATTGTCCAACACCCAGTCGACGGCCAACGCCACCTTGTCGACGATTACCCAGAGTTTTCCGGGCTTTTCGTACATGTTTTCCAACGGCAGCAACATTCAGGTCATTCTCAACGCACTCGGCACCGTGACCAATGTGAATGTGATTTCGTCCCCGGAAGTCATGGTCTTGAACAACCAGACGGCTCGGCTCGAAGTGGGCAACGAAGTGCCCGTGCTGTCGGCGCAAGCGGTCAGCACCGTCGGCTCGAACGCGCCGGTGGTCAACTCGGTGCAATATATCGACACGGGCGTCATCCTGAAGGTAACGCCGCGCGTCAATCGCGGCGGCACGGTGATGATGGATGTCAGCCAGGAGGTGAGCGGCGTGGCCACCGATTCGTTGTCGACGGTCGACTCCCCGACGATTCAACAGCGCAAAATCAACAGTTCGGTATCGGTGGCGGACGGCGAGACCGTCGCGCTCGGCGGTCTGTTCACCAAACAGATCACCAACGCGGACAACGGAATACCCTTTCTTCAGGATATTCCTCTTCTCGGCAAACTGTTCAACAATACGGACGACACGCAGAACAAGACGGAATTGATGGTGCTCATCACGCCGCATGTGGTCGACGATGTGCGCAAGGCCCGGGCCGTCACCGATGAACTTCGTAGGAAGCTGCCGGAAGTACAGGCGTTGTTCGATCAGCGGAGCTGAACGGCGCAAAAACGCCGGGCGCCGCCGCAACGGTTGGGCGCTCGTATCTGTGCTTTGGACGTTGGCGATGCTGGCGATGATGGCCGCCGCTATAGAGGCCATCACGGTGACGTCGGCGCGCTTCGAACGCAGCGCGCTCGATCGGACTCGGTTGGAAGCGGATATCGATGCGGGCGTCGCGCGCGCCGCTCTGGGGATCGGCGATCCGCGATCCGGCGAACGCTGGCGGGTGGACGGCGTACCCCAGCGGTTTGTCTTCAATGGCGACGCGATAACGGTCTCGGTCCAGGACGAGGGGGGCAGAATCGACCTGAATGCCGCCGATGCGGCCGCGATCAAGCAGCTTTTGGTCTCGGCCGGGCTGTCGGCGCAAGAGGCCGATGCGTTGGGAGACAAGATCCTCGATTGGCGCACGCCCGTCGACGAGACCGATATGCATCGGCTGAACGGCGCGACGGATGGCGACTATGAAGCCGCCGGGCTGATTTATCGTCCGCGGCACGGACCCTTTCAAAGCGTCGAGGAACTCAATCTGGTGCTCGGCATGACGCCGGCTTTGTATGCGCGCGTCCGGCCGGCGCTGACCGTTTACTCGCGATCGGACAAAGTCGATCTTTCCGTCGCTCCGCCCGAAGTACAGCGTGCATTTCCGGCGAGCGCAGTCGACGAAAGCGGCGCAACGCAGCCAGAGCCGCTACAGACGTCAGGAGGCAATGCGTTCGGTCGCGAGGCCGCGACGGATGCGCCTGCGGGGACCGTGCGGGATGTCGCCGGCTTGGCAGGACATTCCTTTGCCATCCGTGTGGACGCCGAACACGGACGAAACCGGCTTTCGCGCGAAATCGTGATCGCGTTCACCGACGACAAGCGGCGCCCGTTCCTCGTCGAGGCTTGGCATTAGCGTTAGATCGCCGGAACGAGCGGGCCGTAAAGCCAAACCAGCCAGCCCCCGGCAGCCAGAAAGGTGCCGAGCGGAATCTTGTCACTGAGCGCAAGCCGGCGTCCGCTCAGCGCGGCGACGAGAACAAAGACCATTCCGAGCGTCGCGGCGAACAAGAGGGTTGTCGGCAAGCCTGCTAAACCGACCCATGCGCCGAGGCCGGCCAGGAGCTTGGCGTCGCCCAGTCCCAAACCGTCTCGTCCGCGCAACCAGCGATACACAAAGGTCAACATGATGGCTCCGAGCAGTCCCACGGCAGCTGCTATGACGTGATCCAGAAGCGACGAGGGAACAATGAGGTAGGCCACGAGCAGCCCGGAAGGGATCAGGGGAAGCGTCAACGCGTCGGGCAAGAGAAAGGTCCGCCAATCGATGACCGCTAAAGCGAGCAGCGCCCAACCCAGGGCGCATGTAGCCACCAAAATCCATCCGGTCGTTTCGGTCGCCGCCCAAACCGCGATCAGAAGCGCCCCAATCTCCATGGCGAGCGGCAAGCTGCCGATCGAGGCGCCGCAATAGCGGCAGCGCCCCCGCAGCCAAAGCCAGCTTACAACCGGAAATAGGTCCCTGACGCCAAGTTTATGGCCGCAACTGTCGCATTGCGAGCGCGCCCAACCAACCGGGCGGCCAAGCGGCAAGCGAATCACCAGCATACCCAGAAAACTGCCCACGAAAGGCGCCACGCCGATTAGAACAAGGAGTGAGACGTCAAGCATTACTCGCTCGCAGATACCGAACCAGACCCAATACATGCCGTGAGGGAATGTTCAAACGAGGCATAGCGTTATTTTTAATGTGGAAATATTGAGGCTTCTTTCTGTGCCGCAACAACTGGAAAGCCTCAGGGCTGTTCAATTCTCTTCGATTATAGTTGCCAAAATGTCGCTGAAAACGCTGAATTTCATCCACAGCACGTGAGCATTACTGTCACAAGAGCATTGCTATACTGTGAGCCCATCGTTAAACAACAATAGTTCCAATATGTTAGGCGTAATCCGCAGGGAGAAATAACCATGGAAACGCCCAAATAATAGGCAGTTTTAGGGTTATTATAAAATGTTCGATTGACGATTTAAGGCTGTCAAATCGCGCGCGGTATGTTAACAGATTCACCTGAGACGAAATGTATCGGGGGAGGCGTTTATGCGTCGTCAGCTTGGCGTTGGAATTCTTGCGGCTTTTGCGGCGATCACGGTCGGTACATTTTCCGTCGACGCTCAACCGGCGGCCCAAATAAACGAGAACATGCGCGTGACGCTCGCCGGCAATACCCGGCCCGAGGCGACGGCGCAAAACGACCGCGGCGCGGTGGCCGACAGCTTACTACTCGACCACATGCAGCTTTTGCTGCGCCGTTCCGATGCTCAGGAGGGCGCCCTTAACCAGTTGATCGCCGATCAGCAGAACCCGCGCTCGGCGAATTATCACAAATGGCTCACGGCGGCGGCCTTCGGTCAGCGATATGGGGCATCTCAAAGCCAAATCGACGCGATTACATCGTGGCTTTCGTCGCACGGTCTTCACATGAATTCCGTCTCGGCGGGCCGCATGATGATCGATTTCTCCGGTAACGCCGGTCAGGTGCGCGACGCGTTCCACACCGAGATTCACAAGCTCAACGTGAACGGCGTCAGCCACATTGCGAACATGAAGGACCCCCAGATACCGGCCGCGTTGGCGCCGGCGGTCGCGGGCGTCGTTTCGCTGAACGATTTTCGTCCGCACACGAACTACGAGAAACGCATCGCCAATCCGAAGCTTACCGGAAACTGCGCCGGTTATGGCGCCTGCTTGGCGCTGACGCCGGCCGATCTCGCGACGATCTATAATCTGAACCCGCTGTTCACGGCCGGAATCACCGGCACGGGTCAGACCATCGTGGTGATCGAGGACACGGACGTCTACAGCACGGCCGATTGGGCGACGTTCCGCACCACCTTTGGCTTGTCCGGCTATACGTCCGGCAGCTTCACCCAGGCTCACCCCGGCACGGGCTGTTCGGATCCCGGCGTCAACGGCGCCGAGGGCGAGGCCATTTTGGATGCGGAATGGGCCAGCGCCTCTGCGCCCAATGCGTCGATCGTGCTCGCCAGCTGCAGGGATACCTACACGACCTTTGGCGGCCTCATCGCGCTGCAGAATCTTCTGAATTCCGCAAGCCCGCCGCCGATCGTCAGCATCAGCTATGGGGAATGCGAAGCGAAAAACGGCGCGACCGCCAACATGGCCTATTACAATACTTATCAGCAGGGCGTTGCCGAAGGCACGACGATCTTCGTCTCCTCGGGCGACGAGGGCGCCGCCAGCTGCGACGCCGACATGTCTACGGCGCGCCACGGCATCGGCGTCAGCGGGTTTACCTCGACGCCGTTTGACGTTTCGGTCGGCGGAACCGACTTCGCGGACACCTATGCCAACTGCAAAGGGCAGAGCTTTCCAAGCTGCGACAGCGCCTATTGGAATAATGCCAACACCAGCGTCTACGGTTCGGCCAAGTCGTATATCCCGGAAATCCCCTGGAACGATTCCTGCGCCGGAACCTTGACCGCGTTGTACGCAACCGGTTCGGCCATCACCTATGGATCGACCGGGTGGTGCAACAACAAGAACAGCTACCAGACCACGGCGTCGGGCAGCGGCGGACCGAGCGGCTGCGCCACCGGCACGCCGATTCAGTTTGGCGTAGTCGGCAACTCCTGCAAGGGCTGGGCGAAGCCGTCCTATCAGGCGGGCGCGTTCGGCAATCCGGCCGACGGCGTGCGCGACATTCCCGATGTCTCCCTGTTCTCGTCGAACGGTTGGTGGGGACATTTCTACCTGTTCTGCGACAGCGACGGAGGCGGATGCGCCGCGGGTCAGCCGCAAAACTGGGCCGGCGCCGGCGGCACGTCGTTTGCCTCTCCGATCATGGCGGGCATCATGGCGCTGGTCGAACAGAAGGTCGGCGCCAAGCAGGGCAACGCCAACACGGTGCTCTATCAACTGGCGGCGGCCGAATACGGCGCGAGCGGCAATGCGAATTGCAACTCGTCGAAAAGCGGCGGGCCCAGTGCGACCTGCGTCTTCTACGATGTCACGGCCGGGGACTTGGATGTGAATTGCGTCGGCATGCAGAATTGCTATCTGCCGTCGGGCAATGTCGGCGTGCTGTCCACGTCCGATACTTCCTACAAGCCGGCCTACGGAACGAACGCCGGGTGGGATTTCTCGACGGGACTTGGAACGGTCAATGGGGCGAATCTAGTGAATGCATGGCCGCATTCCTAGGCGCGGACGAATAGCGGACTGCGCATCATCGCTGCGCGGTTGTTTGACGGTTAAGTTGGGATTTGATCTTAAATTTGGGGGGACCCGCAATGTTTGCTCAGTCTAGCAACGCACTGAAGGTATCGCTGGCTTACAATCTTCAGGCAGGAACAAGGAGCAAGGCGGTAAATACCGGCTTGCTGCGGCGGGCGATGGTCGCTTCGTCGTCGTTGCTTGCAATCACGGCAGCCCTCGATATCACCGGGGCCAAAGCCTTGCCGGTCTGCGGCCTGCCGGTCGGCGGCGTGGTCACCTGCGACGCGACGACTTACCCGAGCGGCATCGATTATACCGGGTTCGACGATGTGACGGTCAATGTCGGTTCCCCCGCGGGCCAAAGTGGTGCCGTCACGGTCGGCAGCGGCATTTTACTGTCCGATACGAGTGCCTCGTATAGCGTGTACGAGGCGCTGAACGTCGGCAGCAATGTTACGGTCAATGCTACGGGCGATGGCGAGAAAGTCGCGGTGTCTTTGTATGGCGCCTATGCGACCGGCTCCATCGTCAATGCCGGCAGTGTCACCTCCACGGCTGGTAGCGGCATCGTGTCGAGTGTCGGTGCCCACTATGGCTATTCTTACCAAGTCTCAACCAATGCCTCGTCTTATGTCTGGAATAGCGGCACGATCAGCGCCTACAAATACGGCGTCGCCAGCGAGGCATTTGCCTCTTCCTTCAATGCTTATATCGCTTCGGCGACAGCCTCTTCGGTTGTCGATAATTCGGGCGACGTCACCACCACGGGATCGACCGGCGGGTACGGCTCGGTGGGTGTCGGCTCGATCGCGAGGGCGCATGCCTGGGGCTATTACTCTTATGCGACCGCGACAAGCTCGATCGTAAACTCGGGCGACATCGTCACGTCGGGGGATTATGCGCACGGTATCGGCGCGCTAGCGGCAGCTTATGCGAACGGGGAGTATTACTTCAGGCCCCAAATGGCCGTCGCCACTGCCGACGCCACGGTGAACAACTCGGGCTCGATCACCACCACCGGAGACTACGCCGGCGGCATTACCGCAGGCAGCCGCGCTTTCGCCCTTTATGCATATTACGCCACGGCCACAGCCACGACGGTGGTCGATAATTCGGGCATCGTTTCGACGGCCGGCTACAAGTCGTATGGCGTGGGGTCTCAAGCACTTGCTACCTCCTATGGCCCTTACTCTTACGCCAACGCGTCGGCCTCGGTCGTGAATACCGGCGACATCACGACAACCGGGGATTTCTCGGGCGGAATCGGCGCGCGCGCGCAAGCCTATGCGGATTCGGATTTCGGCGATGCCACGGCCACCGCCAATACCTATGTGAACAATTCCGGCACGATCTCCGTCAGTGGGGATGGGTCCAAGGGCATTTATGCCGTGAGTGGGGCATATGCCGGCAATTATTCCGACCCATTTTACAGCCGCGCGTTGGCCACCACCACTGTCGACAACAGCGGCGATATCACGACAAGCGGCGGCAACGCTTACACAGGCAGCGACTACGCCTACGGCTTGCCAATCGGGATTTACGCAGGGGCTAAGAGTTTTGCATGGGGCGAATTTGGCGGCTACGCCAAGGCCCTTTCCACCGTCTATAATACCGGAAACATCAAAACATATGGCGACGAGGGCTTCGGCATTGTGGCCGATGCCGAAGCGCGTAGCTTTGGATTTGTCTATTCGACGTCCTACGCCACGGCTGCGATCGATAACAAAGGAAGCGTGCTGACCTACGGCGATGGCGCCGCCGGCTTGGCGGCGGAAGCGGAATCGCGCGCCTATGCGGAGGAAATGGCGACGGCGGCTGCGACGTCCAGCGTGACCAATTCAGGAGAGATCGATATCTATGGTGCGTTTGCGCCAGGCATCGTGGCAGAATCCCGTGCTTGGGCGCGGGCGTATGAACCAAGCGCCTACGCACATTCATCTGTGATGAATTCTGGCAACGTCTATACCGGGCCGGGCTACGATTCTCCGGGCATCTATGCCGTTTCCAACGCCGAGTCCGATGGCGTGTTCGGCGGCGCCGGCGCCAAAACCGAAGTCGTGAACAGCGGAACCATTATGACCGGTGGCGACAATTCGGACGGCATTATCGCGAACTCGGAAGCCTGGGCTTACCCCGATTATGGGGTCACTCAGGCGACGGCGGTCACCGACGTCACGAACTCCGGCGCCATCACCACCTCTGGTGAAAGTTCGACGGGTATCGATGCATTTGCGGGGGCCCGGTCTGGCGATTGGTTCGATTCTTATGCGAACGGTCTAGCCACATCCTACGCGTCGACTTATGTCAACAATTCTGGAGCCATCGTCACCAGCGGCGATTTTTCCACGGGTATTCTCGCGCGCGTGGAAGCAGGCAGCTACTCCTATTTCGGTGGTGCTTCCACCGCCTCCGCGACGGTGATGAACACCGCCGCCATCACGACCGGCGGATACGAGGCGCCTGCGATCGCGGCGAATTCCTATGCCTACGCCAACGCCGTCGAAGCGGGCGATCCGATCAGCTATACGACGGTCGGTGCGACGACCACGGTCAACAATTCCGGCGCGTTGACGACATCCGGCGACTATTCGGATGGCATCGAAGCGAATGCTCGGGCGCAAGCCGGCACTTTCGACTTCTTCTACGGCTATCTCGGGGGTTACAAAGCATCGGCGTCCGCTCTCACTTCGGTCACCAATTCGGGTTCCATCTCGACGTCGGGTTACGACTCCTACGGCATCGAGGCCTGGTCGCGCGCCGAGGCCTTCGGCCTTTACTCGGCGACGGCGAATGACACCACCACCGTGGTCAACTCGGGTGCAATCACGACGTCAGGCGACTATTCGACCGGCATAGGTGCCGACGCCGACGCCGACGCAGTAACGCTTGGCTTCTTTGGATATTATGGGGGTGTGCAGGCGACGTCTGCCGCTCAGGTCTCGAATTCCGGTGCCATCACGACATCCGGTTTCTCATCGCCCGGCATCTTTGTTCGTGCGGGGGCCTATGCCGGCGGTTATTTTGGAGGCGGTTACAACGCAACGGCCACGGCGACGGCCACGGTCACCAATTCGGGTGCGATCTCGACGTCGGGCGACGAGTTGGCCGGAATCTCGGCTTGGTCGGATGCCTTCGCTGAAGCCTATTACTCGGCGACGGCGACTGCCACCACCACCGTGAACAACTCGAGTTCGATTACGACATCCGGCAAATACTCGGATGGCATACGGGCCAGCGCCGACGCGAGTGCGGACAGCTATTTGTATGGCGGAAGCGCCGTGGCGACGGTCAACGTCACCAATTCCGGCTCGATCAAGGTCACGGGTGACTATTCCACCGGTATCGATGCGTCGGCCTTTGCAGACGCGTTTGGCTACTCCAACTCGTCGGTAACCGTCACCAATTCGGGCAGCGTTACGGCGTCCGGGCTTGACGGCGTTGGTATTTTTGCCGAGGCAGACACGGTGCAAATTACCAACCAGGCGGGCGGAAGCATCGCAGGCGGCACGGGAGATTACGGCGCCGGTGTGTGGGCCAGCGGCATGGACGTTGGGGTCACAAACGCCGGTTCGATCGGCTCGGCCAACAATCATGCGCTGGCGATCTACGCGGATGATACCGCCACGGTCGACAACCAGGTGGGCGGCACCATTACCGGCTATGTCACCGTGCAATCCTATGCCACCACATTCACCAATGCGGGGACCTGGACCGCGGTTGGCGGCAACAGCGATTTCACGCCCAATACCGGCGGCTCCAGCATCGTCGTCAACAGCGGAACGGTGCTTGTCGTAGGCAATCAGACCTTCATGGGTCTTACCACGTTCGACAATGCGGGACTGTTGTCTTTGTCGTCCGCCAACGCACATGCGGGAACGCGACCGGCCTACGAGAAGCTAGAAATCACCGGCGATTTCGTGGGCGGCACCAACAGTACGCTGGAAGTCGGCTCGAATATGACGACGGCGGCCGACGTGCTGAAGGTTGACGGCGCCGTTTCCGGCGTCACCAAGCTCAAAGTCGACGAACTCGGCGCACCCGGCCTCACGACCGGCAACGGTATTCTCGTGGTCGATGCCTCGGCCGGCACGACATCGTCCGTCAACTTCAAGCTGATAGGCAATAGTGCCGGTGGCACCCTTGTCGACGGCGCCTATGAATACGCCTTGGGTCTCGTCCCAGGCTCGGCCAACCACGGCGATTGGTATCTGACATCGCGCGTCTATCCGGGCTCCTATCAGTTCGGCCAGATCGGTTCTTCCGCGCTGACCTTGGCGGAAGTTGCCAATGGTTCGCCGCTTGACCTGTTGCAGACCCAGCAGGACGGACCCCAGGCGTCGAATGCGGCGCCTGTCAAGGTGGCCAGCACCGACAACAGCTTCGTTCCATCGTCACCGTCGGCGGCCGGAATGATCGGCGGCTGGGGCAAGTTCAGTTCCGCCAGTTTCTCGATGACCCCGAGCGGTTCGAGCTATGCCGACTACAATATGACTGCCAACGTCGGCCAGATCGGCATGGACGCCACGGTCGAAGGGAACGGACAGACCGGCATTTTCGGCCTCTATGTCAGTCCCATCGCCGCGGATGCGAACTTCAAGAGCTTCGGATCCTCCCATATGAAGACGTCGGGCTTCGGGATTTCCGGCTATGGCTTGTGGATCCAAGGGCCGTGGAGGGCGGGGTTGGTAATCGGCTCCGACAAGTTGGACACGCATTTCACCGACAGCTACATCGGTACCGATGCCAAGGTGAAACTCAACGCCTTAGACGTCCAAGCGGCGGCGTCCTATACGGAGCAGCTGGATGACAGCACCTTCGTCGAACCCTCCGGTGAACTTACCTATACCAGCGTCGACGGCGGTTCCTTTGTCGATGGCGTCGGCGATACGGTGACATTTGGCAAGACAGAAAGCGTGCTTGCCAAGCTCAAGGCCCGGTTCGGTAAGACATACACGACCGACGACGGCGTTGTTCTGAAGCCTTATCTCGATCTCGGCATCAATTATGAGTTCGAGGGCACCACGAATGTGACGATTGGCAATTGGTCGTACACAACCGGGCTGCGGGGTGTGGCGGCTCAGGCTGGCGGAGGCCTCGATGCCAACATCACCGACAACATCTCGCTCTTCGGCGACGCGAATTATATTGACGGCGAAAGGCAGAAGGGCTGGCAGGGCTTTGTCGGCTTCCGCTTCACGCATTAAGGGCTGACGGCATTCTTCGCTGCGGGTCTCGGGACGATTGCCACGGGCAATCGTCCCAGCCTGGCGGGGCGCGGACGCCCGCGTATTCTTCCTCGACGGAAGGCATGTTTTCCGCCAAGCTTCCCAGGTCCGGTATATCATTATTGTCGGTGCGCCGTTCCGACCGGCGGCATGAAGCCGGCAATCGGGAGAAGCTCTTTGGCCCAGGATAGTGAGGGGCGGGATTCGTCGCCTACAGTCGATTTACGCGGCGCAGCGCCAGGCCCCGCACCCAACCAGGAAACCCAGATCAGCTGTTCGCGCGGCTTTGCGGAATGGCTCCTCTCCAATCGCTGTAGTGTCGCCTTCACCTCCTATCAAACGGGTGAATTGTTCCTCGTCGGTGTGTTGCCGGACGGGCGCGTGTCGTTTCACCAGCGCCATTTCGTCCGCGCCATGGGAATGCACACCGATTCTCAGCGGGTCTATCTTGCCGCGCTGAACCAGGTATGGCGGCTCGAAAACGTCCTTCGTCCCGGCGAATACGCGAACGAGCGCTTCGATCGGCTGTTTGTACCGCGCAATGCACAGGTGACCGGCGACATCGATATTCACGAGCTCGGCGTCGAAACGTCTGGGCGCGTCGTCTTCATTAACACGCTCTACTCCTGTCTGGCGGCCTTCAGCCGGACCGACAGTTTCGTCCCGCTGTGGAAACCAAAATTCATCTCGAAGTTGGCGGCGGAGGACCGTTGCCATCTCAACGGTCTCACCATGGAAAACGGCAAGGCTCGTTTTGTATCTGCCGTCTGTCGAAGCGATGCGGTCAATGGCTGGCGCGACCGGCGTGCGTCGGGCGGGGCGATCATCGATATCAGCGACGACCGCGTCGTGACGGAACGCCTTTCGATGCCGCATTCGCCGCGTCTGCATCGCGGCCAACTGTGGGCCCTCGATTCGGGCCGCGGCTATCTCGTGCGCGTCGATCAGCGCAGCAGCCGATTCGAGAATGTCACGTTTTGTCCGGGATTCTTGCGCGGTTTGGCATTTACCGGAAAGTTTGCGCTTGTCGGCCTTTCGCTTCCGCGCGACGGCGGCTTTGCCGGCCTGGAACTCGACGACGAGTTGAAGAAGCGCGACGTCGATCCTTGGGCCGGATTGAATATCATCGATACGACGACCGGGGATGTCGTGCAGTGGCTAAGGCTCGAGGGCCATTTGCGTGAAACATTCTCAGTTGGCATTTTGCCTGAAGTGCGTTGTCCCATGGCCATCGGATTGATGACGTCGGAAATTCTGACTCACATCACGATGGAAGAGAATCCGCTAGTCATGGCGAACGCTGCCGAGCGTTCGCAGGCGAGTACATGACAGGCTGGACGCTACACCAAGGCCGGGGCGAGCTTCCGGCAAGGCACGTAACCTGTTGAAATATTAAGACAATTATGTATTCTGAAAGAACTGGAGAGGAACCTTCCATTGGCCGGCGCGAAATCCACCACCCCGCAGCAGTCGTCAGGTCAAGCCGTTAGCCGTGCTCCCGCCGCGCGTCCCGTCCCGGACGAGGCGAGCCTCAAAGCGGCCGATGCGCTAGTGGCCGAAGGCAGGGCAGGCTTCGACAAGAACGATCAAACGCTCGCGGAATTGCGCGCCATGCAGGCGCTGCAGCGCGTACCGGAACATCTTGCGGCGCTGCTTTTGCTTTACGACTGCAAAAAATCGCGCAGCCCGAAAGGCGCGGACTACGAGAATCTGTTGCGTCGCATCGTTCGCCGGAAGCCGAATCTTCCTCTGCTAATGGTCGAGTTGGCGTTCTTGCTCTTTTCCAGAGGCGAACGCGTTGAATGCGAGACGCTTGCACGGCGCGCCTTGCGGCAGGTGCCGCGCCATCCGCGTGCGCATGGAATACTGGGACTGATTTTCACGGAAACCAATCGACCGGCTGCTGGGGAATATCATTTTCGCCGCGTCATCGAGCTTGAAGGGGAGAGCGCGCGCGTTCTGGTCAATTTAGCCAACTGCTTGAAAACGCTTGGAAAAGTCGAAGAAAGCGAAGCGACCTATCAAAAGGCGCTGGCCCTCGAACCCAACAGTGTCGAGGCATTGCTGGGCCTGTGCCGTCTGGAAGAGGCGCGCCGAAATATCCCCCGTGCGTGGGAATATCTGCAACGCGCCTCGGATGCATCCGGCGGGACTGCCGATCTAGGCCTGACGCGCGCGGTTCTCTATGGCCGGGAAAAGAAAACCGATCTGGCCGTGGCGGAATTGTCGAAAAGTCAAACCGAGGGCAGGCGGTTGACCGCCATTGCGCTTCTCGAACGGGGGCGGCTCTACGACAAGATGGACCGCTACGACGAGGCTTGGGCGGATTTCGTCGAAGGCAAAAAACTGTGCCGCGAAGTGCAAGGCCGGCGCTACAACGAGGCCGTCGCGAAAGATATTACAAAAAGGCTGACCAGTTTTTTCACACGCACAAGAATGGAGATTCTGCCGCGCGCCGACGTCGATAGGCATAAGCCGCAACCCATCTTCATCGTGGGCTTTCCGCGCTCGGGCACCACGATGGTCGAGCAGACCATCACGGCGCATCCTCGCATATCCGCCGGCGACGAACTTCCCTTTATCAGCGATATTAGCCGCACGGCATCCCGCATGCTGGCGAGCGAACTTCGCTTTCCGGAATGTCTGGCCGATTTGTGGATCGGCGACAATCTTCTAGCCCTGGACCAGTTCCGCGACACCTATCTGCAGCGGGTCGAACAACTCGGCATTTGTGAAAAGGACGCAAAATACTTCACCGACAAAATGCCGCTCAACGAGACCCATCTCGGCCTCATTCATTTGATGTTCCCGCAATCGCCCATTATCCACGTGCGCCGACATCCGCTCGATATTCTGATCTCGAACTTCTCGAATTTCCTGACGCATGGATTCGAGCAAGCCTTCGAGTTGAAAACCTCGGCCGCGCATTTTGTGCTCGTCGACAATCTCGTGGAGCATTACCGCCGGCAGATCGATTTGAAGTATCTGGAGGTTCGCTACGAAGATCTGGTGGCCGATCAGGAGCCTAACGTCAGACGGATGCTGGATTTTCTGGACATCGAGTTTGACCCACGCTGCCTATCGTTTCACGACAACCAGCGCTATGCGCGCACGGCAAGTTATGCGCAAGTGACCGAAAAACTCTACGACAGTTCCGTTTATCGCTATCGCAAGTATCGAAAATACCTTGACGAGGCCGTCGAGATTTTGAAGCCATCTATAGAACGGCTGGGCTATTCGGTCGACGAGGTTTCGGTGTGACCGGTTCAGTCAGTTCTAAAAGCGCGCCGTCGTCACCACCCGAATTACCTCGATTTGAGATTCGCCCAATCAAGCCAACCGGGGAATCTCATAGCGATTCAATTCATTCTGAAATTGCTCTAGGTAGCGAGTAACGGGCAACGCAAGTGGCCTCATTCCAGACTGTCGCCCGCCATCAAGTCATTGAAAAATAAAGAAAAACAACTGGCTGGGGCGGGAGGATTCGAACCTCCGAATGCTGGAATCAAAATCCAGTGCCTTACCGCTTGGCGACGCCCCAACACACTAAAGGCCGCGGACCATAAGGCCTAGCCCTGAGGCTTTCAACGCGGGCAATTCGGCAGGTTGCGAGGGGCTGGGGGCATCGTTATAAGGGCGCCTCCCGAGGGAGCACTTTCCGGCAAAGTGAGTACCGGTTTGCCATGGAAAGTGCGACCGGATTTGGCACCGGAGAGTAGCTCAGCCTGGTAGAGCACCACGTTCGGGACGTGGGGGCCGGAGGTTCGAATCCTCTCTCTCCGACCATCCGCCTTCGCTACGTTACGGCTTGACATTGTCCGCTGCACAGGCGACGGCGGGCAGGTTATCGTGCGGCGGGGGCGCCATGTTCGAAAAAACAAAGCGCGGATTTTCGATCGCCGGACGGGAGCCCTGGCTGGTTCTGGGCCTAGCCACCCTTGCGATCCATCTGCTGGTGAACGGCGGCTACGGCATCTTCCGCGACGAGCTCTATTTCATCGTCTGTGGCGACAATCCGGCCTGGGGCTATGTCGATCAGCCGCCGCTGGTTCCCTGGATCGCATCGCTGTCGCATGCGTTGTTCGGGAATTACCTTGTCGGATTCCGGCTGGTGCCCGCGCTGGCGATGGCGGCGACCGTGGCGCTGACGGCCGAATTCGCGCGACTCATCGGCGGCGGACGCTTCGCCCAATGGCTGGCAGGATTGTGCGTTCTCGGCTGCCCGCAGTTTCTCGCCATCGGGCTGATCTTTACCACCGATACGTTCCAGGCGCTGACCTGGCTCGCCTGCGGATGGTTCCTGGTACGGCTGGCGCAAACGGGCGACGAACGCTGGTGGATTCCCCTTGGCGCCGTCGTTGGTGTCAGCCTGTTCAGCAAATATATGATTGCGTTCTATGTCGTGGCGCTAAGCATCGGTCTCCTCGCCACGCCCCAGCGCCGGTCGTTGTTGCACCCATGGCTCTATCTTGGCGCCCTCGTCGCCGTCGTTTTGATTCTGCCGAACCTGCTCTGGCAACAGGCGCATGGCTGGCCCTTCCTTGAACTCGGCGAGGCCGCCGCCAACGGAAAGAATCTCGCTCTGTCGCCGCCGGCTTATTTCGCACAGCAATTGCTGCTGATCGGGCCGCTGGCCGCGCCGGTCTGGATCGCCGGACTGTGGGCCTGTTCGTGGCGTCCCAAGCTCGCCGTGTATCGCGCGTTTCCCATCGCTTACGCGATTCTCTTTGTCTTCTTCATCGCTACGCACGGAAAGGCTTATTATCTGTCTTCGATCTACCCGACGCTACTTGCGGTTGGCGCCGTCGCCATCGAAAGTTGGCTCCGCGGACCGATTGCGCGCGGCGCGGCGCTTGGGGCCGTCGCGCTGGCGAGCGTCTTGCTCGCGCCGCTGGCGATACCCGTATTGTCGGAGGAAAACTATATCGCCTACGCGCATGCCATCGGCCTCGGGCCGTCGGCCACTGCCGCGGAACATCAGAGATTGGGACTTCTGCCGCAGCATTTCGCCGACATGCACGGCTGGCCGCAAATGGCCGCGAAGGTCGCCGCGGTCTACAGCGCGTTGCCGCCTGCCGACCGCGCCAAGGCGGTATTCTTCGGCCATAACTACGGCGAGGCCGCCGCCATCGACGTGTTCGGCCGGCACTTGGGCCTGCCGCCTGCCATAAGCGCTCACAACAACTATTTTAGGGGCTGACGTAGATAAGGGCTAGAGGTTAGCCCATTTTCTGAGCTGTACGAACTGCTGTTTCGGCGAACCGTAGTTGAAGCGGAACTCGCATTCCTTGAGGAAGAGGTAGAAGTTTTTGCGCGGAATGCCGTTGTATTTTCGAAGCACGCGCTTGGCCTGGTTCCAGAAATTCTCGATGCCGTTGATATGATGGCCCTTGGGGCTGACGAAGGTCTTGGAGTGGTTCACGCGCCGGTGCTTGAACTCCGAGACGTCCAGGACGTCGTAGCTGCGGAAGCTGTCGGTATAGACGATGGAGTCCGGTAAAACCTTGCTTTTCAGCGCCTTGAGCAAGGTCTTGGACGAGGCGTCGGCGATCATCTTGGTGTAAACCTTGCCGCCGCGCTTGAGGATGCCAAACACCGGAACCTTACCTGCCGCTCCTCGCCCGCGCTTACCCTTGCGCACCCCGCCGAAGTAGCTCTCGTCCACCTCGAACTCACCATGCTCGGGGAACGCTTCGGCCAGCTTCCCGGCGATCAGGTGCCTCACCTTGCGATAGAACAGCATCGTCGTGTTGGCCTGCATTTCCAGCACGTCCGCCGCCGATCGCGCCGTCACTTCCAACACGAAGCATTCCAGCAGCCGCAGCTGCTGTTTTTTGCCCAATTTGCAACGTTTAATCGACATTCAGCCACCGTAGATAAATCCCTTATCTACGTCAGCCCCCTATTTTATCTGGGGTCCGCGCGGCCACGACGGCGGCGTGGTCATCGTCATCGGCGGCGACCGGGATCAGATGGCTAGGGAATTTCGCAGCGTAGAGGTGGCCGGATACATCAATACGCCCTACGCCATGCCCTACGAGACCGATCAGCCGATCTATGTCCTGCGTGGCCTGAAGACGCCCCTCCCGATCCTGTGGCCGAAGCTTAAGCATTACGAATAATCGGCCATCAGACAACAACCCCGCGGACTTGCGTCCGCGGGGTTGTTGGGAGGGATGAAGGAGTACTGCGCCTTACTGGAGGATATTGGCGATATTGAAGGTGAGCGTCGCCACGAAGCCGTCTTGGACGTTCTTAGGATCGGCAATCCAGAACGTGGCATCGGCTTTCTTGATGTCGTTGCCGACATAACGCGCGTCGAGCGTCCAGCTCTTCCACGTCGCCGTAAGGCCGATGTCGTAATGGGTGTAGTCGCTCGGCGCGGCTTCCACCCACTGATGGCCGAGATTGCCGCTGACCGACAGCCAGTCGGTAAGCGTGTAAGCCGCCGTGCCCTCGACATACCAGCCCGTGCCGCCGCCAAGGCTCCATTCGGGCGAGTTCGCGCCTGTCACGGTCAGCGAGAGCGGCCCGAAAGTATGGCTCAGCGCTACGATCGTCTCGTAATAGCTGGCGGACTTCGTCGTACCGAGCACCGCCGCATTCGCGTCGGGATAGGAATAATAATAGGCCTCGATATTGAGGTCCGTTCCGTCGAGGTCGAAATGCTTGCCGGCATACAAGTCCATTTCGAACGTCGGAGACGCTCCACAAGTGGGACAAGTGGCCACGCTCGACCAATTGGTCTTGGCAAGCCAAGTGCCTGCATAGAACCCGTCCGGACCGCTCCAATTGAGCGAAGCTTCGGGGGAAGGATTCTTGTCGTCCTGGCTGATGCCGCGGAAGCGATAGTCGCTCGCCAGCGCCACATAAGCCGAAATCGTGCCCCAAGCCGGCGCCGCAGGCGCGTCGTCGGCATAAGCCGCGCTTGTGGTGACCGCAACACCGGCCAGCAACACCGCCGCCAAGCTGAATTTCATGCCAATAGATTTCATCGTCATCGCCTCTCTTCGGTTCGCGCTACGGCCGCCCTCGCGACTGCGTCTCCAGGATTCCGGGACCTGTCATTCGAATGCAATATCGAAACCAATCTAAAAACATAGGATTTCCATAAGAATCACACGGTTTCGAGCCGCCGTTGTTGCGATGCAACACGTAGTTGCACAGAGCTTGGGCAGACCGCCGCCCGATTAGGCGAGGGCTAAGCCGGGCGATGACGGCCCGCGCGGGCGCCCAGCGCCAGTCCCAAAGCGGCCGGTACCGACGATTCGCCGGTCCGGACACGGCGGCCGCTCGAAACACACATCCGCCGTACATAATTTCGTGGAATTATCCACGTCGCGCGCTCGTCGCACCGATTTCCGCCGAACCTGTGACACTGCCGGGCTTGCCTTTGAGGGCTGCCTGTTCCATGAGGTTTTGCCTTTTCGCCGGCCGATATCCGACGATCCGACACATTTTTGCGCTAATCATGCGGCGCCGTCGCAAGGAGCTACAATTAGTACCGTGACCGAAATCCCCGCCCGTTCGCGGCTGCGTATCAGCCGCCGGACACACCAGCATGTGCACGCATATCCCGGAATGCGCATCATCCTGGTGCGGCACGGACGGCCGGCGATCTCGACCGACCACCGCACGTCCCATCGCGGCTTCCGCGATTACATAGACGCCTACGAAGCCGCCGGCCTCGATCCCGAAAGCGCCCCGCCGGATGAGCTGCAAGATCTGGTTAAGGAATTGACGGAGGTTTTCACTAGCGACAAGCCGCGTTCGCAGGACAGCGCCCGCGCGCTGGCGCCCAACGCGGAGTTGATTGCCGATCCGCTGTTCGTGGAGGCGCCGCTGGCCAGTCCGCGCATTCCGCTCTTGCGCATGAGCGTGCCAAAATGGGCGGTGGTGTCGCGCATCCTATGGCACGCCGGCTATCATCCCGAGATCGAGAATTACCGCCGCTCCAAGCATCGCGCGGCGGACGCCGCCGACATCCTGATGGCGCGCGCGAGAGACAACGGCGTCACGGCCCTCGTCGCCCACGGCTATTTCAATGCCATCATTGGGCGGGAGCTGCGCCGCAGGGGCTTTCGCAAGACCGGCTCGCACCGGGCGCGTTACTGGAACGCGGTGATCTACGAGCTGCCCTAGAGTCGTTTTGAGCTAGTTTGAATCGCCGCCCCCCTTCGACAAGCTCAGGGTGAGGGGCTTGACTGATCCTTCATGCTGAGCTTGTCGAAGCATGAGGACCATGAGTGTGTGTACCCAAACCAACCCCGCCCTAAGTCTGGGCCGGGACGAAAAGGTCTCGTTTACCAATATCCTCTACGGTTAACGCACCGTTTCCCTTTCAACCCGGGCGACGGCGTGGGGAGCGTGCGCATGGCATCCGACAAACCGGTCCATCTTTTCGTGGCGACGCCGTGCTACGGCGGGCTCGTCCATCAACGCTACATGCAGTGCATCTGCATGTTGCTGCAGTACGGCTCTGCCAACGGCATCCAGGTTTCCGTCGAACTGCTCGGGCACGAATCGCTGATCACGCGCGGACGCAATACGCTGGTCGCCAAGTTCATGGACACGCCAACCGCCACGCACATGATGTTCATCGACGCCGATACCGGTTTCGAGGTCCAGCAGGTGTTGCGCATGCTCGCTTTCGACAAGGAGGTCGTAGCGGGAATGTATCCGCTGAAGCTGATCGACTGGAACCAGCAGGCGCTGGAGCGGGTTCGCTTGGGAGAAACGCTCGACCACGCCCCGATCCGTTTCGTCGGCGCGCCGTGCGAGCCGCGCGAGCAGGACGGCGCCTTCGTCGCCGGCGAATATGCCGGCACCGGCTTCATGATGATCAAGCGCGAGGTCTTTCCGCGCCTGTTCGAGGCCTATCCGCAATTGCGCTACACGGCCGCGCACAACACCGCGAACCCGAGCCGCAGTTCCAACCAGTATGCGCTGTTCGACTGCGCCATCGACCCGGACACGGGCGAATATCTCAGCGAGGATTACGCCTTCTGCCAGCGCTGGCGGAAGATCAGCGGCAAGATCTGGCTCGATACCGAAAGCCGGCTGGTGCACATCGGCAGCTACGAATTCTTCGGCAGTCCGAAAAGCCGGTTTGCGGAAGCGCTCACAGCATCGCCAGGATGACGCGATCCGGCGGCTTGTGGCCGTCGGCGAAGGTCTTGACGTTGATGATGACCTTTTCGCCCATTTCGACCCGGCCCTCGAGCGTCGCGGAGGCCATGTGCGGCAGCAGCACGACGTTCGGCAGCTTGGTGAGCTTGGGATTGATCGCCGGTTCATGCTCGTAGACGTCCATGCCGGCGCCCGCGATGCGGCCTTGCTCGATCATGTCCGCCAGTGTGTCCTCGTCGATGATCTCGCCGCGCGCGGTATTGACGATATATGCAGTAGGCTTCAGCAGCTTCAGGCGGCGTTTCGACAGCAGATGATAGGTCGCGGGCGTGTGCGGGCAGTTGATCGAGATGATGTCCATGCGCGCCAGCATCTGGTCGAGGTTTTCCCAATAGGTGGCCTCCAGCTCGCCTTCGATGTCGGCGGGGACGGGCTTGCGGTTGTGGTAATGGATCTGTAGCCCGAACGGCTTGGCGCGGCGCGCCAGCGCCTGGCCGATGCGCCCCATGCCGATGATCCCCAGCCGCTTGCCGTAAAGCCTGTGGCCGAGCATCCAGGTCGGCGCCCAGCCCTTGAACTGGCCGGCTTCCAGGATTTTCACGCCCTCCACCAGCCGGCGAGGCACCGCCAGGATCAGCGCCATGGTCATGTCGGCGGTGTCGTTGGTGAGCACGCCGGGCGTGTTGGTCACCGTGATGCCGCGGTCCGTCGCCGCCCGCACGTCGATATTGTCGACGCCGTTGCCGTAAATCGCGATCAGCTTCAGCTGGGCTCCGGTGCGCGCCAGCGCCTTGGCGTCGAGCCGGTCGGTGACGGTCGGCACCAGCACCTCGCAGGCCTGCATGGCTTCGATAAGCTGCTCTCGCGTCATCGGCGCGTCGTCGAGGTTTAGGCGCGCGTCGAACAATTCGCGCATACGCGTTTCGATCGCGTCGGGAAGTTTGCGCGTAACGATGACGAGCGGTTTTTTGGAGGGCATCGCGGCAGGTCTTCGACATAGGCCCGGAAACGGGCGTCTCGTTCGGTTTTACCAGAAGGGCGCTCCGGCTCAAGGAGTTTACGCCCAGGAAGGAAACAAATTGTATCCCGCCTGAGTCGGCCGTGACGATTATCGAGACAGGTTCTTAGTGCCTAAAATGCCGCATGCCGGTGAAGGCCATCGTCAGGCCGGCTGCGTCGGCCGCCGCGATCACCTCGTTGTCGCGGATCGAGCCGCCGGGCTGGATGACCGAGGTGGCGCCGGCTTCGGCGATTTCCAGCAATCCGTCGGGGAAGGGGAAGAAGGCGTCGGAGGCCGCCGCCGAGCCCACGGTCTGCGGTTCGGCCCAGCCCGCGGCCTTGGCCGCCTGGCGCGCTTTCTCCGCGGCGATACGCGCGGAGTCCACCCGGCTCATCTGACCCGCGCCGATGCCCGCGGTCGCCAGCCCCTTGGCATAGACGATGGTGTTCGACTTGACGTGCTTGCCCACGGTGAAGGCGAACAGCATGTCGGCGAGTTCGGCGTCGCTCGGCTGGCGCTTGGTGACGATCTTGAGCGCGGCGCGCGTCACGCGGCCGTTGTCGCGCGTCTGTACCAGGAAGCCGCCGGACACCGTCTTGCAGGTAAGCCCGGCGCTCAGCGCATCGGGCAGGCCGCCGGCGATCAGCAGGCGCAGGTTCTTTTTCTTCGACAGGACGGCGCGTGCGTCCGCGTCGGCATCGGGGACGATGATCACTTCGGTGAAGATCTTGGAGATCTGCTCGGCGGTGGCACCGTCGAGCGTGCGGTTGAAGGCGATGATGCCGCCAAACGCGCTGACCGGATCGCAGGCCAGCGCCTTGGCATAAGCCTCGGCCAGCGTACCCGCCAACGCCACGCCGCACGGGTTGGCATGCTTGATAATGGCGCAGGCCGCGCTCGCCTTGGGATCGAACTCGGCGACGAGTTCATAAGCCGCGTCGGTGTCGTTGATGTTGTTGTAGGAAAGTTCCTTGCCTTGCAGCTGTTCGGCGGTCGAGACGCCGTAACGCTTCTCGCCGGTGATGTAAAACGCGGCCTCCTGATGCGGATTTTCGCCATAGCGCAGCGATTGGCGCAGGCTGCCGGCAAAGGCGCGGCGGCGCGGCGGAGCCTTGTCGCCGTCCTTCGTCAGAACGCCCGCCAGCCAATTGGACACGGCGGCGTCGTAAGCGGCGGTGCGCGCGTAGGCCGTCTGCGCCAGCTTGCGGCGGAGCGCCAGCGTGGTCGAACCCTGGTTGGCGTCAAGCTCGGCGAGCACGGTCGCGTAATCGTCGGGATCGACCACCACCGTGACCCAATCGTGGTTTTTCGCGGCGGAGCGCGTCATGGCCGGTCCGCCGATGTCGATATTCTCGATGGTCTCCTCGAAGCTGGCGCCTTTGGCGACCATGGCTTCGAAGGGATAAAGGTTGCAGACCAAGAGATCGATGCCCTCGATGCCGTGCGCCTTCATCGCCTCGGCGTGACGCGGATTGTCGCGCAGCGCCAAGAGCCCACCATGGATGATCGGATGCAGGGTCTTGACCCGCCCGTCCATCATTTCGGGGAAGTTCGTGAGTTCGGAGACGTCGGCGACCTTGAGGCCCGCGTCACGCAGCGCCTTGGCGGTGCCGCCCGTCGAGACCAGTTGGATGTTGTGCTTCGCAAGGCCTTTCGCCAATTCGATCAATCCGGATTTATCGGAAACGGAAAGCAGCGCGCGGCGGATGGGGCGGAGCGTCATGGCGACTCGTGGGGCTCGGGGTTACGAGGGGTCATACTTCGCCGGGCGTCAAAAGAGAAGTGTCAGGATGACGCCATGCGCCCGGCCGAAAAAACCATTCAGCTCAACACCTTCACCACCGCGTCCGTTAATGTCGCCAAATCCTCTTCGCCGATGGTCAGCGCGGGCGTCAGGTAGACGATGTTGCGGAAGGGACGCACCCAGACGCCTTCCTCCACGAAGCGGCGTTTCAGCACATTCAGGTCGGCGATACGGTCGAGTTCCACAACTCCGATGGCGCCGCGCGAACGAACGTCTACGACATGGGGCAGGCCCAGGCAACGACCGAGCGCTTCCCCAAGGAATTTCCCGATGTCGGCGGATTGCAGCAAACGGTTCTCGCGCTCGAACAGGTCGAGCGAGGCGTTGGCGGCCGCGCAGGCCAGCGCATTGCCCATATAGGTCGGCCCGTGCATCAAGGCGTGCGTGGGATCGTCGGACCAGAAGGCGTCGAAGACTTTCTGCGTGGCGACGGTGGCTGCCAGCGGCAAAGTTCCGCCGGTGAGGGCTTTGCCCAGCGTGATGATGTCGGGCGCGACCTCGCCCGCCTCGTAGGCGAACATCGGCCCGGTGCGCCCGAAGCCGGTGAAGATCTCGTCGAAGATCAGAAGTAGATCGTATTTGTCGGCGGCGGCGCGCAGGCGGAGCAGCACACGCTCGTCGTGGAAGATCATGCCGCCCGCGCCCTGCACCAAAGGCTCGACCAGAATGCCGGCCAGATCGCCCGCGTGCCGGGCGAGGAACGCGTCGAAGTCGGCGATGGTTTCTTCGTCGCGCGGCAGGTCGATGATGTAGTTCTCGGGCAACAAGCCTGCGAACAGCGCATGCATGCCTTCTTCGGGATCGCACACCGCCATGGTGGCGATGGTGTCGCCGTGATAGCCGCCCTTGAAGGCGAGAAACTTCGCGCGCCCGCGCTCGCCCTGGTTCAGCCAGTATTGTGTCGCCATCTTCATGGCGACTTCCACCGCGACCGAACCGGAATCCGAGAAGAACACGCGGGTCAGCCCGCCGGGCAGGAGCGCCGCCAGCCGCGCGGCCAGCGTCGCCGCCTGTTC
Organism: uncultured Alphaproteobacteria bacterium; assembly: GCA_963710025.1. Classification (GTDB taxonomy): domain Bacteria; phylum Pseudomonadota; class Alphaproteobacteria; order Micropepsales; family Micropepsaceae; genus Rhizomicrobium. Next base: position 13,953 of record CAVPYO010000004.1, on the reverse strand, counting down.
GTGCAAGAGGCCACCCAGCATTACATGAGGCATGACGCGCGCTTGGCGCTCGATGGCTTCGACGATGTGAGGATGATTGTAGCCGTGGACCGCGGTCCACCACGAGGCGATGCCGTCGACCAGTTCGCGCCCGTCGGCCAGCGTGATGCGGCTTCCAGAAGTACGTGCGGCGGCAAGCGGCGCGGGCGTCGTCTTCATCTGGGTGTAAGGCAGCCAGATATGCGGGTAGCCGCGCTCGAACCAGTCCGTCACGGCACCATCGCGGTCATGCCCAGCCGCGCCAAGAGTTGGCGGTCGCGATGCGCATCCGGGTTGGGCGTGGTTAGCAGCTTCTCGCCGGTGAAGATCGAATTCGCGCCCGCTAGGAAACACAGCGCCTGCGCCTCGTCGCTCATATATTCGCGTCCCGCCGACAGCCGCACGAACGATTTCGGCATGGAGATACGCGCCACCGCGATGGTGCGCACGAAATCGAGCGCGTCGAGCGGCGCGGCGTCGACGAGTTTTGTTCCCTCGACCCGCATCAGCAGGTTGATCGGCACGCTTTCGGGATGCGCGGGCAGCGTGCAAAGCGCGTGGATCATGCCGACGCGGTCTTCCTCGCTCTCGCCCATACCGACGATGCCGCCGCAGCACACATTGATGCCTGCCCCGCGCACCGCATCCAGCGTGTCGAGGCGGTCCTGAAAGCTGCGCGTGGTGATGATCTGCTCGTAATATTCGGGCGACGTGTCGATGTTGTGGTTGTAGTAGTCGAGCCCCGCGCCGCGCAGCTTGCCGGCCTGCTCCTGGGTCAACATGCCGAGCGTGACGCAGGTCTCCAGGCCCAGCGCCTTGACCTCGCTGACCATCTCGCACACCGCGTCGAGATCCTTGTCCTTGGGCGAGCGCCAGGCCGCGCCCATACAGAAGCGCGTGGCGCCGGCCGCGCGCGCTTCCTTGGCGTCGGCAACGACCGCCGACACGTCCATCAGCTTGGAGGCCTTCAGTCCCGTCTCGTGGGAGGCGCTTTGCGAGCAATAGCCGCAATCCTCCGGGCAGCCGCCGGTCTTGATCGACAAAAGCGTGGAAATCTGCACCTCGTTGGGTGCGAAATGCCGGCGATGAATGGTCTGCGCCCGGAAAATCAGGTCGGCGAAGGGCAGGGCGAACAGGGCGGCCAGCTCCTCGCGCGTCCAGTCGTGGCGGATGTCGTTCATCGGGTGACCTTCTTATCCTGGGCGTTCATGCCATTATAGCGAGGAATACATCAGTGCAAGGCGACCGTGTCCAACAATACCCTCATCCTGAGGAGCCCTTTCGCCTCGCCCCTTCGAGACGGCGCTTCGCGCCTCCTCAGGGTGAGGCGAAGGGGCGTCTCGAAGGATGAGGGCGCCGGATAATCTCCATGTCCTCCCTCGACGATTTCGCTGCTGCCAAACTTGCCGAACTGGATACCCAGCATCTGCGCCGCACGCTGGCCGAGACCGCGCGCGAGGACGGCATCTGGGTGGTGCGCGGCGGGCGGCGGATGCTGTCCTTCTCCTGCAACGATTACCTCAACCTGACCCATCATCCGGCGGTGAAACGCGCGGCGATGGAAGCGGTGGAACGCTGGGGTGCGGGCGCGGGCGCCTCGCGGCTGGTGACCGGCAATCATCCTTTGTTCGCCGAGTTGGAGCGGCGGCTGGCGCGGCTGAAAGGAACCGAAGCGGCGTGCGTGTTCGGCTCGGGATATCTCGCGAATGCGGGCATCGTGCCGGTGATCGTCGGCGAGGGCGATCTCTTGCTGGTGGACGAGCTTTCGCATTCCTGCCTGTGGGCGGGCGCGCGCCTGTCGCGGGCGCGCACCACAATGTTCCGCCACAACGACGTGGTGCACGCCGAAGAGATTCTGCGCAGGCATCGCGCGAGCCATCGCCACGCCTTGATCGTCACCGACGGCGTGTTCTCGATGGACGGCGATCTGGCGCCGCTGAAAGAATTGAGCGCGCTGGCGCGGGCGCACGACGCCTGGCTGATGAGCGACGACGCCCACAGACTTGGCGTCAAACACGCATCGGTCGATCTGCAGATGGGCACGCTGTCGAAAGCGCTGGGCTCTTATGGCGGCTATGTCTGCGCCTCGGCGGTGGTGATCGACTTGCTGAAAACGCGCGCGCGCACGTTGATTTACTCCACCGGATTGCCGCCCGCGAGTGTCGCCGCCGCCTTGGCCGCGCTCGACATCATAGAGGCCGACCTGGAACTGACCGCGCGCCCGCTGGCGAAAGCGCAAAGCTTCACCCGCGCCTGCAACCTGCCGCGAGCGCAAAGCCAGATCGTGCCGGTGGTGCTGGGCGATCCTCTGGCGGCGCTGGAAGCTTCGCAAATCCTGGAGCACGATGGGTTCCTGGTGGCGCCCATCCGTCCGCCGACGGTGCCCGAAGGAACCGCGCGGCTGCGGCTGGCCTTCACCGCCGGCCATCCCGACGCGGAGATCGCGCGGCTGGCCGGGATTATCCGCGAGCGGATCCTGTCATGAGCGCTTATTTCATCACCGCGACGGGAACCGATGTCGGCAAGACCTTCGTTGCCGCGGGCCTGGTGCGTACTCTGCGCGCGCAGGGCAAAGCGGTGCGGGCGCTGAAACCCGTGGTCAGCGGCTTCGACATGGCGAAGGCGCGGGCGAGTGATCCGGGCGTGCTGCTGGAGGCGATGGGCGAAGCGGTGACGCAAGAAACCGTCGCGCGGATTTCGCCCTGGCGTTACGCGGCGCCCTTGTCGCCCGACATGGCGGCGGCGCGCGAAGGCCGCGAGATCGATTTCGACGCGCTGATTGCGTTCTGCCGCAAGGCCGCGCCGGGCACGCTGCTTGTCGAAGGCGTGGGCGGGGTGATGGTGCCGCTCGACGCGCGCCATACCGTGCTCGACTGGATGGCGGCACTGCAAACTCCCGCGATCCTGGTGGCGGGGTCGTATCTGGGCGCCATCAGCCATACGCTGACGGCGGCGGATGCGGTGATGCGGGCGGGGGTGGCGATCGCCGCGCTGGTCGTCAACGATAGCGGCGACGGCGCGGTGCCGCTCGCCGACACGGCGGCAACGCTTCGCCGGTTCCTGCCGGCCACGCCCATCGCGACCATTCCGCGAGTGGCGCAGCCAGGCGAGGCGCGCGCGGATTTCGCAAGGCTGGCTGCGCTCTTTTGACGATAGACACCCGATCCGGCGGCGTTGACCGGGCGCGCGCCGTGGCTATGATCCGCGCCTCCATTCGCTTGCTTCTCGCGAAATGCCCCTGTGGCGGAATGGTAGACGCGGCAAACTCAAAAGCGGAAATAGACGCGATAGACATCATACAATATACTGTAATATCATATAGTTAAATAGCATTACGTCAGTATGCAGAACTTACACATTCCTTTCACAGTTTTTGACTTTTTCCGGCCCATGAAGTATATTTTGTCGCATGCAGGAAATGCACGATTTGGCCGGAGGAAAACTCCACGTCTACAAGCGCGAGAATAGCGACTACTGGCAGTGTTCCTCGTATCTCGCCGGTCGCAATCACCGGGCCACGACCAAACAGACCGATTTGAACCGCGCCAAGGAGTTTGCCGAGGAGTGGTATCTCGGCCTCCGGGTCAAGCACCGTTCAGGCGAACTTCGAGGCGGGCGTTCCTTCACGGACGCTGCGAAAAAGTTCGAGGTCGAATATGCGGCGCTGACAGCAGGCGAGCGCAATCCCGAATACGTCAAAGGCCATAGCGACAGGTTACGGGTCCATTTGACCCCCTTCTTCGGCAGTACAGCCGTTTCCGAGATCACGCCTCAGCTTGTCCAGGACTACCGCGTTCAACAGAATGACCTCTCGCAAGCACCCGAAGACCGGCGAGACGTTACGGCCGGCCCGCAGCACGATTCACCAGGAGATCGTCACGCTGCGGCACGTCCTTAAAACCGCACAGCGGCTTGGATGGATCAAATTCGTCCCCGATCTTTCCCCGCCATATAAGGCGTCGGGCAAAATCAGCCATCGTGCTTGGTTTTCACCCGAAGAATATAAGCGGCTTTATCAGGCGACGCGCGAGCGGGCGGAGAACCCGCCGAAGGCACGCTGGAAGTGGGAATGCGAACAGCTCCACGACTTCGTCCTGTTCATGGTCAACACAGGACTGCGCCCCGATGAGGCGGCGAGTCTGGAATTCCGCGATGTGGAGGTGGTAAAGGATCGCGCAACCGAAGAAACAATTCTGGAAATCAGCGTTCGCGGTAAGCGCGGCGTCGGCTACTGCAAAAGTATGCCCGGAGCCGTCTTACCCTTTGAACGTCTCGGCAATCGCAAACGCCTTGAGTCACCAGGCGCGCGCGCCTCGAAAGGCGGCTCCGCCAAGCAGAAAGATGAGTTAGTGCTGCCGGGACCAACAGACCTACTGTTTCCCGGAATGCGTCATCACCACCTCAATGCCGTCCTCGGCGAACTGAAATTGAAAATAGACCGGGAAGGCCTGCGGCGTTCCGCCTATTCCTTGCGCCACACTTATATATGTCTGCGGCTATGGAAGGAGCCGACATCTACCAGATTGCGAAGAACTGCCGCACCAGCGTCGAAATGATCGAAGAATTCTACGCCGCCCATATCAAGAACATGATCGATGCGGCGGCGGTTTATCTACGTAGGGAGCAACCGGACGGTGCTCCCCCGAAGCGCATGCAACGCTAAAAGCGCGAGGACCGCGCCTCGCAAAGGGTACCCGAAGCGGCGCGGATAATTTTCTTGGCAGAACCAATAGGCAACGCTATAGATGTTGCCATTCAGTGCCCGAGTGGTGGAACTGGTAGACGCACTGGATTCAAAATCCAGCGCCCTTGCGGGCATGTCGGTTCAATTCCGACCTCGGGCACCACCTCACCACAAAATAATGTGTCTATGTTTGTGGTCGCACAGGACGTTAGGCGCGGCTGGCCCAAATATATGCGCTTCCCTCATTAAGGCCCACGCTCTGAATCGAGATCCCGCTCGTTCGAGCATTCGTTTCAATCTCTCGGGTCTTATTAAACCGAAGAATGAGTAACCACGGAGCGAGTTGATTAAGAAACCGTCGCGCCACTTTCTCGCATTCGGCATCTTACTCATGCGAGTGAAGTCTGAATTCCGGTACTGAACTACAAACAAGCAATGCGCTTCCGGTTTTAAGTGCGCATATATTACTTCGAGAATATGTTTGCGAACAGATGGAGTAGGCACAATCGAGAGCACGTTAATGCAAAAACCGCGATCATATCGAGTCGAAAATTTGTCGAACTCCGTTTCATTGTAAGCACTAATACGGTTTGACCGTCGAACTACTTCACGAATTGAGGTGACCCGTTCCTTTATGACCTGCAAACGAGAAAGTTGAATCTCAAAATCGACAACTGCCAGCGCGTCGGTTTTGTGGAGTATGGCGTTCAGATAACGAAGCTTACCACAGCCGTAGTCAAAGCTGCTTGCCACCTGCGGAACCCCGTCGAGTATCGATTTGAGGTACTGAGAGGCTTGAGACTCCGGTTTTGCTGCGTTCTCTGTCTTGATAATAATGTCCCGGCTGATCCTATAGTGCACGGAATTCTGCCCGAACATTCTTTGAAGCTGTGGGATCAGCGGCTATCGCCTCGATCTGGACTTTCGCATGCCCCGGTAAGCGCCGATACTTAAGGAACCCGGCCAACAGCAATAACAAAACAACCGCGATGAACGACCATCCGATAGTTATGTCTGCAAAGAAGAATGCAATGACTGCTCCGATCACGAAATACGTGGAACCCTCAACACACACCCATAACCACGACCATGCATCCAATGCGTGTTCGATGTCGTGCTTATCTACTAAAGGCCTCTCATCCCGGCTTGAAGCGTACTTGTCAAAAGACTCTGCGCATGAACTCATGTCGCTGCGAGAGCATCCCCTTGATCTCGGTGGCTGAAATTGATGCCCCAACAAGTTTAGCGAGAGGAAGGAGGATGTAGTCTCTATCGAAGCGCTTTCGAATTCCCAAGACATCGGAAATGCGATCGTGTAAATGCCATGCACGGCTAATCAACGCGACTAAAATTGCGATTATGAACCCCGCAAAGTTATACTCGGCAAAAGTCCCTGAAAGCGCTCGTCCGGTATTCCCGAAAAACTCTATAGATCGTAAGGCATTATCAATTTGCGGAATGCTTCGCAGAATGTATGTGATGATGAAGGTTTCCCGAAAAGGCGAAACCAGCAAGCTTGTTCAGCATCTGTTTATAATCAACTGGTGTTAAGAACAACGGAATTAGGATTTTCAAGAATTCGCCCATGCCGTCTCTCCCCGACTCGCAAGTTATTCAAAGTGTGAGCGTAAGGATTTTTTCAAACAAGAAAAAACAAAGCGAATAAGAATTGCTTCGCTTACTTCAATAATACTCCTGTCCGTAACAACAAAATCATGGCATCCCGCCCACAAACCCGCTTGTTTCCTCGTTCTTGATGAGCGTCAGGCGAACGCCGACATGACGGCAGCCTTGCCTCGGACAGGCAAGGTTCTTGGCGACTTCATCGAGACGCACGTCGCGATGATCGACCTTGATGAGAAGCTGCAAAGGACTTTGCAGCCACACGTGCAGGCACCGCATGCACGTCGCTTCGATGATTACGCTTTCGTCCAGATCGCGCAGCGCCATGTCTTCGAGCCAAGTCACCAGAAATCCTCCGCCGATGGAATCCGGTTGTAGGCAATCTTGCCGCCCGCATAACCGCCGGGCGGCGGCGTCCACGCTCCGAGCGTCACGACCCGCTTCCCGAATTTCCGGTTCAGCCGGTCGATGGTGTTGGTTATCAGCTCGCACTTTGCGGCGTACGCCGTCGTCGTTCGACAGAAGATCGAGTTGGCGCGCATTGGCGGGCGACAGTTCCGAAAGCGTGACGCCGACGCGGATGATTTCGGCGTGTGCGCGGAGATTTCGGCTTTGGCCTTTTCCCAAAGCGTCGCGAGGGCGGCGAGACACGCATGATCGTCCTGGACGCAGGGAAGCTCGCGTTTGCCGAACCACGCGCTGTTGCGAATATCGAGCCAGAGCCAGAGCATTCCGGCGTAGTAGCCGTCGCGGCGCATCCGGCGCGCCGCTTTCGTCAACAGCAGGCGCGAGCAGGAAAGGCTGTGTTCGGCGTCGCGCCACTGTCGGCGGCAAGACGCGGCCATGTCCGAACATGCCGCGCGAAGTCGGCATGGCCTGAATGTCGTAACCGTGCAGCGCATACCACATGCGCTCGCCGTTCACGTTTGCCACAGCGCGCGCAGATGTTTGGGCTGGCTATTCCAAAGCTGTTCGATTGTGCGTATTCCCGCTTGGGCGAGGCGCTGTTCCATCCGCTTGCCGACGCCGGGAATGTCTTCGAGCGGCAACGCGAACAGCGGCCCCGGCATCAGTTCGGGACGCCAGATCGTTACGCCGTTCGGCTTATCGACCTTGCAGGCGATCTTGGCGAGCAGCCGGTTGGCCGCAAATCCAATCGAACAGGTAATCTGTTCGCCGATGTTGCGGCGGATGCGGTTTTTGATCCTTTGCGCCAGTTCGTCGGGCGCTTCGATGTTCTGCCGGTCGAGCTTGCAGGCAAGCTCATCGATGGACTTCACGGTCTCGATCGGAATCTCGCAGGAAATCTCATTGAGCAGGGCATTGTGCGCCCGACGGAACAGGTCGGGGCGTTGCATGACGAGAACGATGTCGGGGCAGATCGCCCGCGCTTCCGGCACACGCATGACGTTCTTGCAGCCCGCCGCTTTCGCTTCTTTCGAGCAGGCGATGACGACGGTCGAATTCGCCGCCGAAGTCTCGAAGGGAATGACGCCTACGGGTTTCCCTCGCAGATTGCGGCATGGCTTGCTGCATGACGGATGCGAAAAACCCATCGAAATCGAGATACAGTTTTTCGATGGTCTCCGGCTTCCGCATGTTCTATCCCCTCCTAAGGGAACGACTAGAACAAATACAGGAACACGAGTCAAGCATTCCGTAGCCGCAACGGGGGGCCGTATGTGCAATCGCTATGAAAATCGGGGTTCTGCAAGCCAGATCAGGCGTCTTGCGCGCGCGCTTGGAGCGGGAACTGGCGACGACGCCCGCGACCGACAATCTCGCACCGCAGGACAATATCTATCCCGATCAGGACGCGCCGATCGTGCGCAACATGCCGGACGGAAAGCTTGAACTGGCGATGGCGCGGTGGGGATTTCCGCCGATACCGGGCGAGAAGTCCCCGATCACGAATATCCGCAACCTGAAAAGCAAATGGTGGAGCGACGTGAACCGCGAATGGATCACGGGGCGCGACTATCGCTGCCTCGTTCCGTTCACCGCATTCGCGGAGCCGGTCGTGAAGTCGAAATGGTTTTTCGCTCCCGATGTCGAGGTCGCGTGTTTTGCGGGCGTGTGGCGTCCGTGGCGCGGCGCGCGTTTGGCCGAACAGCCGGGAGAAAAGCGCCGCGCACGCGAAGAGCGCGACTGGACGCTCTTCGCGTTCCTGACCACGGAAGCCAACGATGATCGTTCGCCCCGTGCATGAGAAGGCGATGCCGGTCATCCTTGATCGACCCGGCAGAACAAGCCGAATGGCTGGCGGGCGGCGCAGAGAGTTTGCGCCTGCAACGGCCTTTGCCCAGAACGAAATGCTGCGGCATCAGGCCGTGAAGCCGATGCGTCAACCGCGCCGTCATGACGGCGCGAAATTCGGATGCGCCAGCGCGCGGCGGATAAGCCGCAGGTTCTCGAAAGCAATACCGGTTCGGCGGAGTCTTCCGGTAGGTCGCCAGTTCGTGGACGATTTCGGCGTGAAGCTCGAACAGCTCGTTGCGCGTGAGGCGGAATAATTCGTTCAATGAATAGGCTCGCATCTTAATTCTCCTTCGTTTTCGACCGCGTAATTGCGGCCTTCCGGCCGAGACACCGCGCCGAAGGAGGCGGGCTGCATCGCTTGCGACCGAAACGAAGAGGAGGAGTGCAAAGCACTTGCGGCCATAGAGCCGACGCAAGGCGTTCGATGGCCGGTTAAAGGCAGCTATGCGGGCGGTAACGGGGGACCGCGCGAGACGGTCAGACGAATTGTGAAACCGCGTGGCCGGTGCAACGTCAACACGAGATTGTTGCAGAGGAGAAACCGATGCCACGCAGGAAAAAATCAAAAACCCAGCAGGGCGAGCATCGCCTGTTCATGTTCGAGATCAAAGAGTGGGAGCCGAGTTACTCGTTTTTACTTAATCGCCAGAAATACGCCGATACGGATTATTCCGAATATGCAGAATTCATATTCAAACGCGTTTGCATATACCCGGATGATTTCGCTGGGCGGTCAGCAGATCATGATCCTGTCGAGCCGGAGGGACCTTTTTATTCCCCCTGATCCTCGTCGCGATTTGCGCGATAAGCCGACCGAAATCGGCTTACTTAAGATTCCGCCTTCGGGAGGCGGTTTCTACGGTGGCGTCCCGCATGAAACGATGTCGTTTTTGCTGGCCGGACTTGTTGCGCGAGAGATTCCGGTATATGACCCTGTCCGGAAACACCTTGCAGCGTAGTTCCCTCATCTGTACCGAGTTGGGTTTCCAGCTAACGTCAGATTAGGGCGCGTCCCTCCGGGACGGGCTCTATGCGCTGCGCGCACCGAACCCGCGTTGCGGTTTCGGCCTTGCGGTAACGATCCCTCGCGCGAAGGCTTGCGGAGGGCATCGGCGGTCGCACTCTCATCCGCCTCTGCGAGGCTGTTTCGGGTGCGCCGCTTCGCGCAGCTTTGGCTGCCGCCGGATGCCCGCACGGCACTGCTCCGTCCGCGCTGGTTGCCGGACTGCACAGAGCCTAACTCGGAACGCGCGCGGCAAGGGCCGCACCGCGCTCCTCGTTTCCGCCGCCTTCACTAAGGGGCGCTGCCCCCCGCGCGCGGAAGGGTACGCAAGCCTCGCAAGGGCTTCCCCGTCCAGCGGCACAATCGCGCCGCTCGACGGGAGTCCCCTCCCTTGCTCGCCCTTCCGCTTGCTACCCCCGAAAAAGATTCCGGTTTTAGTTTGAAGGCTAAGGGGCGCTGCCCCTCGCGCGCGAAAGGGTGAAGTGCGCCTTGGCGCACCTCCGGCCGCGTATCCCCGTTCTTCCGCGCGAAGGCGCTTGTGCAGAACGGGTGATCCCCCTCGCGGCCGTCGCCCTTGCACTTGCTACCCCCGGTCTCGCCGACGGGCAGAGGTTCAGCGCAGCGCTGCGCTGTAACCCCAAGCCCGAAGGAGAACGGACATGAAGCTATTCACTCAGGAACAGGAACGGCAGTTAAGGAGAACGGCCGGAAGAAACGCCGAATGCATCGGCGACGATGGGAACACCATCGACTTCAAGCCGGTGGTGAAGTTTTTTGTCCGTGGGGAGCCGCTACCTGGCTTCTAACCGAAATCGACCCGGAGGAACCGACGGTCGCTTTCGGTCTCTGCGACCTCGGCATGGAGTCGCCGGAGATCGGCAGCGTCTCGCTTGCGGAGCTTTTATCCATCCGGGGACCCGGAGGGCTACGCATCGAGCGCGATTTGCACTTCAAAGCCGATAAGACGCTTCAGGCGTACGCCGATGAAGCGCGTCGGGCGGGCCGGATTATGGCGTGAACACGCCATGGCCCCGCCTAAAATCTTGATCGACGGCAAGCGCCTTATTTTCTATAGCAGGATCTGGTATTAGAATGCTTTTACCGGACGGCAAGCACCGGGAATGTGGCGCGCCGGGCGCAAGGGCGGGGACTTCTTTACATAAGTGCATGCATTGAAGCCGCCCGAGCGCAAGCGTTGCCGCGGAGTAGTGCAATGAACAGGTCATTTCTGAGAAGGTTTTGTTCTAGGGCATTACCGGGAGTGTTATCGTTTTTGTGCGGTACACCGCAGGCTTCAGCGCAATCCGATTGGCCCTCGGGTCAGGTCGTAGTGAAGAAATCTACGAAGACTTGCGGCATGGGTACGGTCAAGCAATTCCACTACTACATGCATACAGATCAGGAAACCCTGCAGGAATTGAAGAAGCTATTTAGCGAAGGGAACGCGATAAGAGACGGGATTTGCGATAGTCCCAATTATCAGCCTCTTAGCGATGGCCTGAAAGCGTTGATAATCCAGCGCGTTAAAGTCGTGAATACGTGCGAAGAGAATATCTCCGATATGTTCGGGACATTCCAAATTGCGCGGGGTATACCTTTTATCATCACTGAAAATCGTGTTTTGGGTCAAATCAAAGACGTTCTAGACTATGGAGAGAAACGCCAAGTCGCAGGTTCACAGGCAAAAAAACTCGCTGCGAACACGTTCGATGCAGCGGCAAGTGAATTTGGACTTTACGGGAAGGCCGTCAAGCTAGTCAGAATTGCGGCAGGTAGTGGAGTGACGGCGCACCTGCTCAGAGAGGTTATCAGTGATGCGAAGACCGAGGCGGAAAAAAGCGTCGTGATGGCCGCAGTTGATCCATTCGAAAGCGTTGCAAGAAGAGTCCGCGCGAAATTTGATGCAGCCCATCAAAGTGGACTACCGAAGTTTCTCACATCTTATGAATGCCAATGACACACAAACTGCTCACTAAGATAAAGAAATTTGTCCATCTACCGCTTCTGATAATTCTCTCGGCGGGGGGATTTTTGTTCTGCGCGTCTGATGCGCTCGGAGCGCCAAGAGGCGAAGTGTTTGACTTTGTTCGCTCCAGCTTGTCGGACGATACGTACTTGGTGACGATAGAAAAGGCCGGAAATGCTACAATTGGGTGCGGTGCCGTGAGCAAAAAATCGAAAACGCTAACCGTCTTTACGGTGCTGGCATCGGGCGATGGCACGCTTTCCGTTGTGGCACCGTTTTTCGGATTGAAGCCGATGGGACAAACGATGGATGTCCCTGTTTCAATCGGCAAGGTGTCGTCAAGCGAGCTGGGAGGGGTAGATGGTAATGTGATCACGGTTGCTCTTTCCGGGACGCAGATTGCGGCGGCGGACGAGACGGGCATCAGCATAAATGGGGTACCGTACGAACTGGCCGAGTTCAAAAAATTGCACGAGCTAGCGAGCAAGTGCTTAAGAAATGAGATCGGCAAATAAAATCCATATTTGAAATGTTGTGAGCGCCAGATTTGGCGCTAAAACACTGCAAAATCAACTTCGCTGCGATCAGAATAGACAAGTTTAACGTGCGCGGAGTATCAGTGAACAGAATGCAGTATTCTGTTCACACGTCATTTTCTGCGTCAATCGCCTGCGCTCGCTTTTTTCCAAGTGATGCGCGAATGACTCACATATGACGCAGACGCTTTTCGACCAAACCGGAAACCGGAAATATCTCGTCGCGCGCGAACGGGCGGCTTTCGTGCGCGCCGCCGTCGCCGAAGGGGGCGCGGTTGGAAGTTTTTGCCTGACGCTCGCAATTACGGGCGCGAGGATTTCTGAAGTGTTGGCACTTACCGTTGAGCGAATAGACTTCGGTAATGGCGCGATTGTTTTCGAAACACTCAAGCAGCGAAAGAAAGCTGTATTCCGGGCCGTACCGGTGCCGCGTCGGTTACTCAACTACCTCGAAAACGTTCATGGCATGGCTGGAGCGCATTTTGAACCGGAATGTAAGAAACAACCGTCTATGGCCGTGGGGACGCACGCATGCATGGAAGCAAGTTAAGCGAATAATGAAAATCGCAGGAATTGCGAGACAACTTCGCGAAGCCGAAAGCGCTACGACATGGGTTCGCCGTTGAAGCCGGACAGAAAAGTGTGCCGCTGAATATCGTCCAACGCTGGCTGGGACATGCCCGCTTGAAACTACCGCGATTTATGCAGGTGCACTCGGCGAAGAAGAGCGAAATCTTGCGCGTCGCGCATGGAGTTCATTGGAACGAGCAATTGCTCTAAGGAACCATTGATTTTAGCGGTCTTACTCCTTGTCGTCGAGGAGTTGGCGCGGCAAGCGCAGCACGGACGCCTTTGAGTCCTTATAGAATTTGATGACGACATAATGGTCATCGCGGTATCCCCTTGGCTCGAATGTAATGTCCGAGATAGAAGTTCCTTGAGAAAGCCAATACTCGAACAAATTCTTGTCCCCGTGATCCACCGCTTGTATTGCTGCTCCATTGAGCCGCCCGGCGAGTAATTCCAGCAACGCACGGGCCGAAATCCTTGCTGTCACGCCTTTTCCTCCTCCACTTGAATATGATGTTGGCAGATACTGGCCTCTCGACTGCGGGTCCAACATTCCTTGCTGCACCCATGACCGAGCCTGATACCCGTGAAGGTAGGGGTTCGGCAGACGATTACAAAGTTCGTTCAAGCGGTCATAGTAGTTTTTAGAACGTTCCCATTTGTCGAAGATGTACAGATGCCAACGACGAGGGGGTTGTCATGGTTCCGAGTGGCATTCTCGTTTTTACGACGCGGACTAAAGATGCAAACCAAGTCCACGGTCAATTCCGAGAAATTTGTGAATGATATTCTTTCCGAACACCCTCCGGTTCGTTCCGTCAAAGTCGTCTGGTTCCCTTAGCAGTCGGCATCCAGCATCGCCGAGTACTACGCACTTCAGATGATTGGCGGGCACGAGAAGCAAGCTGCTTTTCTTTTCCTTTAGCCGCTCGTAAACTGGATTGTCCCGAAGATCGTGCGCTTCACTTGGCATCGAAGAGAAAGTCTTTAGCATGGGATGGACGCGTTTTCCCAGCTCACAGAAACGACGGTTCCTTCGCCTTCGATACGTAAAGATTTCGGTGGTGGCCAAGTATCCAACCACTTCCGCAATTGCGTTTCGTGTTTGGAAGTGAATTTGAATTTCGGAGATGTCAGGCGTTTCCTGAAATACTGACTTTGATGCGTCCACGGTCCAAAAGGAACCTTTAACTTGACCGGTCGATACCCTGACGTTTCGCCAAACGCATAGTGGAGATGGTTGCTTGCCTTCTTGCGCACTCGGTCCGCGAACTGGTTAATGATGTTGGCGGTG
>CAVPYO010000003.1:0-7061 GCA_963710025.1 uncultured Alphaproteobacteria bacterium | reverse complement strand
CGATACCGCCGGACAGCAAAGACAGGATGATCTGGACCGTTGTCATCTGCAGAACAGTTGTTTGAGCAGGGAAGTTGTATGCCTGACGCGCACATCCTGCGAAAGCCGATAGAAGATTGATTGGGATTTCCGGCGTGTCTTGACGAGGCCTTCCGCGCGGAATTTTGCGAGGTGCTGAGACATTGCTGACCGGCTAATTCCAACGACATCCGCGAGTGGTCCAACCGACATCTCGCGGTAAGACATGAGTTCGTAAAGGATCAGCAGGCGCTTGTTATTGGAAAGCAACCGAACGAAATTTGCCGCTTCGTTGGCATTCGTCTTGAGCGCTTTCAGATAGCTATCATTTTTCATGGATAGTCCAACTAAGCATCCGCGCTGCCGTCATTTCTGCGTGAACCGTCCATAGAGACCTTGCATCCGGTCAGTCAGCGAAACGATGTAACGCCACCAATTCATCGGCGCCGGCGGAGGGCTGTCGGGGTCGCGCAGCCAGACGTAGATTGCCGGGATCACCAGCACCGTCAGCAGCGTCGAAGACGCCAGCCCGAAAAGCAGCGAAATCGCCAGCCCCTGGAAGATCGGGTCAGTGAGAATAGTCGCGGCGCCGATCATGGCCGCCAAGGCCGTGAGCAGGATAGGCCTAAATCGCGTCGCCCCGGCGTCGAGCAGCACCTGACGCAAGGGCTTGCCGCTTTCGCCTTTGCCGTGGCGGATAAAATCCACCAGCAGGATCGAATTACGCACGATGATGCCCGCCAGCGCGATGAACCCGATCATAGAGGTGGCGGTGAACGGCGCACCGAACAGCCAATGGCCCAACACAATGCCGATCAGCGTCAGGGGGATCGGCGTCAGGATGACGAGCGGCAGCTTGAAGCTTCCAAACTGCGCGACCACGAGGACATAGATTCCCAACAACGCGACGATAAAGGCTGCGCCCATGTCGCGGAACGTGACATAGGTGACTTCCCACTCGCCATCCCACAACATGGAAGGCTTGCTTTCGTCGTTGGGTTGGCCGTGGAAGAGGATTTGCGGCGGCGTGAGCTTGCCCCAATCGTACGACTTGATGAGCTTGTCAACCGCGAACATGCCGTAGATCGGCGCTTCGTATTCGCCGGCGAGTTCGCCGGTGACCATGTCGGCGTAGTGCATGTCGCGGCGGAAGATCACAGGCGATCCCGCCTCGCGCGTGACGCTGACGATATCGCCAAGTTCGACGACGGCCTTGTTCCCGGGCTGCGCATTGGCCGGCACGGGCGTCGAGGCCAGTTTCTGCGACCATGTGAGGTCGTTTTTTGGCATTCGCACGACGATTTCGATGGGGTTGCGGTCTTCGCCTCGATGCGAATACCCGACCGGCACGCCGCCAAGCAACGCGCTCAACGTGTCGTAAACGTCGCTTTGCTCGACGCCGAAATACTCCAGCTTGTCCTGGTCGATGGTGATGCGCAGGCGTGGCCGCGGCTTGCCGTAGGAGTTGTCGACATCGACGATGTAGGGCACCGATTTGAACAGCTTTTTGACTTCTTCCGCCTCGGCGCGGCGCGTCTTGGTATCGGGGCCGTAGATTTCGGCAAGCAAAGTGGACAACACCGGTGGTCCGGGCGGCACTTCCACAACTTTCACGACCGTGCCTTTTGGCAATGCTAACGTGGCGAGCTTGCGGCGCAGATCGAGCGCGATTGCGTGGCTTTCACGGTCACGGTCTCCCTTGTCGGCTAGGTTGACCTGAAGTTCGCCCAACTCTGAGCTTTCTCGCAGGTAGTAATGCCGCACAAGGCCGTTGAAGTTAAATGGCGCGGGCGTGCCGGCATAGGCTTGAATCGAACGCACTTCCGGCAAACTCTCGGTAACGGCTGCCGCTTCCAACAGTACGCGCGAGGTGTCTTCCACCGTCGCGCCTTCCGGTAAATCGACCAGGACCTCCAGTTCCGACTTGTTGTCGAACGGCAGCAGCTTCACCGTCACGTTCTTGGTAACGAACAGCATGCAGACAAGAACCGTGCCTATGGCGACATAGGTCAGAAAGCGTTTGGCGTTCTTCTTCGAACTGATAATAGGCGTAGCCAAACGCCGGTAGAATTTCCCTATCGCTCCTTCGGTGTGGTGCTCACCCGGCGGCGGGCCCTTTCCCTTACCCGCGAGTTTGAGCAGCGCCCAAGGCGCAACTACCATTGCAACGAAGAACGAGAACAGCATAGCCGCCGAGGCGTTGGCCGGGATGGGCGCCATGTAGGGGCCCATCATGCCCGAAACGAACAGCATCGGCAGCAGGGCGGCGATCACGGTCAGGGTCGCAACGACGGTCGGATTTCCCACTTCCGCGACGGCCGAGATGGCCGCCTGCAGCCGGGTGCGCCCGTCATTCATATCCCAATGCCGGGCGATGTTTTCCACCACGACGATGGCGTCGTCGACCAGGATGCCGATGGAGAAGATGAGTGCGAACAAGCTGACGCGGTTGATCGTGTAGCCCATCAGGTTCGCGGCAAAGAGCGTCAAGAGGATCGTGGTCGGGATGACGATCAGCGTTACCGTCGCCTCGCGCCAACCGACCACCAGCCAGATCAACAACACGATCGAAACGGTCGCGAGTGTGAGATGAAACAACAGCTCGTTTGCCTTATCGTTCGCGGTCTTGCCGTAATCACGCGTGACTTCGACATTGACATCGCTGGGAATGAGCCAACCTTTCAGCGCATCGGCGTGTTGGATGAGCTGCTCGGCTACCACCACGGCGTTCGCGCTTGGCCGCTTGGCGAAGGCGAGACTCACGGCCGGGGCTGTGGACCAGACCTTCTTGCCCAGGCGTGTGAGCGACCAGACATGATGCTCCGCCGGGCTGGGGCCAATGACGACCGTCGCCAGATCGCGCACATAGACCGGCCGCCCGTCGCGCGTGGTGACGAGCAACAGGCCAATGTCCGGAACGCCCAAGAGCGTCTTGCCGGCGACCGCCTGCAACATGCGGCCGCTGTCGCGCAACTGGCCCGCCAGGAAGGAACGGTTGGCGCCTTGGATTTTCGCTTCGAGCTGCTGCAGCGTGACGCCGTAAAGCGCCAGTTTCTCAGGGTCGGGTTCGACGCTGATTTCATCTGCGGAGCCGCCTTGGATATAGGTCAGGCCTACATTGTCGACCTTGGCAAGTTCCGCCTGCACCTTCGTCGCCAACGCATAGAGGTCTTTTTCGTTCCAGCGGGCGGCAGCTTCGGGCTTGGGCGACAAGGTCAGCACAGCCACAGCCACGTCGTTGATGCCGCGCCCGACTATCAACGGCTCGGGAATACCGAGCGGAATCTTGTCGTAATTGGCGCGAATTTTTGCCTGCACACGCAGAATCGCATCGTCCGCGTTTGTGCCCGTCAAGAAGCGCGCGGTGACCAACACGCGGTCGTCTTGCGTTTGGCTGTAGACGTGCTCGACGCCGTAGATGCCCTTGACGATTTCTTCCAACGGTTTGGTGACTAGCTCTGCGGCGTCCGGCGCTTTCAGCCCATCAGCCGTGACGAAGATGTCCACCATCGGCACGCTGATCTGCGGCTCTTCCTCGCGTGGGATCGTGACCAGCGCCACAATGCCGAAGACAATGGCGGCAAGCAGAAAAAGCGGCGTCAGCGGCGATTGGATCGTCGCGCGCGTCAGCCGCCCCGAAAATCCCAGGTTCATGGCTTGAGAAGCCTGTCGCCGACACCTAATCCGGAGAGGATTTCGATTCCGTCGCGCTGCTTGGGCGTGTGGATTTCCTGTCCGCGCTGCACCGGCACGTCGATCGCTTCGCCGCTCGCCAGTCGCAGGCGTACATAGTCGATACCGGAACGGGTGACGATGAGGTTCGCCGGAATCACGATGGCTTGACGCTGGCCTGCCGACACCCAGACGCGGACGCGCTCACCGACGAAATAGTCGCTGAAGCCTTCCACCGTAGCGTCCGCGACGACGTGGCCGTTATCGATTTGAGGATAGACAAGCTTGATCGTGCCGAAGCGCGGTCCGTCCAGCCCCATATCGCTGCCGTCCATCCGAACCGGATCGCCGACCTTGATGTAGCGCGCATGGCGCTCCGGTACTTCCAGCCGCAGCACAAAATCTTGCTGGGCGACCGTTGCAACGGTGTCACCCGGCATCATCACGGTTCCGGCCGTAACCGGAACGGTAATCACGCGCCCGGAAGTGGGCGCCAGCACTTGCCCCTCGGCCCCCTGTTGCTGAATAACAGCCCGTTGCGCGCTCAGCGAGCGCACGTTCGAGGCCGCGACATTGTAGGTCGTACGCGCTTGGTCGTAGGCGTTCCTTGCAATGGCGCCGGCCGCAATCAGCCTCTGCGCGCGTTGATAGTCGAGCTGTGCTTGCGCGAGTTGCGCCTGCGCGGCCTGCACCTGGGCGCTGTAAGAGTTCACCTGCAAGCCCAGCTTCGGGTCGCCGACAGTTGCGATCAATTGTCCCTGTTCTACGTGGTCACCTTGCTTGACCTGTAGTTCGATAAGCGTACCGCCGTTTCGCGCACGCGCGGGCACCACGTTTGCGGATTCGATGGTTGCGAACACGGCCTTTTCGTCCGTAACGGACGACTGCGCCACCAGATAGGTCGGCGGTGGGGGTGATGAGTGATGCGTAGGCGCGCCCAGGCCGAAGAAAGCCAAAATGCCGGCGAAGAAATTTTTCAAATGCGCACCCTATCGACGGTCACGTGTTTGACCTGTTGCAGGATCGACGATGACGGTGGGCAAGCCTGCCGCTTTCCAGGCCTGGATGCCGCCCTTCAAATGGCTGTCATGAGGCAGCCCCGCCTTCTGGCAGGCGGCGACGGCTTTTGCCGACCGGATGCCGGAACCGCATTGAAAGACGACAGTGCGCACGCCGCAGTCGGGCAGGGCGTGCGGATCGAATGTGGAAAGCGGAAACAGCAACGCGCCGTGAATGCGTTCCGCTGCAAATTCCGCCGGTTCGCGCACATCGATCAGAATGATGTCGTCCTCTTTGAGCCCGCGCGCGACTTCGGCGGCGGTAAGATTCTTGATTGTCATTTGCGCGTTTTCCTATTGGTTGCGGCGGCGCGCCGTGCCTCAGCCGGCTTACACATTGCCGTTGGCGCGCAATAGATTTGATAAAGTGTCTCCAGCAGCTTCCGCGCCGGTGCGCTGGCAATCGCATACCAGATCGTCTGGCCATCGCGGCGGGTGGATACGAGGCCGTCCTTGCGCAGCAGGGCGAGATGCTGCGACACGGTCGAGTCGCGCAGCGACAGAAAGTCCGCAAGTTCGCCGACCGAGCGCTCGCCGTCGATCAGCTGGCAGAGAATCGTCAGGCGGTGTCGGTTGGCGAGCGCCTTCAGGAGTTCCTCGGCTTCGCCGGCGGAGGTCAGCATTTGATTTGGATATATTTTCATACTTGCATATATACGATAGTACGAATATATAGTCAAGCGGCGGACCAATCGGGACGCTGGGTCGTCGAAACCCCGGCGACCAGAGGCTGACCAACGCACGTTTAAGGATAAGGAGAAACTCATCATGAACATCGACCGAGCAGTTCTCGCTTTCGCAGGGCTAGTTGTCCTGGCCGGCCTCGTGCTTGCGCAGATCTACAGCCCATGGTGGCTGCCATTGAGCGCCTTTGCCGGACTCAACATGCTCCAAGCGGCCTTCACCGGCTTCTGCCCTGCAGCCATCATCTTCAAGAAGCTTGGCATCCAACCCGGCAATGCATTCCAATGATCGCTGGCTGACACCACGTCTCAAGACAAAATCGAGGAGTTCAAGACATGTACAAAGATTGGCCACGGATGGCCGCCGAACTATCGGTGGCGCTGAAGGAAGTGCGGACCGGATCGCCCGACACGATGAAGGCGTTTTCCGCGCTCGCTCGCGCCGCCCTTGAACCGAAGGCGCTGGATGGCAAGACCAAAGAGCTTCTCGCCCTCGGCATCGCTGTCGCGACCCGCTGCGATCCCTGTATCGCCTTCCACGCCGAAGCCGCCGTCAGACAAGGCGCCACCCGTGACGAAGTCATGGAGACCATGGGTATGGCGGTCTATATGGGGGCCGGCCCGAGCGTGATGTATGCGGCGCAGGCCGTGGAAGCGTTCGATCAGTTCAGCGCGAAGAAAGTTGCAGCGGAATGACTGGGCTTGCCCGTAGCCTGGCCAAATGGCGAACTGCCTCGTAACCTATATCAAGCGCAATTCCTTGCGCCTGCGTATCCAGCCAATACGGGAGAGGAAGACCGTCAAGTGAAAAATAACGCTGCGCAAGCCGAGCATTGGAACGGACCAGCCGGACAGCGTTGGGCATCGCTATGCGACCGTCACGATTACCGGTTGGGAAACATACAGAATGCACTGATGGCATTCGCCGCACCGGAACGCGGCATGCATGTGCTCGACATCGGCTGCGGTTGCGGCACCACGACACTGAAGCTGGCAGAAGCGTGCACGCCGGGTAGAGTTCTGGGGGTGGATATCTCCGCGCCGATGCTGGCTGCGGCGCGCGCTCGGGCGGCTGGCGCAACGGTCGAATTCGTTGAGGCCGATGCCTCAACGATGGAATACCGGCCGGAATACGATCTGGTCTTCTCACGTTTCGGCGTGATGTTTTTCGCCGATCCGCTGGCGGCCTTCGCCCATATCCGTGCTGCGTTGAGGCCGGGTGGGCGGCTGGCGTTCTCCTGCTGGTGCGCGATGGAGGAAAACGATTGGGTGTCGTTGCCGTTCAAAGCCGCGTGCGATCTTGTGCCGCCACAAGCCCCACAGGATCCGCATGAGCCTGGGCAGTTCGCCTTCGCCGACGACAAGCGCGTGCGTTCCATTCTGACCGCGGCGGGATTCCGCGACATCCATATCGAGCGGCTTGCGACGAAGGTGAAGTTGGGCGTGGATGTGGACGATGCCGCGAACGGGGCCCTGGGCAGCGGCGCGTTGCTGCGCGCCACGGCCGAGTTGGACGAGGCACCGCGCGAAATCATCCGCGTGCGCTTGCGGAACCTGATGGCGCAATACGCTGCGCCGGACGGCGTCGCTCTACCGGGCGCGTGCTGGCTGGTTGGGGCCGGTGTTTAAG
>CAVPYO010000002.1:0-159676 GCA_963710025.1 uncultured Alphaproteobacteria bacterium | reverse complement strand
GCGTCGCCATAGGAATAGAAGCGATAGTGTTCCCGGATGGCTTCGGCATAGGCCGCCTTCATCGTCTCGATGCCGCAAAAGGCGCTGACCAGCATGAACAGCGTCGAGCGCGGCAAATGGAAATTGGTCAGCAGCACCTCGGCCGTGCGGAAGCGGTAGCCTGGCGTGATGAAAATATCCGTTTCGCCCGCGAAGGCCGCGATACGCCCGCCGGCGTCCGCCGCGCTTTCGAGCGTGCGCAAGGAAGTCGTGCCGACCGCCACGATGCGCCCTCCGGCGGAACGCGCCGCGTTCAACCGCGCCGCGGTTCCCTGCGTCAGAGTGGCCCACTCCGAGTGCATTTTGTGCCCGGCCGTGTCGGCGGCGCTGACCGGTAGGAAGGTGCCAGGTCCGACATGCAGCGTCACGCTTTCCCGGCCCACCCCGCGCGCCGCCAGCGCCTCGAACAGAGCCGGCGTGAAATGCAGCCCGGCCGTCGGCGCGGCCACGGACCCTTCCACGCGCGCGTACACCGTCTGGTAATCCGAGATGTCGCGCGCGTCGGCCTTGCGCTTGCCGGCGATATAGGGCGGCAGGGGCGTCTCGCCTTCGGCCGCGATAGCCCCATCCAAGGCGGCGCCGTCCAACGCGAACCGCAGCACAACCTCGCCCGCTTCACCGCGTGCAGCAACTTGCGCATCGATGGTTAGCCCGAGTTTCAGCGTGTCGCCAACGGAAAGTTTCCGCGCCGGCCTAGCGAGCGCCGTAAACACTCCGGGCCCCAGACGCCTGCAAAGCAGTATTTCGAGCTTCGGCTCGGCGGCCGCAGACGCGGTGCGGGCTAAGCGCCGACCGTGCAACCGCGCTGGAATCACCTTCGAATCATTAGTGACCAGGACGTCTCGATGCGCCAAATATTGTGGCAGATTAGACACATGTTTATGCTCGAGGCGACCGTCAGCCGCTACCACCAACATCCGCGCGCTATCGCGCGGTACGGCGGGACGCAGGGCGATCCGTCCATCGGGCAACACGAAGTCAAAAAAGCTGACATCCATGGAAAGTAGGCCCTGTTGAATTTGTCAAACCCCAAAATAGGCCAACGGAATCATACACTCCATCAAAATGGGGGTTCCTTGTCACATATGAGTGGCGTACTATCCTAGCGGGTAGGTTGTGACATTTTGCGGTCGCAGCCAAAGGGTAATTGTACTGGGATTAACGACGGCGTACGCCAAATCACCGGTTCAATCATAAGAAGCCCTTCGGGGGGACTAGATGAGTGAACGAAGCACGACGGCCGGGCCTAGCGCGCATGAGATTGTTCGCCATAGTATCCTGCAAATGCGTAGTTTGCGTCACTGGATCAGCAAGGTCAGCTTGGTGCTTGCTGACGTAACGGCATTTACCCTCGCCACTCTGCTGTTTCGGCTCGGCCATACGGTGCCGGAGCTGCTCTTCTATCAAGGGCTGTTACCGATCAACACGCCCGTCGACCTCTTTTACATCCTTGGCCTGTTTTTTATCGTCGTTCGCTACATTTCGGGCGACTACGGCCGCCGCGAACTTTTCTGGGACGGCGCGCGACGAACGACGATCAGCCTGCTTTTCGCTTCCACGCCCTGTTTGCTTCTCCTGATCTTCTCGAACGGCGGCTACTCGGCCTCGGCTATAATCGGCAGTTGGGCTTTTGTTATTGTTGCGGTTCCTGCTTTACGCCAGATCGCACGTCGGCTCTTGAGCCTCATCTCCGTTTGGCAAGTGCCAACCGCGCTCGTGGGTGACGGCCCCAACGCGCTGGAAGCATATAAAGCCTTCAGAAATTCCCTTTCTCTGGGCTTCGATGTGCGCTTCCTAATTACCTTGCGAGGCTCGCCGGAATCCGTCGAGGCGATTTCCGCAGACGTCACCCGCATCGGTTTGCGCGACCCCGTTAACATCGTACGGCGCTTGAGCGAGGCGGGCTGCCAGGAAGTCGTCATGGCGACCGAACATCCGCAAGATGAGGAAACGGAAGAGTTGCTTCAGAATTTGATGGCGGCGGGGATCGGAGTCGCGATTATCCCGCCTCTAGGGCGCCTGCCGTTATTGGGCATGACGATGAATTACTTCATCGGCCGCGACCTCTTGCTTCTGCAGGTTCGTGACAATCTCCGCCGCCTGCCGGCGCGCATGCTCAAGCGGCTTATAGACATAATCGGCTCAACCGTCCTGCTCATTCTGCTCTCGCCGATTTTCGCATTGTTTGTGTTTCTCATCCGGCGCGAAGACGGTGGTCCTGCCTTTTTCGTGCAACCGCGCGCAGGCCGTAACGGACGGGAATTCAACTGCATAAAGTTCCGCACAATGACAATCGATGCCGAAGAGCAACTCAGCCGTTGGCGGAAGGAAAAGGCGCCGCTATACGAAGAATATATGGTATCGAATTTCAAGCTGCGCTCCGACCCGCGTGCCACGCGCATAGGACAGTGGTTGCGACGCACGAGCCTAGACGAGCTGCCTCAGCTCATCAATGTTCTGATCGGCGATATGAGCTTGGTGGGACCGCGCCCGCTTCTTTGCCGAGAGATCGGGGAATACGGCGTGACGTTCAAGCTCTATCAGCAGATTCGTCCCGGTATAACGGGCCTCTGGCAAATCAGCGGACGAAGCCACACGCGCTTCGCCGACCGCGTAGCGTCCGACGAATGGTACATCAAGAATTGGTCCTTCTGGTACGATATCGTCATTCTACTGGAAACAGTCGGTGTCCTCGTCACCAAGGACGGCGCGTACTAACCATTCTCTGCTGCCCGCCGAAGGAGCGGTAAGGCGCGGCGCATGATGGTTCCGCTAGGGGTCTCGCACAGGCTCCAGCGCGGCGGCCCTCTTGCCAAGAAACCGCGCCAACCCACTCGTTGAAATCGTTGTTCTCGGACGAGTTTAGGCGACGCTCGCCAGAACCGCCTCGATGATGCTGTCCTGAGTTCTCTCGTCCAGATAGGGATGCATCGGCAGGGCGACAACCGTCTTGCAAATTTTCTCGCTGGCCGGGATGGGCGCGCTCGGATAGCACGCGTAACCCTTCTGCGCCGACAGCGGGATCGGATAATAGACCGCCGTCGGAATGCCCTTCGCCTTGAGATCGGCCTGCAGCTTGTCGCGGTTCGGCACCTGGATCGTGTATTGCGCCCAGGTCGATTGCGCGTCCGCGATCACCAGCGGCACGCGGATGCGGTTCGATTTTCCCAGGCCGGTATTGTAGCGCCGCGCCACTTCCTCGCGCAGTTCGATTTCTTCGGGGAAAATTTTCAGCTTCTCGATCAGGATCGCGGCCTGGATCGTGTCGAGGCGCGAATTCATGCCGATGCGGACGTTTTCGTAGCGGTCCGCGCCCGCACCGTGATTGCGGATGGACTTCAGCAGATCGGCTAGTCCGTCGTCATTGGTGAAGGCGGCCCCGCCGTCGCCATAGCAGCCGAGCGGCTTGGCCGGGAAGAAACTGGTCGACGCCGCATCGCCGATGCTGCCCGTCACGCGCCCCTGGTATTTCGCGCCGAAGGCTTGCGCGGTGTCGCATAACATCTTCAGGCCTTCGCGCCGGACGATCGGTTCGATCGCGCGATAATCCGCAGGCTGACCGAACAGGTCCACCGGCATCACCGCGCGGGCCTTCAGCTTGCCTTCACGCTTGACCAACGCAATAGCGGCTTCAAGGCTCGCCGGGTCCATGTTGTAGGTGTCTTCCAGCACGTCCACGAACACGGGCGAAGCGCCCACCAGCGCCACGACCTCGGCGGAGGCGGCAAAGGTGAAGGTGGGCACGAAGACCGCGTCGCCCGGACCGATCCCCCAGGCCATGAGCGGAAGGATAAGCGCATCCGTGCCATTGGCACAGGCGACGACGTGTTTGACGCCCACGAACTCGGCGAGCTGTTTCTCGAAGGCCGCGACCTGAGGCCCCATGATCCACGCACCGCCCTCGACGGCCTCCAAAATGGCTTTGTTCAACGGCTCGCCGAGGCGGCGGCGTTGGGCCTGAAGATCGATAAACGGGATGGGCGCGGCCATGATTTATCTCCCACAGAAAGAGGCGGGTGCGTTTTAGGCGGCGCCGACGCGAAGAACAACGCATGGGCGCGCACAATATGTTGCCGATTGCGTCAGCCGGCCGGTTCCCGCACGGATAAGTCATCTTCCGTCAACAGATCACACACGCTCTGTTAGAAAAATTCAATGACGAGAGTTAATTTCGCTATTCCGTGTGCAGCGCAATCCATCGGCTTTGCACCGATCTCTCAAAATCCCCTGAGGATCGTGCTGCTGCGGCTCGGCAGCCCGGGCGCCGGCGTGCGCTTGAGAACAAGATATTCGATGCCGAGGTCGCGGCAATAGTCGCGCTTGCCGCCTTTGTCGCCGTCCTCATTCACCACGAGGATGTCGGGCTTCAGCGCTCTGATTTCGCGGTCCGCATCCAACCAACCGTTACCGCTGGAGATTGTCGCTTGCGTCACGAACTTGATCGAACCGACGACGTAACGGCGTTCGTCTTGTTTCAACAGCGGATGTCCCTCGCCCTTGAGTTCTTTTATGCACGCGTCGTTGCCGAGAAAGACATACAAATCGCCGTAAGCGCTGACCTCTTCGAAGAAGCGGACATGGCCGGAGTGAACCCAGTCGTAACAACCGGTAACGGCGACCTTCTTGCGGCCTGCTGCCACGGGAGCCGGCGGCGGCACCGGAAATCCTTTCAATTCTTCCGCCGTGAAAACGCGATAGGCGATATCGTGGTCGTCGGCGTAAGCCGCGCGCGCGGGATTCGCCTCGACGTCCGCCCAAATATCGACACGCAGGTTCGCGGGCAGTCTGTCGCTGGCGTCGGTCGCAATCACCCGGCCGACGTAACGAACGGCTGTCAGGAGATACACGCGTTCGCTCAGGGGAAATTTCGGGAGCTTGCCGGTGCGCGCTTCCAACACCGAATCCGGTGACAGCAGCACAGTGACATCGCCGAGCTTCGCGGCCTCCTCGAGGAAGCGCAGATCGCGCGACCCGATGTCGTCGAAGCCGCCGCAGACAACGATTTGCTTCTTGGCGCTCATTTTCCAGCGGTACGGATGTTGACCGTGAAGGATCCCGGAACCGGTTTGTCCGAAGCCACGATCAGATAACCGCCGCCGGGGCCCGAATAGGTCGCACCGAGATATTCGTGTTGATAGGCCGTGGCCAATTTCATGAGATCCAAGGTAATGACGTCGTGCCGCATGGAGCGCGGAAACAACGTGTCCCAGCATTTCAGGCTCAGATTGAGCGCCGCGCCGAGCGCGGCGGCATCCATCTTGACGATGGCGTCGAAGCAGTCCTTACCCGATTGGCCGAGGCGCGCGATCCATTTCGGATCGAGATTTCTCTGCACGAGCGGATTGTAGCCCTCCGGCCGCGATTCGATGGGGATCAGATGCAGCACCTTTTCCAGCCAGCGCGCGACTTTCGGCGAATTGCACGATTCGATGTGCGCGGGAAAAACGCCGCCCTCGACGGCGATGTCGTAATCGAGCCGGTTCATGCCGGGATAAATCATGCCGATCATGTCCTGCGAACCGCTCGGCTCGGCCTTGTATGTGTTTTCGGCGTGATAGAGTTCGCGCACGAGTTCTTCCGGCGGGCGCTTCGGCAGCTTGCCTTTCCAGATTTCCATCGCGACGATGCGCGTGCTGCTTGCGATGCCAGAGCGGATCATCGGACGGAAAGTCGGCTCGATCTGCACGACCACCATCGAACCGGGCGGCTTGGGATTGTGACGCGACACGAACGGCTGATCGATCCAGCCTCCCGCGAGTTGCAGGCGGTTGGGAATCGAACCCAATACTTTGGCAACGAACGAGGTGCTTTTCTTTTCCATCGGCCTATTCCCCCCTTGATGTGATCCAGTCTGACTCCGTTTCTTCCCGCTCTTCCAGTCGTTTTTTCCGCGCACGGCAATTGTCAGACCGGCGCGGCCTTTTTCGTATGGGCGGCGTAGTTGACCCAGGCAAAGGCCAGGATGACGGCAAAGCAGAAGGACGGCACCACCATCGCGTACTGCATGGAGGAAAAGCCCGAGATCAGCCCCATGATCGGAGGCGCCGCCGCCCCGCCGATGATCGCCATCACCAAGAAGGAGGCGCCTGATTTGGTGAGCGGCCCGAGATCGCGGATCGCGCCCGCGAAGATCGTCGGGAACATGATCGACATGAAGAAGCTGGTCGCCGCGAGACAAATTATCCCTGTCCAGCCGCCGACAATGGCGGCGATCAAGGTGAGGGCGACGGCGATGCCGGCAAAGATCGCCATGAGCTTGTCGGGATTGGTCCGTCCCATCAGGGCGGTGCCGATAAAACGGCCGATCGTGAACAAGGTCTGCGAAACGAGCAAAATCAGAGCCGCCGACACGACCGAGGGCATCGGCAAATACCCGTGCCACCAAACGATGCCGTTCGTGATCGGAAGGTTGGGCAACTCGTACAGGGAATAGCGGATCGTGAAACTCCACACCCCCACCTGGGCCGCGACGTAGAAGAACTGCGCCATCACGCCGAAGAGAAAGCGCGGATGGGCGAACAGCTTCAAGAAACCGCCGGAGTCGCCGGTATCCTTTTCGACGCGGGCGGTGGCCACCGACGGAAATTTCACCGCAACGATCACCAGCGCCAGAAGCAGCACGCAGGCCGCGATCACCATATAGGGCGCCACCACGGCATGGGCGAGTTCGTTCGAGGGGAGTTTCTTGTCGGAAAGGATGAATTGACTGCCGATATAGACGCCGAACAGCACGCCGAACGGATTGAAGGCCTGTGCGAAGTTGAGCCGCCGTTCGGAGGTTTCGGGCGAACCGAGCGCGGCGACCATCGGATTGGCGGAGGTCTCGAGGAACGACAGGCCGCTGGCGAGCACGAGCAGTGCGCCGAGAAAATAGATATAGGCGTGCATCTCGGCGGCGGGATAGAACAGGAAGGCGCCGAGGCTGAAAATGCACAGGCCGCACACCACCGCCGCCTTGTAACCGAAGCGGCGCGAGAACATCGCCGCCGGCATGGCGAGAAGAAAATAGCCGCCATAGAACGCAGACTGCACCAGAGCTGTCTGCAAATCGCTGAGCACGAAGGCTTTCTTGAATTGCGGAATCAGGATGTCGTTGAGGCTGTTGGCGACGCCCCATGCGAAAAACAGGCTGACGATCAGGATAAAAGCCAGAAGAAACCTTTGCTTCGCGCTCTGCGAACCTTGCCTGCTCATACATCTCCCCTCGCGCCGCTTCAGGGCGGCGTATGTTTTGTCGTGTTGTGCCTTTTCACGCTTCGAAGTGTCAAATCGGCCGCTATCCGATCGGAGTCACGCCTTTCTTGAGAATGATGTTGCCGTATTTCGCCGTTTCGCCGGTCATCACCACCGCGAAGGCCGCTTTGGCCCGTTCGTAGAACTTGAAGCGGTCGATGAAACCGGTCGGCGGCGCGGCCGAAGCGTGCCGGTCGATGGCGGCGCGGTACGCGGCGAGCACGTTCTCGTCGAGCGTGTCGCCGGGAACCGCCGCCATCATCACGATCGGATCGGGCACATAGGTGTCGAGCGCCATCAAAGGCAGGATCGCCTCGATCAAGGCGGGGATTTTGAGGCCGTCGGCGCGGATCACCCGGCTGTTGACGGTCTCGCCGGGAAAATGCGCGTCGGCGAGCACGATCTCGTCGCCGTGCCCCATGCGACACAGACCGGCAAGAAGATCGGGCGACAGAAGCGGCGAAATTCCTCGAAGCATGGCGTGACCTCTCTGTTCAGCCGTACAGCGGTCCATAGGCGGCGCAGGCCCGGTAATCGGCGCCTTCCAGGTCCATCCCGAACAGGCTCCAGGCGCTTGGGCGGAACAGCGTCTCGTCCGGCACATTGTGCATCGACACCGGAATCCGCAGCATCGCAGCCAGCGTAATCAGCTCGGCGCCGATATGTCCGTGCGAAATCGCACCGTGATTGGCGCCCCAGGCGGCCATGACATTGTAGACCGAGCGGAACGGCCCGCGGCCGGTGACGCGCGGCGCGAACCAGGTGGTCGGCCAGGTCGGGTTGGTGCGTGCATCGAGCGTGTCGTGCACAGCGTCGGGAAGCGTGACGCTGACGCCTTCCGCGATCTGCAGCACCGGCCCTAGTCCCTCGACCAGATTGAGCCGGACCATGGTGAGCGGCATGCCGCCTTTGGTCATGAAATCGGTCGAGTAGCCGCCGCCGCGGAAATAGAAAGAGTCGGCCGGACTGAACCGCGTTGCTTTCAGACAGGCGTCGATGTCGGCCCCCGTCACGTCCCAGAACGGCTTGATCGCGGGCTTGCCGTTCAGCGTCATTTCGCCGGTGGCGTCAAGGCAGGTCGATCCGGAATTGAGCAGATGGATCACCCCGCCCGACGCATCGCCCTCGGGCTTCCAGCCGGTGACGCGCTGGATTGCGTCCGGGCTCCAATAGGTGCGCACATCGGAGAAAATCTGCGCCTTGGCGGTGAGCAGATAGTTGAGCAGCATGCCGACGCCGTTCAAGCAGTCGTTCTCCGTCGCCAGCACGAACGGCGCGCGCGCTCCGTTCCAGTCGAACGACGAGTTCAGCAGCGTTTCCATGAAATCGCCATTGGGCATGAAGTCGGTCCACTGGCGCTGCCCCTGGAAGCCGCCGAGAATCGCGTTATGCCCATTCGATTCTTCGCCGTATCCCATCTCGGCGAGACGCGGATTGCCCACCATCAGATCGCGGCCGATCATCGCCATCTGAATGCAGATTTCCCATTCGCGGCGCTTCTGTTCGGGCGAATGGCGGTCGGCTTCGGCGTTAGTGTCGGCCCCTTCGATGCATTTTTCCTTCACCCAGGCCACGGCGCGTTTGAACTCCTCGGGATCGAAGATACCGAGCTGGATGCGCCGCTGTACCTCGCTCATATCGACGCATTCGGCGCGGATGCCGAGATATTTCTGGAAAAAGGATTGATCGACGATCGAGCCGGCGATGCCCATCGAGACGCCGCCCAGGCTCAAATATCCTTTACCGCGCATGTGCGCCACTGCAAGACCGGCGCGCGCGAAACTTACAAGCTTGCCGCGCACGTCATCCGGGATCGTCGTGTCCGCGCGATCCTGGACTTCATGGCCGTAGATGCCGAACGCCGGCAGGCCTTTCTGGTTGTGCGCCGCCAGCACGGCCGCGAGATACACCGCGCCCGGCCGCTCTGTGCCGTTGAAGCCCCACACCGCCTTGGGCAGCATGGGTTCAAGATCCATGGTTTCGGAGCCGTAGCACCAGCATGGCGTCACCGTAATCGTGGCGCCGACATTCTCGCGCCGGAACTTGTCGGCGCAGGCGGCAGCCTCGGCGAATCCGCCGATCGTGGTGTCGGCAATTACGCAGGACACCGGCTCCCCATTGGGATGGCGCAGGCGGGAGGAGATCAGCTTCGCCGTCGTCTTGGCCATCGCCATGGTTTGCTGTTCGAGGCTTTCGCGCACACCCTTGCGGCCGTCTATCGTCGGGCGGATGCCGATCTTGGGCAGAACGCCGTTGAATACGCTGTTCATCTTGAGGTTCCTCCAGTCATCTATTTTTTACGGCAGGCGGTCGCCGCCGTGCTTGGGCGGCACGACACGATCGGTTTCTGCGCCCGTAAGATCGCCAAGTTCGTCGGCCTGTTTGCCGTAGGTTTTGAAGCGTTCGAGCACGACATTCATCTCGGCCTCGTTCAAGGTGACGCTGCAGCCCAGAAGGCGGGTGCCGATGTAATGGCGCGCGAGGTATTCGACCTCTTCCAGCAGCGCGAAAGCCTGAGCCATCGTCGCTCCTAGCGTGACGACGCCGTGATTGCCGAGCAGGCAGGCGTTGCGCGGACCAAGCGCGGCCAGCGCTTCGTGCGAAAGAGCCTCCGTGCCGAAAGGCGCATAGCCCGAACATTTGATGAGCGCGCCGCCTGCGGTCGCCACCATGTAGTGGACCGCGGGAATGTCGAGCCGGCAGCTGGCCAGGATCGCGCAATTGACCGCGTGGCTGTGCAGCACGACGTTGGCGTCGGCGCGATGCTTCAGAATGGCGTGATGAAAGCGCCATTCCGAGGACGGGATATAATTGCCGTAATATCGTTCGTCGAAATCCATCTCGACGATCTGGTCCGGCGTCATGGTTTCGTAAGCGATGCCCGACGGCGTGACGAGAAAGCCCCCCTCGATGCGCACGCTGAGATTGCCCGCGGTTCCCAGATTGAGGCCCGCCGCGTTCATGCGCAGGCAGGTGGCGATCATCTCTTTGCGGACTTCGATCTGATTAGTCATATAATTTTCTACCTTGCGGTTTTCCGCTCTTGGGGGGCGACGTCAGGAGCTTGTCAAACGGTCGAAACGGGTGATGGCCTCTTGCAGGCCGGGCAACGGTTTCGGTTCGAAAAGCACGGGCGGAAAGGATTCGCGGATTGTCTTGCGCCCTTGCGTGACCGATGACAATTGCCCTAGCGCGATGAACTGTATCATGGCATTGCCGAGCGCGGTGGCCTCCGCCGGGCCGGCCAGAACGGGCAGCCCGGTGGTCGCGGCGCAAAGCCGGTTGAGCAGCACGGCTTTCGATCCGCCGCCGACGACATGGAGACGTGCGAAACGCCGGCCGGTCACCGCGGAGAGCTTCAAGAGCGCCGCACGATAGAGCAGCGCCAGGCTGTCGTAAGCGCAGCGCACGAGTTCGGCCGGCGTCACCGGTTCCGGTTCTCCGGCGGCGCGGCACGCGGAGCGGATTTCATCGATCATGTCGGATGGATTGAAAAAGCGGGAATCTGCCGGATCGATCAAGAAACGGAATGCGGGAACCTGTTCGGCCTCGGCCGCCAGGGCGCTGCCGTCCGAACGGTCGTCTAGCAAGCGCTGGATTTCCTGGACGAGCCAAAGGCCGGTGACCGTGGACTGGACGCAATAGGTGCCGGCGTATCCGGTTTCGTTGCTGAGTCCGGCGGCCTCAGCCGCGGCATCGTTGAAAGGGATTTCGGATTCGACGCCGATGATCGACCAAGTGCCGCTGGAAAGATAAGCCCAGTCCCGCTCGCTGGCGGCGGGAATGGCGGCGATGGCCGATTGCGTGTCGTGCGCCGCCGGGGCAATCACCTTGAGGTCGCGAAGTCCGGTTTCGGCCGCAAACCCAACCCGAAGCGGGCCCAGCACCGTCCCCGGTGCGACCGGATCGGTCAGTGCGCCGGGCGCCAGCGCCACCGTCTCCAAAGCTTCAGGCCACCAATGTCCGGCGAGCGTGAGCATCTGGCTCGTGGAGGCCAACGTGCGTTCGTTCGCGGCCACGCCGCAGAGCCAGAAGTGCGCATAGTCGGCCGTGAGGAGAAGGCGGTGCGCTTGCTGCAACACATCCGGCTCGCTCCGGCTTTGGGCAAACAATTGGAACAGTGTGTTGAAGGGCAAGCACTGAATGCCCGTCACCGCGAACAATTCTTGCGCGGAGCGGTGGCGGGCGAAGTAGCGCTCCATCGCCCCGTCGGTGCGGGCATCGCGGTAGGCGACCGGCGGGCAGGTCAACGCGCCCGTCTTGCCGATCACGACAAAGTCGACGCCCCAGGAATTGGCACCGATACCGGCATAGGGCACCCCGGAGGCCCCCGCCACTTTAAGCGCCGCCTTGAGATTCTCGAAAATCCGGCCGTAATCCCACACCAGACGCCCTTCGGACATATGGGGGCCGTTAACAAAGCGCGCCAGCTCCTTGAGGGCCAGCCGGCCGTCTATCAAGGAAACATCGATCAGGCGGATGCTGGACGCGCCGAAATCAAGGGCCAAGCAGTTGGACATTCATCCTCCCTCGACCCACTTCAGCGCGGCGCGAACGTCATAATAATCGACCGGGCGAGGTTCGCTATTTGGCGCTTCCTTTTCCAAGACCGCCTCTCTCGATTCTCAGCATGCCACCCTGTGACAATCAATGCGCGGCCTGTCGCATGGATCGGCGAATACACGCGCTAAGCGCGATAATATTCCCTGTACCATGCCACGAATTTCGCCACGCCGACGCCGATCGGCGTTTTCGGCGCGAAGCCGAGGTCGCGGCGCGTCTCTTCGATGTCGGCGTAAGTCTTCGCCACGTCGCCGGGCTGCATCGGTTCGAATCGCATCTGCGCCTTCTTGCCCAGTGCGCCCTCGAGCGCGGCGATGAAATCGGTGAGCTTTTCGCTTTTGTTGTTGCCGAGATTGTAGAGCTTGTGCGGCGGCTTTGCCGCCGGCGGCGCGTCCATCGCGGCCAGTATCCCCGCCACGATGTCGTCGATATAGGTAAAATCGCGCCACATCTCGCCGTTGTTGAAAACGCGGATCGGCTCGCCGGCCAGGATGGAGCGCGTGAAGATAAACGGCGCCATGTCGGGACGGCCCCACGGTCCGTAGACGGTGAAGAAGCGCAGGCCCACGAGCGGAAGACCGTAGAGATGCGCGTAGGTGTACGAGATCAATTCGTCCGCGCACTTGGTGGCGGCATAGAGCGATTGCGGCGCGTCCACGGTGTCGCCGACCGCGAAGGGTACCTTCTCGTTGGCGCCATAGACCGAGGACGAACTCGCATAAACGACGTTGCGCAGCGTCTCGAAAGTGCGGGCCAGTTCCAGCACCGTCACCTGCCCCATCACGTTCGACGTGACGTAGGCGTAGGGATCGATCAGCGAATAGCGCACCCCCGGCTGCGCGCCCAGATGCGCAACATGCGTGACGCCCGGAAACGCGGCGCCCAGCGCCGACATGGCTTCGCGGTCGGAGAAGTCGAGCTTGCGGAATGCGAAACCCTTCTTGGTCTCGAGCCGCGCCAGGCGCGCCTGTTTCAGGCTCACCTCGTAATAGTCGTTGAGATTGTCGACGCCGACCACGCTCTGCCCGCGCGCCAGAAGCGCCTCGGCAACATGGTATCCAATGAATCCGGCGACGCCGGTCACCAGCACTGTCATGGCGAATCCCAAAGAATCCCAGGCGCTTCCATAGCGCAATCGGCGCGCCTGCGCATCTTTTCACGAGGATGGAACGGCGACAGTCTCACACTCATGTGCGCAAAGCCCGTGCGATAGCCCCCCACATCGGTTTTCGCTTGAGGTTCGCGTCCAGCGGCAGCTTCCTGGGCGTGTATCCCGAGAGCATTGCCCGCAAGCCGTCCGGGGTCTTCAGATAGCGGTCCGTCAGCCCCCAGGTGAGCACGGCAAGGGTGGCGTCGTTGTCCAGTACGACATCGAGGAAGCGCGCGCTGGCGTCGGCGACCGCGCGATCGCGCACGGCAATATCGAGCGCCCCGCCGCTGTCGTCCACATCGTGCTCGGTCACCAGGATGCGCAGTCCCATCGCCCGAACTTCATCAAGGAACGCGCGAAGTTTCTTCTGATCGACGCCGGGGCCGAACGCGTTCAGATGGCCCTGCAGACCCAGCGCCTCGATGGGCGCCTTGCGCGCCAGGGCGGCTCCGAGAAATTTCAGCGTCGCCGCGCGGAACAGGTCGTTCCAGGCCTCGCCGCCTTCGCAGCCCCAATCGTTGTAGACCAGCAGCGCGTCCGGATCGGCCTGTTTGGCGACGCGGTACGCAATGTCGATATAGCCCGGCCCGAAGCGCTTCAGCCAAATGCAATCGCGCAGCCCGTCGGCCCGCCCGTCCGCCGGATAGATCGCTTCGTTGACGACGTCCCAGGAATGAATCCGTCCGCGATAACGCCCCATCAGGCGCGCGACATAATCGGTCAGAATCTCGTCGTCGGGCGCGTTCAGCACCTTCTCGTCCAGCCAGGGCGGATTGGCGGCGTACCACACCAGCGTGTGGCCGCGCATCTTCATGCCGTGCGCGGTTGCGAAGGCAAGCAGCGCGTCGGCGCCTGAATAGTCGAACTGTCCGGGCATCGGTTCGACGATCAGGCGCTTCAATTCGTATTCGGGGACCAGGATGTTCGCTTCGCGCGCCAGAGCCGCGGCAAAATCCTCGTCGCGCAATTGATAGGAACCGGCGGCACAGCCGTAGAACCGTCCGCGCGCCGCCGCTCTCCGACGCAACGGCTCGTCTCCGGGCGCGGCGCCGGCGACGCGCGCTAGCCATCCCGCCGCCGCACTGCCCAGAAGCGACCGACGCGTCAGCATGGCGAATATCCTTGTTGCGTTTTTCCGGCGCGCGCGAAGAGCATCCGTCTGGCGGCATCGAGCGCCTGCATAACGGCTTTGCGCCGATAGTCCCAAATCGGCTCTTGCGGCGGGAGAGCGATCACCATCGTGGCATTGGCCTCAAACAGCAGAATCTTGCCGTCCGCGGATAAACCGAAATCGATGCCGCCATAATCCAATCGCAGGATATCGCACAAGCGCGCCAAGCCCTGCATTATTCCCGGACCAAGCACGTTCGGCATATCCGAGAGGAACGCTTCCTCCTCGCGCCGATAAGCAGGATGCGCCGCCATATCCGAGGTAAAATAATGCACTTTCCAGGAGCGCGATATCGCCAGATGCAGCGGGTAGAGCAAGCCGTCGACGATCATGACACGATACTTGCGCACGAGTCCGTCTTGGCCCTTCGCGTCGACGTACTGGATGACAAGGAGTCGATCGCCCGGTAATTGCGAAACCGCCGCGGCGAATTGATCGGGGCCCGCGACATAAAGAAAGTTCTGGCCTGTGTGGAATCCCGGTGAGCGCAGGAGCAGAGGAAAATCGAAGCCTTGCTGGCCGAGTCGCGTTATCGCATCCGGCGCCTCGAGCGCCGAGCGCGGGACCGACACCGTATGCGGCGCGGTCACGCCGTCCACGTTCGACAAACGCCGCGCGTTGGCGCTGCGTCCGGTTACCCGGATTATCTCGGGGTGGTTGATCGCCGGCGCTTTGGTTCGCGCCAGGATGCGCGGAATCTCGGCCAGCGCGGCTTCACACAGATCGGCGTCGCCGACGGCATTGAATACGACATCGTGATACGGCAGCGGCAACGACGGGTCGTGATATTCCGCATAAAGCGCCGAAACCGCGAAAATGCGATCATCGAGCAAAAGGTTCGTCGGGATGTTGCCGCCGAGCGCCGAGACGATCAGCAACACGGATAGCGGATCGGACGCGCCGCGACAGGGCCGCGTGACAATGCTATGGCCGGAAAAACCCCTTTTCCCATGCTCTTCCGCCGCTTGCGTGCGGCCAAGCTTCATCCAGTGACGCGCCAGTCCTTGATGCGCATCGGGAAGGTCCGGGTCGAGAGCCAGGGCCGTTTCGTAGTTTTGCCGCGCCTGGGCAAGATCGCCGTCCTCCAGCAACAGATTTGCCAGATTGACCAGACCCGCCGGTTCTTGCGGATGGCATGCGGCGGCCTGGCGATAAAGCGTGAGCGCCGCCGAACGATAGCCCATGGCCAACGAGAGGGCGCCAAGATCGGTCAGCGCCCCGAAATGCGTGGGATCGAGTTGCAGGACGGATAGAAATGCGTCCTTTGCCTCGCCGTCCCGGCCCAAAAGCGCAAGGAGTTGCGCCTTTTCAAGCCGGGCATCGATGGAGTCCGGCTGGACTTCCAGCCGCGCGCAAACCCGGCGCAGCGTTGTCTCGATCGCGGTAACGCGGTTCACGCCGGTGACCATAAGCTTCCCGCGATGGACGAAACGCCGACGTCTCGTCCGCTAAGAGGCAGTGTCGTCTCCCAGACGCATCTTCAGAATTTTGTCGGGCGCGCCGGAAATCGCGCCGTTGTTGTGTTCGCCGCCCTTCTTGATGGCATCGATGTGCTCCATGCCTTCCACCACCTGGCCCCACACCGTGTATTGGCGGTCGAGCCAGGGCGCGTCATCGAAGCAGATGAAGAACTGGCTGTTGGCGCTATGCGGATCGGACGTGCGCGCCATGGAGACAGTCCCGCGCACATGCCTTGCGGCGGAGAATTCCGCCTTGAGGTCCGGCAAGTCCGAACCGCCGCTGCCGGTACCCGTGGGGTCGCCGGTCTGCGCCATGAAGCCCGGAATGACGCGGTGGAACACGACGCCGTCGTAGAATCCGATTTTCGTCAGTTCCTTGATGCGCTCCACGTGTTTGGGCGCGAGATCGGGCTTCAGCGCAATGACGGCCGGCCCTGTCTTCAGCTCCATGATCAGCGTGTTTTCGCGACTCATTTCCTCTTCCCCACTTCATGGCAACGCTTCACCACCAATTGTGCGACATGCGGGCTGACGAACGACGTCACGTCGCCTCCCAGCATGGCGATTTCCTTGACCAGCCGCGAGGCGATAGCCTGGTGGAGCGGATCGGCCATCAAGAACACGGTCTCGATCTCGGGATTGAGCCGCTGGTTCATGCCCACCATCTGGAATTCGTATTCGAAGTCGGAAACGGCGCGCAGGCCTCGCACGATCATACCCGCGCCGATTTTTTCCGCGAATTCGATCAATAACTGGTCGAACGCCTGTACCGCGATAGTGGCGTGTTTGTTTCCGGCCAGCAGCTTGGTTTCGTGGCGGATCATCGCAACACGCTCGCTTTGCGTGAACATCGGCGATTTTGCCGGATTGGCGGCGACGCCGATGATCAGATGATCGACCAATTTGACGGCCCGCTCGACGATATCGAGATGGCCCAGCGTCAAGGGATCGAAGGTGCCGGGGTAAAGGGCTATGCGCTTTCTCGCCATCGTCGTCAGCCTTCCTCGGAATCGTCCGCGATGCGTTCGACCGAAACCACGCGCTCGTTTTCCTCCAGGCGGAAGACCACCACGCCCTGGGCCGCGCGGCCCTGCACGCTGATGCCGCCGACCGGAACGCGGATGGTCTGACCGGCATTGCTGATGAGCATCAGATCGTCGGATTCCTCGACCGGGAAGGCGGCGATGATGGCGCTGTTCTTCTTACCCATGCCCATGGCGACGATGCCCGAACCACCGCGTCCGGTGACGCGGTATTCGTAGGAGCTGGTGCGCTTGCCGAAACCGTTCTCCGACACGGCGAGCACGAACTGGTCCTTAGCGCCGAGTTCGGCATAGCGTTCCGGCGTCAGCGTCGCCTCTTCCACCGCTTCCTCGGTTTCCTCGGTCTCTTCGACGGGCGCTTCCTCTTCGCCGGTGGCGGCGCGGCGCGCCGCGCCCGCCAGCTTCAGGTAGGCGCGCGCTTCGGCGGTCGTGGCGTCGGAGTGATGCAGCAAGGTCAGGCTCACGACTTCGTCGCCCCCCTCCTTGCCGAAATTGGTCAGCTTGACGCCGCGCACGCCGGTGGATTCGCGCCCCTTGAAGACGCGCACGTCGGTCAGCGGAAAGCGGATGCACTTGCCGCCGCGCGTGGTGAGCAGCACGTCGTCGCGGTCGGTGCAGACCTGCACGCCGACGATGCCGTCGCCGGGCGCCAGCTTCATGGCGATCTTGCCGCTCTTGTTGATGTTGACGAAATCCGACAGCTCGTTGCGCCGCACGTCGCCGGATTTGGTGGCGAAGACGACATTGTGCTTTTCCCACAGCGTCTCGTCTTCCGGCAGCGGCAGGATGGTGGCGATGCGTTCGCCCTCGGAGAGCGGCAAGAGGTTCACCATCGCCTTGCCGCGCCCGGCGATGCGCGCCTCGGGCAGCCGCCAGACCTTGAGCTTGTAGGCCATGCCGGTGGAGGAGAAGAACACCAGCGGTGCGTGAGTGGACGCCACGAACAGGTTGGTGACGAAATCCTCTTCGCGCGTGACCATGCCCGAGCGGCCTTTGCCGCCGCGGCCCTGCACGCGATATTCGGCGATGGGCGTGCGCTTGATATAGCCCGCATGGGTGACGGTGATCGCCACCTCCTCGCGCTCGATCAGCGCTTCGTCTTCGATTTCGATTTCGGCGTCGACCAGCTCGGTCAGCCGCGGCGTGGCGAACTCCGCCTTCACGGTTTCCAGCTCGCTTCGGATGATGCCGAGCACGCGCGGGCGCGAACGCAGGATTTCGAGATAATCCTTGATCGCCTCGCTGAGCTTCTTCACTTCCTCACCGATTTCGTCGCGGCCGAGCGCGGTGAGGCGCTGCAGGCGGATGTCGAGGATGGCCTTGGCTTGTTCCTCGGTCAGCTTGATCGTGCCGTCTTCGGCGATGGAATTGCGCGGATCGGCGATCAGGGCGACCAGCGGTCCCACGTCCTTCGCGGGCCAGGCCCGCGCCATCAAGCCTTCGCGCGCGGCGTTGGCGTCCGGCGCGGCGCGGATCAGCGCGATCACCTCGTCGATATTGGCCACCGCCACCGCGAGGCCCGCCAAAATGTGCGCCCGGTCACGCGCCTTGCCCAGTTCGAAGCGCGTACGCTTGGTGATGACCTCTTCGCGGAACAGAACGAAAGCCGCGAGCAGGTCCTTCAAATTCATCTGCCGCGGCTGGCCGTCGTCCAGCGCCAGCATGTTGACGCCGAAGCTCGTCTGCAGTTCCGAGAAGCGGTAGAGCTGGTTCAGCACCACGTCCGACGAGGCGTCGCGGCGCAATTCGATCACCACGCGCATGCCGTGGCGGTCGCTCTCGTCGCGGATGTCGGCGATGCCGTCGATGCGTTTGTCGCGCACCAGTTCGGCGATGCGTTCCTGCATGCGCGCTTTGTTCACCTGATAGGGAATCTCGGTGACGATGATGGCTTCGCGGTCCTTGCGGATTTCCTCCACATGGCAGCGCGCCCGCATCAGGATCGAGCCGCGTCCGCGCGCCAATGCGCCGCGCGCCGCCTGCTTGCCGATGATCAGCGCGCCGGTCGGAAAGTCCGGCCCCGGCACGATCTCGGTCAACGCGTCCAGGCCGATCGAGGGATCGTCGATGTAAGCCAGGCAGGCGTCGATCACCTCGCCCAGATTGTGCGGCGGCACGTTGGTCGCCATGCCCACTGCGATACCGCTGGCGCCGTTGACCAGCAGATTGGGAAAGCGGGCGGGCAGAACGATCGGTTCCCGTTCCGAACCGTCGTAATTGTCCTGGAAATCGACCGTTTCCTTGTCGATATCCTCGGTCAGCGCGTGGGCGATTTTGGCGCGGCGCACTTCGGTGTAGCGCATAGCCGCCGGCGGATCGCCGTCGATCGAGCCGAAATTGCCCTGCCCGTCGATCAGCGGGGCGCGCATCGAAAAATCCTGCGCCATGCGCACCAAGGCGTCGTAGATCGATTGGTCGCCGTGCGGATGGTATTTGCCGATGACGTCGCCGACCACGCGGGCGGATTTGCGGTAGGCCTTGTTCCAATCGTAGCCGTTCTCGTGCATCGAAAAGAGGATGCGCCGATGCACCGGCTTCAGCCCGTCGCGCGCATCGGGCAACGCGCGCGAAACGATCACGCTCATCGCGTAGTCGAGATAGGAGCGTTTGAGCTCGTCCTCGATGGCGATGGGGTTGACGCTGGAGCCCGAAGGCGGGGGGGCGGACGCGGGTGCTTCGCTCAAATTCTGGTCCCTGTGTGAGCCGCCCGGAGCCTGCGGAAAACGGCCCGGTTACCTAGCATTTTGCCGGTCGATTCGGCTAGTAAAAGATAGTCCGAAAACAGGGGGGAAAAGGCAGGATTCCGGCGGGTTTTCTGCCCTCGCTTGCGGGGGAAGCGGCGAGCCGCTCTGCGGCGAGCCAAAGGGGGCGCCGCAAGCCCTGCCTGCTGCTTGCCTCAAACCTCCAAAAACAGGCAAAATTCTGGACATTGGAACACACCGATGAAGCAAACCCCGGCCAACAAAGAATACTAAAAGCTAATCGTTCCGAACAACTTGGTCATTGGTCTGAACCTATCGGAACTGCGGCGGGCGTTTTTCGAGGAATGCCTGGATGCCCTCGCGATAGTCCGCGCCGAAATAGACGTCCCGGCGCAATCCGTGAAGGTATTCGTAGGTGTCCGCGTTGATCGCCACGGCGTCGCTCAGCACGCGGATCGCCTCCTTGTAAGCCGCGATCGCGGCCGGCGAGCGCCGCGCGATGGTCTTCGCCATCGCAGTGGTACGGGCCTCCAGCTCGACCGCCGGCACGATCATATTGACGATCCCGACCCGCTCGGCCCGCTCGGCCCCAATCGGATCGGCGGTGAAAAACATCTCCTTGACGACCGTCAGCGGCAGCCGGCTGATGAAGTTCAGAAAACCCGCCGCGTTGTACGGCACACCGAGCTTGGCCGGCGTAATCGCGAACGAGGAGGTTTCGTCGGCGATCACGATGTCGCAGGCCATGACCAGTTCGCACGCCCCGCCCCAAACCGATCCGTGCACCATGGCGAGAACCGGCGCCGGAAACGCCTTGACCGCCCGCATAAGCTTTTCGAGCGGATCGCCATAGGGCAGCGGATCGATGTCTGCCTTGGGCAGTTCGTCCACGTCGTGGCCGGCCGACCATACTTTTTCGTTTGTCGCGGAGCGCAGAATGACGGCCCGCGCCGAATCCTTCTTGAAGCGATCGAACGCCGCGAGCACCTCGGCGATAAGCGCGCGGCTTAACGCGTTTCGCTTCGCGTAATTGTCGAAGGCGATGATGCCGATGCGATCGGAAAATTCGGTCCGAACAAGCGCCATGGCGCGGCCTCCTCACGTGCGACGATCGGCCGTGGCCCTAATCGCGGTCCACCGGCAGCGTGCGCGCGACGTCTTCCAGTTCGGCGGAAACGCGCTCCATCGTATAGGCGTACATCGTGCGCCCCTTGCCGCCCGGCTGATCGACATAGCCGAAGACGATCCCCAGCAGCTTGCCGTCCGTGGCGTCCAGCACCGGCCCGCCGCTGAACCCCGGCCCGGCATTGCCTTCGAAGGTGAAGGCGGATTGCACGTCGCATTTGCGGCAGAGCGCCTCTACGGGCGCGTCCAGGCGGGTGACGACGCCCTCGGCCTTGCGCAGCGCGCCGCCACCGGCCTGGCCGTAGGCGATCACCCGTTGATCCACGGTGGGCGCCGCCGTCGCCAATTCGGCGCTCGCCTTGTCGGTGTGGAAAAACAGCAGATCGTAATTGGCCGACTTGCCGATCACACTCTTGGCGTCGATCAGGTTGGCGTTGTGGGCGTTGGTGACGGCGACGCCGCCGCCGAGCGAAACCGCGGCCGCATCGCCCTCGAAGATCAGCAAAACCGGACCTTCCAGCGGAATGTAAGCGCCGGCGATTTTCGGGCTGACAAAGCCCGCCGCGGGTTCGCCCGACGGCGCGGCGCAGCCCGCCAGCACCAAAGCCAGAACCGCCATCCACAACCGGCGCATCGGGCACCTCTCAGAACGGAATCTCGTCGTCCATGTCGCCGCGTTCGAAGCTGGCCGGCGCGTCGCCGGCGCCCGAGGAAACCCGCGCCCCGCCGCCGCCCTCGCCCTTGGTATCGAGCATCACCAACTCGCCGCGGAAGCGCTGCAGCACGACTTCCGTCGAATACTTCTCGACGCCGTCCTTGTCGGTGTATTTGCGGGTCTGAAGCGCGCCTTCCAGATAGACCTTGGAGCCCTTGCGCAGATATTGCTCGGCGACCTTGCCCAGATTCTCGTTCCAGATGGTCACCCGGTGCCACTCGGTCTTCTCCTTGCGCTCGCCCGAGGTCTTGTCCTTCCAGGTTTCCGAGGTCGCCACCGACAGGTTGACCACCAGATCGCCGCTGGTCATGCGCCGAGATTCCGGGTCTTTGCCCAAATTGCCGATCAAAATTACCTTGTTGACGCTGCCCGCCATGCTTATCTCCGTTGTGTCTTGGGGGGACGTTAGACTTGCCCGCCCCCACGCGCTACCAGGTAGCCTCACGGCCCTGTGGACAGCCGCGGTCTAGTCATGAGATAGCACTGTTCTTTGTTTGTTCCAACCCTTTTCCTCTCGCCTTCCGCACACCAAGATTAGCTCTTTGCGGCATTCGTCGGCGGCTTCGCGACATCCGTCGGCCGTTTCGGAAATCCGTAATAGATGCGAAGCCAGCGGACAGGCGGCCTGCGCCGCTCCCCCATGAACGGTTTGAAAACGAGGTAGGCGTAGCCGTGCTCCTGTCTGCGCGTAAGAGCGCGGTAGTTGTCCACGACCAGCGCATCGCCGCGGCGCAATACGATTTCGCGCACCTTCTTTTTCGCAACGGCGTCCTGGATGGCCTCCATCAGTGCCCCTATTGCGGCGTTATGATCCGCGTCTTTGGAGCGGATAGAGCAAATCCGGTTCGGATCGAAGGTCAGCCAATCGGCGTTGGACACCCCGCGGTGCAGGATGCGCTTGTTCGGGTTGGGTCCGGGCTGCGTATCGACTTCCGGCGTGTTCCATTTATCGAAGATGTTGAAATCCGGGTCGTACAAGAGGTTTCTTTTCTTGTCCGGCATCTCGTTCAACACGTCGTCAACGCGAACGAGATATATAGGATCGGCAATCGGATTCTCGATACAGGCGAAAACGATGATGCGCGCGGCGGTATTGTCCCCAGCGGTCGCCGGCGGCATCTCTGGCGTCGCGGTCCGATAGCGCAGGTACATATCGGTACCCTCAGCGAACTGGCTTATCTCGGCGGCAGTTTCCGTTATGAAATCACGGTAGGGCACGTCCTTGTCCAGCTTGCGGCGCAGTTCCGTGTCCGTCGCCGCGATCAGCCCTGAGGCGACAAGGTCGTAATACCCCTTGTCTATGAGTTTTGCCGCGGCCTCTTTGACGGACTTGCGCGTCGGGCGCCCCGGAACGTCCGCAAGCTTCCGGGCGAGGCTATACTGGGGGAATCTTCGCGAGAAGACGCCTTTAACGACCAGAAACGGTTCTTCGTTGCCGTCCTTGATTTTCTCCAGCCGTTGCTTGAGGTCGAAGGGAATGCATCTCTTGATCTTGTTGCCGAAACGGGGGGCATTTGTGTTGAAGAATCCGACGAAGTCGCCCGAATACGACTCGCCGGACAGCAGAAGGAACATGCAAAGCACGAAGAACAAGCCCAGCAAGAGCAACAA
The DNA here is from genome assembly GCA_963710025.1 of uncultured Alphaproteobacteria bacterium. Lineage (GTDB taxonomy): Bacteria > Pseudomonadota > Alphaproteobacteria > Micropepsales > Micropepsaceae > Rhizomicrobium. The sequence goes on along the minus strand of CAVPYO010000002.1, from coordinate 136,864 downwards.
GCCTCCCGATGGTATCAGCAGAATGATCGGAACGGACATCGTGCAGATCACCGCTGCCACGGCGAGAATTCCTCCGACGGAGGCGCGATAAACTGGCGACCAGACTTCAGGTCCCGTCCGCTTGGTGTGCCAAGCCCATAGCTTCAGCTTAAGGCGCTGCCATACTCCGAACTTGACCGTAGCCGTGCGGACGGCCTCCTTGGCGTTGGCCGCGTTTTCCTCCGGCGTGGGAGCCGTCTGAGTTGGAACACTTTGTGCCGTAGGAGGTGGAAGAGTGACGCGCGGGTCGCTTGCTGTCACAAATCCAAGTGCGGCAGCCTTGATCGGGCTTCCGTCAGGATTCGGATCAATTGCACAGAAATCACTCATCGTCCCTTTCCCCCTGTGAGGACGATTTCGTGTTTAGGATAACGCAACGACACGTTGATTAACACCCTCAAACACTTAACAAAATTCAGCGTCGGTGAAACTTCGGCGCGCAGCTGCCGTTTCTTCGGGCATGCGGCTGTCACGAAGGCTGACCAAATATTGGGCAAATCCAGCGGCATCGATGGTTAATGGTGACATCCCATTTCGCCAACCGCATAGCTCGATCCGGAAAAATGTTCATGCTATGTTCTTTTTCGATCAAACCGAGTCGAACGCCTTGTAGAGAGGGTGCGGCTCCGCCATAGCTAGCCGTTTCGCCAGCCCGTAACTCGAAAGCGTCCAAGACCGACATCCATGCTGAAAAACATCTCCATCCGCGGCGCGCGCCAGCACAATCTCAAGAACATCGACGTCGATATTCCGCGCAACAAGCTGACGGTGATGACCGGGCTGTCGGGCTCGGGCAAATCCTCACTCGCTTTCGACACGATCTATGCCGAGGGCCAGCGCCGCTATGTGGAGTCGCTGTCGGCCTACGCCCGCCAGTTCCTGGAACTGATACAAGATCGGGCGTTCAAAGTTCGTTCGTAAAAGAATGTCGCAGTGGTTGTGACTAAACCAACCTAGTTACCTATGTCTGAATAGATCCAATATTAGTTCCTTGAGGCTTGGTGAGTTGTCGCTGCCAGGATTAGATGGCGAGCACGCTTCCGAGCTGGACCGGAGCACCGTATGTCCTTTACCTCACTGGCCTTCTTTCCGTTCTTCGGTGCGTATTTCCTCCTCAGTTTGGTTCTGCCCCGCCGCGCCTGGCTGGTTCTTGCCGCAGTTGCAAGCTCGTTTTTCTATGGCTTTTGGGACTGGCGCTTTCTTTTGCTGCTCTATTACGTGATCACAATTTCCTGGTTTGTCGGTAAGCAAATCCATAGTGCGCAGACAGATGCGGAGAGAAAGCGCTACGTGCTGCTGTCGGTCGTCAGTTGTCTTGCCGTTCTGGCGCTCTTCAAATACTTCGATTTCTTCATTGGCTCGTTCACGCAAATGTCGGCCGGTTTCGGGCTGCAGCTTCACCCCTGGTTCGCGCGAATTGTGCTGCCGATCGGTATCTCGTTCTATACATTTCACGCTCTTAGCTACACGATCGACCTCTACAGGCGGAAACTCAGGGACCCGGCGGACTTCCTCAGTCTGACCGTCTATCTCGCGTTCTTTCCGCAACTGGTCGCCGGTCCCATTGTGCGCGCCCACCGTTTCCTGCCGCAGATCGACCGCGGACCGGTGTTTTCCGCGCGCAAGATCAAGTTGGGGCTGCTGCTCATCGCTTGGGGCTTCTTCCTCAAGGTCGGTGTGGCCGATTCCGCCGCCATCGTTGTGGACCCGATCTTCAACGCCCCCAGCAATTACGAGGCCGGGAACCTGCTGTTCGCGCTCATCGGCTACTCGTTCCAGATTTATGGCGATTTCGCAGGCTACTCGCTCATCGCGATTGGGCTGGCCAAGTTGCAGGGCTTTGACTTTCCCGCAAATTTCCTGGCGCCATATTTCTCGCGCAGCTTCAGCGAATTCTGGCGGCGTTGGCATATCTCTCTATCGTCATTTCTGCGCGATTACCTCTACATCCCGCTGGGTGGTAATCGGCACGGACGTGCCAAGGAGTACCGCAACCTCTTCCTGACGATGTTCCTCGGAGGACTATGGCACGGAGCATCCTACAATTTCGTTATCTGGGGCATGCTTCACGGCCTGTACCTTGTCGTCCAGAAGCTGTGGAAAGATCTGGGAAGAATCTTGGGTATCCGGGAAAGCTGGCGAATTCCCGCCTGGGGCAAGTGGATCAGCATCGGCATCAAAGTCGCATTGGTGTACGCGTTCACGCTTCTGGCCTGGGTGTTTTTCCGCGTCCACGACTTTTCGGACGCAGTGCTTTTCCTCGAAGGGATTGCTCGCTTTCAGGCGCTTGGCGTGATCTTCAACAAGTTCCAGGCGATCAAGGTGGCTGGGTTGATCGCTGCGGTCATTGCAGTGGATATTGTGTTCATCCATCGGCGCAATGTGGTGCGCCTCCTGCAGACGCGGTTCGTCTATGCATTCGTAATCGCGCTACTTCTGGTCACCTTGGAGGTGCTCGGGAGTTTCGGTGGGGGCGCCTTCATTTATTTCCAGTTCTAACCGGAGAGGAAAATCATGCTCATTCCGATGAAGCTCGCCGGCGGGAAATCGTTGCTTGTCGCATTGGCGGCAACGCTAGTGTTCTTTGTTTTGTTGTCGATGCTCGTCTACTCTGCCAGCCAGTTTATGTTGTCACATAGCAGTTTCCGGTTTTCGCGAGTTGCGACCGGCGATATTCACGTGGACGTACTGGTTGTCGGCAATTCGCGCGCCGTCAATCTCATCTCAGGCCGCAGCGAACCGCCGAGCGTGTTCAACCTCGCCTACAATGGGCTCGGCCGCCAAGCCACGCTTTCCTGGATCAGAATCTTCTTTGACAAAGGAAACACTGCCAAGACTGTCGTGATCGAAACGACGGCGATGTACGGCAATGAGGCGGGCTGCGACGGCAAACCCTACTGGGCTCTTTACGGCAACAATCTGGCCGCCCAGCGTCGAGCCTGTGCGGAAGATGCCAAGTCCGCGTCGTTCTTTCCGCTGACCATGTTCAACAGCGAGCAGTATCTGAGAGCGTTGTACTACTTCACCCTGCACCGGCATGGTGATCAGAACTGGGCCAATGAATATGATATTCCCCCGACACTGTGTGGGCGACTGCCGCTGGAGAGCATTTTCATTTTCCGCAGGAGGGCTGCCCACGTCGACGAGTTCATCGTCCGGCACGAGATCGCGGATTTGAACTGGTGGCTGGTGCAGCACGGGCATAAGACGAAGCTCGTCTTTGTGCTCGCGCCGTTGTTCGCGAACCAGCACTCGCTGCCCGCGATTTCGGATCTCGAGAAAATCGACAGGGCCATGTTCGGCCGGGACTACATCAGCCAGGCCAGGGATCTCGGCGCCAATTGCAGCGATTTTGCGGATTCCATCCATGTTGGCCACAAAGGCCGGGCAAAGACGACGCCCGCACTATTGAGGGCCTTGGCTGCCCGCACCTGAAACGTGGGCGCCTGGGCGTGGACGGGGTTCTGCATCCCTTGCACTCTCCGGGGCCCGAACGAGCGGTGGACAGGCGAGGCCGAGTCATGAGATAGCATTGTTCCTTGTTTGTTCCAAGTCCCGTGCCGGCGGCCGGGCGCTTGCAGGGCGCCTCCCCCATCGCGCAAGGTAGCCGTTTGCCCAAGGTCGAAAGAATGCTCAAAAACATCTCCATCCGCGGCGCGCGCCAGCACAATCTGAAGAACGTCGACGTCGATATTCCGCGCGACAAGCTGACGGTGATGACCGGGCTGTCGGGCTCGGGTAAATCCTCGCTCGCCTTCGATACGATCTATGCCGAGGGCCAGCGCCGCTATGTGGAGTCGCTGTCGGCCTATGCCCGCCAGTTCCTGGAGCTGATGCAGAAGCCCGACGTAGACCATATCGAGGGCCTCTCCCCCGCCATCGCCATCGAGCAGAAGACTACCTCCAAGAACCCGCGCTCCACCGTCGGCACGGTGACGGAGATCTACGATTACCTGCGCCTGCTGTTCGCGCGCGTCGGCGTGCCCTATTCGCCCGCCACCGGCCTGCCGATCGAAAGCCAGACCGTCAGCCAGATGGCCGATCGAATTCTCGCCCTGCCCGCTGGCACGCGACTGTACCTCAACGCGCCCATCGTGCGCGGCCGCAAGGGCGAGTACCGCAAGGAACTCGCCGATCTGCAGAAGAAGGGTTTCCAGCGCGTCAAGGTGGACGGCAAATATTACGACATCGCGAGCGCGCCCGTGCTCGACAAGAAGATCAAGCACGACATCGAAGTGGTTGTGGACCGTATCGCGGTGAAGCCCGACATCGGCAACCGCCTGCCCGATTCCATCGAGACCGCGTTGGGCCTGGCCGACGGTTTGCTGATCGCCGAATTCGCCGACGCCAAGGAAAAGAACGGTTCGCCCAAGCAGCTTCTGATGTCGTCGAAATTCGCCTGTCCGGTGTCCGGCTTCACTATCTCGGAGATCGAGCCCAGGCTGTTTTCCTTCAACAGTCCGCACGGCGCCTGCCCGACCTGCGACGGGCTGGGCACTCAGCTCTACTTCGATCCGGCGCTGATCGTGCCCGACGAAACGCTGACACTGCGCAAGGGCGCGCTGTCGCCCTGGCACAAATCCTCTTCGCCCTTTTATCTGCAGACTCTCGAGGCGCTGGCGCGGCACTACAAATTCTCGCTCAACGATCCGTGGGAAGACCTGCCCAAGAAAGTGAAGGACATCGTCCTCTATGGCTCGGGCGAGGACGAGGTCAAATTCATCTACGACGACGGCATGCGCCGCTACGAAACCAAGAAGACCTTCGAAGGCGTCATTCCCAACATGCAGCGCCGTTACAAGGAAACGGACTCCGCCTGGATCCGCGAGGAGATGGAGCGCTTCCAGGACGCCAGCCCGTGCGAAGTCTGTCACGGCTACCGCCTCAAGCCCGAGGCGCTCGCGGTGAAGATCGCTGGGCTTCATATCAGCCAGGTGTGCGAGAAATCGATCAAGCTGGCCGATGCCTGGTTCCGCGACCTCGACAAGGACCTGACCAAGCAGCAGCAGGAAATCGCCGAGCGGATTCTGAAGGAAATCCGCGCCCGCCTGAAATTCCTCAACAATGTCGGCCTCGAATATCTCACCCTGGCGCGCGCCTCCGGCTCGCTGTCGGGCGGCGAAAGCCAGCGCATCCGGCTCGCCTCGCAGATCGGCTCCGGCCTGACCGGCGTGCTCTATGTGCTGGACGAACCCAGCATCGGCCTGCACCAGCGCGATAACATCAAGCTGCTGGAATCGCTGATCGGCTTGCGCGATCTGGGCAACACGGTGATCGTGGTGGAGCATGACGAGGAAGCCATCCGCACCGCCGACCATGTGATCGACATGGGGCCGGGCGCGGGCATTCACGGCGGGCACATCGTCGCCGAAGGCACGCCCGACGATATCATGCGCAACCCGGAGAGCCTGACGGGAAAATATCTCGTCGGCCTGGAACAGATTCCGGTTCCCGCCAAGCGGCGCAAACCGCTCTACGACCGCTGGCTGAAGGTCGTGGGCGCGCGCGGCAACAATCTGAAGAACGTCACGGCGCAAATTCCGCTGGGCACGCTGACCTGCATCACCGGCGTGTCGGGCGGCGGCAAATCCACCCTGGTGATCGAGACGCTGTACAAGGCCGCCTCGCGCAAGCTGCACCAGAGCCGCGAGCATCCCATGCCTTTCGACAAGATCGAGGGCATGGAATTCCTCGACAAGGTGATCGACATCGACCAGTCGCCCATCGGGCGCACGCCACGCTCCAACCCCGCCACCTATACCGGCGCCTTCACGCCGATCCGCGACTGGTTCGCCGAGCTGCCGGAATCCAAGGCGCGCGGCTATCAGCCGGGGCGGTTTTCGTTCAACGTCAAGGGCGGGCGCTGCGAGGCCTGCCAGGGCGACGGCGTCATCGAGATCGAGATGCACTTCCTGCCCGACGTCTACGTGCAATGCGACGTCTGCAAAGGCAAACGCTACAACCGCGAAACGCTGGAGGTGAAATTCCGCGACAACTCCATCGCCGACGTGCTCGATATGACGGTGGAAGCCGGCGCCGAACTGTTCAAGGCGGTGCCGTCGATCCGCGAGAAGCTGGACACGCTGACGCGCGTGGGGCTGGGTTACATCAGCATCGGCCAGCAGGCGACGACGCTCTCCGGCGGCGAGGCGCAGCGCGTCAAGCTATCGAAGGAATTGTCGCGCCGCGCCACCGGGCGCACGCTTTATATCTTGGACGAGCCGACCACCGGCCTGCATTTCCACGACGTGCGAAAGCTGCTCGAAGTGCTGCACGAGTTGGTCGACAACGGCAACACCGTGGTGGTGATCGAGCACAATCTGGAAGTCATCAAGACCGCCGACTGGATCGTGGACCTCGGCCCCGAAGGCGGCGACAGCGGCGGCGAAATCGTCGCCAGCGGCACGCCGGAAGAGGTGGCGCGCGTGGCGCGGAGCTACACCGGCCAATACCTCAAGCCTTTGTTGAAAGGCATCGCCCCCGGCAAAATCGCCGCTTCATCGCGGAAGATGAAGGCGGCGGAGTAGAGCCAACTGCCATGAGCGAGACTTTGGTAAAAATCCAGATGTTAGCGCAAACGGGGAAGATTCTCGTGTCCGCGCATGGCTATGATGAACTTGCCGCAGATGGTATATTCTTTGCGGAAATACTTGACGGGCTGGCCGATGCTGTCCCCGTCGAAGATTACCCGGATGCTTCGAAAGGGCCGAGTGTTCTGGTGTTGCAGACCGACGATAACGGGAAGCCGGTTCATGTCGTTTGGGGTATTCTGAAGGACAAAACGGAACCTGCGGTATTGATTACGGCCTATCGTCCGGACTCGGCGAAATGGTCGGCGGATTTTAGAAAGCGGAAGCTGCCATGACCCGAGAAACAGTCAAACTTGTTCGCGAAGGCAAATATGCCGCCGAAGTTTCCGTCGAGTTGATCGAGGACGAAGGAGACTGGGCGCCCTATCTTTCGCTGGGCGACGCACAGAAGCTCGACGCCGTGCGGCAGGCCCTGCGCATCGGCGATTTGTCCGCCGCGTCGCGCTATGGACACGTTTTCGAATTGCAGCCCGTTTCGGCGTAGGCGGGATTGTCGCCAGCGGCACGCCGGAAGAGGTGGCGAAGGTCGCGCGGAGTTACACCGGCCAGTACTTGAAGCCGCTGCTCAAAGGCATCGCCCCCGGCAAAATCGCCGCGTCATCGCGAAAGATGGAACGGCGGAGTGAACCACGCGGATTTTTCCGCGTACCTGTGCAGCATTACATCAGTGGCTAAGTGGGACAGTCTGTTTCAGCCTGTGTAACAACTTTATCGGCTCCAGTGGTGGTGAAAACTGCCTCGACAGTGATCGATTGGTAAGGATCGACATCAACAACAAAACGACTTGAATTCGAGAGGCTTTGCAGAAAGTCTCGCGGGTGAGGGATGAATGTTGCGGTGCCACTGTCCGAGCTTTCCCAGAATTGCTGCATTACAGGACCTTGATCAAACTTGAAATGTGCTTGCGTGCCCTCGGTTCCAATAAACGGAGGCCAAGCGATATAGGCTTCTAATTCACCGCCTTTGCAGCGTACGATGATCGTAGCAGAATCTAACCTGCCAATCGAATTGGGAATCTTATTATCAGCATCGAGCGACGCCACGTATGTTCGGCTGTTGTCTAGTTGAGACACCGTTTCCTTAACTGTCCAGCCGCTCACCGGTTTTGGTGGCTCCGGAGGAGCGTTGGTGAGCACCGACGGTTTAGCAGCGACTGCCGATGAACTATGCTTTGCTGTAGCGCCACCGACAACGAGCAAAGCCGAACTCAACACGATTACGAATGCAATTGTTCTCATGTGGTCCCCCCGGATTTCTGCACTTTACCATATACTGTACGAAACGCCCATCTTCAGCCAACCGCTCGTGTCTTTTTATTGTGAATTAACTGCAAAACACGGGAGAAATTAGAGTGCGCTTATCACACCACTTCCACCACACCCTCCCCCGCCTCTATCGCCACTGCGATTTCCGGTAGCGCGGAGAGCAGTGCCTTCTCCAGCGCGTCGTTGCCGGTATTCCCCAGCCGCAGCCAGACGACCGGAGGGCCGTCGGGCGCATGCATCCGCATCGCGGCGAAGTCGGCGTCCTTGGTGACGATCGTCGCGCCTTCTTTCACCGCGAACCGCCAGATGTCGCGATCCTTCGCCGTCAGCAGGCCGCACGCATAGACATGCTTCGCCTCGCGCCCCTTGCGCGCCAGCGCCTTCGCCAAGCGCGGCGGCAATTGCGCATCGAGGAGGAATTTCACGTCCGGATGACGCGGTGGTTCGCCGATCCGGCGGCATAGGAGAGCGCCGCGTCGATGTCCGCCGCTTCGAGATAGGGATAATCGGCCAGGATGTTCTTGCGGCTCGTGCCGCCCGCCAGCAGCCCCACCACATCGGCCACTCGGATTCGCATCCCGCGAATGCACGGCCGCCCGCCGCAGACATCGGGATCGGCGGTGATGCGCGCCAGCAGCCCGGCGTCATAAGGCGTCGCCTCTTTCGCAAATTCGACCAACCCGCGGGACGGCTCGGCCGCCGACAGTTTCGCCACCGGCTTGTCGTCGCGCGCGATGATGATTTCCTCGCCCGCTTCCACGCGCGCGATGAGTTTCGACAGGTTGGTTTTGGCCTCGTGAATCTTGACGACAGCCATAGGTCACTCCTTAGCTAACATATTAGCTAACGTGAGCCGATCCGTCAAGCTTTTGCCACCCTCTCCTTCAGCCACATCAGCCCGATGATGGTTTTGGCGTCGGCGATTTCGCCGCTTTCGACTTTGCGCAGCGCTTCGTCGAGCGGCAATTCGAGGACCTGGATGTCCTCGTTCTCGTGCGTCAGACCGCCGCCCGCGGCCACCGGGCCGTCGCCGCGCGTCTCGGCGTAATAGAGAAATATCCGCTCCGACGTGATGCCCGGAGTCGAATAGAAACAGGAAATCCTTTCCAGCTTTTCGGTTTCGTAGCCGGCTTCCTCCAGGATTTCGCGGCGCACGGTTTCTTCCGGCGTTTCACCCTCGTCCACCACGCCGGCGACGAGTTCCGTCATCCAGCCCGTTCCTTTCGCAAGCGTCGCATAGCGGAACTGGCTGACAAGGATCACGCGCTGCCGCGCCCGGTTGTTGAGAACCGCCGCAACCGCATCGCCGCGTTCGAGATTCAAGCGGCGGACGGGCGGACTCATCGTCCCGTCGAATTTTTCGTAGGAAACATGCGCCTCTTCGACCTTGAAAAAGTCGTCCAGGAGCAGCGCACGCTTCTCGATATCGACCTTGCGGTCCATGGCGATCGCCTTTCTCGTGGCGGGCCGGACGACCGGCTGGCCGTCGGGCGCGTGCATCCAAAGCGCGGCGAAAGGTTTTGCCGCCGTTCGCGTGTCGGCCCTACGGCATGTCCGCCTTGGACGTCAGCGCGCGATAGGCGAAGGCCGCCGGCGCGAAGGTCATGCCGTAGGTGAAGGGCGCCAGCAGGAAGCCGATCCCCATCATCAGCGGCAAGTGCGCCGCCATCAGGCGCATCTGTTCGGCCGAATGGCGCATCTGCGCCGCCTGATCGCGCAGCAGCTCGATGTGCGGATTGAGGACATCCGGTCCCATGACCGCGGCATCCAAAACCATCGCGGCGATCATCACCGGAACCAGCGTCGCCACGGCGATCAGAAAGATGCGCCAGAAATTGCCCTTGGTGAGCTTCCAGCTTCGTTCGAGGCCAAACCCGCCTTCCATCACGGCCGCGGGCACCAGCAGGAATCCGAGGCGCGCGATGACATAGATCAGAGCCAGGCAGCCGATGAGGCCAACCAGCGTGGCGATGGTCACCGCGCGCGACGGCAGCCCCGCGCCGGCGACCGCCGCCGCTGCGGCGGGCAGAACCGCGTTGATGGCGAACCCGGCGATCAGACCGATGATCGCCAAACCGATCGCGAAGACGATCATCAGCACGAACAGGCCGAAAAATCCGCCGACCACGCGGAACTCCGTCGGCCCCAGCGCGAAGCGCAGGAACGGCGGGCGTTTCACGGGCTTGAGGATTTCGCGCGTGATCGCCACGGCGATCATCGCCATCAGCACGACCGTGACGATCTCGAAGGCCAGCTGGCGCAGCATCAGCGGCCCTTGCTGGCTCACATCGCCGCTTTCGAAGGCGGCGGCCATGCCGGAGAAATACGGGACCAACGTGAAATAGCCGCCGACCGTCAGAATGACGATCGGCAGCCAGATCAGCCCGATGACCTTGCCCAAACCGCCGAAGGTAAACCGATACGCTTCCGCAACGGTTTGCGTCACCGGGATCTTGTTCATGCGCTCGTTGCCTCTTCCGCCGGCTTCGCCGTGACGGCGTTATAGGCGCTTCCGATCGCGCCCGCCATCAAGCCTCTCAACGCGATGCCCCAGAGGATCGCGACCGTCGCGACGACCGGCAACAGCGGCAGCAAGCTGCGCAGGAAGGCAATGATCTCTTTCGCCTCCGGTTTATGCGGCAGCTTCATGGCTTCCGTGACGACAACCGGCAGGATGGTCATTTCCAGTGCAACGCTGGCGATGAACCCGACCGGCACGACGATCAGCAGGTACACGAAGAACATGCGCCAGAAATTACCGCCGCCGAGCGACCAGGAGCGGCCGAGTCCGATCCGGTTCTCCGCAACCACGACGGCCGGCAGAAAGAAGAACAGCCGGAACGCCGAATAGAAGACGGCGCAGAACACGATGACGCCGAGAACGATCCCTCCGGCGACTGCATAGCCATGCGGCACCAGCGGCGCGCCGAATTTGAGAGCCAGCACCAATACAAGGACGAGGGCCGCGACAATGACCGCCAGCAGCAGGCCGCCAAGGATGCACGCCAAGAGCATCCGCCACACCGGCGCGCCCAGCGAGAAATAGATGAAGGTCGTCGATTGCTTCAGTCCCAGCGCGTGGCGCATCAGCCCGACCAGGATCATCGAGCCGGCGATCGCCGAAACAATCATAATCGCGCCGCGGGCGAGCCAGATGGGAGCCGTCATTACCTGTTCTGGCTTGAAGTGTGAAAAATCACCCACCAGCCAGGCGTGCGGCGCGACCAGATAGACGAGCCCGGCAGCCGCCCCAATCGCCAGCACGGTCGGAAACCATATCGTTCCGATGATCGAAATTATTTTCGTGAACAGGAAGCGATAGGCGCCGACCAGCGTCGTTTCCAACGGTATCTTTTTCATTGTTCATCCCCATTTCCACACCCTAAAATTACCTTACCCTTCATTCAGAATTACGACAAATTTGTTTTGCTCACATTTGCTTGCGGCGCTCGGACGGCGCATTTCAACCCGCTCAACTCGCCCTCTTTTTGAGTATGTCTAAGGTAAGAGCGCAAATCGGCCTCGCCGAGTAAATCCCCGATTTTACCAGGATTGACCGGCTTTCCCGGCCCATGACAAGGCGTCGCTCAGCGGCTAGAGTTTGGTTAACAGGCGAGGAACCCATGTCATTCAGCGAATACGGCCGCACCGACGGTCTTGGGCTTGCGCAGCTTGTGACCGACAAATCCGTGACGCCCGGCGAACTTCTGGAAGAGGCCATCGCACGCGCCGAACGGCTCAATCCGATTCTCAACGCCATCGTCTACTTGGACTTCGAACGCGCCTGGCAGACGACGAGAGGCCCTTCGCCCACGGGTCCGTTCGCCGGTGTGCCGTTCCTGTTGAAAGACATTTTTCTCACCCTGCAAGGCACGCCCACGCGCCAGGGCTCGCGCTTCTTCCCGGCCTTTCCCGCCGATCACGATTCCATTCTGACGGCGCGGTTCAAGACAGCCGGCTTGATCCCGTTCGGCAAAACCAACGTGCCGGAATTCGGACTGGTGCCGACGACCGAGGGCAAACTCTACGGCCCGGCGCACAATCCTTGGAACCTCGCCCGTTCGACGGGCGGCTCGTCTGGCGGTTCGGCGGCGGCCGTGGCCGCCGGCATCGTGCCGCTGGCGCACGCCAACGACGGCGGCGGTTCGATCCGCATTCCGGCCTCGTGCTGCGGGTTGGTGGGATTGAAGCCGTCGCGCGGGCGCGTCTCGGCGGGGCCGGACATGGGCGAAGCGGTGGACGGGCTGGCGATCGATTTCGTCCTCTCGCGCAGCGTGCGCGATACGGCGGCGGCGCTCGACGTGGCTGCGGGCTATGAGCCGGGCGATCCGTATTGCGCGACGCCCGCGCCCGCCTCTTATCTGCGGGCATCGAAGGACAAACCCAAACGTCTGCGCATCGGCTTCGCGAAGAAAAAACTCGACGGCAGCGCTTTGCATCCCGATTGCGTCGGCGCGGTGGAGCGCGCCGCCAAGCTTTGCGCCGATCTGGGCCACACGGTCGAGGAAGCCTCGCCCGACCTCGATCTGGCGACGCTGTTGCCCGCCTTCATGGCGATCTGGTGCGCGAACCTGACGTCGGTCGTCGATCTGATCGCGCGGCTGACCGGGCAGACGCCTTCGCCCGACAATCTCGAAGGCCTCACGCTCGGCATCTATGAAGCGGGCAAGAAGGTCGGCGCCAGCGAATATCTCCAGGCCAAAATGATGATGAATCAGGTCGCGCGCACGGCGGCGAAGTTCCACCGGACCCGCGATCTGTGGCTGACCTCCACGCTCGGCGCGCCGCCGCTCAAGCTGGGCGTTCTCGACATCGACGAGCGCGATCCGCAAAAGATTTTCGCGCCGCTGCTCGATTACGTGCCGTACACGGCGGTGCAGAACGTCACCGGCCAGCCGGCGATCAACCTGCCGCTTCATTGGAACGCCGACGGCCTCCCCATCGGCGTGCAGTTCGTCGCGCCCTTCGGCGACGAACTGACGTTGCTCCAACTCGCCACCGAGCTGGAACAGGCGCAGCCGTGGTTTGCTCGATACGCGACGATAAAGGTGTAGTTTCTTTTTTCCTCCCCCGTTTACGTGGGAGGTGGAAAAATTCGTAATGCAAATTTTTCGGTGGGGGGCGGCTAGAGACCGCTCATTTCACCCCAACGGGTTCACCCACTTCAGCTTCCGAAACCGCGCGAAGTCGGTGTCGGCGCTGCACAGCGTGAGCCCGTGCTCGATGGCGAGCGCGGCAAGATGAGCGTCCGTGACGAGATTGCCTCCCATACCGGGCAGTGACAGCAGTTCGCCCAGCACCTCCGCATGACGTTCGGTCGGCTGCGGTATCCATACCGGCGGGCAAGCGAGCCATTCACGCGCTTGTTGCCACTGTTCGGAGGCAGACTTGGCACCCGGAAAGGCTCTGTTGTTCGTGGTTATCCTGACGAATGCGAGCAGCACCGGCCACGGCAGTCCGACGGGCGCCACGCCATTCAGTTGGGCGTCTAGCCATCTGCCCGCACGCTCGTGGTGAGCGGAACGGGCCGACTTTGCGTAAATCAGGATGTTCGCGTCTACAAGGATCACTTGTAGTCTTCGCCTTCAATCATCGCGAGCACTTCGCCGATGTTGTCCATGTTCTTGATCAGCGGCTCGCCCAGATCAACGGCACGCGTGACGAACGGCTTGCGTGGCTTAGGCTGAGACCTCAACTCATGGAGCTTTTGGCGCAACAAGTCGTTGACAAGCGCCTTCAGGCTTGCATCTCGCTCCTTGCGCAGGCTTTCGAGTTGCACGGCCACGTCGGGGTCGAAGGTGACAGTTGTTCGCATCGTGTTCATAGCATCAAGACATCATCATGTTGATGCGTTGATGTCAACTATGGGTTGCCAGATTGTCACACCTATCTTGAAGTATAGGATTCCACACCCATATCCCCCGCGGGTATCGTATGTCCGCGCGCGAGCGCATAAATGAAAATGGAGGAAAACGACGGAGGAGCCAGCGGAAATGTCGGAAACGATCATCTTGCCGAACTGGCATAAGCCTCTGACGCGGCAGGGGGAAATAGAAAAAGGACGGATTTGAATGCAAGTTTTGTGAGGCGAGGGGGTGGGGGGGTACCCCCCTCGAAGAAGTCGAAAACAACCTGAGACCTAAAATGGTTATCGATCAATGAGTTACCGGATTTCCCCATGAAAGAGCTGGCTTGAGCGGCATCATCCACATCGTCGGCGGCGGATTGGCCGGCAGCGAAGCGGCGTGGCAGGCCGCCGAGGCCGGCGTGCACGTCGTGCTGCACGAGATGCGGCCCGCGCGCGCCACCGAAGCGCACCAAACCGACGCCCTGGCGGAACTGGTCTGCTCCAACTCGCTGCGCTCCGACGATGCCGAGAACAACGCCGTCGGCTTGCTGCACGAGGAGATGCGCCGCGCCGGCTCGCTGATTCTCAGCGCCGCCGATGCGCACAAGCTGCCGGCGGGCGGCGCGTTGGCGGTGGACCGCCACGGCTTTTCCGCCGCGATCACTACGGCGCTGGTGGAGCATCCGAACGTCGAACTTCGCCGCGGGGAGATCGCCGAGCCGCCGCAGGATTGGGCCTCAACCATCGTCGCCACCGGCCCGCTGACCGCGCCCGCGCTCGCCGAGTTCATTCGTACACTGACGAATGAGGACGCCCTCTCCTTCTTCGACGCCATCGCGCCCGTCGTGCATCGCGAGTCGATCGACATGAGGGTGTGCTGGATGCAGTCGCGCTACGACAAGGGCGACGGCGCCGATTACGTCAACTGCCCGCTGAACGAGGAGCAATACCGCGCCTTCGTCGCCGCGCTGCTGGCGGGCGAGAAGACCGACTTCAAGGAATGGGAAACCTCCACGCCCTATTTCGAGGGCTGCCTTCCGGTGGAAGTGATGGCGGCGCGCGGCATCGATACGCTGCGCTACGGGCCTATGAAGCCGGTGGGGCTCAGCGATGCGCGCACCGGCGCGCGTCCTTACGCCGTGGTGCAGCTGCGTCAGGACAACGCGCTGGGCACGCTATGGAACATGGTCGGCTTTCAGACCAAGCTGAAACACGCCGAACAGGTGTGCATTTTCCGCATGATTCCGGGGTTGGAGAACGCGAGCTTCGCGCGGCTGGGCGGGCTGCATCGCAACACCTTCATCAACTCCCCGCGCCTGCTCGATGCGCAATTGCGGCTGAAGGCGCGCCCGAACCTGCGTTTCGCCGGGCAGATCACCGGCGTCGAAGGTTATGTGGAAAGCGCCGCCATCGGCTTGCTCGCCGGCCGTCTCGCGGCGGCCGAGGCGCGCGGCGAGGTTTGCGAAGCGCCGCCGCCGACCACCGCGCTCGGCGCCCTGCTCGGCCACATCACCGGCGGCGCCGACGCCAAAACTTTTCAGCCGATGAATGTGAATTTCGGATTGTTCCCGGATTTTTCGCCGAGCGAAAAAGTGCGCGGCCGCGACCGCAAGAAAGCGATGTCTCAGCGCGCGCTGGCGGACTTGGCGAAATGGCTCGGGCAAAAGGAGGCCGCGGAGTGATTAGATGTGCCCGTTGATCGCGGCGCGCAGCAACGCGATCTGCTTGCGCCACAGCGGCAGATCGCTTCGCTTCAGGTAAAGCGGCACCAGCGCCGCCGGAAGGAATGCGGGCAAGGTGGGGCGCGGTGCCGCAATCCGGCGCGCCGTTTCGAGATGGCTTCGTGCCAGACGAGCAGTCTCGTCGAGAAGGGTGTGCGGCAGAAAGCGCTTGCCCCGCGCGGCGTGGAACGGGGTCGCGCGCAACAGCCCGGCCAGCGCGACGGCGATGCCCGCCTCGCGCGCCAGCTCGTCGGATGGCGCGCCAAGGATGAGAGCAGCAAGCCTCATCACGCTTCCCGATGTCGCATCGGCATAATCCTCAAGCGCGCCCATATCCGAAAAGAAGTCCTGCGACACATCGAAGGAGCGCGCCGCGATCAGCCTCTCGAACAATTCCCGAGGAAGATCGTTCGCCGCCAGAGTCTCGGCCAACGCCTTGGCGACATCGTGATTGCGCGGCTTTCCGGCGCGGGCGCCTTCGACCGTCTCGCGCCACCAGGCCAGACGAATCTCGGCGAGCATCGGCTCGCGCACGGTTTCGGCGATGCGCGCGATCTCATAGTTGAGGGCATAAAGGGCGAACAGAAAATGCCGTTTATCGGCAGGCGCGAACAGGGCGGAGAAATAGCGGTCCGGATCGCGGCGGCGCACCGTTTCCTCGCACGCGGAAAAGACGGAAGGAGCTTCCATTCAACTATGCAGCCCGAGCGTCGAAGCCGGAATTGCTTAGATTGCCAGCTTCTTCGGCCGCCGAATATGCAGCCAGGAGAGGACGATCAGGCGGGTGACCATCACCGCGGTGAAGAAGGAGGTGATGATGCCGACCAGCAACGTGACGGCGAAGCCGCGCACCGGCCCCGAGCCCAGCTCGAACATGATCAGCGAGGCCCAAACGTGGGTGGCGTTGGCGTCGATAATGGTCGCCATGGCGCGGCGAAAACCCGTATCGATCGAACCGAGCATACTTCGCCCGTTGCGCTGCTCCTCGCGTATTCGTTCGTAGATCAGCACGTTGGCGTCGACCGCCATGCCCATGGTGAGCACGATGCCGGCGATGCCGGGCAGCGTCAGCGTCGCCCCGAACAAGGTCAATATCGCCAGCAGCAGGACGACGTTCAACGTCAGCGCGACATCCGCGAACACGCCGAAAAGCCCATAGCGCGCGATCATGAACAAAGCTACCAGGATCAGCCCCGCCACGGCGGAGTACTGGCCCGCTTTCACGGAATCCGCGCCCAGTTCGGCGCCGACGGTGCGCATCTCGATCGGTTTGAGTTTCGCCGGCAACGCGCCGGCGCGCAGCAGCACCGCCAGATCGGCGGCTTCCTGCATCGTGAAATTGCCTTCGATCTCGCCGGAACCGCCCAAGATCGGTTCGCGGAACACCGGCGACGAAATTACTTTCTTGTCGAGAACAATGGCAAAGCGGTGACCCACATTGTCCTTGCTCATATCGGCGAATTCGCGCGCGCCCACATTGTCGAAGCGCATCGTCACCACGACTCCGCCGGTCTGCTGGTTGGTGGCCGCGCCGGCGTTTTTCAGCCTGTCGCCGTCGACCATCACCCGCTTCTCGACCACGATCGGAGGCAGCGGAATCTTCTTGGTGCCGCTATCCTGCGGCAGAAGCTCGTCGCCGATAGGGACATTGCCTTTCGCCGCCGCGGCGACATCGGCCGTTTCGTCCACCAGTTGGAACGTCATTTTAGCGGTGGTCTGGAGGATTCTGATAAGCTGGGACGGATCCTGCAGGCCCGGTACCTGCACCACGATGCGGTCCTTGCCCTGCTGCGCGATGCTGGGTTCCTTGGTGCCCAATTCGTCGATGCGCCGGCGCACGACTTCGATCGACTGGCTGACGATCTCGGTCTCGGTCTGATTCTTGTAGGTGTCCGTCATGCGCATGACGACGACGCCATGGCCCGGCTGGCTCATGTCGTATTGGTGCCCGCCGACGGAGAATACCGCGCCGCTGAGCGTCGGATTGACGTCCTTGAGCGCGGACACCGCTTCATCGAACTGATCGGTCTCGATGATCCGCACCGAAACGGAGTCGCCCGAGGTGGAAAGATTGGCGTAGCCGATATGCGCCTTGCGCAGCGCGCGGCGGATATCGCCGAGCGTCGATTCCAAGCGGTCCTTCATCACCTCGTCGAGTTCGACCTCGAGCAGGACGTAGGAACCGCCCTGCAGGTCGAGGCCGAGGCTGACGGTATTGTGGGGAAGCCAGCCGGGCATCTTCGCGCGCACGGAGTCGGGCAGTGCGTTGGGCAACGCGATCAAGATCCCGCCGAGCAGGATGATGGTGACCAGTACGCGGACCCAGGTGGAAACCTGCAGCATCGGCGATCAACTCTTGTCGGATTTGGCTTCCACGGGCTGGCTTTTGGCGCGCACTTCGGTAACCGCGCTTCTGATCACCCGCACCTGGACATTGTCGGCGATCTCGACGGTGATCTCCGGATCGTCCTTCTGCGGCACTTTGGCTACGCGCCCGATGATGCCGGACGACATCACGATCGTGTCGCCCCGGCGCAGAGCGCCGATCGCCTCGCGAAGCCGCTTGGCTTGCTGATGTTGCGGACGCAAGACAAGGAAGTAAAAGATCGCGGCAACCGCGACCATCATGAATAGTGGATTGGAAGGGGATAAGAAGTCTTGCATGGGAGGGTCCGGAGCAATCAATTGCGGGGCGCACCATGCGCCGCAGCCGACGATGCGTCAGGGCGCGGACTATAGCCACGCGCACTGCCTTTGCAACCCTGAGAAATCAAAGGATTAGCTATGGCCACAGCCAAAAAGTTCAAGCGGCGGAGCACTCGGTCGGCGCCGCGGGCAGCTGACGCCTTCGTTTGGGAAGCCGCGCCGGGCAAATTGCTGGCGGTCGGCAAGGTCGCGAGTCTGCCTTTGCCCCTGCTCAAGGGCATCGAGTCCGCCCGGGACACGCTGATGGAGAACACGCGGCGATTCGCCGACGGGCTGCCGGCCAACAACGCCCTTCTGTGGGGCGCGCGGGGCATGGGCAAAAGCTCGCTGGTCAAGGCGCTGCACGCCGAGATCAACCGAGACCGCAAGGGCCAGATGCGACTGGTTCTAATCGAGATCCACCGCGAGGAGATCGCCAGCCTGCCGCTGCTGCTGCGCCGGTTGAGGAACGCGAAGCGCCGGTTCCTGCTCTTTTGCGACGATCTGTCCTTCGACAAGGACGACACCAGCTACAAATCGCTCAAGGCGGCGCTGGAAGGCGGCATCGAGGGGCGCCCGACGAACGTGCTGTTCTATGCGACTTCGAACCGCCGCCATCTGATGCCGCGCGACATGATGGAGAACGAACGCTCCACCGCGATCAACCCTTCGGAGGCGGTGGAGGAGAAAATCTCCCTTTCCGACCGCTTCGGCCTCTGGCTCGGCTTCCACAATTGCGGACAGGATGAGTATCTGGCGATGGTCGACGGCTATAGGGAGTATTTCGGCCTGGAAATGCCGCGAGAGGAACTTCGCCGCCGGGCGCTCGCCTGGGCGGCGGGGCGCGGCGCCAGGTCGGGCCGCGTCGCCTGGCAATTCATCCAGGACCTCGCGGGAGAACTGGGCAGAAAACTCTGACGCGGCCCTCTTTCGGACGAGAGGTTGACCTTCCGATATTCGCACAACATGCAGAAGCGGAACGGGTTACTTCGCTTACCGCGTTTCGTCCGACAGACGCAACACCGTGAGCGCGTATGGCCTGAACGTGTAATCAAACTCCGATCCCGCAACCGCTAGCGGTTCTTGCACAGGATAGACTTTTCGTGGTTGCTCAAAGGAATTCTCATCTGTGGGCGCGGCGCCGGTGAGGATCATTGCCTGTGCTCGCAAACCAATGTGCGCGCCGGCCAATTTGATTCTCGCCGTAACCGGATGGCTCAGCGGATTGACCGCCTTGATGATGATTTCCCCGCTTCGCTCGTCACGTGCGGCACTGGCGTAAAAGCGTCTCTGCGTCGCCCCTCCCTGCAGTTGAACTGGCAGTACGACGTCGCCGCGGTTTTCGCCAAACAGCTTCTGCACGTAATAGCTCGGCGTGCCGTAAGTTTGCAGGCTGTCGAACCAGATCAGCGACGGCTTCCATTGCCAAGCGTCGGCGTTTGCCAGCAGCGGAGCATAGGCCGACATCACGACCAGATCGGCATTGCGCTCCAGGCCGGTCATGAACGCCGCCTCGGCGAGGGCTGCTGCCAAATTGTTGCGGTTGTTCGAATTCACCAACCCGGGCTCGGTATGCGCGGCCCATTCTCCCATCATGACCTTGGGCCCGTCGCGGCTGACGCGATCGAAGTGCGTGACGCCGCCATAGAACCAGTCCGGCTGGTTGTGGCTGTGTTCGTCCACGATGTCCGCTTTCGCAGCGAGCAAATTCTCCCAAGCAAGGTCGAAGTCCGCGCCATCAGGGCGGGGTCCGGTACCGCCGATCAGCTTGATCTCTGGATGTTTGGCCGCCATTGCCGTGGCGAATTGCCGGTACCGCTCGAAATATCCAGGTCCGGTTTGCTCGTTGCCGATACGCAGCATTTTCAGGTGGAATGGCGCCGGGTGCCCCATCCGCGCGCGCATACCTCCCCAGGCGCTGGTAGGCGGATCGTTAGCGAACTCGACCAGATCGAGTGCATCCTGAACGTACGGGGCCAACTGATCCATCGGCGCGATTTTGCCGGAGAACATGGCAGCCATGCCGGGGTTCAATACCGGCAGCGGTTCGGCGCCGAGATCTTCGCTTAATTGAAAATACTCGAAGAAACCAAACCCGAGGGATTGATAATAATCGGGCATGGGACGAGCGGAAAACTTGTTCCAGGGGCTGATCGCGAGCCTGCGTTCGGTAATATCGCCGATCGTACTTTTCCATTGATAATGGCTCTCAAGATCGCGGCCTTCGGTGGAAAAACCACCGGGAAACTTGATGAAGCCGGGCTTGAGATCCGCGATCATCTGCGCCAGATCGGCGCGCAGCCCGCCCGGCCGGTTCCGCCAGGTTTTCTGCGGAAACAGCGAGACCATATCGACGTCCGCCGCGCCCGCCCCTTCAACAGTCAAATTCAACCGCGCCTTCGCATCGGTTGCCGTGGTGCGCAGCGTTGCGGTGTACCTCGTCCAACGTCGAGGAATCCGGCTCAGCCTTGCTTCGGCCAAACTCCGGCCGCCGCTGCCGACCAGTTGAACATACAACACCGGATGGCTCTTGGCGGCGCGGACCTGCACCGAGAAGATATAGGTCTCTTTCTCGCGCACCCCGATTCCGCGGAAGCCTTCGTTTGACACGCCCGCTCCATGCTCGAGCCGCAAATAGTGTGGCTGCGCCTCACTAAATGGATCGCGGTCGAGAATCTCGGCGTTGCCGCTGGAAGCCGTTTTCGTCCAGCCCATCAGTGGATCGGGAAATTCGAAGGACCGGTTTTTCACCAGTTCGGCGTAGAGCCCGCCATCCACCGCGAAGCTCATATCTTCGATCATGCCCCCCCACATCGTGGGGCTGATCCTCGCACCGGGCTCGTCCACGCCCACCGTCAGGGTGAGGGCGGACTCCTGGGCGGAACAAGGCGTGGGCAAAATGGCCAGTGCGAGCGCGCACAACAGAAAGCGCCACATGAATCCCCCCATTCAGAAGTAGCAGTGTGACAATGGCCGCTTACGCCGTTATGGCAAACTTGGCAAAGGGATAGGCCCAAAAATCTCGGTTCACCCCTTGAACCGACAAGGCCGAATTTCCATTTGCCGTAAATCCCGATAATTCCGATTAAATTCGACACCACACGGAAGTGCGGTTTCTCCACCTATGTTCTTCACCATGGGCGACCTTGGGCCGCCCATCCAGCCTTTGGATGGCCGGGTCAAGCCCGGCCATGGTGAGTGATAGTGGTTTGATTTAATGCAAAAACCGCTCTACCGGCTTGCCACCTGCAGCGGCCCGAGCAGCGGGCGCGGATTGACCGGCTGCGTGCCGTGGCGGATTTCGAAATGGAGCTGCGGTTCACTGACGTCGCCCGTGCTGCCGGCGTAGGCGATGACCTGCCCTTTCGCGACATGATCGCCGCGGCCCACCAGGATGCGTTCGGAATGCGCATAGGCCGTGACGTAATTGTCGCCGTGACGGATCAGCACGAGATTGCCGTAGCTCTTGAGGTCGTTGCCGGCATAGGTGACCGTTCCCTCGGCCGCGGCGTGGACGGGTTCGCCGTAGGATGCGGCGATATTGATGCCGTCATTGCGCTCGCCGCCGGACGTCGAGCCGAAGTTCGAGATGACGCGCCCGTTCATGGGCCACGCGAATCGCACGTCCGCCGTCGTGGGCGGCGTATCGTTGTCGACGACGCGCGGCGCGGGCTTCGCGCTGTCCTGGTACCAACCCGGCTCGGGGCGCGGCTTAGGAACGACGCGAACCTCGGATAAATCCTGATAGGCGGACGTATCTTTGACGGTGTCGGCTTTGCGCGAAGCGACATACGTTCTGTGATGAAGGCGCGTGTTGACGCCCCAGTCGAAGGAGGTACGCGGCGTCGCCGAGCAGCCGGCCAGGAACGCAGGAACGGCCAGCATCAGGGCCAGGATCGCGCCGCGCGGCAAATTAGGTGGTGTCCGAACGTCCATGGGTCATTCGCGGCTCCTGCGGCACGCCCGGCATCATCGGGACGAACACCACGGGGATCAGCGCCTCTCGCTTCAAACCTGTCTCAGATCGGATCATCTTCGTTAAAAGTTGAGAAAAACTTTCAGTGCCGGAAATCGTCGTCGGCCCGACGGGCGCGATCAGGATGCCGCCCGGCTTTAACTGTTCGATAAGGATTGGCGGCACGTCGGTGACCGCGGCGGAAAGCAGGATGCGGTCGAACGGCGCCTGTTCCGGCCAGCCTTTCAGCCCGTCGCCGTGCCAAGTGACGATGTTTTCGAGCTTTAGCGCCTTAAAGCGGGCCTCGGCCTCGCGCAGCAAGGGCTTGTGCCGCTCTATGGTGTAGACCCGGCGGCAGAGCGGCGACAGCACGGCGGCCTGATAGCCCGAGCCGGTGCCGATCTCCAGGACCCGCATGGCGGGGCCGACCTCTAGGGCTTCGGTCGCATAAGCCACTACATATGGTTGGCTGATGGTCTGGCCGCAGGCGATGGGAAGAGCGGTGTTGTCATAGGCGGAGTGTAGGAAGGGTTCCTCCACGAAGACTTGGCGCGGCGTGCGCTCGACCGCGGACAGCACTCTCGCGTCGATGATCCCCTGCTTGCGCAGCGCCATGACCAGCGCGATGGGGCGGGGATCGTGGGCGGACATGGCGCTTCTATCCGGCGAACGACTGTTTCAACGTCTCCATCACCTTAGTCTCGGTGAGGTTAAGTTGCAGCGGTGTCACGGAAATCTTCTTCGCGGACAAGGCGCCCAGATCCGTTCCCGGCTTGGCGGAAACGCGCTCGCGCCGAAAGCCGATCCAGAAATAAGGATAGCCGCGCATGTCGATGCGCCGGTCGATCACCGCTTCCTGCAGATCGCGCTTGCCTTGCGCCACGATTTCGACGCCCTTCACCTCGCCGGGCGGGCAATCGGGAAAATTCACGTTGATCAGCACGTTCTTCGGCCAGCCGATTTCGACTAGTTTGCGGATCAGCCCCGGCCCGTGCGTCTCGACGCAATCCCATTGCACCTCGCGCTTGCCCTCGAAATTGTAGACCTGCGACAGCGCGATGGAGGGAATGTCCAGTGCGCAGCCTTCCATCGCACCGGCGATGGTGCCCGAATAGGTGACGTCGTCGGCCGCGTTCACGCCGCGGTTGACGCCGGACAAAAGCAGTGTCGGCAACGTGTCCTTCATCAGATGGGTGGTCGCCATCATCACGCAATCGGTCGGCGTGCCGGTGACGGCGAAATGGCGGGCATCGACCTTGCGCAGGCGCAACGGCCTCGTCAGCGTCAGCGAATGCGAGGCGCCGGATTGTTCGGTCTCGGGCGCGACCACCCAGACATCGTCGGTGAGTGCGCGGGCGATAGTTTCAGCGACCTCCAGCCCTTTGGCGTGGATGCCGTCGTCGTTGGTAAGGAGGATACGCAACTTGTCAGCCATTGCCCGGTCCCCTCGCCCCCAATTCGTCATGGCCGGGCTTGACCCGGCCATCCAGCTGGCGAGTGTCCACGAGCCGAGAAACTCTGGATGGCCGCCTCAAGGGCGGCCATGACGAAGGGAGGTTGGAACAAGAACCGTCACACTTCTTCATTTCTTCTCGATCTTCTTCAAGCCGCCCATATAGGGCACCAGCGCGTCGGGAATAGCGATAGAGCCGTCGCTTTCCTGATAATTCTCCAGGACGGCGATCAGGGTGCGCCCGACAGCGAGGCCCGAACCGTTCAGCGTATGAACGAAACGCGTGTTCTTGCCTTCCTTTGGGCGATAACGCGTGTTCATCCGCCGCGCCTGGAAATCGCCGCAGTTGGAGCAGGACGAGATTTCGCGGAAACGATCCTGGCCGGGCAGCCAGACCTCGATGTCGTAAGTTTTTTGCGCGGAGAATCCCATGTCGCCGGTGCAAAGCGTCATCACCCGATGCGCCAAACCGAGGCGCTTGAGAACTTCCTGCGCGCAATCGGTCATGCGCTCGTGTTCGGCGAGGGATTGTTCCGGCGTGGTGATGGAAACGAGTTCGACCTTGGAGAATTGATGCTGGCGGATCATGCCCTTCGTATCGCGCCCCGCTGCGCCGGCCTCGGCGCGGAAACACGGCGTCCATGCGGTGAAGCGGAGCGGGA
Organism: uncultured Alphaproteobacteria bacterium; assembly: GCA_963710025.1. Classification (GTDB taxonomy): domain Bacteria; phylum Pseudomonadota; class Alphaproteobacteria; order Micropepsales; family Micropepsaceae; genus Rhizomicrobium. The sequence continues at coordinate 112,646 of CAVPYO010000002.1, read as the reverse complement.
GTTGAGACTCGTCAAGGATTTCCCCGCTCACATAATTCGTCAGCGGCACTTCGGCTGTGGGGATGAGGCCGTAGCGTTCTTTTCTCCGAAACTCTTCCACTGATTTGAGTGTTACGAATTCGAGTTCAGCGAGAGACCTACCCTCGTAGGGTTTAACTACTCGGTCGTCTTCTGGAAATGCCGGATTGGCGAGGAAGTTGGTCAGCATTTTTGAAGCCAACTCTCGATAACTCGGATTGGCAAAGAAGAGATCTTCTTCAAACTTTGGCAATTGCCCGGTTCCGAACATCGCTAGGTCGCGCACCATCAGCGGCGGATTGACTTCGGTGTAGCCGTTGGTCTCGGTTTGCAGATCGAGCATGAACGACCCAAGCGCGCGTTCCATCCGCGCCAGCGCGCCCTTGAGATAAACGAACCGCGCACCGGAAACTTTCGCAGCGCGCTCGAAATCCATCAGCCCGAGGGCTTCGCCGAGGTCGTAATGCTCTTTCGGCTTGAAATCGAACTTCGGCGGTGCGCCGAACTTCCGCGCCTCGACTTCCTTGTTGAACGCTTCGTCCGGGCCGTCGGGAATGTCCGCCGCCGGAAGATTGGGCAAAACCTCCATTACCTTCTTCAGGTCTTCTTCCGCCTTACGTTCGCCGGCTTCATCCTTCTGCATCGCCTCTTTCAGCCCGGCGACTTCGGCCAGCAGCGCGGCGGCGCCCGCTTCGTCCTTCTTAGCCTTGGCCTGGCCGATGGCGCGCGAGGCTTCGTTCTGGCGCGCCCGGTGCTGCTCGAACGCCGATTTGGCGGCGCGCCAGCGATTGTCGAGGTCCAGAATGGAAGCGGCCACCTCGTCCGGCGTCTTGCCGTCGAAGGCGGCGGCGCGCCGCGCCAGCCCGGCGACGAAAGCGTCCCGGTTTTCGCGAATTTGTTTGATGTCGTGCATGGGAATCTCTCCGGCCGCGCAGGTAATGGCACGCCAACCACTGCGGGTAAAGTTTGGAAATTATCTAATAATTTCAGATCGTTATACGACCGCAACTTCGACCCCCAAAAAAGATAGAGAGGGTGAAGAATTGCGTCAGACTTCCGGCTCTTTCGGCGTGTCGGCGTCTTTCGCCGCGTCTGGCGGTTTCGTCGTATCTTCCGCTTCGCGGGCGGCGGCTTCCTCGGCGCGGCGTTTTTCGATCAGGCCGACGCACCAGATGGAGACCTCGTAGAGCAGCACCAAGGGCACCGCCAAGCTCATCATGCTGAACGGATCCGGCGGGGTCATCACGGCGGCGAGCGCGAAGATGCCAACGATGGCGTAGCGTCTTGCCTTGCGCAGCATGGCGGCGGAGACGATGCCCACGCGCCCGAGCAGCGCCAGCGCCACCGGCATCTGGAAGGTCAGGCCGAAGGCGAAGATCAGCGTCATCACGAAATCGAAATAATCGCTGACCTTGGCCATCAGCTCGATTCCCAGCGTGTCCGTGCCGCTTTTAGTCTCAAGCCCCAGGAAGAAATGGATCGCGAATGGCAGCATCACATAGAAGACGAACGCGGCGCCCAAGAGAAACAACAGCGGACTGGCGATCAGAAACGGCAGGAAGGCTTTGCGTTCCTGCCGGTAAAGGCCCGGCGCCACGAACAGCCAGATTTGCGCGGCGATAAAGGGGAAGGCCAGGCACAGCCCACCGAACATGCCGACCTTCATATAGGTGAAGAAGGTCTCGTAGAGCGCCGTGTAGATCAGATGCCGGTTGGGATGGCCGGCCAAGGCGTGCGCCAAAGGCTCGGTCAGAAAAGCGTAGAGTGGCTTGGCGAAGGTGAAGCAGATCGCGAAGGCGACCGCGAAAGCGATCAGCGAATAGATGATGCGCTTTCTCAACTCGACCAGATGCTCGAGCAGCGGCGCTTTGGTGGATTCGATTTCCGCTTCGTCGTCGGGGCTGGGCGTCCTCATGGCGGCGACGGCTCATGGCCCTCGCCGATCGGCTCGGACGGTTCCACGGCTTGGGGCTTCACTTCGTGGACGATTTCGGACGGCTCGGCGGCCTTGGGTTTCTCATCGGGCGTGAGTGAAATATTGGGCGGCTGAAGTGCCTCGTTCACGGTGCGCTCGGTCTCGGCCAGCGGGCGCATGTTGCGCAGTTCGTCGAGTTCCTTGCGCAACTCGTCGAGCTCGCTCTGGCGCGCCATCTCGTCGAAGCTTTTGCGGAACTGATCGGCCATGGCGCGCGCCTTGCCCGCCCAGCGGCCGAATGTGTGCATCAGTTTCGGCAGGTCCTTGGGTCCCACGACCACAAGCGCGACCACCAAAACGAGGAGCATATGGCTCCAGCTGAGATCGACGAACATGCGCTATCGAATACCGCCTAGGAGTGCGATGCGGTGTCCTTGTTCGGGGTCGTGGTTTCGTCGTGGCGCTCGACATTGATCGTGCGCGGCGGAGGAGGCGGCGGCTCGTCCTCGTCGGACAGCCCCTTCTTGAAGCTCTTGATGCCCTTGGCGAAGTCGCCCATGAAGTCGGAGATCTTCCCGCGGCCGCCGAAAACGACCATCACGATCACGGCCAGCAACAGAATGTGCCAAAAGCTCAGTCCGCCCATGATGACTCTCCTTACAGCCCGGCTAGGTTACGCCCCTGCCGGCGCGCCCTGTTAAAGCCCTATCGCCCCCTCGGACGCAAGCCGTAACCGATTAACCGACCAGGATTTCCGCCTTGCGGCCCATTGCCGAAGCGAGCGTCGCCAGCCGCCGGCTCACCGTGTCGTCGGCGATGACGCTGCGGCGTTTGGGCACTTCGAGGATAATCTTGGCGGGCGTGAGCCGCAAACGGTAGTTCGGCAACTCGCCGGGCGCCGAGGCGGAGAGGTCGAACGCAACGCGCGCCGCCAAGCCGATCCGCAGGGCCCGCTCGCCGTCCTGCTTGCCGAGCAATCCGGGGACGTCCAAATCGTCGGGAATGTCCTGGTCGCCGGAATAGCGGTGATAGACGGAGGTGGCGATGAATTCCCGCGCCCGGTGATCGGCGCCGGCGAACGGCATGTAAAGCACCTCTTCATACGTCCCGCGCGCGCGGTGATCGGGATGGCGCCGCCAGCCGATGTCGCCGAGCAGGCATGCCGCCTGACGCAGACGGCGATGCTCCGCGTTCTCTTCGCCGAACAGGGGCGAGGACCAATGGAACATTTCCATCGCATGGGCGGGCGAGCGGCTCAGCCGCGCGTTTTCGACGCCGGCGAAATCGATCAGGGGATCCTTGGCGCGTTCGTCTTGCGAAAGCTTGTCGTAGAGCAGCCCTTCGCGCAGGCCGTTGGCGGAGACGACGATCTCCTTGAACCGCGCCGTCGTCAGCAAACGCTGCAACACGATGGCACCATAGGGCAAAAGCTCCATGCGCCGCTTGGACACCGCCGACATCAGGTCGAGCGATTTGCGCCCCTGCTTGGCCAGCACGTTGCAGAGCTCCAGCGCCCGAGCGAACGGGATCGTGTAATGCTGCAGCATGTGCAGGGGGTAACCCTCCCGCAGCATGTCGACGCGCGCCAGGCTGCGCCAAATGCCGCCGACCGCATAGAGCGTGCGATTGTCCAGCGTCTTGAGCTGCGGCAGCGTCGCCAGTTCGCTGTCGATCAACTGGCGGGCCTTTTCGGTGTCGCCCTTGGCCAGGTCGATCAGGCGCAGCGGACCGAAAGGCAGCGAACAGGGCTCGCTGGTGCGCCCGTTCTTCACTGTCGCCATGTCGAGGCTGCCGCCTCCAAGATCGGCGGCGAGGCCGTCGGCGTCGGGAACGGCGGCAATTACGCCTTGAGCGGCGAAATGGGCTTCCTCCTTGCCGGACAGCACGCGCACCGGCGCGCCCCAGGCTGCTTCCGCACGCCGCACGAATTCCGGACCGTTGGCAGCATCGCGCGCGGCCGCCGTCGCGACCGCCTCGCGCACCACAACCCCGAGCTTCTCGGCCAGGACACGGAAACGCCGTAGCGATTCGAGCGCCAGTTCGCACCCTTCTTTGTGCAGCAGGCCGGTGTTCACCATGTCGCGGCCGATGCTGCAGATCGCCTTCTCGTTGTGCACGGTCGAGGCGGTGCGCGATAGCGATTCGTAGACGACGAGACGGACGGAATTCGAGCCGACGTCGACGACCGCGACCCGCCCCTTCGCGTTGCGCGCGGCGGGCGCCGGCATTTCCGCTTCGAGGTCCGCCGGGACGATGGGGGTGCCGCTCATGTTTGTCAGTCGCGGCGGCTGACGATGGCGACGGGATGCGGCTTGTCGATGCGCAGCGACCGTCCGCGTCCCGACAGCGACGGATTGGTCATAAAATAGGTATGCGCCGAGAAGGCATCCGCGCTGTCCGCCGCCGGATCGCGCACGTACGTGCCGTCGCCCGCCATGGTCCAGCTTTGCGCCTGATCCTTGAGCAGGGCCACCATGATCTGGTCGAGCACCTGCTGGTGGACGGTCGGGTTCTCAATCGGCACCAAGGCTTCGACGCGGCGGTCGAGATTGCGCGGCATCCAATCGGCGGACGAGATGTAGACCTTCGCTTTCGCGGAGGGCAGGCCGTAGCCGTTGCCAAAGCAAACGATGCGGCCGTGCTCCAGGAACCGGCCGACGATACTCTTAACGCGGATGTTGTCGGACAGGCCGGGCACGCCGGGCCTCAGACAGCAGATGCCGCGCACCACCAGCTCGATGTGCACTCCGGCCTGGCTGGCGCGATAGAGGCAATCGATCATATGCGAATCGACCAGCGAGTTGAGCTTGACCCAGATTGCGGCCGGCCGGCCGGCGCGCGCATGGGCGATCTCCTCGCCGATCGCGTCGACCAGTCGGTCGCGCAAATTCAGCGGCGAGACGGCGATCTTCTCCAGGCCCATGGGTTCGGCATAGCCCGTCACGTAGTTGAAAAGCTGTGCGGCATCGCGTCCCAGCGCCGGATCGGCGCTGAACAGCGACAGGTCGGTATAAACCTTGGCGGTGACCGGGTGATAATTGCCCGTGCCGTAATGCACGTAAGTGTGCAGTTGCCCGCTCTCGCGGCGCACCACCAGGCTGACCTTGGCGTGGATTTTGAGCGCGATGAAGCCGTAAACGACCTGAACGCCGGCCCGCTCCAGATCGCGCGCCCATTTGATGTTGGCGGCCTCGTCGAAACGCGCCTTCAACTCGACCAGCGCGGTAACGGATTTGCCCGAATCGGCCGCTTCGATCAAAGCGCTGACGATCGGGGAATTATCGCTGGTGCGGTACAGCGTCTGCTTGATCGCCACCACGTCGGGATCGGCCGCCGCCTGGCGTAGGAACTGTACCACCACGTCGAAGCTCTCGAAGGGATGGTGGACGATGATGTCCTTGGCGCGAATCGCCGCGAAGCAATCCCCGCCGTGATCGCGGATGCGTTCAGGAAAACGCGCGACATACGGTTTGAACTGTAGGTCGCGGCGTTCCTTGAGGATAAGATTCTGCAGGTCGGACAGGCCGAGCATGTGCTCGACGAAGACGAATTCCTCCAGTTTGAGCTGCAGATGATCGGCGATGAACCGGCGCAAATCCTCCGGCATGGACTGGCTGCACATCATGTGGATGACCGAACCGCGCCGCCGTCGCTTGAGCAGGGATTCGAACATCAGCACCAAATCTTCGGCCTCTTCCTCGATTTCCACGTCGCTGTCGCGCAGGACGCGGAACATCCCCATGCCGGTGACCGTGTGGCCCGGGAACAGCCTGTCCAGGTAAAGCCCGATCACCTTTTCGAGCGCCAGAAAGCGTACTTCCTTGCCTTCGCCGGGCAGGCGGATGAAACGCAGAAGCTGCGTAGGAACCGGCAGCAGCGCCATCATCGCCTTGCCGTCGCGCCGGCGCATCAGCTTGAGCGCCAGTGTAAAGCCGAGATTGGGCAGGAAGGGGAAAGGATGGGCGGGATCGACGGCAAGCGGCGTCAGTACCGGGAATATCTGGGCGCGGAAATACACGTCCAGCCATTCCTTGTCCGCGATTGATAATTCGCTCGGCTCGATGACGCTGATGCCGGCTTCACGCAATTCGGCCCTCAGAGAGGTCCAGACGCGCTGCTGATCGTTCAAGAGTTTCCCGGCCAATTCGCCGATATGATCCAGCTGCTCGCTGGGGCTGAGGCCGTCGGCACTGAGCGTGGCAACGCCCTCGTTGACCATGCCGACAAGGCCGGCGACGCGCACCATGTAGAATTCATCGAGGTTCGAGGCGGAAATCGACAGGAAGCGCAGCCGCTCCAGCACCGGATGGCGGCGATTCTGGGCCTCCTCCAGCACCCGCCCGTTGAACGCCAGCCAGGACAGTTCGCGATTGACGAAACGCTCCGGCGAGGTGGGATCTATGGCGGGCACGACGACGCTTTCCTGGGTCGCGAAAAGCTCCCCATGTTCGGTGACAGACGTCTCCACGACGCCTGCCTGCAGGGCCTCGGTCAGCGCCGCGTCCTCAACCGCCTCAACACGAGTCTTTGCTTTTGACATCAATAGCTTGCCGCAACTCCGCGGTCGCAGCGTAAAGCAAAACTGCGACACTGTCATGTCGCAGCTTACCCGTCTTTTGCCAATAATTCCCTCATAAGGCCCATCGTCACCGGACGTTTTTGGGCCAAAGCCTCGGCGTCGGCCCGGGCCACGAAATCGCGCACGGCGACGGGCGAGCGCTCCAAAGCGTGGATCATTTGCGTCACGACCGCGTCGGGCACGCTCAATTGGCGATCGGCAAAGAGCTTTTTCGCCAAAGCCTCTAGCAGCGCGTCGTCCGGCGCCCACAACCCAAACGCCAGTAGCGCGCGAAACCTCGACGCCAGGTCGGGCAGACGCGCCGGCCACGCAGAAGGCGCCTCGCGGCCGGTCAGCAGCATGGGTTGGCCGCGCTCGATCAGCGCAAAAAGCGCCGTTTCTGCCGTGGCGGTCAGGGGCGAATAATCGACGTCTTCCACCGCCAGGGCCTGCGCGAGGGAAATTTGCACCAGCACCGTCTCCTCGAGCATCCCGGCATCGACGATCCGCGCGCCGCTTCGCGCCGCCCACACATTCGCCAGATGCGACTTGCCCGCTCCGGCGGGTCCGTAAAGCGCCGCCGCCGGCGAAGGCCACGCGGGATAGGCATCGACGAACCCGACGGCCGCGCTGTTGCCGGGACCGACGATGAAATCCGCTCGCGTGAAATTGCGACGCGTTTCAAGCGGCAAAGGAAGCTGTGAGGGCATATTGGTTACGCGGCCCGCCGACCGGCTGCGACCGCTTGCAGCCACACGTAGGCGTAAGCGAAAAAGGACATCAACGTGAAGATCGCCACCACCGCCGTTCCGGCAAAGACCAGCCGAGGTATGCTCAGGTTTGCGGCCAGCAGCAACAAAACGAGCGCGACATAGACGACCTGCACCACCGTATTCGCCTTGCCGATCGTCAAGGGCGCGATCCGCAACGGCGCTTCCAGCAGCCGCGCCAAGCCGACGCCGAGCACGATGGCTACGTCGCGCCCGATCACCAGCACCGTCAGCCAAAGCGGCACCGCATGCACCATCGTCAGGGTGAGGAAACTCGCCAGCATCAGAAGCTTGTCGGCGGCGGGATCGAGCCAAGCGCCGAACCGAGAGGTCAAGGCAAAACGCTTGGCGAGAAAACCGTCCAGCGCGTCGCTAAGGCCGGCAAAAACGAAAACGCAAAGCGCCGCGGAATAAACGCCGTCGCGGATCAATAACGCGGCAATGGGCGCGGCAATGAGCCTAAGCGCGCTTAGGATATTGGGCGCCTGGCGCAGCAGCGCGTTCACGGCGCGCCCGTGCTCGCGCCGGCGCCTTGCGAGAGCTGCCATGTCCCGCCGCGATTGACGAGCGTGAAACCCGCCTGCGCCAGCGCGTCGCGCAACTGGTCGACGGTGCCGAGGTAGGAAAGCGACAGACGCGCGTCGCCGATGTCCATGGCGATGACGGTGACGCCCGCCACATTGGGAACGCCCGCCAGCGCACTCTGCAGGCCGGCAAGTTGGGAAATCGAACCCACGCGCACGTCCACGGCCAGATTGCCTTTCTGGCTGAAATCCACCGCGGCATGGGATTTCCACATGTCGCCGATGGCCTGCACCGTGGCGTCCGCCGCCGCAGGATAGGTAGCCTGCGGATTCTGGAGCAAGGGCACTTCGAAGCTCGCTTTGGCCGGTAGTTCGCCCGCCCCCAACCGGCGCAGCGTGACGGTGAGTTTATTGCCCGTCACCACGGCCTGGATGAGCACCGCTTCGCTGGCGCGGATGCGCGAAGCAACGGGCTCGACGTTGGCCCAGGTCGCGGTGTCGAAGGCAAGCCCGCCCAGCGCGTTCATGTCCGGCGCATCGCCGATGGGAACCGAGAAAGGAACCACGCTGTTGGCAAAACGCGGATTGGCCAACGCCACCGTCCAGCCGGAGCCGCGCGCATAGCCGGGCGCCATCGGGATCACCAGGATGCGCTTGGCCGCCGACGCCACATAAAGAATGCCCGAACTTTGCAGCATGCGGGTGACGGCGTCCGGATTGAACACGTAGGTCATGTCCGCCATGTAGCGCCTGGTCGACCGCCTCTCGTTCGACGGGTAATAGGTCGTGATCAGCTTCTGCAGTTGGGCGTCGTCGAGCACCGGCTGGCGCACCCAGTCCTGCTGACGGGTGAGGCGGTGGAACAATATCTGCCATGCCGTGGGCCGGCCGGCCGCGACGGCGGCGTTGCGGGCTTCCGCCACCGAAGCGGATGAAGCGTCGACATGGACGCCGGCGACCGTGAACGGACCGTCGGCGGCAGCGAGTTGCGGCGACAGACAGATGACGGCAAGCGCAAGGGTCAGCGCCGGAAAGGAAAGAAGGCGTCGCATGGGGGACCTGTTTTGAACGCGGCGACTATAATCGCCGTTCGCGACCCTTGAAAGCGGCGGATTGCCATGCCCGAACCGTCCCGGGAGCGGCCGGATGGGGTCGCAACCGGTCTACCCCTAGCCTGAACGGATTCCGGCACCGCAACGGTTTGGGCACCTTCTTGCGCGGCTGCCTTGACGCGATTAAACGAGGCGGCGATCAAGCTCAGCGCGCGATATGACGTCGAATCGGGATTCCGGGCACACCAGCCTCACCTATAAGGACGCGGGCGTCGATATCGATGCCGGCGAGGCGCTGGTCGAACGCATTGCCTCGGCGGCCAAAACGACACGGCGGCCGGGCGCGGACGCGGACCTGGGCGGCTTCGGCGGGCTATTTGACTTAAAGGCCGCGGGCTTCACCGACCCGGTTCTGGTCGCCTCCACCGACGGCGTCGGCACCAAGCTCAAGATCGCCATCGACACGGGCCTGTTCGCAGGCATCGGCCAGGACCTTGTGGCGATGTGCGTCAACGACATCGTCGTGCAGGGCGCGGAGCCGCTGTTCTTTCTCGACTATTACGCCAGCGCCAAGCTGAACGTGGACGACGCGGCAGCGGTGATCGAGGGTATCGCGCGCGCCTGTAAGGAATGCGGCTGTGCGCTGATCGGCGGCGAGACGGCGGAAATGCCGGGCCTTTACGCCAAGGGCGATTTCGATCTGGCGGGATTCTCCGTCGGCGCGGTGGAACGCGGCGCGATCCTGCCCAAGACCGCAGACATGCGCGCGGACGATGTGCTGATCGGCATAGCGTCTTCCGGCGTGCATTCCAACGGCTTTTCGCTGGTGCGCCGAGTGGCGGAGCAAAGCGGGCTTACCTACGATGAGCCCGCGCCGTTCGCGCTCGGCAAGAAGCTCGGCGAGGCGCTGCTGACACCGACGCGGCTCTATGTGAAAAGCGCGCTGGAGGCGATCCGCATGGGAGGTGTCAAGGGGCTGGCGCATATCACCGGCGGCGGCATCACCGAGAATACGCCGCGCGCCCTGCCGAAAGGATTGGACGCCGAGATCGATTTGGATTTATGGACGCCGCCGCCCGTGTTCGGCTGGCTGGCAAGAACCGCCGGCATCGAAGAGCGCGAGATGCTGCGCACCTTCAATTGCGGGATCGGGTTGATCGCGGTGGCGAGCGAGAAATCCTCCGGGCGGGTGATCGAGGCATTCCAAGAGAATGGCGACAAGGCCTCGCGGCTGGGCAAGCTGGTTCCGGGCGAAGGCGAAGCGAAGGTGCGATACCGCGGAGCGCTGGAACTGTGAAAGTGCACACCGCCATTCTGATTTCCGGACGCGGCAGCAACATGCGTTCGCTGATCGCCGCCACCGCCGACCCCGCCTTTCCTGCCGAGATCGTTCTGGTGATCTCAAACGTCGGAAGCGCGGAAGGCTTGAAGCACGCGGCGAACGCGGGCATCGCCACCAGGGTCATTCCGCACAAAGCCTTTGTTTCGCGCGAGGCGTTCGATGCGGCCATCGATGCGGCGCTGAACGAAGCCGGCATCGAGATTGTCTGCCTAGCCGGGTTCATGCGCATCCTGTCCGACTGGTTCGCGCGCAAATGGGAAGGCCGGCTGCTGAACATCCATCCGTCGCTGCTGCCGTCGTTCAAAGGTGTGCATGTGCACGAACAGGCGCTGCAGGCGGGCGTGCGGATTTCCGGCTGCACGGTGCATTTCGTGGTGCCGGAACTCGACGCGGGGCCCATCATCGCCCAGGCGGCGGTGCCGGTGGAACTGGGCGACACGCCCGAGGCTCTTGCCGCGCGCGTGCTGCAAGCCGAGCACAAGCTCTATCCCGCGGCATTGGAAATGTTGGCAGAAGGGCGCGTGAAGCTGCAAAACGGACGAGCGGTGCTCGTCTAGCCCAACACCTTGTCCGCGCTCAGCGCGGCGCGCCAATGCTTCTCGCGCTCCTTCAGTAGCGAATCGATCAGCAACGAATTCTCGTCGGTCACTTTCTCCAGCACTTCAAACACGAAGGCCGCTTCGCCGTGCGCATTCCATGCCGCCTGAAGCTCGGCGTTGGGAAGGCCGCCTTGGCGCAACCCGAACCAGAGGCGGTTCTGCTGCGTATCGAGATGGCGCGAGGCCGACACCCATGTCCGACCGGCGCAACGCACCGCAAAGATGCCTTGCTGCGGCATGCGCTCCCTATAGGTACGGGCGATTTCCTTGCGGCGACCCTTGTCCATCTAACCTACCCCCGCGATCTTCGCGGAAATTTCCCACAGCCGTTTCGCGTCGGCGTCGTTTTGCGCCGCCGCGGTCGGCGTAGAGGGCGCGCATTTATAGTAATAACCGCCGCTCTGGCCCGCGATGTCCGGCGAAGAGGCGAGATAGACGATGGTCTTGGCGCCGTCTTCCGGCGAGATTGCCGCGATCTTCTTCAGGAGACCAAAAGCGAACTCCGTCCAGCCGCCGTTGTTGTCGCCGAAGCTGCTGGCGACGAAGCCAGGATGCAGGCAATTGGCGGTCACGCCCGTGCCCGCAATCCGCCGCGCCAGTTCGCGCGTGAATAGGATGTTCTCGAGTTTGCTGTTACAGTAGACGCGGAAGCCGACGTAGCTTTTCTCGGATTGCAGATCATCGAAGTTGAGCTTGCCGCTCTTGTGAGCATCCGACGAGGTGCTGACGATGCGCGCGCCCGGCGTGGCCTTGAGATTCGCGAGCAGCAGATTGGTCACCACGAAATATGCCAGATGGTTGGTGGCGAAGGTCATCTCCAGACCGTCCGCCGTCGTCTCGCGTTTGGTGAACACTGCGCCGGCATTGTTGATGAGCACGTCGATCTTGGGCTCGGCGGCGGCGATCTCGCCCGCCACGCGTTTCATTTCGGAAAGCCGCGACAAATCGGCGAGGTAAGCCGTGTGCTTGACTTTGTCGTTCACGACCGACAGCCGCGCCAGCGTCGTATCGCGGCGCAAAGGATTGCGCGCGACGAAAACGATCCGCGCACCCTGACGGGCCAGTTCGACGGCAGCAACTTCGCCGATGCCTGACGTGGCTCCGGTGATGACGACGGTTTTACCCTGCATGCGCGCCTCCTCTAAATCGGGAGGCGATGCTACCCGACTATGTCGAGATCACTGAAGAAGAATTTGATCTCGTTGGCAGCGGTTTCCGGAGCATCGGAGCCGTGCACGGAATTGGCCTCGATGGATTGGGCGAAATCCTTGCGGATGGTGCCCGGCGCGGCCTTGGAGGGGTCGGTGGCGCCCATCACTTCGCGGTTCTTGGCGATGGCGCTTTCGCCCTCGAGCACCTGCACGACGACCGGGCCGGAAGTCATGAATTCGACCAAGCTCTTATAGAACGGCCGCGCCGCATGGACGGCATAGAAAGCTTGCGCTTGCGCCTGGGAGAGGCGGATGCGGCGCTGTGCGACAACGCGCAGGCCCGCTTTTTCGAACCGTGCGACGATTTCGCCCGTCAGGTTCCGGCGCGTCGCGTCCGGTTTGATGATGGAAAGCGTGCGCTCGACGGCCATGTCCTGCTCCAGGGTTGGAAAATCGCGTGCCTTATAGCCATGCCCTTTGCAGCCGCGCAAGGCGTGCTAAAAGCCGCGGCCATGCTGGTCATCGACAATCTCACCGTCCGCATTGCGGGCCGCGACATCCTGAAGGGCGCAAGCGCCAGCCTGCCCGCCGGACGGCGCGTGGGCCTGGTCGGACGCAATGGGGCGGGCAAAACGACGCTGCTCAGGGTCATTCTGGGCCAGCTGGCTTCCGACGGCGGCGATGTCAGCACCCCCAGGGACTGGCGCATCGGGGCCTTGGCCCAGGAGGCGCCCTCCGGCTCCGACAGCCTGATCGACACGGTGCTGGCCGCCGACAAGGAGCGCACCTCGCTGTCGGCGCGCGCGGAGCACGAAACCGATCCGCATGCCATCGCCGAAATCCACGCGCGTCTGCACACCATCGACGCCTATTCGGCGCCGGCGCGCGCGGCGGAGATTCTAGCGGGTCTGGGATTTTTGGCGGAAGAGCAGCTTCGGCCATGTTCGGAATTCTCCGGCGGCTGGCGGATGCGCGTGGCGCTGGCCGCGGTGTTGTTCTCGGCGCCCAATCTGCTGCTGCTGGACGAGCCGACGAACTATCTCGACCTCGAAGGCGTGTTGTGGCTGGAGGAATTCCTGCGGCGCTATCGCGGCACGGTCCTGATCGTCAGCCACGACCGCGACCTGCTCAACACGGCGGCGGAATTCATCCTGCATCTCGAACACGGCAAGCTGACCCTCTACACCGGCGGCTACGACAAGTTCGTGGAGGCGCGGGCGCAGAAACGAGCGCTCGATGCCGCCTTCGCCAAGAAGCAGGATGCCCAGCGCAAGCATCTGCAGGCCTTCGTCGACCGCTTCCGTTACAAGGCGTCGAAGGCGAGCCAGGCGCAAAGCCGCATCAAGATGCTGGAGCGGCTGAAGAAGGTGGACGTTCCCCTCGACGAACATACAGCGCCGATCCGATTGCCCAAGGCACAGCCCGCAAGCCCGCCGCTGATCGCCATGGATAAGGCTTCGGTCGGCTATGAGCCGGGCAAGCCAGTGCTGAGCCAGCTCTCCCTGCGCTTCGATTCCGACGACCGCATCGCGCTGCTGGGCAAGAACGGCAACGGCAAATCGACCCTGGCGAAGTTGCTGGCGGGCAAGCTGGAACCGATGTCCGGCGAACTGGTGCGCGCAAAAAAGCTGGTGCCCGGCTATTTCGCACAGCATCAGCTGGAGGAACTGAACGGCGCGCTATCGCCCATCGAAACGCTTGGCCATCTGCGGCCGCGCCTTACGATGCAGGAACTGCGCACGCAGCTCGGCGGATTCGGTTTTTCCGCCGACAAGGCGCAAACCAAGGTCGCCAATCTTTCCGGCGGCGAACGCGCACGGCTGATGCTGGCGCTGGCGACGCTCGACAAACCCAACATGCTGATCCTGGACGAACCGACCAACCATCTGGACATCGATGCGCGAAGCGAACTTCTTAACGCGCTCAACGATTTCGACGGCGCGGTGGTGCTGGTCAGCCATGATCGCCGCCTGATCGAAGCGACGGCGGACCGTCTGCTGCTGGTTGCGGGCGGGCAGGTCGCGCCGTTCGACGGCGATCTCGACGATTACCGCCGCTTCCTGCTGGCCGCCGAGCCCGTGCCCGTTTCGCACGCGCCCGCCGAGACGAAGCTATCCAAGGAAGAAGTGCGTCGTGAAGCCGCGCGACGGCGACATCAGCTGAAGCCGCTCAAGGATAGAATCGACGCGGCGGAGCACCAAATCGCTGCGCTCAACGCGGAAATCGCCAAGCTCGATTCGGCGCTCGCGGACCCGCTTTTGTTCGTGCATGACCCGAAAAAGGGATCGGCCGTGTCGAAGAAACGCGCCGAGGCCATGCGCAAACTTGCCGCTGCCGAAACAAGCTGGCTTCAAGCGCATGAGACGTATGAAAAAGCGCTTGAAGCCGGATCGTCGTTGCGGCCAAGCGATGGTCCGTAACGACAGTATACGGATACTTCGGATGCCGAGCCTCCAAACCAGGGCCAATTCATTGACTTGCGCCGCGTTTCCGCGGTAACTCGAATCATGGCGACAAAATCGATGAAAATGTCTGCGCCGCTCAACGTCCTATACAATTTTCACTGGATCATCGAAGGGGACGCCGCGCGTTCCGCGCAACCTTATGTCGGATTGTGGAAGACGTTTTTTGTCGCAAACGGAATCAAGACCGTCATCAATCTGCGCGGGGCACATCCGGATTTGGGTTGGTGGCGCGCCGAAACGCGCGCCTGCCGCGAGAACGCAATCGTTCATTTCGATACGCCGCTCAACTCCCGTAAGTTGCCTAGTCGGGCGCTGCTGACCGCGCTTATCGACGCCTATGAGGCGGCGCCCCGGCCGTTCCTCATCAAATGCTCTGGCGGGCAGGACCGCACCAGTTTTGCCGCGGCGTTGTATCTCGTTCAGCGCAACGGCTGGAACGCAATGGACGAAGCATGCGCGCAGTTCGCCAGATTTCCCTATCTGCATTTTCCGAGACAAAACCAGCGCTGGTTGCGCCACTTCTTGGACTATGCGAAGCGCCAAGCGGACGGCGCCCCGATGTCGTCATGGCTCCGCGAAGGCTATGACCGTACCCACCTTGCGGCATGGCTGGAGGCAAACGGCTACGCGGAGAGTTTCAAGGGACTTCTCTAAACGCAGGCTTGACGGGCGCTAGATTCTTTGATTGTCGCGCGATCTTACGGCGAACCGCTACACACTTCGCCTGATCGCGCTCTACCCATTCAATTGCTCACGGGCGATGCGGACCCATTCGTGCTGGCGGCTGCGGTAATAACCGGGCGCGCCGCGCATGGATTTGACGATTTCCTGGAACAGCCCGTGCGCGCGGTCGACCTGGCCCAGCGATTTCAGCAGAAGTGCGAAGCGGCAGCGCGCCTCCTCGCCCGGATAGCGCGGCACGACGGATTCGTATTGACGCAGCGCGTCGTCCGTGTGGCCCGCCAGCGCCAGCGCGCGCGCGTAATCGAGTTCCACATCGGCGTCGAACGCGGACTTTTCCATCCGTTTGAGTTGCTCGAACGCTTCCACGGCGCCCTGGCCGTCGCCGGCCAGCAGCCTGGCGCGCGCCATGCCGCGCAGCAGAACAGTATCGCTGTCGCCCAGCGGACCGCCCATGGCGCTTTGGTAGAGATCCACCGCGTCCTGGAAGCGCCCGCGCTTGATGCATTCCGCCGCCAGCGCACGCTTGGCGTCGGCCGAGCCCACCATCTCCACCTCGCGTAATTTCTCGCGATAGGCACGGCCCGGATCGGCGACGTTGGCGACATTGTCGGCGAAGCGGCGCGCCGAATTGCTGCCCGCCATGTCCGGCAGGACGGCGAAAACCGCATAGGCGATGCAGCCAATCAGCGGCGCGAAAATGATCGGCAGGAACCACAGCATCGAGCGCCCCGAGCGGATCAGATGCGCCGCGCAGGCGAGCTGTATGATGAGAATAAATCCGAAGCCGAAAAACACCGGTTCAAATCCAAGCCAGGAGCCTCAACTTGAGATAGGCGCTGAGGGGCGGACAAATCAACCCTGCTTCTCCCATTTTCCCGTGGGGCTTTCTTTCCAATAGGTGACATCGTGGCCGGCGGCCTTGGCGTCCTTCCAGGCGGCGCGGGCGGTTTCGACGGCGGCGGGGTCGCGCCCGTCAAACATCAGAACAATGCGGGTGAGGGCTTTCGCCTCCGCGCCGTCCCAGGCGGGGGGTGACGCACCGCCGACCACGAACAGGACGTTCGCGGCGTTGGGATTGCCCTCTTCCACCGTGATTAGCACCGGTTGGCGCACGGGATCGCCGTCGCCGGTTTGGGCGTGCGGCAGGAAGCCGTCGTTAAAGGTCCACAGCCGCGTATCGATGGCGTCGGCGCGCTCGGCGGATTCCGTGCGGATCAGCGCCCGCCAGCCGCGCTCCAGTGTCTTCTCGATCAGCCCGGGAAGTACATCGTCCAGGTCGCGCCGTTCGAGATGGTAGAAGAGAGTTTCGGTCATGGCGCGTTGTTCTGCTCAAAGTTTGCGCGCGCGTCTTTCGTGAAACGGACGACAACTATAGTCGAGAGTACGACGCTCGGCGCATTAAGCGCGAGCGCCACGCCAAGCAACCACCAGATGTTCCAAATGTGCAATGTAACGAGGGCAAAATATGCCCACGCGATTGTGAGCAGTATAGCGGCCCAGCCAAGCCATTTGGACAGTCGGTCGAGCTTCTTGGCGTCCGGATTTGCATCCAGATATGTCCTAAATCGCGCGTGTGCCGGTGTGATTTTTGGGGGCGCGGCGATGAGCCATACCGCGAACGCCCCCAGTAATACCGGCAGCACAAGCCAGAACCAGTGCCCCTGTTGTATGTCCAGGACACACAGCCATATCGCATAAGCGCCGCTAGCGATTCCGAATAGCGTACGTGCGCTAAACATGATCGGCCATCTCCCGGAGTGCCATTAGTCCTCGTAATGATCCGCCACCAACCGATCCAGAAGCCGCACGCCCCAGCCGGTGCCCCAACTCGGGATCAGCGGTTTGTGCTCATTGTCCTGCCAGGCGACGCCGGCGATGTCCAAATGCACCCAAGGCGTCTTCTCGACGAAGCGCTGGAGGAACTGCGCCGCCGTGATCGAGCCGGCGTTCGGTCCGCCGATGTTCTTCATGTCGGCGATCTTGGAGCGCAACAGTTTGTCGTAGGCGCTGGCGAGCGGCAGGCGCCACACCGGTTCGCCCACGTCCTTGCCGGCTTCGGCCAGCCGCTCCGACAATTTGTCGTCGTTGGAGAATAAGCCGGCATGTTCTACGCCCAAGGCGACCAGGATCGCGCCGGTCAGCGTGGCGAGATCGACGACGAATTTCGGCTTGAAATGGGTCCGCGCGTACCACAGCGCATCGGCCAGCACCAAGCGGCCTTCGGCGTCGGTGTTCAGGACCTCAATGGTCTGGCCGGACATCGACTTGACCACGTCGTCCGGGCGCTGGGCCTTGCCGTCGGGCATGTTTTCCACCAACCCGATCACGCCCACCGCGTTGACCCTCGCCTTGCGCACCGCCAGCGCCCGCAGGACGCCGACGACGGCGGCGGCGCCGCCCATGTCGCCCTTCATGCTCATCATGCTGGCGGGAGGCTTGAGCGAGAGGCCGCCGGAATCGAAGCAGACGCCCTTGCCGACGAAAGCGACCGGCGAGGCGGCCTTCTTCTTCGCGCCATGCCATTGCAGGACCACAAGCTGGCTTTCCCGCTCGCTGCCCTGGCCCACGCCCAGAAGCGCGCCCATGCCGAGCTTCTTCATCTGGGCCTCGCCCAGCACCTCCACCTTCAGCCCGAGCTTGGAAAGCGCCTTGGCGCGGCGGGCGAATTCCACCGGCGAAAGAACATTCGGCGGCTCGTTCACCAAGTCGCGAGCCAGGAACACGCTATCTGCGACCGCTTCGCAAGGGCGCCAGGCCTTTCTGGCCGCATCCGGATCAGTCGTGAAAACGGTCACTTTCTTGAGCTTGGATTCGTGCTCGGCCAGATCCTTGGTGCGGTAATGATTAAAAGCATAGGTTCTGAGCCTGGCGCCCAGCGCCAAATGGGCCGCAAGCTTCGCCCCTCTCGCTTTTCCCCCCTTCGGTGCGTCGATTTCGAAGGCAATTTCAGCCTCTGTCGTCCCCGAAAGCCGCCCTATGGCGGCTGCGGCTGCCGCTTCGGCCCGGTTTGCGTCGAAATCCTCGGGTTTGCCCAGGCCAACCACCAGGAGTCGCGAAGCCTTGATGCCGGCCGGCGCCAGCAATTCGAGCACCTGTCCGCTCTTGCCGGTGAATCGGCTGACCGCGAGGGCGCGGCCGATCGCGCCGCTACAGGCCTTGTCCGCCCGTTCCGCCGCCGGTAACAGGGCAGGCCCCTCCACGGCCCCCACGACCCAAACGCCGGATTTGACTGCCGAAGGTGCGACAAAACTGAGTTGCATCGTTTTCTCCGTTTCTTTGGCTTGGAAAGTCCGGTTGCCCAATAGCCGGATGGGAATGCTAAAGAGGGGAGTGTTAGTTTAAATCGAATCGCCGATGGGGCAAGACGCCCGCGCCGACCGGATAGCCGGATAAAGCCAGATGACGCGACTGTCCTTCTATGTCCTCAAGCAGCTGATCGGGCCAGTCGCGCTGTTCGCATTCCTGGCGACCTGCGTGGTGTGGCTGACGCAATCCTTGCGCCTGCTCGACCTCGTCATCAATCGCGGGCAGTCGGCGCCGACGTTCGTCTATCTGACGATCCTGATGCTGCCCAGCCTGCTGGTCATCATCCTGCCGATCGCCTTCTTCTTCGGCACGCTCTATGCCCTGTCCAAGCTCAATTCGGACAGCGAGCTGGTCGTGATGGCCGCCGCCGGCTTCAGCCGCGCCCAGCTTTCCGTTCCGATGTTCATCGCGGCGGGGATCGTCATGGCGCTGACCTATCTGTGCGGGCTTTATCTGATGCCGGCCGGTCAGCGCGCCATGAAGGACAAAGAGGTCGACATTCGCGCCGACATCGGCGCGGCGCTGCTCAACGAAGGCACCTTCAACACTCCGACCAAGGGACTCACAGTCTTCATCCGTGAAATCGATCCTGACGGCCAAATCCGCGGCGTGCTGGTGCACGACAACCGCAATCCGAAGAGCGCGATCACCTATCTGGCGGAAAGCGGACAGTTGGCGCAGACCCCGGCCGGCGCGCGCCTCATCATGGTCGATGGCACCGTGGAGTCGAGCACCAAAGGTGGAGCGCGCCTTTCGATGCTCAAGTTCCAGCGTTACGTTTTCGATCTCGATCAATTCGTCGGCCCGACCCCCGTCATCAACCGCGCCACAACCGAGCTTTACCTGAGCGAGCTTTTCTGGCCCGATCCGAATCTTGGTCCGCGTATCCGCGGCGCCTATTTCGCGGAGGCCCACAACCGGCTTTCGCAGCCGCTCTATTGCATCGCGTTCGGACTGATCGCGTTGGCCGCCATTACCCGCGGACGACGCGCGCGCGGCGCCAATGCCTTGCGCATGACGATCGCCTCGGCCGCCGTCACCGCCATCAGGATCGTGGGCTACGGCGTGCAAGGGCTGGCCGCAAGCAACGCCATACTCTGCGTGCTGTTCTATGTGATCCCTCTGCTGGGCGCCGGCGCCGCGCTGGCCGTGCTCGCCGGCGGCTTTCCCCAGCCTGCCGCAGCCCAAAGCCGGGCCCCGGAGGTCGCCGCGTGAGCTGGTCGTGGACACTATACCGCTATCTGGCGCGCCAGTTCCTGCTGAGCGTGGGGATTGTGTATGCTGCGCTTTTGCTTCTCGCCTTTTCGATCGACATCGTCGACCTCCTCAATCGCACGGCGGGACACAGCGTTGGGACCGGCGTCATTGTAGGTATGGCGCTATTGTTTCTTCCCGACCTTGGGCAACAGCTCCTGCCGTTTGGCATTCTCGGCGGGGGTGTATTCTGCTTCGTGCGGCTGTCGCGTTATCAAGAGCTGGTGGCGACGCGCGCGGCAGGCGTTTCGGCCTGGGATTTTCTGGTGCCCCCGCTCGCCGTCGCCGTCGCGATCGGCGTATTCGCCGTCCTGGCGGTGACCCCGATTTCTTCGCGCATGCTCGCCCAGTTCAGCGCGCTGGAAGCGAAATATATCAAAGGTCAGGAGTCTCAGCTTTCGGTTTCCGTCAACGGGCTGTGGCTGAGACAAGGCGACGCGAACCAGCAGTCGGTCATCCATGCGCTCACCGTCTCCGATCAGGGCGTGCGCCTGGACGACGTCATCGTCTTCCTCTATGGCCCGAACGATCACATCGAAGGCCGCATCGATGCCAAAAGCGCACAGCTTTCCCGCGGTGCCTGGGTTCTGGAAGATGCCTGGGTGAGCAATGTGGACGGACATGTGACGTATCACGCCCGCTACGATCTCGCGACGACGCTGACACCCGCGCAGATCCAGGAAAGCTTCGCGCCGCCCGATACGTTGTCGTTCTGGGCGCTCCCGCGGTTCATCCGCGCCGCGCAGAACGCGGGCTTCTCCGCGGTGCGCTATAAGCTATATCTCTATTCGCTATTGACGCTGCCGATTCTCTTCGCCGCGATGGTGTTCATGGCCGCGAGTTTCACCCTTAAGCCCGCGCGTGCCGGCGGTATCGCGCGCGTCTACCTCGTCAGCGCCTTGGCGGGCTTCGCAGTTTACTTCTTCAGCTACCTGACGCGCGCGCTCGGCCAATCGAGTATTCTTCCGGTAGCGCTGGCCGCCACGGCACCGGCGGCGGCCGCCATCCTGATCGGCATGACGATGGTCTTCCATCAGGAGGATGGATGAAAACGGCGGCAACATCGCGGGTGAAGGCGCTAGCGGTCGGATTCT
The DNA here is from genome assembly GCA_963710025.1 of uncultured Alphaproteobacteria bacterium. Lineage (GTDB taxonomy): Bacteria > Pseudomonadota > Alphaproteobacteria > Micropepsales > Micropepsaceae > Rhizomicrobium. The sequence goes on along the minus strand of CAVPYO010000002.1, from coordinate 91,914 downwards.
CGGCGTTGGTCCCGTTCTGTCTGGCGTCGCCGTTGGCGGCTGAACCGCTCCAACCGACCGGCGACGTTTTGTTGCAGGCCGACGAAGCGGTCTATTACCCGGACAAGCGGGTCGTCGTGGCGAAAGGTCATGTCGAAATCGACAACGACGGACGCATTCTGCTGGCGGACGCGGTCACCTACGATCAAACCAACGACGTGGTGACGGCCGACGGCCATATCAGCCTGCTCGACAAAAGCGGCAACGTCGCCTTTGCGGACCACGTCACGCTGACCGATCACATGCGCGACGGCGCGCTGACCGGCTTCGGCGCGCTGCTCGGCAGAAACGGAAGACTGGCAGCGGCCAGCGCACAACGCAGCGAAGGGCGCTTCACCACGGCTCTGCATGCCGCCTACACGCCCTGCAAGATATGCAACAAGCCGGGGCAACGCACGCCGGTGTGGCAGATCAAGGCCTATCGCGTGGTGCACGACGAGGAAAAGCACAAGATCAAGTTCACCGACGCCACGATCGCCTTCTTCGGCGTGCCCATTTTCTATACGCCTTATCTCAGCGAGCCCGATCCCAGCGTGCATTACGCCAGCGGACTGCTCACTCCCGACATCGGTTCGTCGACTTCCATCGGTTACTTCTTGCGTCTGCCCTATCACGTCTCCATTTCGCCCTCGCAGGACGCCACCATCGAGCCGCTCATCACCACCAATGGCGGCGACGTGCTCCTGGGCGAATACCGGCAGCGCTGGAACGACAGCGGCATGTGGCTGCAGGGCAGCGTCGGCGAAAATCCCAACGGCGGTTTCAACGGCGAGAAATCCCAGCTTTACGCGCATCTTTTCGGATCGGGCCGTTTCCAGTTTTCGCCCATCTGGCAAGTCGGCTTCGACACACAGATGACTTCGAATGAGACCTACCTGAAGCGCTACGACATCTCGCAGCTCGACCGGCTGGTGAACGACATCTTCCTCGCGGGCGAGGAAGGCCGCAGCCGTTTCGCCGTCACCGGTTACATTTTTCAGGGCCTGCGCGCCTCTGACGACAACAGGACGTTTCCGATCGCGCTGCCGCTCGTCGAATACACCTACATTCCGATGCACAAATGGATCGGCGGCCAGTTCCGCCTGGACGTGAACGGTGTGGCCTTGTCGCGCGACATAGGAACCAACGATCAGCGCATGACCACCGAAGCGCGCTGGCGGCTTCCCATCGTGGCGAGCGACGGCGAACTGTGGACGCTGCAACTCGACGCGCGCGGCGACCTCTATCACACCAACACGCCGGCGCCGCTGCCTTCGGACAGCCATTACGTCGCTCGCGGCCTGCCCTATGCGGCGCTTGATTGGCGCTGGCCCTTCATCGCCTCCGGCGCGAACGGCAAATCCTTCATTGTGGAGCCCATCGCGCAGCTCATCGCGGCGCCCTATGGCGGCAATCAAACCAACATTCCCAACGAGGACAGCCTCAATCTGGAAATCGACGACAATAATATTTTCAGCTTCGATCAAGTGCCCGGCTACGACCTGGCCGAAACCGGTCCGCGAGCCAATTTCGGCGTGCGCGCGGAGTCGCGCTTCGCCTTTGGCTATGTCGAGGGACTGGTGGGGCAGACCTTCCGGCTGAAATCCGACCCGGTCTTCTCCGCCGGCACGGGGTTGACGGGTACCGCCTCCGACGTTGTCGGTCGCTTCAGCATTAAGTTTCCGCCATATTTGGACCTTACCGACCGCGTCGACATCGACGAAGGGACCGGCACGGTGCGACGAAATGAAGTTTACCTTACCGGGATCTACGGCCGTTCCAGCACCCAGATCAGCTATATACAACTGGCGCCAACAGTGTACCCGCTGACGCCGGCCCTGGGCCTGCCCGCACAGGAAGAAATCAACGCCCAGATGGACCTCAATTTCTATGAGAACTGGCAGGGTTTCGCGGCCATTCGCCGCGATCTGATCGCCGACCAGACGCTCGATAGCGAGTTCGGCTTCGGTTACGAAGACGAGTGTTTGGGTATTTCCATAGCCTACCGCCGGAAATATACCACTGACCGCGACCTGCCGCCTTCGACTTCGGTCGTCCTGCGCTTCAATTTGAAGACTACGGAAGCGGCGATTCAGCCGTTCAGCCTGTTCCCTCAAGACGTGTTTTCCTATACCCGTCCTTGAACGAAAACGGAATTTGCTTATTCTGCACCGCCGGTTAAGGGTGAGCCATCGCGGCGGGGCTTCGCAATTGGGAACTTGCCTTGGTAATGCTACCTAAGACCCGTTCTGTTCGTGCAGTCGTTGTGACCGCCTTCGTGCTTGGCGCGACGCTGCCTTTGCTCGCCGCCATGGCTGCGGATCCTCAGCGCGACGCGATGGCGTCTCCGGCGCCCCAATCGACGTCTGTGCCGCCAAGCGGGACACCGCAGCAAGCGGCGGCGCCTGCCGGCGCGCCTGCATCGGCCGCAACAACCCCGACGGCGACGGAAGCGGCGGAGACCGACACAAGCCACAATCAGGACGGCATCGTTGCCATCGTCAACGATCATCCCATCTCCGAATACGATCTGCGCCAACGTATGGCCCTGGTGATGAGCACATCCAACATCCCGCAGACGCCGGAGATGCGAAAGAAGATCCATGATCAGGTTCTCGAAAAGCTTGAAGAGGAATTGATCCAACGTCAGGAAGCGCTGAAGAACGACATCACCGTCTCGTCGGTCGAAGTCGACAAGCAAATTGCAGCCATCGTGCACGACAACAATATGACCGTGGACCAGCTCAAAGCGGTGCTGGCGCACGGTCATGTCGAGCTGTCGACCCTGCGGGCGCAGATCGCTGCCTCGATTCTCTGGCAGAAGACCGTGGAACAGGAATATGCGGGCCGCGTGAACATCACGCCGGAACAAGTCGACGCCGAAATGGCGCGCATCTCCGAGGGTCAGAACAAAGTCCACTATGTCGTGTTGGAAATCTTCCTGGCGGTCGACAACCCAGACCAAGACGAAAAAGTGCTCAAGGACGCGCAAAGCCTTGAGACCCAGATGCAGGCGGGCGCACCATTCCCCGCCATCGCTAGGCAGTTTAGCCAGAGTCCATCGGCAGCCGAAGGCGGGGATGTCGGTCTGGTCTATGACGGTCAGCTCGCGCCGGAACTAAACGATGCCCTCGCCAAGATGAAAACGGGCGACATATCGCCGCCGATCCGTTCGATCGGAGGCTATTACATTCTTGCCCTGCGCCAGAGGCTGGAACCGGTGGGCACCAAGATCGCTGACACCTCGGCGCAGTCGCAAACCTTGCCCAGTTCGCTGCCGCTGGGGCGCCTGCTGCTGCCCATATCGCCGAAATCGCCGAAGCCAGAGATCGAAAACGTTCTCAAGATTGCCGCGGCGCTGCGCGAACACATCACCAGCTGCGAGATGCTGCCCAAGATTGCCGCTCAGGTGAAGGGCACGGTGCCCATGAATCTCGGCATGACGCGGCTCGCCGACTTGAGCCAGCAGATTCGGGACGCGCTGGCGAAAACCGAGTCGGGCGGCGTTACGGAGCCGTTCCTGTCGGATGCTGGCGTCGAGTTGTTCGTGCGCTGCGACAAGGCCGTCGTCAAGCTGCAAGCGTTCGTGCCGATGACGCGCGAGCAAGTCCAAGAACAGCTTTTTTCGGAACAGATTAGCGCGATGGCCCGTCGTTACAACCGCGATCTGAAGCGCAATGCCGACATCGAAGTCCGCTGAGGCCGGCCAAGCTCCGCTTCTCATCACCATGGGCGAGGCGGACGGCATAGGACCGGAAGTGGCCATTGCCGCCTTTGCCGCGCTCGGCGGCCATATCGGCAAGCGGCCGTTGCTTCTCGTCGGCGATGCGGACGTATTCAAGAGCTGCGGCGAGATTCCGCTCGAAGCGATCATCCAGACCAAGGCGCACGCCACGCGAATACCCGGTAAAACAGACGCGCCGAACGCCGCCGCGACCATCGAAGCCATTGCGCTCGCCGTCGAGATGACGCTGAAGGGCGAAGCCTGCGCCGTGACCACCGCGCCGATCAACAAGGCGGTGCTCATGGCGACCGGTTTCCGCTTTCCCGGACACACGGATTATCTGGCCGAACTGACGGGCGCGCCGCGCGCCGTGATGATGCTGGCCAGCGAGCAATTGCGCGTGATCCCGCTGACCGTGCACATTCCGCTCGCCGAGGTGCCGCACGCTATCGACCAGAAGTCCATCGTCGAAACCGCCGAAATCGCGCTCGCCGCGCTGAAGCGCGATTTCGCGATTTCCCACCCGCGCTTGGCCGTCGCCGGTCTCAATCCGCATGCGGGCGAGGACGGAATTCTCGGCCGCGAGGAGACCGACATCATCGCGCCCGCCATCGCCGAACTGAAGCGGCGCGGCCATGCCGTGCTGGGGCCGCTGCCCTCCGACACCATGTTCCACGCCGAAGCGCGCGCCCGCTATGACGCCGCGTTGTGCATGTATCACGACCAAGCCTTGATCCCGATAAAAACCTTATCGTTCTGGGAAGGCGTGAACGTGACGCTCGGACTTCCCATCGTGCGCACTTCGCCGGACCACGGCACCGGGTTCGACATCGCGGGCAAAGGCCTTGCCGATCCGCGCAGCATGATCGCAGCCATAAAAATGGCTGCGGCGATGGCAGACGCTCGTGCCAGATAATCTGCCGCCGCTGCGCGAGGTGATCGCCGCGCACGGGCTTTCCGCGAAAAAATCGCTCGGGCAGAATTTCCTTCTCGACCTCAATCTGACGCGCCGCATCGCGCGCGCCGCCGAACCGCAAGGCGCCGTGATCTACGAAGTCGGTCCGGGGCCCGGCGGGCTGACGCGCGCGCTGCTGGCGGAAGGAGCCGCGCGGGTGATCGCGGTGGAGCGCGACGAGCGTTGTCTTGCCGCCTTGGCCGAAATCGCGGCGGCCTATTCCGGCCGTCTGGAAATCGTCGCGGCGGACGCGCTGGCGCTCGACGAAACAAAACTGTTGCGCGAGCGCGGAGCGGACGGCCCGGTCCGCGTCGCCGCCAATCTTCCCTACAACATCGGCACCGCTTTGCTGGTGAAGTGGCTGACGGCGGACGCCTGGCCGCCGTTCTGGAGCAGCCTGACGCTGATGTTCCAGCGCGAAGTGGCCGAGCGCATCGTCGCGGCGCCGGGCACGCATGCCTATGGGCGCCTGTCGGTACTGGCGCAGTGGCGCGCGCGGGGGAAAATCCTGTTCGACGTGTCGAACAGCGCCTTCGTGCCGCCCCCGAAAGTGACCTCCGCCATCGTTCGCCTCGAACCGCTCGGCGAGCCCGTCGCGCCGGCGCGCCTTTGCGACCTCGAAGCGGTGACGGCCGCGGCGTTCGGCCAGCGCCGCAAGATGCTGCGCCAGAGTTTGAAGACGCTGACGCCCGATGCGGATGCGATGCTGCGCGAAACCGGCATCGATCCGACCGAACGGCCCGAACAACTCTCCGTCGCGCAATTCGCAGCCCTGGCGCGCGCCTGGGCGGACAAGTCGGCGGACAGCTCGGCAAGATAATCGTTTTCGAAAAACACAATTAGCCCCCTTCCCTCTATTTCATTTTTTGAATTCTACCCCCTCTAAGCTATTGGAATGCCAACAATCCATGACCGGACGTCAGCCCGACCATGAGCGGATATCCGTCCCGCTATTTCGCCGGTAAAGCACCAACCTGCTGCAAAATAGAGAGGTAGGACCAGGCATTCCACTCTTCGACGATTTTTCCGTCCTTGAGGCGCATGAATGTCGCGCCTGGAGTGTTAAACGGTTTGCCGGTCGCCTTGATACCCATCCCGTCACCCGTGTTGGTGCCCGAGACTCTCCAATAGACCGCCACCATGTCGCCATCCCCCAGAAGCTGGATGATCTGCATGTGCAGATCGGGCGCGGCGTGGCGTTCGTCGATCGCGATGGTCTTATCCTCGGCGAGCGAATAGTCGCGATTGCCGTGCGCGACGAAGTTCGGCGCGTGCAAATCCGTATAGTGCTGGAGTTGTCCGCCATCGAGCACGTCCGTAAAGAATTCACGCACCACGGCCTTGTTGTGCTCGACATCCGGCGCCTGCTGCGCCATGGCAGGCATTGCCGTGAGTACCAAACCAAGAAGCAATTTCCGCATTTCCCACTCCCATTTTTCGGGTGCGTAGCTTGCGTTCGGCCGCACCCTTCATTAATGTAACGAATGGTACAATAACAGCAGATGGTCGCCATGGCAAGACCCGTCGATCCCGCAATCCGCGCACGCCTTGCCGAAGCCGCGGCGCAGTACGTGCTTTCGAAGGGAATCGTCGATCTTTCGCTACGCCCCCTCGCGAAGGCCCTTAAGACCAGTGCACGGATGCTGATTTACCACTTCGGTTCGCGCGAGGGACTGATGCGCGAGATACTCGAGGTTATCAGGCGGTGGGGCGATGCACGCGTCTCCGCTTGGTATGACGATCACGAGAAGCCGCCGACGATGTCGGAGTTTCTCCTGTGGCTTTCGCAAATGTTCACCACGCAGCAGTTGCGGCAGATCGCGCTGCTGACCGTGGAACTGCAGGCCCTGGCGCTGCGCGACCCCAAAGCCTATCCGGGCGTTTTGACGGCGCCGATTGCCTATTGGCAGACGCTGTCCCGCAAGAGCGGCACGGCCGCCAAGGCGGACGCGGCCGAAGCGACGCTGATGCTCGCGGCAACGCGCGGCTTCCTCATCGACCTCGCGGCGACGGGCGACCGCCGAAGAATAGAACGCGCTGTGAACCTGCTGGCGGGAATGCTGAAGGAAAGAGGACGATCTGGCGACGTCAGTGGGGCAACGCCATCAGCCCGGTCCACCCGGTCCAGATGATTTGGATGCCGATGCAAACCAGGATGAACGCCGACAGCCGCACGACGACATTCGTGCCGCCTGGACCTAGTCGCGAGATGGTGCCTTCGGCAAAACGATAACATAGATAAATCGTTGCCGAGATTGCCAACAGGCCTGCAATGGCGGCCGCGCCGAGCAAAGCCAATTGCGGCAGGCCGGCCAAGCTTGGGCGCTGGCTACCCAGCGCAATCGCCGTGGCAATGGACCCGGGGCCGACCGTCAGCGGCATGGTGAAAGGATAAAATGTATCGAGCGGTTTCGGCGCCGGGCTTGCCGCCGCCGCATGTCCGTCCGCGCTCGCGCCGGAATTCAGCAAATGCCAGCCAAACGCGGTCACGACAAGACCACCCCCAATCCGCACCACCGGCAGGCTGATGCCGAAGAATTCCAGGACATGCGATCCCATGAGCAGCGAGGCCAGCAACAGAAAGAAGCTATTGATCGCTACCCGTCCGGCCAGCGCATTGCGCTCGCTATTCGTGCGGGACCGCGACAGGCTGAGAAAAAGCGGTATGTTGCCAACCGGGTTGATGATGGGAAACAGGGCCGCATAACAAAGCAGGAACGTATTCGCAAAAGTATTCATAGGAAGATCCGAAGCTTGGTCCCACGCATAAGCGTATCAGCAAACCGTCGGCTGCCACACTGTCGAGAACCTGTCGGCGTGCCGAACGCCCTACTGCCTGATTTGTCGGCCCAACGGGTTAGGTCCGCTGTCCGCTGGAAAGCTGCCGGTCTGGCCAAGCCCAACCAGCATCAATTGCGGTGGTTCGTCGCCGGGACATCGCAAACGATCGCGTTCTTGGTATGATCGGCCATGCCCGCAACCATCGATCCGTTCTACGCCATGGAGATCAACCGTCTTGCCCATCGCTTGAGGGCGGAGGGTCGATCGGTCATTCATATGGAATACGGCCAGCCGTCCACCGGCGCGCCCTTGAAGGCGATCGATCTCGCCCACCGCATTCTTGATACCGACAGCATGGGGTATTGGGAGAGCCCGGAACTGAAGGCCGGCCTCTCGCGCCACTACCGGCGGACGTATGGCCTCGACATCGATCCCGACCGGTTCGTGCTCACCTGCGGCGCATCTCCGGCATTGGTCCTGGCGCTGGCGGCGAATTTCGATGCCGGCGACCGTGTTGCGCTCGCGCGCCCGGGCTATGTCGCCTATCGCAACGCGCTGAAGGCGCTGCACCTCGTTCCGATTGAGATCGCATGCGATGCGCAGACGCGCTACCAGCTTGCGGCCGCTCATCTCGCGGCGCTCGATCCCGCCCCCAAAGGCGTGATCGTCGCGAGCCCGGCCAATCCCACGGGTACGATTATCAATGTCCGGGAGCTGGAAGCGATCGCCGAGGTGTGCCGCGCCCGGCATATCGCCGCGATTTCGGACGAGATCTATCACGGGCTCAGCTATGTCGAGCCCGCGCAATCGATGCTTCGCTTCGATCCCGGGGCCTTTGTCGTCGGCAGTTTCTCGAAATACTTCAGCATGGTCGCTTGGCGGCTCGGCTGGCTGCTGGCGCCGGCCGAAGATGTGCAGCGCGTCCGCGCCTTCGCCGGAAACATGTTTCTCACAGCGCCGTCGCTCAGCCAGCACGCAGGCCTTGCGGCGCTCGATGCGCGCGACGAACTGGAGGGGCATGTTCGCGTCTACAGACGCAACCGCGATCTGTTGCTGCAAGCGCTCCCGGGGTTCGGTCTTGACAGAATTGCGCCGCCCGATGGCGCCTTCTATGTCTATGTCGACGTGCGCCATCTCACCGACGACAGTCTGTCATTCTGCAAAAGGCTTCTGCTGGAAACGGGCGTTGCAACGGCGCCGGGCATCGATTTCGATCCGGTCGACGGCCGCCATCACATTCGCCTCAGCTTCGCGGTCTCCACCCCGGAGGTCGAGGACGCCGTCAAGCGTCTCGCGCAGTGGTTTTCCTCCCAGCCTCAGACGCGATGACGGCGCGTGAACTGGACGAAGGCGACGGCCGGCGGCGCGTTGGAGCAAGTTCAAAATGAATTGAATCAAGCAACCGACTCCACCCTCCCTCAAGGGAGGGTGGAAGCAATGATGTGAGTACGACGCTCTACCCGCCCCGCGTCAGGGTTTCGACAAAGGCCGGAATGCCCGGCTGGCGCGCGCGCTTCAGCCGCTCGGCTTTCAGGATGGTTTCGACCTGGGCCTGGGCGCGGGCGACGTCCTCGTTGACGATAACGTAATCGTATTCGGCCCAATGGCTGATCTCGTCGTTGGCCTTGGCCATGCGCTTTGCCACGACCTCGTCCGCATCCTGGGCGCGGGTGTGCAGCCTGCGCTCCAGTTCCGCGCGCGACGGCGGCAGCACGAAGATGGTGACCACGTCTTCGCGCACTTGCTGGCGAAGCTGCTGGGTGCCTTGCCAGTCGATGTCGAACAGCACGTCGCGTCCGGCGGCCAGCGCCTCCAGCACCGGCTGCTTGGGCGTTGCGTAGCGGTGCCCGAAGACCAGCGCGTGCTCCAGGAATTCGCCCGCGCTCGCCATCGACTGGAATTTCTCGTCGGAGATGAAGAAATAATCACGCCCGTCGACTTCGCCGGGGCGCTTGGGGCGCGTCGTGGCCGAAATGCTCATGGCGACGTTCGAATCGGTTTCCAGCAGGCGCCGCGACAGCGTCGTCTTGCCCGCGCCCGACGGCGAGGACAGCACCAGCATCAGCCCCCGGCGTTTGATGTCGACGGTCATTCCAGACTATTGCCTCTTCTTCCCATCACCGGCCCTCATCCTGAGGAGCCCTTTCGCCCTCGCCCTTCGAGACGCTCGCTTCGCTCGCCCTCAGGATGAGGGCGAAAGGGTGTCTCGAAGGATCATTCGACGTTCTGCGCCTGCTCGCGGAATTGATCGATGACGGCCTTGAGGTCCAGCCCGATGCGCGTCAGCGCGATGTCGGACGATTTCGAGCACAAGGTGTTGGCCTCGCGGTTGAACTCCTGCGCCAGGAAATCGATCTTGCGCCCGACCGCTTCGCCCGACGACAGCAGCCGACGGGCTTCCTCGACGTGCGCCGCGAGCCGGTCGAGTTCCTCGCGGATGTCGGCGCGCACGGCCAAGAGCGCAATCTCTTGCTCCAGCCGTTCGGACGAGACCGTTCCGGGCGCGACCAGATCCGCGATCTGCTGCGCCAGGCGGTCGCGCAAGGCGGCGGGCTGGGCTGCGGCGGCGGCTCCGGCGGCCTTGGTCAGCCGCGCGATCTCGGCGATCTGTGCATCGAGCAGAGCGGCCAATTTGGCGCCCTCGCCGGCGCGCGCCCGCGCAAGAGCGTCGAAGGCGGCGGCCAGGCTTTCGAGAATGGCGGCATCGCGGCCGGCAAATTCGCGCGAGTCCGTTTCCAGGGCTTCGTCCTGCACGATGACGCCCTTCAGCGCCAGAAGCCCGTCTATGCTGGCGGGCCTGAGGCCGGTCTCGGCGGCGACTTCCTTGGCGATCTTGACGGCGGAGGCCAGTGCCGCCGCGTCGATGCGCAGTCCGCGCGCGCTCGATGCCGCCTCGAAGGTGAGCGAGGCCTGCACATTGCCGCGCTTGAAGCGGTCGCCCGCCAGCACGCGGGCCGCCGCCTCTATCGAACTCGAACCCCTGCGGCAGGCGCAGGCGCAGGTCGAGGCCGCGGCCGTTGACGCTCTTGGCCTCCCAGCGCCAACGCGCACCTTCACGGCTGCCATGTGCTTCGGCAAAACCTGTCATGCTGACGATGGTCATGGGGCGACTCCGAGAGAGAAGCGGACCTTAGCGCCGCGCCCTATCGGCTGTCATCCCAGCCGCTAACGGTGTGCCGGAATAGACGTGCCTTCCAATTGTTTCTCGATCTTGCGCCATCTGGCGACGTTCTTGACCTGCTCGTCGGAGGTGGCGGCAAAGACGTGTCCGCCCGTGCCGTCGGCGACGAAATAGAGGTCCTTGGTGTCGGCCGGGTTGAGAACGGCCGCGATCGAATCCTTGCCGGGGTTGCAGATCGGCTGCGGCGGCAGGCCCGCGATGGCGTAGGTGTTGAACGGCGTCGGTCGGTCGATCTCGCTCTGGCGGATGCGGCGGCCGAGCGGATAGCCCTTGGTGATGCCGTAGATGATCGTGGGATCGGACTGCAGCTTCATGCCGAGCCGCAGCCGGTTGACGAACACCGAAGCGATGTGGCGGCGCTCGGCGGGGATGGAGGTTTCCTTCTCCACGATGGAGGCCAGGACGACGGCTTCCTCTTTGGTCGCGATCGGCAGCTTCGCCGCGCGCTTGGCCCATAATTCGTCCAGCACCTCTTGTTGCGCCTTTTGCATCTTGGCGACGATCTCGCCGCGCGTGGCGCCGCGCGTGAACAGATAGGTCTCGGGCAGCAGCGCGCCCTCGGGCGGCAGCGGCCCGGCATCGCCCGCCAACACGGGATCGGCCTTCACCAGGTCGTAGGCCATCCGGCTGGTCAGCCCTTCGGCCACGGTCAGCTTGTGCTCGATCGAATGGCCCGTGATCAGGATGTTCATGACGTCGTACATGGAGGCATGGCTGGGGATGGCGTATTCGCCCGCCTTCAGCGCCGACGTCTCGCCGTGCAGGCGCACGCCGAGCTTGAACAGATCGGGTTTCAGAACCACGCCCGAATCGGCCAGCGCCTGGGCCACGCCGTGCAGTCCGGCGCCGCCCTTGATGAGAACCACCGTTTCGCCGTCGTGCCGTGCTGCCGGCCCCGGCGCGGCGAAGCCCGCATACACCCATTCGACCACGCCCGCGGACAGAACGGCGAGCGCAATCACCAACGCGATGAACTTTCTCATGACTTACCTTTAAGCCCCAGCCCCGAGAGATATTCCACGCCGTTTAGCGCGGGGAAGTAAAGAGCAGCGACGCGTTGGTGCCGCCGAAGCCGAAGGAGTTTGACAGCGCGGCGTTAACCTCGCGTTTCCTGGCTTTGTGCGGCACCAGGTCGAGTTTGGTCTCGCCGTCCGGGTTATCGAGGTTGAGGGTGGGCGGCACTATGCCGTCGCGCATGGCGAGAATGCAGAAGATGGCTTCAACCGCGCCCGCGGCGCCCAGCAGATGGCCGGTGGAGGACTTGGTCGACGACATGGAGACCTTCGACGCGGCGTCGCCCAGCAGCCGTTCCACGGCGCGCGCCTCGATCCAGTCGGCCATGGTCGAGGTGCCGTGGGCGTTGACGTAATCGATGTCGGACGGCGACAGCCCTGCACGCTTCAGCGCCATCTTCATGGCGCGGAATCCGCCGTCGCCGTCTTCCGCCGGCGCGGTGATGTGGAAGGCGTCGCCCGACAGACCGTAGCCCTTCACCTCGGCGTAGATTTTCGCGCCGCGCGCCTTGGCGTGCTCGTATTCCTCGAGCATGACGATACCGGCGCCCTCGCCCATCACGAATCCGTCGCGATCCTTGTCGTAGGGCCGTGAAGCTCTTTGCGGCGTGTCGTTGTAGGCCGTCGAAAGCGCGCGGCAGGCATTGAAGCCGGCAATCCCTAGCGGGCAGATCGCGGCCTCGGCGCCGCCGGCCAGCATGACATCCGCGTCGTCGAGCGCGATCAGCCTGGCCGCATCGCCGATGGCGTGCGCGCCCGAGGCACAAGCCGTCACCACCGCGTGGTTCGGTCCCTTGTAGCCGAAGCGGATCGAGGCGTAGCCCGAAACCAAGTTGATGAGCCGCCCCGGAATGAAGAACGGCGAGATCTTCCGCGGTCCCTTTTCGTGCAGCAGGATCGAGGCTTCCTCGATGCCGGCAAGACCGCCGATGCCCGATCCGATCATCACGCCGGAGCGGCAGCGTTCTTCTTCGTTATTGGACACCCACCCCGAATCGGTCACCGCCTGTTGGGCGGCGGCGAGTCCGTAGACGATGAAATCGTCGACGCGCCGCTGTTCCTTGGCATCGACCCAAGCGTCGGCGTTGAACGTTCCGTCGGAACCGTCGCCGCGCACGACGTTGCAGGCGATTTTCGTCGCCATATCGGTCGTCGGGAACTTGACGATCGGACGCGCGCCGGATTTTCCGGCGAGCAGCCGCGACCATGTTCCCTCGACGTCGCTGGCAAGCGGCGTCACCAGGCCCAATCCTGTGACAACGACTCGACGCATCGCGGATGAGTCCACGACGGCGCTTACGCGTTCGCCTTGTCGATATACTTGACGGCGTCACCGACGGTGACGATGGACTCAGCCGCGTCGTCGGGGATTTCGATGCCGAATTCCTCTTCGAACGCCATCACCAGCTCGACCGTGTCCAAGCTGTCGGCGCCGAGATCTTCAATGAACGACGCGGTGTCAGTGACCTTGTCCACATCCACGTTGAGATGTTCGACGACGATCTTCTTCACGCGTTCGGCAGTATCGCTCATGGCTTTTTATGCCTCTCCTTGCTTTTTATTGCCGCGTCTATGTTCATGTCGGCCCGCGGCGGTGGCCCTCACCGATGTCAACGCCTAGTGGAGGGCCGGGTTTCGTAACATAAACCTATCCATCCCGCCACAGGAGCGCAAGCCTTTGAATTTCCTATGAAATCATCACCATACCGCCATTGACGTGCAGAGTCTGGCCGGTGATATAGCCCGCTTCGTTGCCGGCGAGATAGATCACGGCGGCGGCAATGTCCTCGGGCGAACCGAACCGCCCGACGGGGATCCTTCCGAGCAAGGCCTTCTTCTGATCCTCGTTCAGCACATCGGTCATGGGGGTCGCGACGAAACCAGGCGCCACGCAGTTGACCGTGATGTTGCGGCTGGCGACCTCTGCGGCGAGCGATTTTGTCATCCCGGCGAGGCCGGCTTTCGCTGCCGCGTAATTACCCTGGCCCGGATTGCCGGTGGCGCCGACGACCGAAGTGATCGACACGATGCGCCCCCAGCGCTTCTTCATCATGCCGCGTAGCACGGCGCGCGACAGGCGGAAGGCCGCCGTCAGGTTCACCGCGATCACCTGATCCCATTCATCGTCCTTCATGCGCAGGAAGAGATTGTCGCGCGTGATGCCGGCATTGTTGACTAGGATGTCGATGGGCCCCGCGGCTGCTTCCGCCGTCTTGGGCAAGGCTTCCACCGAAGCCGGATCGGAAAGATTGCAGACGGCCGTGTGCGCGCGGCTTCCCAGCTCGCTCTTCAGAGCTTCCAGCGCATCGGCGCGCGTGCCGGAAAGAACGACGACGGCGCCCTGCGCGTGCAGCGCCTTGGCGATGGCCCCGCCGATGCCGCCAGAGGCGCCGGTGACGAGCGCGGTCTTGCCGGTGAGATCGAACATCACAGCGTCCTCGCAAAGGCTTCGATGTCAGCGGGCGTGTCGAGCGTAACCGTCGCCATGTCCTTGTCGATGCGCCTGACCATTCCCGTAAGCACCTTGTTGCCGCCGGACTCGACCGTGGTTTCCACGCCTAAGGCGCGGAACGACAGCACACTCTCGCGCCAGCGTACGCGCCCGGTCACCTGCTCCACCAGCAAGCGGCGGATGGTCTCGGGCTCATTCGTTTCGGCCGCCGTGACGTTGGCGACCACGGGCACCGCCGGCGGGCGGATCGTCACGGCCGCCAGCGCTTCGTCCATCTTGTCGGCGGCGGGACGCATCAGCCGACAATGGAACGGCGCGCTGACCGAGAGCGGCATAACGCGCTTGACGCCTTTCGCCTTGGCGATTTCGCCCGCGCGGTCGACAGTCGCCTTGAGTCCGGAAATCACCACCTGACCCGGCGCATTGTCGTTGGCCACCGTGCAGACCGGATCGGCTTCGATGGCCTGGGCCACGGCTTCCTTCGCCGCTTCCTCGGCCAGCGCGACGTCCGCGCCGATGAGCGCGATCATGGCGCCGACGCCGACCGGAACCGCGTCCTGCATGGCGCGGCCACGCGTTTTCAGCAGCCGCGCCGTATCGGCAAGCGTGAAACTGCCCGCCGCGCAAAGCGCGGTATATTCGCCCAGCGAATGGCCGGCGACGAGGCGCGCGTGACGCGCGAAGTCCAATCCCGCCTCGCGCTGCAGGACGCGGACCACCGCCATGCCGGCCGCCATGATGGCCGGTTGTGCGTTCTCGGTGAGAATCAAATCGCTTTCGGGACCTTCCCACATCAGCCGGGCGAGATGCTGCGACAGCGCCTCGTCGACTTCCCGAAACACCTCGCGGGCCGGCATAAAGGCTTCGGCCAGCGCCTTGCCCATGCCGACGGCCTGGCTACCTTGTCCGGGAAAAATAAACGCGCGCATCGGTCTGGCCCTAAATCGGGCGGCAGACAAATCAAGCGACGAGCGCTAAGTCAAGCGCCCGTCATAAGCCGGTATTGGCGCGCGCGGCCCGGCTCAATTCGTCGTTGCCGTAGGCCGCAAGAAAGGTTTTCACGACGCGTTTGGCCTGGGCCTCGATCTCTTCCTGGCTGATGCTGCCAACGATGCCCCACAACCGCTTCCTGTGCAGATGTCCGGCGCACAAATCCAGGAATTGCTCTGCCGCAACGCGTGCGTTCACCCGGCGAAGTTCGCCCCTCTCGATGGCTTCGACGAAATACCCGGCTATCCTTTCGATGCCGCGTTTCATGCCGAATTCGTCAGCGGTCAAGCCGATTTCCGGAAAACGCGCCGATTCCGCGACGATCAGCCGATAGAAGGCGATCATATCGTCGGACAGCAACAAAACCAGGAAGCGCTGGAGGAATCTCTCAAGAACCGTACGGATGTCTCCGCGCATCTCGCTCACATCGAATAAAGGGGCAAATATTTGCGTGCATTCTTCATCGGCCACCGCGACGAACAGGTCTTTCTTGGAAGGAAAATAATTGTAAAGCGTCGCCTTCGACCCGCCGACCTTCACAGAGATCTGCGACATCGATGTGCCGGCGTAGCCGTCCTGCAGGAAGGCCGCGCGCGCGATTTCCAAGATGGCCGCACGGCGGTCGTCCTTTTTCGCCTTGACTGGCTCCGGCAATTTCATTTTACCTTCCTGACCTTTTCTGACCGTACCGTACAGTTTGCTGTTGACTTTGCCCAAACCTAATCCCAAGTTAGTTGCAATACAATGGTACCGTACAGTACGGTTATAATTAATTACCGCGAGATTCCAATGGGTAATACCAGTACCCGCTTACTCCTGGTTAACTGCAAGGGCGGCAGCGGTCGAAAGATCGCAGGCTACCCCCTAGCCTCCCTAGCCGCCCTTGCTCTTCTTATCCTCACCGCCTGTGCCCCGAACCTAGGCGACAAGCCCCAAATCCAGCCGCCGGACAGCTACGAAACCGCCAAGAGCTTCGCCGCCCCGGTTACCGAATGGCCGCAGGAGACCTGGTGGAAAGCCTATGGCGATCCCCAACTCGACCAGCTGATCGATGAAGCGCTGAAGGATTCGCCCGATCTCAAAATGGCGGCGGCGCGCGTGCGCGCGGCCGAAGCGATGGCCGACATATCGGAAGCAATGCTGTGGCCGACGGTCGTGGGCGACGCCACGGCCATGGAAGTCGAGGTGCCCCAGAATCTCGGCTTCCCGGCGGCATTCAGTGCCTTCATGCCCAAGGGCTACCACAATGCCGCCTTGGCGACCGCCAGCATCCAGTACCAGCTCGATCTGTTCGGGAAGAACCATGCTTCGTTCGAAGCGGCTCTTTCCACGGCGGAAGCGGCGAAGGCCGAACAGTCCGAGGCCAGTCTGCAAATCTCGACCGGCGTGGCGACGACCTATGCCGTGCTGATGCAGCTTTTCGTCGACAAGGCGATGGCCGATGACGCGGTGCATGTCCGGCAGCAGAGCGCCGACCTTGTCGAAGAGCGCTTCAAGGCAGGGCTGGAAAACGAAGCCTCGCTCAGCCAGGCGCGCGCCCAGCTCGAGGCAGCCAAGGTCCAGGCCCAAGCCATCGACGCGCTGATCGCAAGGACGCGCCACGGTCTCGCCGCACTATTGGGCAAGGGACCGGACTATGGGCTTTCCATCGTTGCGGCCAAGGCGCATCCGCTGCGCTCGGGCGGCCTGCCCGTTTCGCTGGCAGCCGATCTCATCGGGCGCCGGCCGGACATCGTCGCCGCGCGTCGCAACGCCGAAGCCGCCGCCGAGGGCATCAAGGAAGCCAACGCGAATTTCTATCCCAATATCGATCTGACGGGCTTGTACGGCCTCGGAACGTTGGATGCGAAACTCCTTCTCAAAAGCTCGTCCGTGGTCGCGGGCTTCGGCCCTGCGATCCATCTGCCGATTTTCGACTACGGCAGGAACACCGGCATCTATCGAGCCTCGCGCGCCAAATACGACGACGCCGTCGCGCTCTACGACAAGACACTGACCGACGCGCTTCGAGACGTGGCGGACGCCTATACCAACCGCCGGGCGCTGGAAGACGAGCTGACCCACGCACACGCCTCGCTGGCCGAAAGCGAGAATGCCTATCGCGTCATCCGCGTGCGCTACGGCGCGGGGCTGGCCCGATACCTCGATGTGCTGGCGGTCGAGAACCTGCTGCTCGTGCAGCGCACAGCCGTTGCAGACTTGGAGGCCCAGGCCTTCGCCTGCGACGTCGCCTTAGTGCGCGCCCTGGGCGGCGGCTACGCCGTCAAAAACTGAATTTCACGTTACGCATGGGAGTTTTTCATGGCCGCATTTAAGGCGATAGGCTGGGTCAAGGGCGAAGATTTGCGGGACCTGCCGGAGGACGAACGCAGGAAGCAGCTGCGCCAAAGACTGTTTGTCGTGCTGTTTTCGGTGATCGTCGCCGCCGCGGTGGTCGCCGGAGCGTGGTGGTACTTCGTCTCCTCGAACTACGCCAGCACCGACAATGCTTATGTGAACGTCTCGTCGGCCGAGGTGACGCCCTTGACCAGCGGCGCCGCCTTGAGCGTTCCGGTTCATGACACCCAAATGGTCAAGCGCGGCGACGTCCTGCTGGTGATCGATCCGCAAGACGCCAAATTGCTGCTAGCCCAAGCCAATGCCGCTTACGGCATGACCATCCGCAAAGTACGGACTTATTTCGCCGCCGTGGCAGTGCGTCAGGCCGATTATAACCGTACCAAGCTCGATTACGACCGGCGCGTGAACCTGGTCAAATCGGGCGCGGTTTCGGCCGAAGAACTGACGGCGGTGACGAACAATTTCGAATCCGCCAAGGCGGCGCTCGATGCAGCGTTGGCGCTGACCCACGGCACCAGTGTGATGAGCCACCCGGAAGTGCTGGCGGCAAGGGCGGCGCTCGATACGGCCAAGCTCAATCTCGACCGCACCGTGATCCGCGCGCCGGTCGATGGCTTGGTGGCGCAGCGCCAAGTGCAGATTGGGCAGCGCGTGCAGGCCGGTATGCCGGTGATGGCGATCGTTCCGATCTCGCAAGTCTATGTCGATGCGAATTACAAGGAAGACCAGCTCGGCAGGGTGCACCCCGGCCAGCCGGTGGAGCTGACCTCCGACCTCTACGGCTCGTCGGTGAAATTCCACGGCCGCGTCATGGGCATCGGCGGCGGTACCGGTTCGGCCTTCGCCGTGATCCCGGCCCAGAACGCCACCGGCAACTGGATCAAGGTCGTCCAGCGCATACCCGTGCGCATCAGCCTCGATCCGAACGAACTGAAGGAACATCCCTTGCGCGTCGGACTTTCGATGAGCACCAGCATCGACCTGTCGAAGTGACGGAATAGACTTGCATGTCGAGTATCGCAGCCAGCCCAGCCGTGCCCGAAAAATGGGAGCCGAAGGGCATCGTGCTCGTCGCCATCATTTTGATTCTGGCGATGGGCAACTTCCTGGCCATTCTCGACCTCACTATCGCCAATGTGCTGGTGCCGCATATCGCGGGTGCATTGGCCTCTTCTCCCAGCAGCGGCACCTGGGTGATCACCGGCTACGGTGTGGCCGAGGCCATCATGGTGCCGCTGACCGGCTGGCTGACCGAGCGTTTCGGACCGGTCAAGGTGTTTGTGATCTGCATTGTCGGCTTCGGCATCTTCTCGTTGGCGTGCGGCGTGGCGACGTCGCTCGGCATGTTGATCGCCTTCCGTGTCGCGCTCGGCATCTGCGGCGGGCCGATCATTCCCATATCGCAGCTCTTGCTGTTGAAACTAGTGCCAGAGCGTCACGCCAACGCCGGGCTGGCGGTATGGGCGATGGCGTCGATCCTCGCCCCCATCCTGGGCCCGGTGGTCGGCGGCTTGATCGGCGATAATTGGGGTTGGCAATGGGCCTTCTACATCAAGGTGCCGCTGGCTTTTGTGATCGCGTTCGGCGCTTGGCGAATTTTGACGCCGCACGAATTTCCCACCGTCAAGGCGCCGGTGGATTATGTCGGGCTGGTGCTGCTGGTGGTCTGGGTCGGCGCGTTGCAGATCATGCTCGGCAACGGTCAGGAGTTGGACTGGTTCAATTCCGATTTCATCGTCATGCTCTTGATCGTCGTGATCGTCGGCTTCATTTCCTTCGTCATCTGGGAGATGACCGACAAGAATCCGATCGTGAATTTGCGCATCTTCAGCAATCGCGCCTTTTCCGTGTCGATGGTGGTGATCGCCCTGGCCTTCGGCGGGGTGTTCGGCTCCATCGTCCTGGTGCCGATGTGGCAGCAGATCGGCATGGGCTATACCGCCACCTGGGCGGGCTACAATTCCGCTTTTGGCGGCGTGACATGCCTCATAGCGGCGCCAATCGCGTCCTATTTGATGACGCGCATCGATCATCGAGCTATCGCCTCGATCGGGCTTCTCTTCTGCGCCGCCGCGGCCCTTATGCGCGTGGGCTACAGCGACCAGATGACATTCTGGCAGCTGGTTTGGCCGCACCTGACACTGGGCTTCGGCATGATCATGATGTTAATTCCGCTGATGGACATGTCGGTCAGTTCGCTGCCGCCGGAAGACACCGCGGCGGGCGCGGGTCAATTCAATTTCGTCCGGACGCTGGCGAGCGCAATTTCCGCCGCCGCGGTCATCGCGGTTTGGAACAATCAAATCTCGACCAGCAGTGCAACGCTGGCCAGCGAATTGCAGCACCCAAAAGCCTTGCTCGACGCCGCGGCGGCAAACGGCATAGGACATGACAAGGCGCTCAATCTGCTCGATCTCATGGTGCAGGGCCAAAGCGTGATGCTGGCGACCAATCGGACTTTCCTAATCGTCGGCATCGTCATGCTGTTCACGGCGGCTTTCGTCTGGATCGCGCCCAAGCCGCCCAAGAAGGCAGGCGACATGAAGATGACGCATTAGCCAACCTGCACCGCCGCGGCGCAGAAAGCAAAAACGTACTTACGAAGAGACTATATAAGGAGCGAGCAGCTTAAGGAGGATTACATGAAAGACGAGGACTTTTCGGCCGAGCGCATGGCCGAAATATCTCTGGCGAAGCTCTTTCATAACCGGGCGGACAGCCCGCAGCTGCGCCGCGTGGCGTCGTGGCTGGGGCTGCTGATCCTTGGCGTCGAGAAGATCAAGGACAGGTGGTGGGTGTCCCACACCAAGCAGCTTTGTTTCGAATTCGACGGGAGACGGTTCAAGGCGCGCTACAATCATCGCCTCAAGCCGCACGGCGGCATCGAAATTGTCGAGGTAGAACTCAAACCCGGGCAGTCCGATATCGGCGTCGCCAAGGCGATCTCGACCCTAAAAGACGCCGCCAAATTCTTCCGGTCGCCCAAGCTGTAAATCAAACCGCAACGGCGTGGACGGCGTTGTTCTTGCCCAAGTAGCTGTCGAAGGCCGCCGCGACCAGCCTGACGGCGGCGCGCGAGGCAGGCGGCACCGTGAGCCGCGCGCCGTCGATTTCGACGATGCCTTGCTCCGCATACGGAACGAGTGCCGCCAGCTCCGCCCGAAAATCCGCCGCCGATTCCCCGAACGGCGCGCCAACCGCATCGAGATCGACCTTAAGATCGCACATCAGCCGTTCGATGACGGCGCGGCGCAGCCGGTCGTCGTCGGAAAGCGCAATGCCGCGTGCCACGGCGAGTTCGCCGGCCAGGATCGCCTTGCGATACTCCGGCACCTCGGCCTTGTTCTGCGCATAGCCTTGCGGCAAGGCGCTGATCGAGGACGCCCCCAGCCCGACAAGCGCGGGCGCATCGTCGGTGGTGTAGCCCTGGAAATTGCGCGCCAGCGTGCCGGCCTTCTGCGCCAGCGCCAGAGGATCGCCTGGGCGCGCGAAATGATCGAGCCCGACGGCGACATAGCCGCTCGCGCACAGCAGCGCATGCGCCAGCTCGAATTGCGCCAGACGTTCTTCGGCGTCCGGCAGCGCGCGTTCGTCGATCAGCTGCATGTGCTTCTTGAAATGCGGCACATGGGCGTAGCCGAACACCGCGAAGCGCTGCGGCGCCAGCGTCAGCGCCATGTCGATGGTGTGGGCGATGTTTTCCTGCGTCTGGTGCGGCAGGCCGTAGATCAGATCGATGTTGAGGGCGTCGATGCCGGCGGCGCGCAACCGCTCCACCGCGCTGCGCGTTTCCTCGAACGGCTGGATGCGGTTGATCGCCCGCTGCACCGTTTCGTCGCAATCCTGCACGCCGATGCTGGCGCGATTGACGCCCGCCTCGGCGAGCGCCGCGATCATCTCGTCCTTGAGGCCGCGCGGATCGATCTCGATGGCGAATTCGGCGTCCGGCGCGAGCGCAAAATGCGACGCGACCGCCGCCGCGAGGTTCTTCACATCGTCCGGCCAGAGCATGGTGGGCGAGCCGCCGCCCCAATGGATGTGCGTTACCGGGTGGCCGGGGCCGACGATCGCGGAGACGGCCTCGATTTCCTTCAACAGCACATCGAGATACGACGCGAGCGGCGGATAATGATTCACAATCTTGGTGTGACAGCCGCAGAACCAGCACAGCGTGTCGCAGAACGGCACGTGCAAGTAGAGCGACAAAGCCATGCCCTGTGGCAAAGCCGCCAGCCAGCCGCGAAAAATTTCGCCGGTCACGCCGGCATGAAAATGCGGCGCGGTCGGATAGCTCGTGTAACGAGGCACGCGAGCGGAAAAAAGGTCAGCGGGAGTGCGCATTTTCCCTGGTTATGGAAGCGGCCGCGGGCTTGTCATTGACATCGCGCAACTGTGCAACGCAATAGCGAAAAACCCGTATGCGCATCCGCGCGAGCTTGACCGCGCAGGCGTTCGGGAGGATGATTTTCATGCCTCGCTCCTTGAGAGCAGATGAGGCGCAAAGACGGACCCTCCTCGAGGGCCGGTCGGCTTGGAGCTAAATGCCCAGGCCCAAATAAGGGCGCTGCCGTGATCGACAGCGCCCGCGCCTTTTTCGCCCTTCTTGCCCTGCCTGCCCCTTTCCGCTATACGCCCGCGCTCACAGCGGCTGCGGTCGCCGGGCTGGCCCAAAGGCTAGTTTGCGCATGGTGCGTTTCCGGCGATCCGTTGCGGGCAAGGGCTTCCCGGCCCCCTCGCACCGCAGCCCAAGAAGGGAATGGACATGGCTCTTTACGAGCATCTCCTGATCGCGCGCCAGGATATCAGCGCGCAGGCGGTCGATGCGCTCGCCACCCACCTCAAAACCATCGTCGAAGGCGAAGGCGGCAAGGTCGAGAAGCAGGAATATTGGGGCCTTCGAAGCCTCGCCTATCGCATCAAGAAAAACCGCAAAGGGCATTACGTGCTCCTCAACATCAACGCGCCGTCCAAGGCCGTGGTGGAGCTGGAGCGCCAGCTCAAGATCAACGAAGACGTGCTGCGCTTCCTGACCGTGAAGGTGGAGGCGTTCGAGGTTTCCGCGAACAAGGCCCGCCGCGACGAGGCCGTCACGGTCGCCAAACCCGAAGGCGCAATTGAACCCGTGGAGGTCGCACAATGAGCTACGGCGGCGGACATAGCGGCGGCGGCCGCGATCGCGGCGAGCGCGGAGAGCGCGGCGAAGGCGGACATGGCGGAGCGGCGGGCGGACAGCGCCGTCCCTTCTTCCGTCGCAAGAAGACCTGCCCCTTCTCGGGCGCGGGCGCGCCGAAGATCGATTACAAGGACGTGAAGCTGCTGCAACGCTTCATCTCGGAGCGCGGCAAAATCGTGCCGTCGCGCATCACCGCGGTTTCGACCAAGAAGCAGCGCCTGCTCGCCAACGCGATCAAGCGCGCGCGCTTCATGGCGCTGCTGCCCTACGTCGTCGAGTAAGGAGAACAGCCATGCAAGTGATCCTGCTCGAACGCGTCGAAAAGCTCGGCCAGATGGGCGACGAAGTGAAGGTGAAGGACGGCTTCGCCCGCAACTTCCTGCTGCCCCAGAAAAAGGCCCTGCGCGCCACCAAGGCCAACCGCGAATATTTCACCACCCAGAAGGCGCAGCTCGAAGCCACCAATCTGGAGCGCAAGAAAGACGCCGAGGCCGTAGCGGTGAAGCTCACCGGCAAGACCTTCGTGCTGCTGCGCCAAGCGGGCGACCGCGGCCAGTTGTACGGTTCGGTTTCCCCGCGCGACATCGCCGATGCCATCACCGCCGGCGGCTTCACCGTTTCGCGTACCCAAGTGCCGTTGGACAAGCCGATCAAGAATATCGGGCTGGTGCCGGTGGCGGTGGTTCTGCACCCCGAAGTGCGCGTCGGCGTGACGCTCAATGTCGCGCGCAGTGAGGAAGAGGCCGAACGCCAGGCGCGCGGCGAAGACGTTCTCGCCGAAAAGACCGAGGCCGAAGAGGCGAAAGTCGCCGCCGAGGAACTGTTCGAGGAAGGCGCCGGGCCGAAGGAAGCCGTCGAGGGCGAAGAACCGACCGAGGAAAAGAAAGCCGAATAAACTCACAAATCTAATGATCTGTTTGAGATGGCCGCGTGTCCTTTCGGATGCGCGGCCATTTTGTTTCAGATAGATGTTGGTTTCATCCGTATCCGTGCAGTTCGATCAGGTTTTGGCGCTTGCCGTTCCCAGGTCGGAGTCATCGACAAGTATAAAACCGAGCGTCCACGTGAATTTGGCGATGGCTTTGTCATTGCCGCTAGTGAAATAGGTCAGAGATGGACCAAGTGTTGAATCGCTGTGCCACTACAATAGCGACAGCTTTCTGGCTGCGAAGCCTGGCGGCCTCGTTCATGTGTGCGAGCGCCTCATTGACAAAAGCGCGTTGGGCGAAACCATCCGCGAAGAAACGCCTTGGAATAAAATAGGGAGCAAAATAGGACGACGACTGGGTGAGGAATATCCAATAGCCGCCGTAACCGGCGAGCCGTTCGGGTACGGCAGACAGCTCGGTTACGGCGGACCATTTCGCAGTGTGTTGCTCCTCGCCGATTTTATACACGAGCTCATCCGGCGTAATCTCCGTACGCAGACATAATTGGAGCGGGAACCCGCTGTCGACCATGCGTCTTCGATAGCGCACCGGCGTTAAGCATATGCAGATAATCGCATACGCAATAGCTCCACCTATGACGGCGCCGATGCTTCCCCCCAGCATGTGGTCGGGCTGCCCAACAAATTCGCCAACGAGTGCGCCTAGTACCTCGCTCGCAATTATGAGTACGAACAATACGATACAGTAGATAAGTTTCGCTCCTAGTCGGTACGTGCCTTTGTTCTGAAGGATGGCCTGTGCTTCACCAACCTTCAGTACCCCAAACACACTCGACATGATTGTGGCCCCCGCCAGCTGAATTGTCGGGCACCAGCTTAACGCGCCTCCTTCCGACGAACGCTACCCAAACGCGAAATATTTTTGTGCGCACCTCTTGAAATCCTGATTTTAGTCCTACATCTGCTTTATGACTAAGGCTGACCCAATGGCTGCGTCCGGCCAAACGAGTTTCGACGTTCAGATAGAGGCGCATTCGCTGCCCTCGATGGCCGGCGCGCGGGTCGCTTCGAGGCAGGAAAATACGGCGAAAAGTGAACTTCGAAAATTCCAGATTACAGAATTGATTCAATCTTCTGAGCCAAAAACGGCCGATTTGAATTCGACTTTGGTGGAAATTGGGGGGCAGGCCAAAGTGAAGAAGCGCCACCTGCGCCCCAGGCGCGCTAAGGCGCCCCGCAAACGGGGCGCTCAGCCCGGAAACCGGAACGCCCTCCAGCACGGCAAATACATACGGGAGCTGCGCGCCTTGCGCGCCGACATTTGGGCCCACATACGCCGCAGCCGGGAAATCCTGAACGAAATACCGGTGCATCTGGCCCATCATGGGGGGCCCGGCCGTCCGAGGGAACATTGGTGAAAATCGGCCGAAGGGCCGCACTCGTTCGCGGGTGCAGCATGGGGTATAGTGCTGTCATCCCCTCCGTCGCGCGGTGCGCGACACCTCCTCCGTCCCTTCGACAAGCTCAGGGCGGGGGGAAAGAAATTGGAGTGCTCCATGTCCGCCGTTTTCGAAACCAAGCGCATCACCGTGCCCGAGATCATGGCGCACAAGAACGCCAAGCCAGTGGTCTGCCTGACCTGCTACCATGCCCACACCGCGCGGCTGCTCGACGAGCACGTCGATCTCATGCTGGTCGGCGACAGCGTCGGCAACGTCATGCACGGCTTGGAGAACTCGTTGGGCGTCACCCTCGACATGATGATCATGCACGGCAAGGCCGTGATGCGCGGCGCCCAGCGCGCCCTCGTCGTCGTCGATATGCCGTTCGGTTCTTATGAGGAATCGCCGCAAGTGGCGTTCCGCAACGCGGCGCGCGTGATGCAGGAAACCGGCTGCCAAGCGATCAAGCTGGAAGGCGGCACCCGCATGGCCGAAACCGTGCATTACCTGACCCAGCGCGGCATTCCGGTGATGGGCCATATCGGGCTGACGCCTCAGCGCGTCCAGATCTTCGGCGGCTTCAAGACACAAGGCCGCACCCAGGCCGAATGGCCGGCGATCGAGGCCGACGCCCGGGATGTCGCCGAGGCCGGCGCCTTCTCCGTGGTGCTGGAGGGCATGGCCGAGCCGCTGGCTGCCAAGATCACGAAGGATATCGCCATCCCCACCATCGGAATCGGCGCCTCGCCCCAGTGCGACGGCCAGATTCTGGTCATGGAGGACATGCTGGGGTTGAACCCCAATCCGCCCAAATTCGTGCGGCAATACGCCAGCATGGCGGCCGATATCGAGGCCGCGGTGAAGGCCTATGCGGCGGATGTGCGCTGCCGCGCCTTCCCCGGCAAGGAAAACGTCTACAGCATGAAAAAGGCCGGCTGATAGGCTCGCTTTATCCATGAAACATCGGCAAGTTGCGCTTGGGCCGCGCGCGGGCTAATTAACACGCCCGGTCAAGGCCTTGTGCCTTCCTGGAAGCAGGACGGCCCCATCCCCGAAAGGATATCCCGTGTCCGACATCTTCCGCGAAGTCGAGGAGGACGTTCGCCGCGAACGGCTCGAAAAGCTGTGGAAGCAGTACGGCGATTACGTCATGGCCGCCGTGGCGGTGATCGTCGTCGGCGTGGCGGGCTACAAACTGTGGCAGCAATACGAGACGCGGCAGATTGCGAAAGCCTCGGTCGCCTATACCGCAGCCGTGCAGCTGGCCAATAGCGGCAAGAACGCCGAAGCTGCCCAAGCCTTCACGAAAATCGCGAAGGATGCGCCGAGCGGCTACGCCGCGGCGGCCAAGCTGGCGGAAGCGGATGCGTTGCTGGCCGACGGCAAAACCACCATCGCCGTCGCGCTCTACCAGAGCATCGCGGAAAAAGACAAAACGGATCTGGGCAATCTGGCGCGCATCCGCGAGGCCTGGGCGTTGGCCGACAGCGCCTCGAAAAGCGATCTGCGGACTTTGCTGGCGCCGTTGACCGACCCGAAGTCTGCGTGGCGGTTCATGGCGCGGGAGATTCTCGCCTATTGCGATTTCCGCGATGGAGCGCTCAAGGCGGCGCAGCGCGAATATGAGGGCCTAGCGGTCGAAGCCGATGCGCCCTCGACCTTGCGCCAGCGCGCCGGCGCCATGGCGTCGCTCATCCGCGCGGGCGGCGTAACGAATTACGGAACGGTGCCGCCGCCGCCCAAACCCGACAACGCTTTGCCAAGCGCTCAGAAAGGAAACACGCCACAATGATGTCGCGTCCGTTCCGCATCGTGGCGGCCGCTGCCGCCGCCGTGCTTTTGCTTGGCGGCTGCTCTGTGACCGACACGATCGGCGGTTGGTTCAGCAGCCCTTCGAAATCCAAACTTAAAGGCCAGCGCATCCCGATCATGTCGCTGGACGAATTGGTCAAGCCCGACGTGGCCCTGAAAGACATCGCCATCGTCTTGCCGCCGCCTTATCGCAATACCGACTGGCCGGAACCGGGCGGCTATGCGGACAACGCCATGTACCATCTGGAGGCGTCCGGACCGCTCCAGCAGATTTGGGACCAGGACGCGGGCGAGGGATCAAACTCGGATTCGCGCTTGACGGCGCCGCCAATCGTTGCTGGCGGGAAAATCTATGTCTTGGACGCCAAGGCGCGCGTCTTCGCCTTCGATGCGAATAGCGGCGAACCATCCTGGCATGTCAGCGCCGCCCCGCCGGGACGACAAGACCTGTTTAACCTACTCAGCTTCGGCATGTTCGGCGAAAACACGAAGGTCGATTCCACCAAGGGCTTCGGCGGCGGCATCGCCTTCGACGACGGCCGGCTGTTCGTCTCGACCGGCTTCGGCGAGGTCGTGGCGCTGGACGCGGCGACCGGCAAAATACTATGGCGGGTCGATACCGGCGTGCCCATCTTCAACGCACCGGTGGCCAACGGCGGGCGGGTCTTCGTCTCCTCGCAGGACAATCATTTCCACGCCTACGCCGAGAGCAACGGCCGCGAACTGTGGGACCACCAGGGCATCACCGAATCCGCCGGCATCCTGGAAAGCACCAGTGCCGCGGTCGCCGGTGAATTCGTCATCGCTCCCTATACGTCGGGCGAGGTTTTCGCACTGCGCGTGCAGAACGGGCGCCCTGCCTGGAGCGACATGCTGACGCGATCCGGCAATGTGACGGCGCTCTCCGAACTCGACGACATCGCCGGACGGCCGGTCGTCGACCGGGATCTGGTGTTTGCGATCAGCCATTCCGGCGTCATGGCGGCGATCCAGCTCGGCACCGGCGACCGGCAGTGGACGCGCGACCTCGGCGGCATCCAGACGCCTTGGATCGCGGGAGACTATATCTATGTTCTGACGGGGCAGTCGCAGCTCATGTGCCTCACGCGCAAGGAAGGGCGCGTGAAATGGCTTCATCAATTGCCGCGCTGGACGGACCCAACCGATACGAGCAGCGACCCGATCGTGTGGTCGGGTCCGGTGTTGGTGTCGAACCGGTTGATCCTGGTTTCCTCGTCCGGTTTCGCCGTTTCGATTTCGCCCTATTCGGGGGAGCTGCTCGGACGGGTCGAGATTCCCAGCGGTGCCTATATCGCACCGGTCGTCGCCAACGATACGCTCTACATCCTGACCAACGATGCGGACCTTGTCGCGCTGCGCTGAAATGAAGGCGGCGTAGGGTTTGAAAGCGAGCTATGCCGCTGACCGTCGCCATCGTCGGCCGACCCAATGTCGGCAAATCCACGCTCTTCAACAAGCTGGCGGGCAGGAAGCTCGCGTTGGTGCATGACACGCCGGGCGTCACGCGCGACCGGCGCGAGGCCGAGGCGATGCTGGGTCCGCTGGCGCTCAGGCTGATCGATACGGCCGGCATCGCGGACGGCGCCAGGGAAAGTCTCGCCACACGGATGACCGCGCAATCCATGACGGCCGTCGCCGACGCCGATATCTGCCTGTTCCTGATCGACGGGCGCGAAGGCGTCACCGCCGCCGACGAGATCGTCGCCCAGGCGCTGCGCCAAACGGGTAAGCCGGTCGTGCTGGCCGTCAATAAATGCGAAGGACGGCAGTCGCATCTGGGCCTCGCCGAGGGCTGGGCGCTGGGCTTCGGCGAGCCGCTAGCCATATCCGCGGAGCATCGCTTGGGATTGGACGAGCTGATCGAGGCGCTGATCCCGTTCGCCAAAGCGGAAGAAGCTGCCGAAGAGGAATTGGTGGGCGACAAACCGTTGCGCCTGGCCATCGTCGGTCGGCCCAATGTGGGCAAATCGAGTTTGTTCAATCGCCTGCTCGGAAGCGAACGCGCGCTGACGGGCCCGGAAGCCGGCATCACTCGCGACGCCATCGCGGCCCGTTGGCAAAGCGGGGGACGGGAAATCCTGTTGCACGACACCGCGGGCTTAAGGAAAAGCGCGCGCGCCGCCGGACATACACTGGAAGAAATGTCCGTCGACAGCACGTTCGATGCCGTGCGTTTCGCCGATTGCGTCATCGTGGTGATAGATGCGCAAGCCGCGTTCGAGAAGACTGCCACGTTCGAGAAACAGGATCTGACCATCGCCGATCTGATTGCGCGCGAAGGCCGCGCGGTGGTGTTCGCCGCGAACAAATGGGACTTGATCGAGAAGCGAGCGGGCGGCATCGGAAAGCTGCGCGAGAAAGTAGACCGGCTGCTGCCGCAGCTCTCCGGCGCGCCGCTGATCGCGGTGTCCGCGGTGACGGGCGAAGGGCTCGACCGCCTGCTGCCGTCTGTTCTGGCGGCGGACCGCGCCTGGAACACGCGCGTGCCGACCGCCACGCTCAACCGTTTCCTGGAAGAAGCCCTATCGCGCCACGCCCCGCCCGCCATCCACGGACGTCGCGTGCGCATCCGCTACATGACCCAGCCCAAGAGCCGGCCGCCGACCTTCGCGCTGTTCGGCAATCAATTGAAAGCGCTGCCGGATGCTTATTTGCGCTACCTCACGAATGGCCTGCGCGAAACCTTCCATCTGGAAGGAGCGCCGATCCGCCTCGTGCTGCGCACGTCGAAAAATCCGTTTGCGGATTAACTGGAGCGCTTGAACGCCACCAGCTCGCCGTTCTTCTGGTATGACGGCGACAGCATTTCCACGATCAGCGGCCCGAGCAGTTCGGGCAGCGGTAACGTCTCGGGGTCTTCGCCGGGCATCGCCTTGGCGCGCATGGCGGTGCGCACCGGCCCCGGATTGAGCAGGTTCGCCTTGATGTTCGTGCCTTGGCATTCCGTCGCATAGGTGAGCGCCAGCGATTCCAACGCCGCTTTCGACATCGCATAGCCGCCCCAGAACGGAACGTGCTTGCGCGCCACGCCGGAGGAGATGAACAACGCCCTGCCCGCCTCGGACCGGCGCAGCAACGGGTCGAGCGAACGGATCAGTCGCCAATTTGCGGTCACGTTGACGTCCAGCAGATCGTCGAATGTTTTGGGCTCCAGATGGGTGAGCGGCGTCAGCGCGCCCAGCACGCCAGCGTTGGCGAAAAACGCGTCGAGCTTGCCCCAGCGTTCGAAGATCGAGGCGCCCAAACGGTCCAGCGCGTCGAAATCCTTGAGGTTCAAGGGAACCAGCGTGGCGCTGCCGCCTGCTTTGCGGATTTCGTCGTCGACTTCTTCGAGCCCGCCGACCGTGCGCGCCACCAGGATCACATGCGCGCCGGACGCGGCCAAGGCCTTGGCCGCGGCGCGTCCGATGCCGCGCGAGGCTCCGGTAACGAGCGCGATGCGCCTTGACGAATCCTCACCCATGAGTGCATCACGCCACTTCGGCAAGAAACGAAAGCTGGCCGTCCTTGGCGCCGTCCGGCGAATCCTTCACGGCGATCGGATAATCGCCGGAGAAGCAGGCGTCGCAGAAACGCGGCGCGGCAGGATCGCGTTGCGCCTCGCCCATCGCGCGATAAAGCCCATCCATGGAGACGAACGCCAAACTGTCCGCGCCGATGAAGCGGCACATCTCCTCGATTCCCATCTCGTGCGCCAGCAGAGCGCGCTCGTTGGGCGTGTCGACGCCGTAGAAACAGGAATGCTTGGTCGGCGGACTGGCGACGCGGAAATGAACTTCCAAAGCGCCCGCGTCTCGGACCATTTGCACGATCTTCTTGGAGGTCGTCCCGCGCACGATGGAATCGTCGATCAGGACGACACGCTTGCCGGCAAGCATGGCGCGGTTGGGATTGTGCTTGCGCCGCACGCTGAAATGGCGAATGCCTTCGCTGGGCTCGATGAAGGTGCGCCCGACATAATGGTTGCGGATGATGCCGAGCTCGAACGGCAGCCCAGACGCCGCGGCATAGCCGAGCGCCGCCGGCACGCCGGAGTCGGGAACCGGGACCACAATATCCGCTGCGACCGGCGCTTCCTGGGACAGCTCCTCGCCGATGCGTTTGCGCGCCTCGTAGACGTTGTGGCCTTCCACGGTCGAATCCGGACGCGCGAAATAGATATACTCGAAGACGCAGAACCGTTTGGGTTGCGCCTGAAAGGGAAAATAGGAGTCGATGCCGTCCTTGGTGATGACGACTACTTCGCCCGGCTTGATGTCGCGCACGAACTCCGCGCCGATAATGTCGAGTGCGACGCTCTCCGACGCTAGGATCGGCGCCCCTTCGAGCATCCCCAGCACCAGCGGGCGCACGCCCCAGGGATCGCGTGCGCCGATCAGTTTCTTGGAGGTCAGCGCCACCAACGAATAGGCGCCTTCCACCTGCTTCAGCGCGTCGACCAGCTTATCGACGATCTGGCTAAAGCTGCTGCGCGCCGTCAGGTGGATGATGACTTCGGTGTCGGAGGTGGACTGGAAGATCGCGCCTTCCTGCACCAACCGGGCGCGCAGCATGCGCGCATTGGTGAGATTGCCATTGTGGGCGATGGCGATGCCGCCGCCGGTAAGATCGGCGAATAAAGGCTGGATGTTGCGCACTGCCGAGCCGCCCGCCGTCGAATAGCGGTTGTGGCCGATGGCGAACGAGCCTTTCAGATTTTCGGCGTAGGTGCTGTTTTTTCCGAAGATGTCGCCGACCAAGCCCGGATGACGCTCGGCCATGAACTGGCCCTTGTCGTAGGTCACGATTCCGGCGGCTTCCTGGCCGCGGTGCTGAAGCGCATGCAGGCCGAGCACGGTTAACGCGCCGGCATCGGGATGGCCGAAAATGCCGAATACGCCGCACTCTTCGTGCAGCGTATCCTCATCAAAGCCGAAATCGCCGGTCAGGCCGGTCATGGCTTGCCGCTTCCGTTGCTGCCTGATGTTTCGATGAGCCTGTCTAGCGCGTGTCGATCCTTAGCGCCATAGGCCTTCTTGTGCGGTTTCTTCTTAGGCGCCGGTTTTGTCGCAGGGGGCGGCGCCTTTCGCACGGTTTCGTGCCGGATGACGGACTTTTCGGGTGATTTTTCGTGCTCCCGCAGGTCATTTCCCACATGCTGATCGGGGATAACGGAAGCGACCACGTCCGCTGCCCCCTGGATCAGCGGCAAGAGACGGGCCTTCGCGATCCAGTCGGGTTGATCCGGAATGGAAATGAAGGCCGAGAAGACCAGATACGCGATACCGACGATCGCCAGACCGCGCAGGACGCCGAAAGCTAAGCCAAGCGCCCCGTCGAGCGTACTCACCTGCGATTTCTTCACGCCTTCGCTGAAGCGATAGCTCATGAACGAAAGCGGGATGACGACGACCAGGAACACCGCTCCGTAACCGACCACCTCGCCGAGCCATGCTGGCGAGATCATGCCGCGCAACCAGTAGGCAACCCAGGGGCCGAAATAGAGCGTCGCCAACGCCGCAACGATCCAGGCGAAGATGGACAGGCTCTCCGACACGAAGCCGCGATACGTCGCGTAGATGGCGGACACGATGATGATCGCTACCACCGCAACGTCGACAAATTGGAACGCCACGCTCATGATTCGATTTTAGCACGCCTTGGGGCCGCGCGCGCGGTGGACGTTTCGGCACCCCCTATGAAAGCCAGGAGATCGCCGACGTCCTTGATCTGCCTCAAGCTGAGTCCGGCGGCATCGACTCGCGTTTCGCGCGGCACGATGGCCGTGACAAAGCCCAGTTTTGCGGCCTCTTTGAGGCGCAGTTCGGCTTGCGGCGCCGGGCGTACGTCGCCGGTCAGGCTTATCTCGCCGAAAAATACCGTGTCGCGCGGCAAAGCCTGACCACTGAAAGAGGAAATCAAAGCCGCTGCCGCGGCAAGATCGGCTGCCGGCTCGCCGACCTTCAAGCCGCCCGCCACGTTCAGATAGACGTCGTGGGCGCTGACGCCCAGCCCGCCGCGCGCGTCGAGCACGGCGAGAATCATCGCCAGCCTGCCCGTATCCCAACCGACGACGGCACGGCGCGGCGAGCCGTAGCCGGCTTCCGCAACCAGAGCCTGTATCTCGACAAGCAGCGGGCGCGTGCCCTCGATGCCGGCGAACACCGCCGTGCCCGGCGAGGTGCTGGCGCGGTCGCCGAGAAATAGTGCCGAAGGATTGGCGACCTCCGCCAGGCCCTTGCCGGTCATCTCGAAGACGCCGATTTCGTCGGTCGGCCCGAAACGATTCTTCACTGCGCGCAAGATGCGGAATTGATGGCCGCGCTCGCCTTCGAAATAGAGGACGGCGTCGACCAGATGCTCTACCGCCTTGGGGCCGGCGATCTGGCCGTCCTTGGTGACGTGGCCGACCAGCAGCACAGACGCGCCCGATGCTTTGGCGTAACGCACCAGATCGAATGAGGCCGTGCGCACCTGCGCGATGGTGCCGGGCGCGGCTTCCAGCGCGCTCGTCCAGATGGTCTGGATGGAATCGATCGCGACAATGCCGGGCGGCTTGCCCTTTTCCAAGGTGGTGAGGATGTCCTCGATGCAAGTGGCCGAACCGAGCGCCACAGGCGCATCGGACAGCTCCATCCGTCCGGCGCGCAGGCGCACCTGTGCCATCGCCTCTTCGCCGGAGATGTAGACCGCGCTGCCGCCGCTCTTGGCGTAGGCGGCCAGCGCCTGAAGGATCAAGGTCGATTTGCCGACGCCCGGATCGCCGCCGACCAGGATCGCGGAACCCGGCACCAACCCGCCGCCGCAGACCCGGTCGAACTCACCGATGCCGGTGCTGCGGCGCGGAGGTTCCTGGTCCTGCGTTTTCAGATCCTCGAGCGCGAAAGGCCTGCCTTTCACGCGTTTCTGAGCGCCGTTGCCGATCGGCGCCGGAGCGCCTTCTTCGATGATGCTGTTCCAGGCACCACAGTCGTCGCACTTGCCCGACCATTTGGAATGGACGGCGCCGCAGGCTTGGCAGACAAAGGAGGCGGAAGAACGAGCCATGCCGAACCTTAACAGATTCGCTCGACCTTCCCTGCGCGGCCAAAGTGAAGCACAGAAAAGATGTAGTATTCTCCCTCTCCCCCAGTCCGGCGAAGCCGAAGGCGAAGCGGGACTGGGGGAGAGGGTTGGGGTGAGGGGGATGGTGACGGAGTGACGTTGCCCCCAGGTTGGCGCTGCAATCTATTTTGCTCCGGCCTTGGCGAGCAAATCCGCAATATCACTGTGCCCATTCTCCGTTGCTAGGCTCAAAGCCGTTACAGCTTTGCCACGTTGTAGGACGGCTTGCGGAAACATAGCGATAAGCTCGGCGTTCGTAATGGTTGGACCGGCACAAGCAATCGCACCGGACTGAAACTGAACGCAGTCTTTGTCGCGGCCAATTGCATTGACATTTGCTTTCCCGGAGAGCAGCGCCCGAACTACATCAACATAACCATGCTCGGATGCTAGCATTAGAGCTGTCCAGCCATCATCATCTCTCTTAGCATCGACATCGGCCCCGTTGTCGAGTAGTACGCGGACTACATCAGTGTCCGGCTCCTGGGACGCAAACATCAGCGCAGTCATTCCAGCGTCCGCGAAATTGATATCGGCCCCCTTAGCCAGTAGGAGGCGCACCACATCTACGTGTCTAAAGCGACAAGCCTCCATCAGCGCTGTGGCATTGTATTCGTCTTTGGCGTTGAGATCGCCTCCCTGACTGAGCAACGCTTGCACAGTAACCGCATCGCCACGAATCGATGCGTCGATCAAAGGGTTGGCCGATGAGATTCGCGGAGGTGGCGGGATTGAATTTCCCCACGCAAGAAGAACCGGCGATTGCGAAGAGTCATTTGGACCCATTGCAGTACAAAACAGGCTGGTCAAGAAAATGCAGGCCATTCGGGAAAAGCGGTTCATTTACTAGCCCCCATATTTGCGCGCCGTTGATGTGAAACTTGAACTCCAGAATAACACGCAAGCATCTAAACGGACATTCCCCGGATGGCCCTTGGTTGGAGCGGATAATTGTATTTGGGGCTGACGTAGATAAGGGATTTATCTACGGTGGCTGAATGTCGATTAAACGTTGCAAATTGGGCAAAAAACAGCAGCTGCGGCTGCTGGAATGCTTCGTGTTGGAAGTGACGGCGCGATCGGCGGCGGACGTGCTGGAAATGCAGGCCAACACGACGATGCTGTTCTATCGCAAGGTGAGGCACCTGATCGCCGGGAAGCTGGCCGAAGCGTTCCCCGAGCATGGTGAGTTCGAGGTGGACGAGAGCTACTTCGGCGGGGTGCGCAAGGGTAAGCGCGGGCGAGGAGCGGCAGGTAAGGTTCCGGTGTTTGGCATCCTCAAGCGCGGCGGCAAGGTTTACACCAAGATGATCGCCGACGCCTCGTCCAAGACCTTGCTCAAGGCGCTGAAAAGCAAGGTTTTACCGGACTCCATCGTCTATACCGACAGCTTCCGCAGCTACGACGTCCTGGACGTCTCGGAGTTCAAGCACCGGCGCGTGAACCACTCCAAGACCTTCGTCAGCCCCAAGGGCCATCATATCAACGGCATCGAGAATTTCTGGAACCAGGCCAAGCGCGTGCTTCGAAAATACAACGGCATTCCGCGCAAAAACTTCTACCTCTTCCTCAAGGAATGCGAGTTCCGCTTCAACTACGGTTCGCCGAAACAGCAGTTCGTACAGCTCAGAAAATGGGCTAACCTCTAGCCCTTATCTACGTCAGCCCCTTGTATTTTTCTGAGGCTGGCTGAAGCTGCAGATGCCATAATCGAAGCCGAACGCATGGCTTCGATCGGGCGACTCAAATTCCGATTTTCGCTGTCCAGCTCATGATCGGCGCACCCGTGCCGTCGCCTTTGCGCTAGTAGGATATGACAAGTATTGAAGGACCTATCGGCCATTTACTAAAGAGCAATCCTAACCAATTCGGAAATTCTATTATATAACGAGGCGCCACATGGTACTTAAGAAGCATATCCTGGGTTTCTTTACCAACATGCTCATTTGCCGCTTGCGATTTCATGAATCCACGTACAGTAAATCTCAACCCAAGACAATATGATAGAATAATATATAGAGAAATTAGAGTTGGTGTTAAGAATATAAGAGTGCTTTCGCCAAAAATCTGTGACATGAAGTAGTTTAGGATGTAACAGACTGCGAATAATGCAGCAAAAACATAATAATATAGCAACAACATATAGAGCGGCTGTAACGCCCCGATGATAATATAAGGCATACTTAGAAGAATAATTGTTGTCAGAGAAGTTCTTAGTACATGGTATTGTGGCGAGTTCTTATCATATGTTATCTTATTAGAACCTATAACGTAATCGCGGCCATTTAATACTCGATAGGTCTTAAATTTTCTCCAGTTGTTCATTAAGTTCCTTAATCCAAACTGACGTTCTCCAGTTGAAGCGGGAAGTCTTTTTTGTCCAAAGACATGCATCAAGGCATTCTTGATCACAAACACGACGAAGATCGCCATGAAGAAGGCGACATAGAGCGTGATGGCTTCGTACAGCAGCACCTTATCGAACACCGGCATGACAAACGCCGTGTGATGCAGCACCATCGGGATCGCGGCGTCTGCCGCGATGTACGCCACGGCAGCCAGGATGGGCACGACGAACAACCTAATAATAGTTCCGGTTGCCACTCCTAAGAGCAAGGCGATCACGCCGCCTATGACCATATGCAACATGTCGAGATGCCACACGAAATCAACGAAGTGTTTCAGAAGGTCTGTGACAATTTCCATATTGCTCCCCCACGTCGCCGCCCATTAAACCGGCGTTCCCCAGATGACGCTTGGTCGAAGGGGACAATAGCACTTGTCGTGCTCCCCGAGCAGCCTTCATTCATCGTCCCCAGATGGATGGTTCGACAGCCTCATCTGTTTATGAAACACCGGAAGAGTGTTATCATCCGATCCAACCTGGACTCATCTGGGGAATGTCAGATGACAGGAGGCGATGATATGCAATACAAGTGCCCATACTGTCAGAAAGAATGTACAGGCAGCCCGCCGATAAAGGGTGCTATGGCAGATAAAGCGTGTTGCCCACACTGCGGCGAGATGTTCGACAAAGAGCCTAACATCAAGAAGCCGTTGGCAAGTGTTCTGCGGCCCAATCGCCTTCTGTTACTAATTCTGCCTTTGTTGGGGGTTGGAGTTGCTGCCTACTATGTCTATCTATGGCTATGACAACTTTCGCACCGCCATTCTGAAAACGCATAGAAAGCAGAGTATTACAGGCCCGGGAATGACTTAGACATTGCCCTCCTGGACGATGCTCTTGTGTCATCCAATTTCAAACGGCCCGCGTGTGCGGGGACAAAATGTGGGCCTGGACGGTCGTGCCTGAACGGCGACTTCTGCCGCATCTTTCCCATTCCGGTCGGCTGGTGGGTGTCCGGTTTGAGACCTGTTTCGCTCGTAGGCCGCACCGGCAAGGTCCGGCCCCCGCGCCGAACGTTCGCGCCAACCGTGTATGAAATAAATCCGGTTGCACCCCTTGAAATCCTATTTTTTCTCCTAAATTCCATACTATGAACATGATCGATGCCCAAGCCGCGGGCCAAGGCGGCAACGTAACCGTTCTTGCGCCGCAATCGCAGGACGAAGTCCATCGCCAATCCGCCGTCGAAGAGCTGGCGGGCTATCTGGTGAAAGCCGGAGCCATGCTCGACCGCTGCGAAGCGATGTCCAAGGCCGCGCGCGGCGACCGGCTCGGTCCCGTCTACGCGGCCGCCCGGCTGATGAACGCCAACGCCCAGGTCGCCAGAGCGCTCGCTCATGTCGCCTTGGTGGAGAGCCGTCGCCGTACGATTATCGAGACGATTCAATCGCCTCAGCCGAAAAACGCGGAATTGAATTCACGTTTCCTTTCTCCAGAGAACGAAGAGGACTCGCAGAAGAACAAAGACGACGCGTTCGCCGAACTCGAGCGCCGTATAGACAGGCTGGTGAAGGCGGCCCAGCAAGAACAGGAACGGGAGGAGGAGCTCGCCGCCGGCGGCTGCATATGAAGAAGTGGGTCCTGGTCGCTCCGGCATTGCGTCCGCCGCGCAAAGGCCGGGGCAAGCGCGGCGCGCCGTTCGGCAATCGCAATGCCTTCAAGCACGGCAAATTCACCCGCGAGCGCCGGGCGCTCTATGCGGATATTCGCGCCCACATCCGCTGCGGCCGCGCGCTGATCGCGGCGTTCGAGCGGGGGACGGCGTTATCCCCGCACTTCCATCTTGATCGGACCATCCTCACGTCCGTGAATGAACTGATCGACATAAGGATTGCCGCTGTTGTCGATCTGCGACGTCGGACCTTCCCAGATAATCTTGCCACCATAGAGCATGGCGATGCGGTCGGCGATCTTGCGCGCGCTGATCATGTCGTGGGTGATCGATAGCGTGGTGGCCCCGACGTCCTTCACGGTGTCGATGATAAGATTGTTGATGACATCCGCCATGATCGGATCGAGGCCGGTGGTCGGCTCGTCGAAGAAAATAATCTCGGGATCGGCGGCGATAGCGCGCGCCAGCCCGACACGCTTCTGCATGCCGCCCGACAGTTCGGCGGGCGATAGCCGGCCGACTTCAGGGCCCAGGCCGACTTTGGCGAGTTTTTCCATGGCGATATCGCGCGCCTTGCCGCGCCGCATCCCGCGCCCCTGGATCAGACCGAATGCCACGTTCTCCCACACCGGCATGCTGTCGAAGAGAGCCGCGCCCTGGAACAGCATGCCGAACTTCTTCAAGATCGTATCGCGCGCGCGACCGCTCATGCGCGTAACGTCCTTGCCGTCGACGTATATCTCGCCGGCGTCGGGCCTGAGGATGCCGAGCACGCATTTAATCATCACGGACTTGCCAATGCCCGAACCGCCAATCACCACCAGCGACTGGCCCGGCTGGATCGTGAGATCGACCCCGTCGAGCACGATTTTCGGGCCGAAGCGTTTCTTGACGCCTCTCAGTTCCACCTTTGCCGTGTTCGATGCGCGCGCCATAACGATCACTTCTAGAACAATAGGTTGGTGAGAAGGTAATTGGCGGCGAGGATCAAGATCGAAGCCGATACCACCGCGTTGGTCGTCGCCGTACCCACGCCTTGCGCGCCGCCCTTGGAATGGAAACCGTTGTAGCAGCCCAGCAGCGCGATGATGAAGCCGAAAGCGGCCGCTTTGATGAGGCCGGAAGAGACATCGTGGAACGTGACGGCATCGATCGTGTTCTTGAGATAGATCGAGCCGGTGAAACCCAGGCTTTGCGTCGACACGACATAGCCGCCGAAAATGCCGATGGAATCTGCGACGGCCACCAGAATCGGCATCGAAACCACCGCCGCCACCAGCCGCGGTACGACGAGATACTTGATGGGATTGGTGGCAAGCGTGGTCAGCGCGTCGATCTGCTCGGTCACGCGCATGGTGCCAAGCTCGGCGGCGATAGCCGCGGCTACGCGCCCCGCTACCATCAAGCCCGCGATCACCGGTCCCAGCTCGCGCGTGATGCCGACCATCACAACCACCGGCACGAAAGCTTCAGCGCCATACCGGGCGGCGCCAGTATAGATCTGCAGGGCCAGCGCGCCGCCGGTGAAGAAGGCGGTGAGCCCCACCACCGGCAGCGAGAAATAGCCGATCCGCATGATCTGCCGCAGAATTAAAGACCAATAGATCGGCGGGCGGAAGCATGCGGTCACGGCGTCCAGCGTAAA
Organism: uncultured Alphaproteobacteria bacterium; assembly: GCA_963710025.1. Taxonomy (GTDB): domain Bacteria; phylum Pseudomonadota; class Alphaproteobacteria; order Micropepsales; family Micropepsaceae; genus Rhizomicrobium. Next base: position 52,376 of record CAVPYO010000002.1, on the reverse strand, counting down.
GACAGCCAGACGTCCGATCTCTCGCAGCAACGCCAGAGTCACGCGTCCGATAGCGGCAAAGACGTTCATGGCGCGGCCTCATAAACGCGCGGTGCGCGGTGCGAAAGTAAAGTCAGAATTTCATAGGAAATGGTGTCCGCGGCCTGAGCGATTTCCTCGAGCGAGATCGTGTCGCCGAAGAATTCCACATCCATGCCGGTTGCAAGCGCGCCCGGCACGTCGGTCACATCCAGGGTGACAAGGTCCATCGAGACACGGCCGACGACCGGCACGCGAACGCCGCCGACGGCTCCAGCTCCGCGATTGGAAATGGCGCGCATCAGCCCGTCCGCGTAACCCAGACCAGCGGTGGCCAACAGCGATGGCCGCTTTATCCGGAACGTCGCGCCGTAGCCTACCGTCTCACCCTTGTCAGCCCGGTGAAGCTGGAGAATACGCGCGGTCAGCCGAACCACTACTTGGAACGGATTTGGTTTTGCCGGCTGCGGATTGCCGCCGTAAAGGCCGATGCCGGGGCGCACCATGTCGAACAGATAATCCCGGCCGAGCATGATGCCGCCGGATGAGGCTAAGCTTGCGGGTGCCGGAGGCAACATCGCAAGAGCGGTCTTGAAGCGGTCGAGCTGGAGGCGGTTCATCTTGGCTTCTGCGTCGTCCGAGCAAGCCAAATGGCTCATCAGCAGGACAAGACGGATGCCCTCCAACCGTTTGGCATGATCGGCGGCAAGCGTCGCCAGTTCCGCGCCGGGAAGACCAAGCCGGTTCATGCCGGTGTCGACATGAATCGCCGCATCGAGGCGCGTCCGGGTCGCGCGCGCAGCCGCAGACCAGCCGGCGATCTCGGCGATGGAATTCAGCACCGGCGTCAGACGATGGCTGATCAGGGCCGGCACTGCATCGGGCTGTGCCCCGTCGAGGACGAAAATCCGCGCCTCCGGCGCCAGCGGACGCAAGGCAAGCCCCTCCTCCAGCCGGGCGACAAAGAACGTGTCGCAACCCGCCTGGACAACCGCCAGCGCGACCGCAGCCAGCCCGGTGCCATAGGCATCGGCCTTCACCACGGCGGCGGCCGTGGCCGTGCCGGCGAGGCGCTGGGCCGTCTTGAAATTGGCCGCGACAGCGCCGAGACGCACCGTCAGGCGCGCCGCCTCGAAATCCGCGATTCTGGGTTCGTCAGGCCGGTCCATGGGAGGCGAACAATGCAATCCTGCCCGGCCCACGTCAAAGCCTGTGCGATCATAATTGTGCGGCGTACTGTTCATGGCGCCCCGTTACCGAAGATAATCTTGTCGGCGCATTCCACCCCGGCCGCTTTGGCCGCCAGACACGGGTCCGCCGTGTACCGCTCTTGCTGCATGACTTCGGCAGGAGTGGGCTTGGGCTCCGGGGGTTTGTACTGCGTGTCCAGAACAATGGTGCCGTCCCTGGCGAATTTATAGTGCCAGGGCACGCTCTTGCACCTCGCCTGCGCCTGGGGCGTGAGGTATTCGTAGCTGTTTGCTCCGCAAGCCAGCGCCTGGCCGAGCGCCAGTGCCGGGTCGATGGCATTGGGTGACGGCGGCAGGGTGATAGGCAGGCTGTAGGTCATGGGCGGCGTTTCGCTCTGCAATTCCTTCTGCGAGCGCTGCGGCACAATCTTGGGCGTACCTGGGGCTTTTGGCAAAAGCAGCCACAGCAGAGGGGGCTCGGCACGCGGTGTCGTATGCAGCCCGGGTATCCATTCCGCCTGAATTAACATGAAAAAGAATAGTAGGTGCAGCACGCCCACAGCGGCGGCGGCCGCGCCGCGCCGCAGGGTGCGTTTGCGCACATCCTCGCCCACCGTGGGACGCATCAGAGACGCAGCCAGCGTGGCAGCCGACTCACCAACAAAAGACGTGTCTGCCACCGATGTGCCTATTCATCATGGGACCGGGCTCGCGCCGGCAGCTACCTTATGCCATCCGCAAGGCACTTACGACTATAGCTTTGTTCGTAATGAGTATTCCCGTTCTTTTGCCGGCTTTTCCGTGCCCGATTAAGCATCCGGAGCAGTCTGGCTTGTCATGTCGTAACCCTGGCGGGAAGCTTGTCGTTTGGGGGGTGCCTTCCGCCAGGGATAACAAGCAGATGCGTGCGAAATTTATCGCTGCGATCGGTCTTTTGGCCTGCTTCGGCTTGGCCGGTTGCGACAATTCCGGCAATGCGCCGGCTCCGACGGCGCAAGTCACGGCGCAGCCTTGCAACTGCCAAACACAAAATGCCGCAGCCGTACAACCCGCGCCGATCCGCGCAACCCATCGCCATTCCCGGATCGCGTCGACCCGCGAATATGAGGAGCATTATTCCGCGGGCAGTTCATCGCGTAGCTACGACCAGGACGCCGCGGAAGATCAACCCGCACGCCAAAGCGGCAACGCGGAAGAAAATGTCTGGGTCGACGGTTACGGCCGCAGCCATTACGCCGCGTCCGCCGCGCCGGCGCCCGACGAACACGCCCGCCTCGCCCCTTGGCACGGCTACGACGAAAAGTGCGACGAAAAAGATAAGCCTTAGCCGTTTCCCTCGTTCGCCAGATTGCTGAAGCGCGTGAAACGGTCGTCGAAGAACAGATCGATCTTGTTGGTGGCGCCGTGGCGGTGCTTTTCCACCAGCACTTCGGCGCGGCGGTGCGCGCGTTCGCACCGTTCCAGCCATTTGGAATGCTCGCTGGTGCCCAGTTCCGGTTCGCGCGACTTGAGGTAATACTCCTCGCGATAGACGAACATCACCACGTCGGCGTCCTGCTCGATGGAGCCGGATTCGCGCAGGTCCGACAGCACGGGACGCTTGTCGTCGCGGGAATCCACGCCGCGCGAAAGCTGCGACAGCGCCAGGATCGGCACGTTCAGCTCCTTGGCCAGCGCTTTGAGGCCCTTAGTCACTTCGGTGATTTCCTGCACACGGTTTTCCTGCCGCCGCGACGGCTCCACCAATTGCAGATAGTCGATGATGACGAGGCCGATCTTCTTCTCGCGCTTCATGCGCCGGGCGCGCGCCGCGATCTGAGCGATGGAGATGCCGCCCGTATCGTCGATATAGAGCGGCAGGGTGGAAAGGTCCTGCATGGTGAGAACGAACTTCTCCCACTCGCTTTCCGAGAAGCGGCCGTTGCGGATTTTCCACATCTCGATTTCGGTCTGCTCGGACAGAATGCGCGCGGAAAGCTGCTGCGCCGCCATTTCCAGCGAGAAGAACAACACCGGCGCGCCGCGCGGATCCTCTTCGCCCGCGTTCACGTCCTGTTGCCAGGCGCGGGAGGCATGGAACGCCATGTTGGTGCCGAGCGCCGTCTTTCCCATGCCGGGGCGGCCGGCGATGATGAGCAGATCGGACGGCTGCAGGCCGCCAAGCAGACTGTCGATGTCGGAGAAGCCGGACGGCACGCCGGAAATCTTGCCGCCGCGCGCCTGGGCGCGTTCGGCCGTCTCCACCGCGCGGCGCAGGCTTTCGGCGAAATCGAGCGGCCCCTCGCCGTATTTCGAGGTTTCGCTCACCCGATAGAGCGCTTTTTCCGCGTCCTCGATCTGGGCCTGGGGCGGCTTTTCGTGCGGGGCTTCGTAAGCGGCGTTGACGATATCCTCGCCGATGCGGATCAGCGCCCGGCGGGCCGCGAGATCGTGCAGGATGCGCGCATAGTCCCGCACATTGGGCATGGCCGGCGCGGCCTGCGCCAAGCCCGCCAGATAGGCATGGCCGCCGACCTCCTGAAGGCCGGGATCGGCCTTCATCGCCGCATGCACCGTGAGCGGCGTCAGCACCATGCTGGCGCGCTCGAAGGACGACGTCATCGCTTCGTAAAGCCGCTGATGCAGCGGGTCGTAGAAATGTTCCGGCCGGATCAGCGAGGAAACGGCTTCCAGCGCCCGATTGTCCACCAGGATCGCGCCGAGCAGCGCTTGCTCGACCTCGATGTCGTAGGGGACGTGGCGATAGGCTTCCTGTTCCATCCGCGCTTTCGATTTCAGCCAAGAGGAGGAGCGAATCAATAGACCCGCTCGCACCGCTGCAAGGCGATTCGCAAGCTTGAATTATTTGACCACAGCTTATTGCAGCCGTCTCGGGGCGAGAAATTTGTGGACAAGTTGTGGTGGGGCTTCTTGACTTTTTCAACAACCCCAGCCAGCCGCACAGCGCGATCAGTTCGCGGCCGCGCCGGATATGTGCGCGGATCTCGGCGTAAAATGCGCGGCGCTCGCGCGTGTACTTGCCCTGCTTGAGCGCGTTGGTGTTTCCCGGCTGGCCGCCGCGCTTACGCGGGATCGGTGGAGGAGCCGGGGGCGGACGCAAATGGCGTTTTTTGGGGCGCATCGCTTTTGGGCGCGTTGTTTTCGGATGCAGCGGCAGCCGCTTCGTTGAGCGCGGGGTCGAATTTTTCGGACGCGAAGAGCATCATGTAGCGAAGCATCTTCAACCGAAGTTCATCCGACAGCGAATTTTCCAAAATCGAATTCGAATCGATCGAATTCGGGACAGAGGGTTGAACGCGCTCGACAATCCTGCGGCTACGGCGTTCCAACTGAGCGACCTCTGCGAACGCCTGGGCGACGCGAGCGTTGCCCTGCATCAGCCGCGCGGCGGCGTAGAGCGGACTAAGGCGGTCGCCCTTGGGCAATTCCGCCAGATGCTCGCAGCGGGCGATCAGCGAACCGCCCATTTCGAGATTATCGGCCAGCTGTGCGGCCGCGAAACGGCGAAGCTCCTCGTCGGAACTCTTGCCGGAGTCTTCGCCGGACGTTTCGGCCTGAGGCTTCTGCACCTCGGACGCATCAGCACTCGTTTGGCCGCCCGTTTCAGCGTGGGCCATGGTATTATCCTCAATAATGCTATGGCTATTTTGGGATTAAATTCTGGGTTTCAAGGGGTGCGGCAGAATATTTTTGCAGGTATGCGTCGAATCCCACGATTTCCGCGAGTTTTTCTTTCTTCATGTTGTACGTAAAAGTATGATATGCTACATTTCTGTAGAGCAAGGTTTCCCATGACCGACACACAGATTTCCGCGCACATCTCGGTAGAGACGCGAGACCTGATCGAGCGCTATACGGGCGCGCACGGCCTGAAGAAGGGCGCGCTGGTGGAGCAAGCCCTGCTGCATCACTTGCAGGCGCTGCGCGAGTTGCCAGCCGATGTCATCATTCCGCCAAGGCTGGAATTGTCCGAGGCCTCGTTCAAACACGCCGCCCGGTTGACGGCCAAACCCCGCAAACCGAGCAAGGCGATGCGCCAGCTTATGGGCGGCAAGCCTTTCATCGATTTACCTTGACAGTCACAGTCAGGCGGCTCGAACCGGGCGACGACCGCACGGGATTTAGGTCGGGAAACATCGACCTCGATCGTTTCTTCGCGCGCTATGCCGGGCAGAACCAGTTTCGCCACTATATCGGCACGAGCTATGTGGCCGTGGATGCGAGCGGCGCAATCCTGGGGTACGCCACAGTCACCGCGTCTGAATTGACCAGCGCCAGATTGACCGCCGCCGCCCGCAAGCGGCTTCCCACCTACCCCATCCCCATTCTTCGCCTCGCCAGGCTCGCCGTCGATCGGCAGGCGCAGGGGCAAGGCGTCGCGCAAGCGCTGCTGCGCACGGTGTTTGCGCTGGCGCACAAGATGTCCGTGGACATGGGATGCTTCGGCATCGTCGTCGATGCAAAGCCCGAAGCGACGGGTTTCTATCGCAAGCTGGGATTTATTGAACTCGAAGCTGTGGCCGGCCTGCTCGGCGACCGCCCGCAACCGCTGCCGATGTTTCTGGAGTTGGGCGCGATACCGAAAGGATAAAAGGCGATAGAAACCTTTTCATCGCCGTTTTAATCATTTGTCCCAATCAGACGGCCCATAGATACTAAGTTCGCTCGTCAGGACCTTGCCTTCTTGGATTAGACCAGTGCTTCGATCGACTTCAACTAAGACCTCAATGTCCACGTCATCCTCGACTTGTGTGGAGGCAGTTTCAACGCCGTACCACCGGTCATCCTCTCGGTCATAAATCGCGCCATCTCGATCTTCGTATTGGACCTCGACCCGAACCTTCAACTTTGCGTCGAGTATAAGGCTTATGCGACTATCATTCAGACCGACCACTGACCAATCGCCGATCTCCTCAATGCTAACCAATTCGCCCTCATAGGCCTCGCCGTCCGCCAAGTCGCCCGCATAGACGTAAACCATTTCCGTCATTTGCGAGTTGAGAAAATCCTCCAGGCTTTGATCGAAAGCAGGATGGTTGAGCACCCCTTCCGCGATTGCCTCTCCCGCAGAATCAAGGTCCGCAGCGGCACGGGCTAAGACTTCTTGAATGTCCTTCAGGCTCAACAACCGTTCGGCTGCGGCTGCCCGCATCATCGCCTTGTCCTGGGTCACGACATAAGCCTGATTGCCATGCTGTTGGCACCAGTCTGCAAGCGCTACGATGACAAACGCGTCGGGAAACTCCTTGCTATCCTCACTGTCAAACGGCGGCTTCCGGGTGAAGTATCGTTCAAAAATCGCTTGTGGAGCAATCTGCAGAGCCTGATGGACCTTAACGTTACACTCGCGACTCAAAAAATGTTCGAACTGTTTGAACAAATCGGCGGCCAGCAAGTCCGCATCAAATTCCAGTGGCCCTCCGGGAGCAGCTTTCGGCGCCGATTTGCGCCAGCGCCTGAAGTCTTTCTCGATCGCATTTAGCTCGCGTTGCCGCGCCAGCACCTGCTCATGGATTTGGCGCTTCACTTCGAGCATAGTGATGTCAGTGGTGTGAAGGACAATCCGATGCGCGGCGATTTGCTCCTTCAGTAGAGACATGGCGGGATTTGTGGGGTTGTGGCCCAGCGCCCTGAATACCTGAGTGTCTAGAAAGATATGGCGTGACGCCAGCGGCTCGGCGGGAAGATGTTTTTTCTCCGGCACATGTTGCGGCATTTATGGTTCGCTCACTGTTGGGATGATCCGCCGCACTTTCCCCTCACTCCCACTCAATCGTCCCCGGCGGTTTGGACGTCACATCATAAACCACGCGGTTGATGCCTTTGACTTCGTTGACGATGCGCGTCGCCACCCGCGCCAGGAAGGCGTGCTCGAAGGGATAGGAATCCGCCGTCATGCCGTCCGAGGAGGTCACCGCGCGCAGGGCGCAGACATAATCGTAGGTGCGGTCGTCGCCCATCACGCCCACCGTCTTGACCGGCAACAGCACCGCGAAGGCCTGCCAGATCTCGTCGTAAAGGCCGGCCTTGCGGATTTCGTCGAGATAGATGGTGTCGGCCTTGCGCAGGATTTCGAGCTTGTCCTTGGTCACCGCGCCGGGCACGCGGATCGCCAGGCCCGGCCCAGGGAACGGATGGCGGCCGACGAATGCCTCGGGCAGGCCGAGTTCGCGGCCCAGCGCGCGAACCTCGTCCTTGAAGAGTTCGCGCAGCGGCTCGACCAACTTCATCTTCATGTGCGCAGGCAAGCCGCCGACATTGTGATGCGATTTGATCGTGGCCGAGGGCCCGCCGGTCGCCGAAACGCTCTCGATCACGTCGGGATAGAGCGTGCCTTGGGCCAGGAAATCCGCTCCGCCGACCTTCGCTGCTTCGTAATCGAACACGTCGATGAAGGTCGCGCCGATGATCTTGCGCTTCTTCTCGGGATCGCTAACGCCTTCCAGGCTGGAGAGGAAAAGATCGGCCGCGTCGGCGTGCAGGAGCGGGATGTTGTAATGGCCGCGGAACAGGGAAAGCACCTGCTCGGTTTCGCCCGCGCGCATCAAGCCGGTGTCGACATAGATGCAAGTGAGCTGATCGCCGACGGCCTCGTGCAGCAGGACCGCCGCGACGGAGGAATCCACCCCGCCCGACAGTCCGCAGATCACCCGCCCGGCGCCGACCTGCCGGCGGATGCGCGCGATGGCGTGCGTGCGGAAGGCGTGCATGTTCCAATCGGGCGCGATGCCGGCGATCCCGATGACGAAATTGCGCAGGATCGTCGCGCCGCGCGGCGTGTGCATGACTTCGGGATGGAATTGGACGCCGTAGAACCGGCGCGTTTCGTCGGCGATGGCGGCGTAAGGCGAATTCTCCGACGTCGCCACCACGTCGAACATGGGAGGGATCGCGGTGATCTTGTCGCCGTGGCTCATCCAGACGGGCTCGCGGCCGCCCTCGGCGCCGAGGCCGGCAAACAGCGGCGAAAGTTTTTCGATATGGATGTCGGCGCGCCCGAACTCGCGCGCATGCCCGCCCTCGACGCGGCCGCCGAGCTGTTCGCACATCGTCATCTCACCATAGCAGATGCCGAGCACGGGAACGCCGGCGGTGAAAACGCTCTGCGGCGCGCGCGGGGTGTCCGCCTCGGTGACGCTGGCCGGCCCGCCGGACAGAATGATCGCGCGCGGCGGCGATTCCCTCAGCGCGGCCTCCGCCTTGTTGAAGGGAACAATCTCGCAATAGACGCCTGCCTCGCGCACGCGCCGCGCGATCAGCTGGGTCACCTGAGAGCCGAAGTCGATAACCAGAACGGGAGCCGCCATAGCCGGATTTAGTCGGTCGCGCCCCTTCTTGTCTAGCGATGGCGCCGCAAAACAGCTGTGAAGAAGCCGTCGGTCCCCGTTTGCAAGGGCGTCGCCTTGAAGAATTGATCCATACCGGGAGGCGGCGCGGTCCCCGCGGCCTCGGACCACACGGCCGACGCGGCGAGAACGGCGAATCCCGCATGACCCGATAGAAAATGCCGGGTCCGCTCTTCGTTTTCGCGCGGCAGCATGGAACAGGTGGTGTAAACCAGCCGGCCGCCGGCCGCCACCAGCGCCGCCCCCTGCTCCAGCAGATCGTCCTGCAAGCCGGTCAGGGCCTTCAGACCGTCCGGCGTCGTGCGCCAGCGCAGCTCCGGCTGCCGCCGCCAGGTGCCCGAGCCGCTGCAGGGCGAATCGATCAGTACGACATCGAACGCGCCCTGCGGCTGTTCGGCCGAAGGATGGATGATCGTCGCGCCCGCTCTTGCGGCCCGCGGAGCAAGCGGTCTCAGCCGCGCCGGGCTGACATCATGCGCGACGATCTCGCCCCGGTTTTGCATCAGCGCCGCCAGGGCCAAGGATTTGCCGCCCGCGCCTGCCGCGAGATCCAGCACGCGCATCCCCGGCCTCGCGGCGCACAACAGCGCGGCGATCTGCGCGGCCTCGTCCTGAAACTCGAATGCCCCGGCCGCGAACAGCGGCGCGGCGCTCAGCCTCGCCGAACCCGCGCCCGAAGAAAGGCGAATGGCGAATGGCGAATAGCGAGTAGCTTCGGCGTCGTAACCTTCCGCGCGGAGTGCTTCCAGAACCGTCTCGCGCGAAGCCTTCAGCGTGTTGACGCGCAGATCGACGGGCGCGCGGGTCTGCAGCGCCATCATCTCGTCCAGCAGAGCCGGGCCGAAGGCGCCCGCAAGCTCCGCTTCCAGGAATGGCGGAAATTCTCCGCGCACGCAAAGCGGCGGTTCGCCTTGCGGCGGCGAGGACAATGCGCGTCGTTCGCCTTCGCTCAGGACCGCCGGTCCATAGGCTTTGCCGTCGAACGGACTTTCAATCGCATCCGCCGAAACGCCTTCGGCCAGCAGCGAGGCGATGACGAGCGCGCGGGCGTCGTTACTGCCCATCCGCCAGGCAAAAGACGAACGGTGTCTCAAAATGGCATAGGTGCGCTCGGCGACCGCGGCACGGTCCTTGGAGCCGGCATAACGGCGCGCGCGGAACCAGTCGTGCAGGAAGCGGTCGACCGGTTGTGCTGTCGCATCAAGACCTTGAAGGATGTCGATCACGGATTGCAGGCGCGCGGACGGTGTCATGGGGGCGCAAGTTTCCGTTTCATGAGCGAAATCATACTCCGTTAACGCACATTCGCGGGAAATTAAAGCATCTGTGGTTGTATAGGCGCGCATCCTTTCGGAGGCCGGCGTGTACCGCTGCTGCAAATCGATCCACGTTTACTTGGGCGCGGGACTGGCGATCGCCATCGTTGCGATCGCGCTGGTGTCCGGGTTCGCGGCATCGCGGCAGAACGAACTCTCGCTCAACACGCAGAAGGTCATCGCGCGCTACGAAACCGGCGACACGTTCGACCGTCTTCATGTCACGCTTCTGCAAATGGCCTATTGGCAGGAAGCGTATGAAAGGATCGGGCGCCGCTGGGACCAGAAATGGGTCGCCTATCAGTTCGGACCCTATCTGGATGCCTCGGCGATACATCTCGATGCGATCTTTGGGCCGGATGGTCGACTGCGGTTCCTGTACACGGGCAATAGCGGCGCCCATCTGTCGAAGGAAAGTCTGGCGAAAGCCGACGGGCTGACGGCTCTGTTGAAAGCCGTTCACGCCGTGCCGAAGACGCCCCAGCCGCCGCGCGTGCGGGAGGGCATGGTGACCATCGCCGGCGTGCCGTATTTCGCGTCCGCCGGAATTATCACGCCGGAGCATGCCGCCGACTTTCCCATAGCGCGCGAACGGCAATTCACGGCCGTCTTTTTCAGGCCGGCGACGATTGCGGATTACGACGCGCTGTCGAACGGTTTCGGCGCCAAAGAAATGCGTATCTCGCGCACAGGTAACACGCCCGCCGGTCTGGCCGCATTCGCGCTCGCCGATGTCTCCGGCAAGCCGTTGGCTTGGCTGGATTGGAAGCCGGAAGCGCCGGGCGCGGACTTTCTGAGAGCCGTCATTCCGCCGATGATCGTCGTGTTTCTCCTGCTGGCGCTGGTCCAGGCCATCATCGTGCGCCGCTGGCAGACCCTGCAGCGCGAGCTGTTCACGGCGGAGGCGAAAGTCTTCGCGGCGCAGGAAGAAAGCCGCACCAAATCGATTTTCCTGGGCACGATCAGCCACGAGCTGCGCACGCCGCTCAATGCCATCATCGGCTTCTCGGACGTGCTGCTCAACCGCATGTTCGGACCGCTGGGCTCGACGCGCTACGAGGAATACGCCGGACACATCCAAGCAAGCGGTTACGCGCTGCTCAAGATCGTCAACGACCTGATCGAGATCGCCCGCATCGAAGCGCGCGACACCGCGATCGAACGCCAGCGCATCGATGCGGCGTACACCGCGCGGCTCGCCATCGAAAACATGCGCGAGCGCGCCGCGGCCAGGAAAGTCACGCTGGTGTTCGACGCGGTCGAAGGCAACGCGTGGTGCGAAGCCTCGGCGCTCAGCCTTTGCCAGGCGATCGAGCGGGTCCTAGACAATGCGATCCGCCATTCCAAGGAAGGCGCCAGCGTCGTGGTTTCGGCGCTGCGCTACGAAAGCGAAGTCGTCGTGGAAGTGCGCGACACCGGCGACGGCATCCCCGCAGAGCGGCTGGCGGACCTCGGCAAGCCGTTCGGGCACACCGAAAACCATCTGATCAGCGGCAACGGCGGCGCCGGGCTTGGACTTTCGATCGTCAAAGGTCTGATGCGGTTGATGGGGGGAAGCCTTTCCATCGCCAGCGAAGAAGGCGTCGGCACCACGGTGACGCTGCATCTGCCGGCCGTCGAAACGCCGCGCGCCTTCGAGAAAAAAGCCGCGTAGCTACTGCACCACGCCCGGATAGTTCGGACTTTCGCGCGTCACCACCACGCCGTGGACGTGGCTCTCGGCCATGCCCGCGCCGGTGATGCGCACGAACTTCGCCTTCTCGTGGAAATCGGCGATGGTCTTGCAGCCGGTATAGCCCATGGCCGCGCGCAAGCCGCCGACGATCTGATGCACCACGCCGCTGACCGGGCCTTTGTAGGGCACCTGGCCTTCGACGCCCTCGGGCACCAGCTTCAGCGTGTCCTTCACCTCGGCCTGGAAATAGCGATCCGCGCTGCCGCGCGCCATGGCGCCCAGCGAACCCATGCCGCGATAGCCCTTGTAGGAGCGGCCCTGATAGAGGAACACCTCGCCGGGGCTTTCTTCGGTGCCCGCCAGCAGCGAGCCCACCATGACGACATGAGCGCCCGCTGCGATGGCCTTCGCCAGATCGCCGGAATATTTGATGCCGCCGTCGGCCACGACGGGAATGCCCAGCTTGCGCGCCGCCGACACCGCATCGACGATCGCGGTCAGCTGCGGCACGCCGACGCCCGCCACGATGCGCGTGGTGCAGATCGATCCCGGCCCGATGCCGACCTTCACCGCGTCGGCGCCCGCGTCGATCAGCGCCTTGGCGCCGTCGGCGGTGGCGACGTTGCCGGCGAGCACCTGGGTGTAATTGCTCTCGCGCTTGATGCGCGCCACCGTATCGAGCACGCCCTTGGAATGGCCGTGCGCGGTATCGACCACCACCACGTCGCATTCGGCTTCCACCAGCGCCAGCGCGCGCAAGACGCCGTCCGGCCCGACATTGACCGCGGCGGCGACGCGCAGGCGGCCGCGCTCGTCCTTGCAGGCGTTCGGATATTTCTGCGCCTTCTCGATGTCCTTCACGGTGATGAGGCCGACGCAGCGATAGGCATCGTCGACCACCAGCAGCTTTTCGATGCGCCGCGCGTGCAGCAGCTTCTTGGCCTCGTCCATGCCCACGCCCTCGCGCACGGTGACCAGGTTGTCCTTGGTCATCAGCTCCGCGACCTTCAAACTCGTGTCGGTAGCGAAGCGCACGTCGCGGTTGGTGAGGATGCCGACCAGCTTGCCGGCGCCCGAGGTCGTCGCGCCCACCACCACCGGAATGCCGGAGATATGATGATGCTCCATCAAGGCCAGCGCGTCGGCCAGCGTGGCGTCGGGCCCGATGGTGAGCGGGTTCACCACCATGCCGCTTTCGAAGCGCTTGACGCGGCGGACGTGTTCGGCCTGCTCCTCGACGGTCAGATTGCGGTGGATGACGCCGATGCCGCCCGACTGCGCCATGGCGATGGCCAGCGGCGCTTCCGTTACCGTGTCCATGGCCGAGGAGATCAGCGGAATGCCGAGTTCGACGGTTTTGGTGAGGCGGGTGCGGGTGTCGACCTGGCCGGGGAGGACCTCGGAGGCCGCGGGCACCAGGAGCACATCGTCGAAGGTGAGGGCTTCGCGAATGTTCATGGCGTTTGCTCCCGGCTGGACCCGTTAGAGCGCCGAGGCTTTATCAGCGAGTTGGGCGCGGCGCAAGGATGTGTCGCGGAAGGGAGCCGTAACAAGCGCGGTTTAGCCAAGCGCCTGAAAAAACTTGAAAAACGGCTTGAGGTTGTTTTCGACTTCCCGAGGGGGGTGCCCCCTTCTTTCAACCCTCCTTCCTCTTGGAGCTTCGTTTCAATCCTTCCGGTGCCATTTTCGGCACGATCATTGTTTTTCAAAAATGCCGAAAATCCCCCCGGGGAGGGAGAGAGTATCCCCGCCTGTCATCCGCAACAGCCCGATCTCTTTCCCACACCTCCATTCGCACACTCGACCGGAGTGAAATGGGAATCCGGTCAGGGCGTTTCAAGGGGCAATCGAGAATTTATTTGCCCCTCATCCAAATCTCTCTGCACTTCCCATCCCTGCCGGACTATCCGGTACAACCCACGGCTGCTATTATAAGGCGGTTCGAGAGGGACGGGATAGGGTTCCGAAAAAGGGGTCGGAAATACGATAAATGTACTCTGACCCCGATTCTCTTGACCCCGATTCTCTGCGATTCTCCCTGATCCCGATTCTCCGATTTTTCCGGCTGCTATTATAAGGCGGTTCGAGAGGGGCGGGATAGGGTTCCGAAAAAGGGGGCGGAAATACGATAAATGTACTCTGACCCCGATTCTTTTTGACCCCGATTCTTTTGACCCCGATTCTTTGCCGATTCTTTGACCCCGATTCTTCTTGCAGTTTGTAGATTTGGACGGTGTTCGAAAGCACCCTAACGCGTCATACAGGACAAGGAAATTTAGGGTCAGAGACGAATTAATCGCCCGCCCCCTTCGTCTCGCGCGGCTGAAGCCGCGCGATCCACTTCCCCCGCTCACGCGGGGGCAGAAAGCGCAAACCAACTCTTGAGCAGCGTTCTCTATATTTTTCTGTTCCACCACCTCTCTCATGCTAATTTACATAAAACCGATCCCGGAGCACCGTCATGAACATGGCAGTCAATCCCAAGTCCTCGCGTCTGAAGGTGCGCGCGCATCGTGCGCGGCTGCACAAGGTGGGGCTGCGGCCGATCCAGATTTGGGTGCCCGACATGCGCGCGCCCGCCTTTCGCGCCGAGGCGCGCCGCCAATCCAAGGCCGTTGCCGCCGGCGCCGAGGCGCGCGCCGATCAGCGCTACATCGACGCGGTTTCGGATCGAGGCGAGGCGCCGAAGCGCCGTTCGCACGGTTAGGAACGAAGCTGCAATCCGCCGGAACCGGCACGGCGCAGGCTCGACCGCAGCCACCGGCCTAGCGCTCTCGCGCCGAAGTCCATGCCGCGCAGGAACAGCCAAATCGGCGGCGCCAGCATCAGCTCCGCTTCGACCGCCCAGTCGAGCATCGCGCTGTCGAACCTTGCATGCGGGCGCCCGTCCAATCCGACGATGCCGATAACCCAGCAAAGGAACGCCACGCCGGCGATGAAGAGCACCGTCAACACAGCGACCTTGTCGGCCCAGATCAATCGACTTCTTCTCGCCACGGAGTTCCTCGCAGTCGCGCGACGATATCGAGGTGCGCTCCCGCAGAGGAAGGTTCGGAAACTACTCAGACGTCCCATTTCGAGACCGTCGACGGAGCCGAAGTGCGGACGGATTCTGAGAGGAACCCCGAACAGTGTTCCCAAACCGAGGGTTCGGGAGGCCGCGGGCGGGTTTCCGGCCCGGCCGCGTCGACGCGTAGGTAATTCCCGATGGCTTCGCCGGCCGCCCATTCGTGCTACCGACCGCACGAGATCATAAGGAGAAACGCCATGAAGATGAGAACCATCCTGCTTTCCGGCATCGCGGGGCTGGCGGTCGCCGGCGCCGTGTCGTTCGGCGCGCAGGCGCAAACCGATGCCGCCTCGCCGCCCGCCGCACAAACGACCGACCAGACGCCAGACACGAACGCGACGGGCGGGCAGACGCCGGCCACCGCGCCGTCGGCCGCACGGGTCAAGCAACACTACCACCACCGCATCTACCACGGCCAAAGCGGACCGCAGGACTCGACGCCGGCGGAGAAAGCGGCGACGGACAGCCTCAACCAGCAGCAGCTCCAGCAGGCTCAGGGCGTGCAACCGGCGACGCCGCCGAGCGCTCCGCCGACGCCGTAAGAGACTATTTCAGGGACAGCATATTTATTCGACGCCCGCTTCGCCGCGCGCCGAGGTTTTCCCGTGGCGCGGACGGCGAGGGCCGCCGCGGAAAATTGCTTCGCCGACCGCATTGATGCATAAAACCGCCTTCGCATCGTTTCGGCGGGGCCGATGAAGTACGATTTCCTGATCGTAGGGGCGGGCTTTGCCGGGTCCGTGTGCGCGGAGCGGCTGGCCGACGCCGGCAAGACGGTGCTGCTGATCGACAAGCGCGATCATATCGGCGGCAACGCCACCGACCGGCTCGACGGCCACGGGGTTCTCGTTCATCCCTACGGCCCGCATATCTTTCACACCAACTCCAAACGCATCTTCGAATACCTCTCGCGGTTCACCGCTTGGCGGTTCTACGAGCATCGGGTTCGCGTCCAGATCGGCGGGAAGCTCTATCCCCTGCCCGTCAACCGAACGACGATCAACCGGCTCTACGGCCTGAACCTGTCGGAGGAAGAGGTCGGGCCGTATCTGGACAAAGTGAGGTTGCCGAAAGAGAAGATTCTCACCAGCGAGGACGTCGTGCTGAACAGCGTCGGCCCCGATCTGTGCGAAAAAATCTTCAGGGCTTATACCCGCAAGCAGTGGGGGCTCGACCTGTCGGAGCTTTCCGCCGGCGTCGCCGCGCGAATTCCCACCCGTACGAACGACGACGACCGGTATTTCGCCGACGCGTTTCAATTCATGCCCGCGAAAGGCTTCTCGGCGCTGTTCGAACGAATGCTGTCCAACCCGCTGATAGAGGTTCGGCCGAGCGTGGATTTCGCCGACCTGAAGGCCCGCGAAAATTACGGACACATCGTCTACACCGGCCCGATCGATGCGTTCTTCGATTGTCGCTTCGGCGCGCTGCCCTATCGCAGCCTGCATTTCGAGCACGAGCATCTGGCGAACGTCGGGCAATTCCAGGAAACCGGCACGATCAACTTCCCCAACGATTACGACTTCACGCGCATCACGGAGTTCAGGCACCTCACCGGACAACAACACTCCGGCACTTCCATCGTCCGGGAATATCCGCGCGCGAGCGGCGATCCCTATTACCCGATTCCGCGCAAGGAAAACGAAGCCCTCTACAAGCGCTACGAAGCGCTCGCGGCCGAAACGAAGAATGTCACGTTCGTGGGTAGATTGGCGCAGTATCGCTATTACAATATGGATCAGGTCGTGGGCGCCGCGCTCACCGCCGTCGAAAGGCTCCTGGAGGACGCATGACCACGACAGCCGCCGTCGTCGTTACCTATAACCGCAAAGTCCTGCTTGCGGAGTGCCTCGATGCGCTGTTGCGCCAGAGCAAACCGCTCGACCGCATTTACGTCGTGGATAACGCCAGCAACGACGGCACGGATCGGTTCCTGCAGGCCGGCGGATATATGGGCCGCGCCGAACTGACCTACATCCGCCTGGACGTCAATATGGGCGGCGCCGGCGGCTTTCACGAGGGCATCAAGGCGGCCTATGCGGACGGGCACGACTGGATCTGGATCATGGACGACGATGCCGAGCCGAAACCCGACGCCCTGGAACGTCTCGCGGCGCATTATTCCGAAGACGTCTGCGCCGTTGCGTCGCTCGTCGTCAGGCCCGACGGCTCGATCGATTTGCTTCATCGCGGCAGATTCAACGCCATGCTGGGGGGAAGTCTGATCGACAGAATGACGCCGGCGGACGCGGAACAACCGTCCGTGGACATCGATTTCTGCACTTTCGTCGGCCTCGACATCCGGCGCAGCGTGGTCGAAGCGATCGGTCTGCCGAAGAAAGAATTCTTCATCCATTTCGACGACAACGAGTATTGCCATCGAATCCGGACGGTGGGACGGATCTTGCTGGTGCCGGGCAGCGCCATACTTCACAAGAACGCGGGCAGCGTGAGCGCCAGGATCAGATTCGAAAACGGAAAGTTGGTCACCTGCGTTCCCTATGACAAACTGTGGCTGACCTATTTCCTGTTTCGAAACCGCACCTGGCTGAGAACGCAAAAACACCCGGGCATCGGTCCGCTCTATGCGGTTTCCGCTCTCCTGATGAAGTTTCTCGGCATTCTTATTTTCGAGGACCACAAGCTGCGGCGGATGCGCTTTTGGCTGAATGCCTGCATGGACGGGATTGCGGGTCGCTTCGACAACGACAAACCCAAACGGCTCCTGGCCGAATAACGGACGACGACGGGCTGGCGCGGGCGGGAGCGCTGCTCGACCGCGTGGACGGCTGGGCCGCGTTCCTGAGCGAGGGCCTGACGGCGAAGAAATAAGGACGGCCCTACTCCAAGTCCGGATAAGGTCCTTTGCCGCCGCTGGCGATGAAGGCGTCGATGCGCTTGGTCAGCACCGGCAACGGCACGGAGCCCAACTGCAGCACACTGTCGTGGAAGGCGCGGATGCCGAACTTCGGCCCCAGCGCCTTCTCCGCCTTGGCACGCGCGTCGCGGATCGCGATCTCGCCCAGGTAATATGAGAGCGCCTGGCCGGGCCAGGCGATATAGCGGTCTACTTCCGTTTGGATCTCGTGATCGGGCAGCGCCGTGTTGTCGTGCATGTATTGGGTCGCCTGGGCGCGCGTCCAGCCTTGAGCATGGATGCCGGTGTCGACCACCAATCGCGCGGCGCGCCAGATTTGATAGCTCAGCATGCCGAAGCGGTCATAGGGCGTGCGATACATGCCCATTTCCTGGCCCAGCCATTCGCAATACAGCGCCCAGCCCTCGCCATAGGCGGATATATAAGTGTAGCGGCGAAAATCCGGCAGCGTCTTGTCTTCCATCGCCAGCGGCATCTGGAAGGCGTGGCCGGGCGCAGATTCGTGGAGCGTCAGCGCGGTCAGAGCGTAGAGCGGGCGATGCGGTAGATCGTAGGTGTTGAGCAGGAACACGCCCGGCCCGCCGCGCCCCGAGGTGTAGAACGGCGCCAGATCGTCGGGCACCGGCGTAATGGCGAAACGCGCCCGCGGCAGCAGACCGAAATATTGCGAGGCCTTGCCGTCGAACTCCTTGGCGATCCACGCCGCGTCGTCGAGCAATTCCTGCGGCGTCTTGGCATAGAAACGCGGATCGCTGCGCAGGAATTGTAGGAAGGCGGGGAAGTCGCCCTTGAAGCCTGTTTCTTTCATCACCGCGAGCATTTCGCCGTGCAGCTTGGCGACTTCGGCAAGCCCGAGCTTGTGGATCGCCTCGGGCGGCATGTCGAGCGTGGTGTATTCCAGAATCTGCTGGCGATAATAAGCGTTGCCGTTCGGCAAGGCTTGGGCCGCCAGCGTGATGCGGGCGTGCGGCACATATTCGCCGTCCCAGAATTTCAATAGCTCCGCGTAGGCCGGCTGCACTTGTTCGCGAATGACCTTCAGCGCTTCGCCGCGCAGGGCCGCCTGCTCGGCCGCCGGAATTGTCGACAGCATCTCCTTGAACGGCGTGTAGAACAGCGAGGCTTGCGGCGTGGTCTTGGTCACAGCCGCGATCGAGGCATCGCGTCCTTCGAGCGTCACGCGCGGCGGCGTGAAGCCGCGCTTCTCGCCGGCGCGCATTTCGGCGATCTGTTCGCGGAAATAACGCGGGATGTCGCGCATCTGCGCGATCCAGTTCTCGTAATCCTCGATCGTGCGGTACGGGCGGCGCGCGGTGTAGTCGATATCCGTCCAGAAGCTGGAATCGGAATTGGCCGGCATTTCGTAATCGCGGAATTGCTGGCTGGCGATCAAGTTCGCAATCTGCGGGCGATAAACGTCGTAATTCACCCGCTCTCTGGGCGAAAGCTGCGCGGCGGGAATAGCGTCGAGCTTCTTCATCACCGCGCGCCAGTAAGCCAACCGCATGGCCTGCGTCGCCGCATCGACTTTGGGCAGATGATCGACGACGGGTTTGACGCCGTCCTCGTCGTCGGCGAACTGCGCCTCGCGCCATTGCCATTCGCTGGTATAGATCGCACGCAGCCGCGCATCCGCGTTCTGTCCCGCGGCTGGTGAGGCAAAAATCACCACGACCGCGAGCGCCAAGAGACTCTGTTTCACTATTTTCCCCATCGTAGAATAGGTCTTGGATTCTATGCCTTCTTGAATCCCGTCGCCACGAGATAAAGCTCCACCGACTCCTGCCGCGAGGCGGGCGGCTTGACGTGCTTGACGTCGGCGAAACGCCTTTTCACGCGCGCCAGCAGGTCGTTGGTTGCGCCGCCGCGGAAGACTTTTCCGACGAACGCGCCACCGGGCTTCAACACCTCTTCGGCGAGATCGAGCGCCGCTTCGAACAGCGCCAGGGTGCGGATGTGATCGGTTTCGCGATGGCCGGTGGTCGGCGCGGCCATGTCGGAGAGGACCAGGTCCGCCCCGCCGCCCAGCGCGCGCTTCAGCGCGGCCGGCACTTCGGCATCGAGCAGATCGCATTGCAGGAAGTCCACGCCGGCGATCGGCTCCATTTCCAGAATGTCGGCGGCAAGCACCTTGCCCGCCTCGCCCACGCGCTCGGCCGCTATCTGGCTCCAGCCGCCGGGCGCCGCGCCGAGATCGAGCACGTGCGCGCCGCGCTTCAAGAGATGGAACTTGGAGTCCAGCTCTTTGAGCTTGAAGGCCGCGCGCGAGCGATAGCCTTTCGCCTTCGCCGCGGCGACGTAAGGATCGTTGAGCTGGCGCTCCAGCCAGCGCTTCGACGACACGGTGCGCCCGCCCTCGCTGCTCACGCGCACGCGCCGCTCGCCGCGCCCCGAACCGAAATCGTTGCCGCTCATCGCTTGAGCTCCGCCATCAGCTCGCGCAGGATACCTTCGCGCAGGCCGCGGTCGGCGACGCGCAACTTGGCGCACGGCCACAAGGCGTAGATAGCGCTGAAGATCGCACAGCCCGGAACGATCAGATCGGCGCGCTCCTCGCCGACGCAGCCCAGCTTCGCGCGCGCCTTGCGGTCGAGCGCCGTCAGCATCTCCACCACCTTAAGAATGTCGGCACAATCGTGCCAGGTGCCGTCTACCCGCGCGCGCACATAGCGCGGCAGCCCCAAAGCGATGCCGGCCAGCGTCGTCACCGTGCCGGAGGTGCCCAGCAGATGATGGCGCGCGACGTCGAACGGCGCTTTCTCGTCCATCTCGCGGCGCACCGCGCCGAAGCGGGCGAGCATCGCCTCGCGCATGGCGGCGAACGAGCCGTCTCCATTGGCCTCGGACAGCGACATGACGCCAAGCGGGATCGAGGCGAAATGCACCAGCGAGACTTCGCCGGCTTTGCGCCCCAGCCAGATCGCCTCCGTCGAGCCGCCGCCGATGTCGAAGGCGAGCGCGCCATCATAGGCCTCGCCGATCAGCGGCGCGCAGCCGATGGCCGCCAGCCGCGCCTCTTCCGCCGCCGTGACGATGGTGAGCCGGATACCGGTTTCCTTCGCCGCGCGCTCGATCAAGACCTGCGCGTTGGCGGCCTGCCGACACGCTTCGGTGGCGATGGCGCGGACGTGGCGCACGCCATGATGGGCGATGTGCTGGGCGCAGATCTTCAGCGCCGCAAGCGTGCGCTCCATCGCGGCCTCGCCCAGCATGCCGGTCTGCGCCACCCCCTCGCCCAGCCGCACGATGCGCGAAAAGGAATCCACGATCCGCAGGCCGCCGCCGGATTTGGGCGTGGCGATCAGCAATCGGCAATTGTTGGTGCCCAGATCGATGGCGGCCAGCAGCAACCGGCGCCCGGCGCGGCGACCGGAGCGTCGGTTGTTCTGTTGTCGCCGCGGTTGTGGCAAGGGCGCCGTCCTAGGGAATACGCGCCGCACGCTAACATTATTGGGAGCACGGGTCGCCCTGCGGGCCAAAAGACGGGTGCGATAAAGTGGGACAAAATGGGATAAAGCGGGCCGAACTCCGCCCTGGGAGACGGCAGGCCCGGTGCCGGACGCGAAAAGGACGATCCTGCCTGCGGCCGAGCGTGGCGCGGACGGGCGCGGCGCGGACGACCGAGCGTGGCGCGGACGGCCAAGAGAGGCGCAGACGGCCTTTCGGCGCAATCTCCTTGAAAGCGGCTGCGATAGTGGGCTAAACGAAGCGCCCGTTGGGGGATCGTCTAACGGTAGGACAGCGGACTCTGACTCCGCCAGTCTAGGTTCGAATCCTAGTCCCCCAGCCAATTGAACTTACTGCGCTTTCCTCCCATTCAAATCAGAACATTCGGGCACAGTCGGGTGCTCGGTCGGGAATTTCCGTTCCAGTTTCGTTATCGCGCTTCTCGCAAGCGCAGGGTCGCGATTGAGGTAGTGAGCGTCAAGGATCGCCGCTACGTCCCGAAGCGAATGCCCGGTCAGTGTTGCGATCTCGGCTTGCGTGCATTCCGCCAGTGCGAGGCGCGTGACGGCCGTTCCCCTCAGGTCATGGAATGTCAGGCCGACAATGCCGGCTTTGGCACACGCCTTGCGCCATGAACTGCGGAACCCGTCAGCCGTCCACGGTTTGCCGTCTACGTTTGTCAGGATGATCGTGCTACGTTTAATTGCGTTGTCGAGTGCGGTCTTGAGAGGTGCCCCGACAGGAACCACGACCCGCGCACCCGTCTTCGATTGGCGCAACCGAATGCGCACGCCGTCGTATGCGGACCAGGGTAAGCGCAAGAGATCGCCTTGCCGCTGGCCCGTCCAGAGCGCAAGAAGAAGTGCTAGGTGAAGGTGCGTCGGGGCCTTTTCCAAGAATGCCGCCTCGTCGTCCGCAGTCCAAACCTTGTCTGCACGCGAGCCTCGATACAGTCGACCGCCGCGTTCACATGGGTTCGACGCGATCAGGCCACGGTTGCGCGCCCAGGACAGGATGCGTGCAAGCACCGTCCAAGCGTAGTCAGCCTGCCGACGGGACCGCATCGAAAGTTCGTCGCGCCATGCCATGAACACACCGCGCGTGCGCTTATCGGTGAGCGCAGATAGTGGGAAGTCTCCAAACTTGGTTTCGATGATCGCGATTTTCGCGCCGTAATCGTCGCGTGTGCGTTCAGCAAGCCCCCGGAAATCGTCGCTCGCCTGATAACCTTGCAGGATCGAAAGAAGGGTGCCTTGCGGCGGCGTGACTCGTTGTGCGACAGCCGCGTTGTAAGCCGCCATGAATTCGGGATCGCCGGGTTTTCCCGGCAAGGCGGGACCGCCCTTCCAGGCCCAGTAATAGGTCTTGATCGTGCCGTTCGCCAGCCGCTTGCGCCGCCAGTTTAGTCCCTTAAGCCGAATGCGCATGTTTCTTTATCCACGTATCTAGGTCGGTTGTCGGCTCCGCTTTTCGGCCGTGCATCGTCACCACGGTCATCTTCCCGGTTTCGGGGTCAATTTCGACCCGCGCCTCCACACCAGCGTCGCGCGTCACCTGTAATACACAGGCTAAGTCACGCTTGCGAAACGATCTGCGGCGGCTCATTGCGTTTGAGCCTCGCTGGAATTTGCCTGTGTGCGAGCGTCTAGTTCAGCAGCGCGATGTCTTTCAAGGAGCGCTTTCAGATCAATTTCACCGCCATTTACTACCGCGGCGATTTTTCTCAACTCTTCGAAGGGAATTGACCGCGTGCTGTTGATACCGCGCCGATATTTAGAAACGACACCCCGTTCGAATTCTTCGAACATCCGTTCATGATCTTGCCATGATGTAGAGCGCAGAAGACGACGCATTGCCTCGCTGGCATAGTGGTATCGGTTGCCATTAAGGTGAATGGAAGCCTGGAGTGAAGTGTCCATAACAACGACACTGCAATCCGGTGCGATGAACTGCTGAATGGTGTTGTTCAATCCCGGGATTGCACGAGTTGCGGCAGTCCACGCCAGGGCAAAACGTTCATTCGCAAAGCCTGCAATTATTGCGGCAAACGCTTCTTCAAAGGTATGTTCTTCCGGCAACTCGTAAGCGCCGAACAATCTAATACTGACTGACTCGATGACATTTTTCGCAACAGGGGCTCTGGAGGGTTCAATCTCCAGCGCATCGCTCAGTTGCAGCCCGCCGAAATCGGTGACGACTTCTGTTGATCTTGCCGGTCCCAAATCGACGACCAATGCGATCAGCAGGCGGGCAGCATCCAAGGGCGTCGCATGGGCCGCACCGCGTCCGCGACCCTTTTCCGAAAGCTTGCCCGCCTCTCTGAGCCGTCGCGAATACATCGCGACGGTGGGCAGCGGAATGCGAAGAACGTCGGAGATCGTCCCATTTAGTTCGCTGATCAGCGCCATGAAGCACCCTCCATCATAGGACCTTTAGTCAGATGAACGAGGGTGTCAAGTTTTATCTGACCGATGGTCAGATAGCGCTGTTATGTAGATTCACGCCACAATTATAACTCTTTGATTCTGCAAACGATTCCTTAACTGAGATAAAGTGTTTGGGAAGGTACTCTCACAACAGCTTACTTTGCTCCAGCACAAACAAATCCTCAAACCGAGTCGGTTGAAGCTGCTTGTATGCTGTCTGCAAAACCTTCAGATAAGCTAGGCGCTCAGCACCCGGTCGCTGCGTTGCTTTATGTTCTGCGTAGCCGTACCGAGCGCCGCTTCAACAAGTTCAAGAACGCATGCCGCGTCGCCACCAGATACAACAAAACTGCCGACTGTTTCCTTGCCTTTGTCCAACTCTCTTCAATCAAAATCGGGCTGAGGTTTGTCAACAGGACCCAATAATTGCGCGACAGCAGCTACGGCAGCAGCGCCAAGCCGCCAGTTCGAGCTTTCATGGTGACGGCGGACTCTGATCCGTCCTTAAACCCGTGCTTTTTGAATCTCTTGGCGGGTTTGGCAAGCTGGCCGCTACATGCTCGGCAACGCGCAGGGCAATTTCGCGCAACTCCGGAACGGCTGTGCATTCGAACAACTCGCCCACCAGCAGCGGCCCGATCGCGAAGATACAGCCGTTGCCCCCGCCTTCCGCCGACCCGTCTGCTCCGATCGAAATTCCTGCGCCGACCGGCGATCGCACGATGAGTTTCTTACGGAGAAGGTTTAGCAGTAGTCGGTCATCAATAGTCGCCACGTCGTATTCGGGTCCCGTGCAATTCAAAATAAATGATGGGCGAATGACCTCACTCTTCGCGGTGCCGCGACGACGCAGCCGGACACGGAAACCTCCATGGCGCCGGCGAACGGAAAAAATTCGCGCCGCTGCAACCTCGAGCTTTCCCTCACGCTGTAGAGCCTCGATCTTCGCATGAATTTCCGGCGCCATACGGTGACGGTGGATGCTCCACAGCGAATGCTTGCGAAGAACCTTGCATCGCTCCTCGGTGCTGAGTTTGCGCCACAATGTCTGTGTCAGCGGACGAAGCGTATCCAGGATGCTGCGCCAGTCGACACCGTTCGCGGCCGCGCGCCTCGCTTCCTGCTTCAGCCAGCGAAGCAGCGCGCTTGCCGTGGGCTGAACCCGATCCGGCGCGACTATCCATTTCCAATCCCCGCGCCGTTCGGCCGAGTGCGCGGCCGGAAGCCGGCCGTGGCGCGATATGGCGATCGTCTTTCCTTTGAAGCCGTGCGCCTGGAGCGTGAGGATGGCATCCACCGCCGTCAGACCCGTACCGAGAATGAGGATTGTTTTCGCGCCTGGGAGAGCATCGACGCCATGAGGAAACACACCGCTGGCAGGAGGATGCCACACGTCGCCGACATAGCGCGGCGAACGTAATGCGCGTTCGTCCACGAAAGCGGGACGCCGAGGCGGAAAATTGCCGGCGGCAAGGACGAGAGCGTCGAAATTTGACCGTTGCTTCCTTCCATCCTCTTGCGTCACTACGCAAACCGCGTTGCCTCGCAGCGATACATCCAAAACCGTCGCGCGCACGATCCGCACATCGATGCCGGCCCGCGATGCTTTCACCAACGTGTCGGCCAGCAAATCCTTGAGATATGCCGCGTAAAGCGCGCGCGGTACATAGTCGGTGGCCTGCACATCGCGCCTGGGCCAGAGCTGTGCCCTACAGGCCAAACAGGCGCCGGTTTGCAGCCAGCGATAGAAACCATCCGGTTGCGCTGCGAGCGCACCCATGCGGCCCGCCGGAACGTTCAACAGATGCGTTGTTTCGCGCGTCCCGTAGGCCGTGCCCGGACCGGCATCGCCGCGCACTTCGAACAGTTCGACGATTGTGCCCGGCGCAGCCAAGTCCACCAGATTGACCAGGACCAGCGTGCCGCTGAACCCGCCGCCGACGATACCGATCCTTGCAACCTGCTGTTTATTGCCGCCCCGCCGCCCGCGAAAAATCTTGCCAAACCAAGTCACGGCCAGCCTCGCCGATTAGACCTTACCAGTCCGCTCGGGGCGAAGTACGAACATGCTCCGGTTCTAAGGACGTGACGCCGGGCGCGCCGGCGAGGATCAGCTTCGCCGACGGCTGCTTGTCATCGAGCGCGTCGATCGCCGCGGCGATGCGCCGGACCGCAATGGTGGCCGCCGGAATAACCCGCCCCATCGTGAGAAAGCCGTGAATCATTCCGGGAAAGAAAAGCGGTTCGACCGCGACACCCGCATCCAGCAAACGCGCCGAATATACCACCGCTTCGTCGCGCAAGGGATCGAACCCGGCATAGAGAACGATGGCCGGCGCGACACCGCGCAGATCCTCCGCGAAGAGCGGCGAGAGATGCCAATCCATCGGATCCGGGAACGAGCCGATATAGTTCTGCCGATACCAAGCATATAGATCGCTCGTCAGAAGATAGCCTTCGGCGAATTCGGCATGCGAGGGCTGGCGGGCGGTAAGATCGAGGCATGGATAGATCAGCAATTGGAATTGCGGTTTGAAGGCGATAATCCCGTCACGCGCGGCGAGCGCCGTGACCGCCGCCAGGTTGCCGCCGGCGCTGTCGCCGGCGATGGCGATTTGGTCCTTGTCGATCCCAATCCAGTTCGCGTTCGCCGCGATCCAATCCAGCGCGTTCCAGGTGTCTTCCAGCGCGGCCGGAAAAGGATGTTCGGGCGCCAGACGGTAATTAACCCAAACGACGACCCGGCCCGTGGCGTTGGTAAGCTGCCGGCAGAGGGGCTCGTATGTTTCGAGGCCGCCCAGCGTCCAGCCGCCGCCGTGCAAATAGACAAGAGCCGGCAGAGGCGGCCCTGGCGGAGTGCCATTGGGGCGCCAAAAAGTCATGGGCGGGACATCGGGCTCGGAAGGGCGGACATGGAACATGCTTTCCACGGGTTCCTTCTCCGTCAGCAGCGGTTTGCGGCTGGCGGCATAGCGGCGACGCGTTTGCGCAATGTGGTAGTTGAACGCCGAGCCGCCGTGCGAAAGCAACTCGATCGCCTTGGCGGCGGCCGGGTCGACTTGCCCCGTCGCGCAATCGAAAACCGGAAGGTTCCGTGCGTGCCCGATGCGGGCCGCCAAGCCATAGCCGCTCATCGTCATCGTCCAACTCCCAATTAAGCTATACTTGCTCTATGCATATACTATAGTATTATCAACAGAAAGTGATCCCCTTGCGGCAACGGCGGGACTGGAGTCTTCGAAACGGTAAATTTGCGACAATTGGCTTGTTTCCCCGATCCGCGGGTGTACAAAGGTACCTCTTTCGAGCGGATTCTCATGCTTTCACAGAAGGCGAAATACGCGCTCAAGGCGCTTTTGGCGCTCGCCGAATGCGGCGAGGACGAGTTGTTGCAGGCGGGAGAAATTGCCGAACAACACAACATTCCCAAGAAATTCCTCGATTTGATTCTGCTGGAATTGCGCCGTCATAAGCTGGTGGACAGCCGCCGGGGAAAAAAGGGTGGCTATTTGCTTGGCAAGCCCGCCAAGTCGATCATGATCGGCGACATCATCCGTGTCATTGATGGACCGCTTGCGCCGCTCCCTTGCGCCAGCGTTACCGCTTACCGGCGCTGCGCGGATTGCCGCGACGAGCGCACCTGCGCGGTCAGGCGGATCATGCGCGACGTGCGCGACGCGGCGGCGAACATTTTGGATCACAAGTCACTGGCGGACGCGGCCGGCAAAAAGATGACCAAGAAAACAAAGGCCCTGCACCGTCCGCTGCGAAAAGTCGCATAGCGCCGCGCAGACGATTCAAATCGCGCCCATCTCGCAGCAAACCCCGAGCAACTCAGGCGATTTCGATTAATACATTCGTCGTCTGTTAGATTATATAATCTCTATAGAATCACTATACAAAGTGACCACACTCAATTATTCTACAGCCCGGATGATTTTTGAACGAGGAGATCGGCTCATGACGGGGCAAGAGCACAAACATCGCGGCGCACGCAGTTTCGCGTGGGGATTGGGGCTGGCAGTCGTGGCGGCTGCGACGACACCGGCATGGGCGACGTTCGGCTATTTCGCAGATGGCTACGGCGTGCAGTCGGAAGGCCTCGCCGGGGCAGCCATTGCGTATCCCAAAGACAGCCTCGCCATCGCGACCAATCCGGCATCGTTGTTCGTCCTCGGCGATCGGTTCGACATCGGCGCCGATCTGTTCATTCCGGATCGCGGCGCCTCCATCATCGGGAACGCGTACGGAGCCGATCAGTCCTATGACGGAAGCGGCGTCGGCGATTTCCTTATTCCGCAGATCGGCTACACGCATCAGCTCGACGAGAATTGGGCGGTCGGAATCGCCGTATACGGCAACGGCGGAATGAACACGTCGTACCGGACCAATCCGTACGGACGGTTCGGCGCGACGGGCGAGGCCGGCGTGAATCTCGAACATTTGTTCGTCTCGCCGACGATCGCTTATCGCTTCGCCGAAGGGCAGAGCATCGGCGTTTCGTTCAACCTTGGCTATCAGCTCTTCAAGGCGGATGGCGTTGGCATCTTCGGTGGCTATTCTTCGAATCCCACCGCGATTTCGAACAGGAACAGCGACCATGCATATGGTTACGGCGCGCGGGTCGGCTATCAGGGCCAGCTGACGCCCGATCTGACCGTCGGCGCCTTCTGGCAATCGAAGACCTATTTCGCCCGCTTCAACAAATACAGCGGTCTTTTCGCGGGGCAAGGCGGGTTCGATGCGCCGTCGTCGTACGGCGTCGGGCTTGGTTACAAGCTGACACCCGATCTCGATGCGGCAGTCGATTTCGAGCGTATCGAGTTCAGCGACGTACCGTCGGTCGGAAACCGGCTTAGCCAACTCTTCGCAGGCAACCCCTTCGGCGCAAGCAACGGCCCCGGCTTCGGTTGGCGCGACGCTAACATCATCAAACTCGGCCTCAACTACACGATCGATCCGCAGTGGCAGATCCGTGCCGGCTATGGCTATACGACCCAACCCGTGCCGGCGAGCCAGACCTTTCTCAACATCCTGGCACCGGGCGTCGTGCAGAATCACATTACGGCAGGCGCCACCTGGACCTCCGAAGGCGGAACAGAAGTGAGCGGCGTCGTGCTTTACGCGCCGAAGACGACGGTCGACGGCAGCGGATCGATCCCGTCTTCCTTCGGCGGCGGCGAAGCGAATGTGCACCTGAGCGAAGTCATCGTCGGTGTGTCGATCGGCTGGCATCTGGAGCCATGACGGCAATGGCCCTTCCTGACCTCGCAACCATCGAGAATGCGGCGCTGGGCGGCGCGTTGATCGGCGCGGCCGCGGCGGGATTGCTGCTGGTCGACGGGCGCATCGCTGGCGTCAGCGGCATCCTCGGCGAAGCCGTGCGGTTGAGGCGCGAGCTGTGGCGCTGGGCATTCCTGGCAGGGCTTATCGCGGCGCCGTTCCTTGCGTCGTACACAAGCATTGCGCCGGTCACGCCGACATTTCAGTCGGGGCTGGTTGTGCTCGCCATTGCAGGTTTGCTGGTCGGTTTGGGTACGCGTCTTTCTTCCGGATGCACAAGCGGGCATGGGGTATGCGGCCTGTCCAATCTCTCCCCGAGGTCGCTCTTGGCCACGCTTGTCTTCATGGCCGTGGCGGCGGGCACGGTCTTTCTCGTTCGCCACGGCCATTTCCCTTTGCCGAAAGCCTAGCGATGCGCGCGATACTTCAATTCACGGTCTTGACGCTCAGCGCCGGCCTCTTCGGCCTGATATTCGGGCTGGGCCTCGTTCTCTCCCACATGGTCGATCCCGCGCGCGTCGCGGCCTTTCTCGATATCACCGGCGATTGGAATCCGGCATTGGCGTTCGTGATGGGTGGCGCGATTATCGTTGCCGCCCCGGCGTTCGCCTATGCGCGCCGCCACAGCCACGCGCTGATTGGCCAGCCGTTCGACCTGCCCAATCGATTCAACATCACGCCCCGCCTCGTGTTCGGCGCCGCTCTTTTCGGCATCGGCTGGGGATTGAGTGGCATCTGCCCGGGCCCCGGCATCGTTCTGGCTGGAAGCCTCGAAGCGCATGCCCTTGTATTTGTCGGCGCCGTGATTGCCGGCAGCCTGTTGTCGGATCTGTTCACCCGCGATTAGCGCACGAGATGCGTCGTCGCGAACCATGAGGTTAACATGTTTGGGAGAAAGAAAGTGAGCGAACACACGCCTGGCCGCGGCCGCATCTACAATTCCATCACCGAAACGATCGGCGACACGCCGCTGGTGCGCCTGGCGCGCCTGCCGAAGGAAGCCGGCGTCAAGGCGAACATCCTGCTCAAGCTAGAGTTCTTTAACCCCATCGCTAGCGTCAAGGACCGTATCGGCGTGGCGATGATCGAGGCATTGGAACGCGAGCACAAAATTTCGCCCGAGAAAACCACGCTGGTGGAACCGACCAGCGGCAACACCGGCATCGCGCTCGCCTTCGTGGCCGCCGCCAAAGGCTACAAACTGATCCTGACGATGCCCGAATCCTTTTCCATCGAGCGCCGCAAGATGCTGGCGCTGCTCGGCGCGCAGCTGGTGCTGACCGAGGCAGCGAAGGGCATGAAAGGCGCCATCGAAAAGGCGCAGGAGATCGTGGCGGCGACTCCCGGGGCGGTCAGTCCGCGGCAATTCGACAATCCCGCCAATCCGGATATCCATCGCCGTACCACGGCGGAAGAAATCTGGAACGACACCGACGGCAAGGTCGACGTCTTGGTTGCCGGTTCCGGCACCGGCGGCACGATTACCGGCGTCGGACAAGTGCTCAAGAAGCACAATAAGTCCGTCAAGATCGTCGCCGTGGAACCGGAAGATTCGCCGGTTCTGTCCGGCGGCAAGCCGGGACCCCATAAGATCCAGGGCATCGGACCGGGCTTCATCCCCTCGATCCTCGACCGCAGCGTGATCGACGAGATCGTCACGATCTCCAATGAAACGGCGCTCGAAACGGCGCGCAAGGTGGCGCGGCAGGAAGGTATCCCGGTCGGCATCTCGTCGGGCGCGGCGATTGCTGCGGCGTTCGAAGTCGGCGCGCGCCCGGAGTTCGCGGGCAAAACCATCGTGACGATCGTTCCGGACTTCGCCGAGCGCTATCTGTCGACGGCGTTGTTCGAAGGGATTTGAGATTGGCGAATAGAATGTAGCGAATAGCGAATAGGAAGCTATTCGCTATTTCGCCATGGCGGCCCTTCAGCCGATCCACAAACCTTCGACCCTGACCTGCAGTCCCGCGGGCGAGCGGTTCATGAAGTTCACCAGGCCGCTGTGGCGCCATTGCAGCATGCACATGCGCGGCTGGAAATAGTAACGCCGCCCGATTTCGATGGATGCGCGCGTTTCGGTGATGAGCCCTTCATAGCCTTCGGCGATATAGTAGCCGATATCCTTGAAGCCGCTCTTGCGCGGCCCCAAGGGCCCGGTCACGCACCACACGATCACGCCGGTGCGCCGGTCGACCTCCATCACAATCCCGCAATGAGTAATCGGACAGCCGCACGACATGCCGAGCGGCCTGCCGATCATCACGTCGCCGACGCTGATTTCCATCTCACGCGTCAGCAACGGATTGTGCGGCAGGATAATCTCGCGCGGACCAGGATCCTCGGGGAAATGTTCGAGATAGAAATCGAACTCGCGCCCCAGCGTGTCGCGCCAAGTGCGCTGCGTGCTTGGCATTCCGCGCGTTTCTTCGAAATCGCCGCGCGCCGCAGGTTCGCCGGGTGCGACCTCGTCATCGAATTGAATGCGGTTTTCCGACAATTGGATGCAGCGGCGGATCATGTCCGGCTTTACCGCGAGCTTATCCGCCAGTTCAGCACAACTGCGAAAGCCGCAAGCGCCGCAATTATTCCCCGGCAAATCCTTCAGGCTGATACCCGGCGTCGTGATCATGGTCATGCCCTCGATTGTGTGCGTTGCGACGTGATCGGCCGCAATCCGGCCACTTCGCGCCGTAGAACTTCCAGGAAACGTTCGATCTCGTCCTCGGCGTTGAAACGGCCCAGCGTGATGCGGATCGATCCGCGGGCGCGGAACGGATCAAACCCCAAAGCGGAAAGAACGTAAGACGGCTCGCTCGCGCGGTGGGCGCTGCAGGCGCTGCCCGTGGATACGGCGATGCCCGCCTGGTCCAGCGACAGCAGGAGCTTGATCGCCTCGCCCTCCTGTCCGGCAAAGCCGAGACAAACGTGTCCCGGCAAGCGCCGGAAGCGGTGGCCGATGAGATAGGCGTTGGAGATGCCGATGCCGTCGATGATGCGGTCGCGCAAGGCGACGGTTCTTGCCGCTTCCTCCGCCATGGTCTCGTGCGCGATTTCGGCGGCGCGGCCCAGGCCGGCGATGCCGGCGACATTTTCGGTCGCCGAGCGCAAGCCGCTCTCTTGGCCGCCGCCGTGGATGATCGGGGAAAGCTTGACGCCCTCTCGAACGTAAAGCGCGCCGATGCCTTTTGGGCCGTGGAATTTGTGCGCCGAGAGCGACAACAGGTCGATGGACGATGCGCCCATATCGAGGGGAATTCTGCCGGCAGTCTGCACTGCGTCGGTATGGAACAATGCCCCGTGCTCGCGCGCGATTTGCGCCAGTTCCGCGACAGGCTGAACCGTACCGATCACGTTGTTGGCGGCCATGATTGAAACCAGCCGCGTTTCCGGACGAAGAGCCTTTTTCAGCGCATCGGGATCGACGAGCCCTTCCGCAGTCACCGGCAGCAAGGTCAGCGCGACGCCGCGCCGTTCGAGATGGCGGCATGTGGCAAGCACGGCGGGATGTTCAAAGGCACTTGCGATGATGTGGTAATTGCCTGGCGGCAGGGCTTCAAGCGCACCGATGATCGCCAGATTGTCGGCCTCGGTGCCGCTGGCGGTGAACACAATCTCGTTCGGCTTGGCGCCGATAAGCTGCGCCACCTGGCCGCGCGCTTTTTCCACGGCAGCACGGGCTTCTCTTCCTGCCCGATGAAGGCTGGATGGATTGCCGAACACCGTGGAAAGATATGGCTGCATGTCCTCGCGTACGCGCGGGTCGAGCGGCGTGGTCGCGGCGTTATCGAGATAGATCGCTTCCATGTCACTCGCCGCGATAGAAAGTCTGGTTTTCCAGCGAGCGGACGACGCCGAAATGCGACTGCCAGCCGATTTCCTTCTTGCCGACGCAAATCGTGCATGTGCCGACCGGCGGATTGCCGCGCAAGGAGAGATGGTCGCCCGCGTCCGGCGTCGCCAATACCTGGCCGATCAAGGGATCGATGCCGATACCGCGCAGCGCATCGGCTTCGCGGATGCGCACGTTCGGCGCCACTTCCTGAATGCGCGCGCGGAACACTTCGCGCTCGGCCTGGGAGATACGGTCGATCTTGGTCATCACCGCCACGTCGGCCAGCGACAAAAGTGGCCCGACCTTGAGCGGCAGATTGATGCCGCTGGTGGCTTCCAACACGATGATGCCCAGCGCCCCGTCGACGTACGGCGCACAGCGAAGGCAAAGCCCGGCGGTTTCGGCCAGCAGCACGTCGCAGCCTTCCTTGCGCGCCCATTGCAAAACATCGCCCAACACCATGACATTGCAATGGTCTGGACAAAGCTCGCCCGAATAGACCTTGCGAGTGGGAATGGAGAAATCCCTGGCGATCTGTTCGTCTTCTTCCGCGAACTGTACATCGAGCTTGAAGAAAGCGGGTTTCAGTCCGCGCCCGATCAGCCGACGGATGACATGGCGCAACACCGAAGTCTTGCCCGTGGTCGCGGGGCCCGCGCAGATGACGAGCTTCATGCCAGTCCCTCCAGCTCCACGGGCGTGACGCGTTCGCCACGCCGGATTTTGTTGCGTAGGCGCGAGAGCATGTCGTCGAGCCGGTTTACCGCCGGCGTCAAAGCTTGCTCGGTCGCGTCCGTGCGCAGAACGGCGGCGATGCGCCCCTCGCGCATCACGATGCGGTAATCCGACAGCAGCACGATGCGCGGATCGTGAGTGACGAAAATGAAGATCTTGCGGTACTGGCGTAAAAGTTCGAGCGCGCGGCTGCGGTTGATGCCGGCGTTCTCCACCTCGTCCAACAGCACGATCGGCGTGTTGCAGATCACCGTCGCATCCGCGGTCAGCAGCGAACGTGTTTGGCCGCCGGAAAGTTCCGTCATGCGGCATTCGGGCTCGATCGGCTCGCCGGTCAATTCGTTGGCGAAGGCCAGGGTCCGCGCAATCGCTTCCTCGACTTGCTCCGGCGCTGTGGCGCGGATGCGCGCATGGGCACGGAGGAACTCGCCGACCGGCATATCCGAAAGAAACGTCGTGTGCTGAGTGATAAGCGCCACCGGGTTGCAGGCCGGGTCGTCCCGGTATGCTTCGGGCGCTGGCTCGCCATCGACCAGAATGCGCCGCCCCGTCGGCGTATCCCCGTTGGCGAACAATTCGATGTCGTTGATCAGCGTCGTCTTGCCCGAGCCGGTGTGCCCGACGATGCTGACCACATCCCCCATCTTCAGATCGAGCCGCGGCACCGCATCCTTCTGTCCGTCGCGTCCGCAGCCCGCGAGAAGGGAAATCTGTTCGATCATGCGCGCCTCCCAAATCCGTGCGTTCGTATATCTTATCCATTAACACTATCTATTTAGTGTAGATCATAGCGCCGGATCACTGCTTGAGCACGTGATTTTTTACAGCAGCGGTGTGTTAAATTGCCGCAAACCGACACCAATATCCGCAAGGTAGCCAAGACACAGAAACTGGCGGTTTAGCCGGCCGATTGTTGAGACTAGCCGTCAGAATCGCGCTTCGCTGGCACGATGCAGATCAAGCCTGGCGGCGATCCTTGCCATGCAATTGCGCCGGCAGAGGGCCACGGTGCAGACATCCCATGACTTTCGTGCCTAAGACAATCAGAGAGGCAAGCGTTGCGCTTGCCTCTCTTCTCGCCGCCCAACTCTAGCAAGCGCTAGAACTTCGTGCTCAACCCCTGATCCAGATCCGCGATGATGTCTGCGGCGTCCTCGATGCCGATGGAAAGACGCACCGTATCCTCCGAAGCACCCGCTTCGATCAGTTCCTCTTTCGACAGCTGGCTGTGCGTGGTGGAAGCGGGATGGATGATCAGGCTGCGCGTGTCGCCGACGTTCGCCAGATGGCTGAACAGCTTCACCGAATTCACCAGCTTCTTGCCCGCTTCAAAGCCGCCTTTGACGCCGAAGGTGAAGACGCTGCCCGCGCCCTTCGGGCTGTACTTCTTGTACCGCGCATAATTGGAATCGCTTTCGAGACCGGCGTAATTCACCCACGACACCTTGGGATGTCCATCCAGCCATTTGGCGACCTCCAGCGCATTGTCGGAGTGCTTCTGGATGCGCAGGGGAAGGGTTTCGATGCCCGTCAGCACCAGAAAGGCGTTGAACGGCGACAGAGCGGGGCCGAGATCGCGCAGGCCCAGCACGCGCGTGGCCAGGATGAAGGAGATATTGCCGAATGTCTCCCAGATTTTCAGGCCGTGATACGAGTTGTTCGGCTCGGTGATCGTGGGGAACTTGCCATTGTTCCAGTTGAACTTGCCAGAATCCACGATCACGCCGGCGATCGAGTTGCCGTGGCCGTCCAGAAACTTGGTGGCCGAATGCAGCACAATGTCGGCGCCCCATTCGATCGGCCGGATCAGGTAGGGCGTCGCCAGCGTGTTGTCGACAATGAGCGGAACCCCCGCCTCGTGGGCGATCTTGGCGATCGGCTCGAGATCGGTAATGACGCCGCCCGGATTGGCGATGCTTTCAACGAAGATTGCTTTGGTTTTCGATGTGATTTGGGGTTTGAAGCTTTCCGGCTTGGTGCCGTCGGCCCACTTTACACCCCAGCCGTATTTCTTGAAGGCGTGGTTGAACTGGTTGACCGTGCCGCCGTAGAGCTGACGCGCCGCCACGATCTCGTCGCCGGGCGAAAGCAGCGTGTAGAGCGCCAGATGCTGCGCCGCATGTCCCGAGCCCACCGCGAGCGCCGCAACCCCGCCTTCCAGCGCGGCAACGCGCTGCTCCAGCACGTCGTTGGTGGGGTTCATGATGCGCGAATAGATATTGCCGAATTCCTTGAGACCGAACAGGTTGGCGGCGTGATCGGTATTGTCGAACACGTAGGACGTCGTCTGATAGATCGGCGTCGCACGGGCGTGCGTGGTGGGATCGGGCTTGGCGCCCGCGTGGATGCTGCGTGTTGCAAAACCTGGTTCGGCCACGACGGATACTCCCTGGTGAGATGACGATTGTGCCGATTTGGAAGGTGCTGAAGCCTTGGCAGGCGAAGACGCGGAATGAGAGGCAAAGCCCTTCGATTTTGCTTCGCCTTTCCGCGAGGATCTTCCGGTTAGCCACTTAAACATTGTCTTTTCCCGTAAGCTGGCGGTTCAGAACCGCTATTAGAACCGGATGCCGACGCCCGCGCCGATAAGCCAGGGGTTGATGTTGACGTGCGCGGCGACGGTCGGCGCCGAGCCGCTGAAGACCGAAGTCGTCGACAGGAACAGCTTCTTTACGTCGAAATTCAGGAAATAACCGTTGTCGCCAAGTGGAACGTCGGTACCGGCCTGAAGCGCGAAGCCGAAACCGTCGGTTAGATGCAGCTTGCCTAGAGCGCCATAGGACTTGTCATAGAAGACGGTGTAGTTCGGGCCGGCACCGAGATAAGGCAGGAATGGCCCGATCTGATCGAAGTGGTACTGCACCGTCACGGTCGGCGGCAGTAGGAAGGCGGTCCCCAGTTTGGTGCTGCCGTCGTAATAGATGCTGTGCTTGTCGGTTCCGGCGATCGCTTCCAGCGACCAATGCTCGCCCAGGAAATAGGTGATATCGGCTTCCGGAATTGTGGTGTCGGTGATGCTGACTTTACCGCCGACATTCACATTGGAAGTAACATCGGGGGCGATCTCCACCGCACGCAGGCGCAGCAGAACGGTACCGGCTTCATAAGGTTGGGTGTCGCCGATGGCTGGGGCGGCAAGAGCCGCCACGGTTACGATAGCGGGAATAATATTATACAGTTTCATAGCGTACACCTCCATATTCAACAATCGTATTCGAAGATATAACTCTATCAATTCGATATATGAAGTAGAATTATTTATATAACGTATTAGATGGTGTTGTATAATTTGAGCAAGCTGAGAGGGCAGATATCCCCGTCGGCGTGGAAAAATCCTTATATTTCAGTGCTTACTGCTTGATCCGTTTATTCGCGATATGGGGGACTGCCGCTCGCCCAGCTGTCATGCCTGAGCCAATTCGCCGCGGCGATGCAGTGTGATGTTCAATCGGCGCCAAAAAGAAGCATTGATATCTCCGCTGGCCTTATCAAGACGGGGCAAGCAGTGACAAGCCTCAGGCTAATTTCTGTGCGCACGCGGTGATGGACAAACTTCAGTGTGGAACGGGGGATTCAAGTGAAATTCGGGAAGCAGCCGAAGTCTTTTGCTTCATCAAAAACGGGTCAAAAAAAAGATTCGCTGAATTTGGCGGCGAAAAATTCGCCCATGGACGCCGGTCTGCGGCTTTGAAGCTGCATACTTTTGCACCCCCTACCGGCCCCCAAAGAAGTCGTCATCTTTATCATCCGTGTGCTGATGGTGTGCCTTGCGATACGCCACTTGCACGTCGTCGCCGAAGGCGCGTCTCAGGTGACGCTCAAAGCGGTCGTTGACCCAACTCGCTCGAAAGGCCGACGACATTATGATGGTGGGCGGCGGGCCTTCGACAAACCCCGCGCCTGCAACCCAGGCATCGAACTGCGCTTGCCTCATGTCCAACGCCAGCGTGCGACAGCGACGTTCGGCCCAGGCCTCAGCGTCGCCGACGCCGACACGGCCGATGATTGCCCCTGTATCGCCGTGTCGTCGGTCATTGGTGCACCCTGAAAATTTCCGACCTATCTGCTCGCTCCTGGCCTTCGTTCGGGCTTCGCCTTCTCCGCTAGCTTCCTTCCCAAGCCCCTTGCGGCCTCTCCACGCGCTCGGTGTTGCCCTTTAGAGATTCTTCTCTCTTGGTCGGGTTCACAGGTTTCAACGGATTGGACCCTATGCGGCCGAAAGTTGCGGGATTGCGCTTGAGCCAAGTCCGCCATTCTGGCGACGTGACCGTCACGATATTGGTGAGGTTTTTGCGACCCCGCTGCGGCCTTTCCGTGATGGCGACATGCCCCAGCCGCCGCGCTTCGTGTAGAGCGTTCTGGACTGTCGTGCGGCACACGCCGGCGAGCGCGGCGATCTTGTCAATTGGAAGATCGCACTCCCCGCGCTCTTTGACCTCCTGAGCTGCGATGCAGAGCACGGCCCGCTGGCCTTCGGTGTAGAACGCCCTCAGGTTCGGCGGCAGAGCACTCGATCCGCCGAACATCCGCCTGCGGTCCCGCGATGCCTTGCGATCCGCCGAACGTGGTCGTTGCCTCGAAACGAAGCGGCTGCAAACCCGCTCCTTCAGCTTTGCCAGTATCGCGCCAGCGTGATCCGCTTGGCCGCGTGCGGGCCTCCTACGGTTGATGCAGCGGGAAAGATAATCCGCGTCCCGGTCATCGATCCTGCAGTCACCCCAAGCCTTCCAAAGTTGTTTTGCGAGGCCATTGAGGTCTATGTCGTCTGTAGCGACATTGATAGCGGCATAGAGCGTGCGACCGGCGACGCCGAGCGTCTGGGGCCCACCGGACTTAGTCGGAAAATTCGATGTAACGTATTGAGTTTCCAAGGCCGCTTTTCTCCACGGTCGGGAGAAAAATGCAGCAATTTCAATTTTCCGCTTGGGACTCTGACTCCGCCAGTCTAGGTTCGAATCCTAGTCCCCCAGCCAACCTCTATCCGATGCTATCCAATTGCGCTCGGTGGACTTGGCAAACCCCGGAAATCACTAAATATCCTCGACAGTAGTGGCCCCGTCCCGCCGGCTATACGCAACACGCGTGACGGTATTTTTGACGGTACGCCGGGCACGATGGAAGAGGATACCGTCAAATGCCTTTAACCGCTCTGGGCGTGAAGCACGCCAAACCCAAAGACAAGCCCTACAAGCTGTCGGATGAGAAAGGTCTTTATCTGCTGGTCACGCCGTCCGGCGGGAAGCTGTGGCGGTTCGATTATCGCTTCGAGGACAAGCGCAAAACTGTCTCCTTCGGAAAGTGGGACGAAGTGGAACTAGGCGAAGCGCGCCAGCGTAGGGACACGGCGCGGCAGGCGATATCCGATGGCCGTGATCCCGCCGCCCCCGAAATCGGGCCAGTTGACCCGAAAAATTACTTCGAGGCCGTAGCGCGGGATTGGCATGCTTCGGCGAAGATTGCCTGGACGCCACGCTACGCCAAATTAGTTCTCGGCCGACTTGAGGCGGACATCTTTCCTCACCTGGGCAAGGAGGACATTAATTCGATCGAACCGCCGCGCCTACTTGAGGTGATCCGCAAAATTGAAGACCGCGGCGCCCTCGAAATGGCCAAGCGCGTCAAAAACCATTGTAGTGAAATCTTCCAATACGGTATCGCCGAGGGGCGATGCCGACGCGATCCGGCTGCAGAAATCCACCGCGCAATGAAAAAGGCTCGACCGAAGAAACATATGGCGGCAGTGCCCCCATCAGAGTTTCCAGCGCTTGTCACGAAGCTTCACGCTTATGACGGCGACGAAATCACAAAGTTGGCGCTCCAATTCACGCTAATCACGATGGTTCGGACCCAGGAGACCCGCTTCGCTCAGATCACCGAATTTGAAAAACTGGATGGGACCGAGCCACTTTGGCGCCTAAGTGCCGAGCGCATGAAAATGAGCCGCGAACATCTTGTTCCTTTGCCGCGCCAAGCCGTGAAAATCATTAAGCGGGTGCAGGAAATGTTCCCAGATAGCCCGTACCTATTCCCAGCGACCAGCAAGACCGGAACCATCAGCGAGAATACAATGCTCTATGCCTTGTACCGCATGGGATATCACAGCCGGCAAACTACACACGGCTTGCGGAGCTGCGCATCAACCATTCTTAATGAAAGCGGTCGATTCCAGCCGGATTGGATTGAAACGCAGCTCGCGCATGCGGACTCCGACAAAATTCGAGGCACCTACAATGCGGCGATCTACCTCCCCCATCGCCGCCGAATGCTCCAATGGTGGGCCGATTTTGTAGAAAAGCCCGTCAGTGTTATCGAGATCGCCGCATAACCGCCGGTTCAAATGGCAAAGGCAGATTCCGACCCTGCCCGCCCGAAGCCGTCGCCCGAGGGTGCCCTTTGAGTGACCTGCCGCCCGATCTCCAAGAACTCTACGCTCGGGTAGAAATTGCGTGCGAGATCGCGCAGGTCGTCGAAGTCGAAGCGGGCAACCTAGCCTTAGCCTATCTCACCCTGCTCGTGAACCCTGGGCAGGAAGTGACGCCAGCCGAGACAGAGGTGTTTCGCGCCGTGGTAGAAGACGTTAATCGCAAAACACTTGGCGCGATGTTTCGCCATCTGCGCAGTATGGCCACGATTGATCCAGCACTTTTGACCATCATGGATAAAGCGCTTGAGAGGCGGAATCATCTGACCCATCACTTTTTCCGGACTCACAATTTTGCGATTCAAAGCGCCGACGGCCGTAAGGCTATGATGGAGGATCTGGAGAGCGTAATGGCCGATCTTCGGCGGGGCCATCAATTGTTAAGCGTCATGACGGATTCTGTAAATCATTTGGCTGGGCACGGAAAAGACGTCAGCGCTGTCGTGGAAAAATTCGTAAAGAGAGGCAAGCGCATTGATATTTAGAAAGCGATTTGGCGAAGACAGATAGCCATGACTGATGAGATCACAAAGCGGCCGAGCGCGCTGGATACGCCAGAAGACAAAATCTGGCGATACGTTGACCTGCAAAAACTGGTTTCAATGTTATCGACCCGCACACTCTACTTTTCCCGACCTTCGGCCTTTCGTGATCCCTATGAAGGATGGATGCCGCGCAGTCATATGGATGCACTCGCCGGCATCAATCAAAAGTTTATCGCTCAACAACATGACTTGAGGCGCCAGTTCGCAGCCATCAATCCAAACGCCGACCTAACCCGCTTCAATGAGGGTATCCAAAGAAGTATCGAAACCTATGCGGAGCAGGCAAAGCGTGCCCCCATAGAAGCCGTGCAAAAGTTTGGCGTGACCTGCTGGCACAAAAGCGAATATGAGTCCGAGGCGATGTGGTCGGCGTATCCGGCTGAAAGTGTCGCGATTGAATCCTCCGTCGGGCAGTTGCACGCCGCACACCGGACCGAGAAGAAAGTCTTTATCGATAATGTCCGGTATATGGATTTTGACCGCGACCCCATACAGAAGGGCTATTCGCAATATCTTTTGTTCCTTAAGCGCAAATCGTTTGAACACGAGTGCGAAGTCCGTGGGACGGTTCTGCTTGGCGATGGGACCGAGGGGGCGTTTCTCGATTATGACCTCGACGTTTTGGTCACCCAAATTCATGTTTCACCCCGCGCCAGCGCTGAGTTTCGCCACGCCGTAACGGATATCGTGGGAGGGAATGTCCTCCCCCTGGATAAGCCCGTGCTGGCTTCAACGCTCTATGAAAAGCCTGGCTACGGCATCAATCTCAAACTGACGGAGGATTGAGAG
Organism: uncultured Alphaproteobacteria bacterium; assembly: GCA_963710025.1. Taxonomy (GTDB): domain Bacteria; phylum Pseudomonadota; class Alphaproteobacteria; order Micropepsales; family Micropepsaceae; genus Rhizomicrobium. The sequence continues at coordinate 11,405 of CAVPYO010000002.1, read as the reverse complement.
TGTCGCCTCATTTACGACCTGGACCTGGGTGGGGACGCCCCGTGAACATATCTACCGGTTCCCCCGCATAGGCTTTTCGAGTGAAGTCGTCCATGAACCGCTTGAGTGTTTCTTCCGGGATACCGAGCTTCTTTTTGACAGGTTCTAATAGCGTCTGAATGCGCCGGTCCATCTCGGTAAATTTCGCTGATATGGCATACAGCTCAGAAATCATTCTGTCGCGGCCCTCGCGCGTCACAAAGTCCTTGGCTCTCTCCCGGAAATAGTGATGCGCCAGGAAGTTCCGCATCCTATTACCTTCCACGATTACCTCCTTCAGCTCTGCCGGTATCCCAATAACTTTATCGAGCCGAGCGATCAACGTTCCCATGGTTTGGGCAAATTGATTCTGAATATAAGCATCGAATTCCGTCTCATATACCTTGCGGTCGAAGGACGCTTTGCCTTCCCTCTCTATCCGCGCTTTCCAACCTGTTATGAATTCTCCATATAAGAGAACATTCACGATGCAGGACTCGATGACGCCGGAGTCGTAGTACGCCAATCCGAAATAGGCGTAGACCTCCTTGCAATGGTCGCTCTCGCTATATGGTACGCCGTCGATGTCCGCGCTCATACCTCAACCATTCATAAAGTATGACGTGACGGCGTTCGGCTGCTTGTCCGCAAGACCCCAAAAACGGATCATGGCCTGAATGTAGTATTCCAGCTCTTGCGGGCTTATCCGCACCCATTCGCTATCAGGGGTTTGCTGATCGATTAGATCGACATACTGTCTTTTGCTACGATCGATCAGATGTGGCGCTGAAAGTTTGACCTTTTTCATGGACGGCCCTTCGCCGTGACGAACGACATTTCCGACCAGCAGGGCTTCTTGAATGGTCGCCCGAAGGTTTTGACTGACGAGATCGATATCCAATTTTTCTGCCACGATATCGAGCAGCACCAACACGTCCCCGCGTTGTGTGTCGACGGCGGTGCCCGCCAACAGCGAAGTTGCCCAGAGCCGCAGATAGCGCTCGAAGAGAGCGATTAGAACCAGGGCATAGACCTTGTTGGCTTCGTTGGCCGTGTAATTGTCGACTTGCGCTTTGGCACGATCCAGGAATGTGTCCAAATCGGGCGCCACGCCGGTCACAATCTCATCATGTATCGGGGCATTCTGCGTCGCAGGTTGGATGATGCGATTGTAGAACCGATAGAGATTTGCCTGAATTGTGCGGGGCCAATTATCAATATTCTGCATCAGCGACCCAATATCTTGGCTATCAACGTTATGAGCGGTGCGTTCCAAAGAGGAAAACCGCGGAAATCCTAGATCTTTGTGCAAAGTGGCACAATTTCATTCAATCAAGATTCAAGGCTCTCTCTAGGGGTACTGCCGCGCCCACGGCTTTCACCGTTTGACCGTTCAACACGCCTGCGCCTGTGCCAGTAACCAACATCGCAAGCACAAATAGCGGATAAGCACCCGCGGTTGTCCACTTTTGGGGTTTAAGTACACAACTCGCTCGTGGTCCCCGGCGCCGAATTGGCCCACGAACGCCGATTTACCTCTTGGGTGCTGGCATGATCCGCGCAGTCTTTGCCATGCTCGAACTTATTCGGCCGAGCCCCGGGCGCGAGGTTGGCTGATCTTGGAAAGCCGCCATCTCAAAGCATTGCAGTCGATCGTTTTGACGGCGCAGAAGTTGCAGCCGGCCCAGATATCGAAAAACGTCTTCGTCTGCGATTTCGCCAATTAGGACGCGCCGCATGAAATTCGCTAGCACATCTACCGCTTGCAACAGGATGTCTGAGCGCGAGTCAGGGAAGGTCACGCGATCGGTGATGAGCTTTTTTATGTCAATTCCACGTACACGCTCCCGAGGCCGGTCCGGCCACCAAAGATCCTTTTCAAACTCGAAATTTTGAACGAAGTGACGATAATCGAAAGTCGGATCGTCTACCTTCATGAATGGCCGATGCCGGCTTCTGCTCTCGCCGAGAGGACCGATCGTGTCCTTCCACCATTTCTCGGCGGTGGTGATCCGCTTTGGATCTTTCGCATCCATAACCCAGTCGTACTGCCTAAGCTCTTCTGGCGTCCGCTGCGCGAAGTACATCGCGGATTGCTCAGCCGCCTGCATCACAAGGTCGCTCAAAAGCACATATTGCACATAGAGCTGATTTGGAAGCTGTTCGAGCGTCTTACGCAGTCCCAATATTTCAGCTTTGACCGCTGGCGCATAGTCGTCTGGGAGGTGCTTAGTAATCCCCTCCGCTTGCCGCTGTTTGTGTTGTGAAATCGCCCCTTGGTCGTCTCGCGATACATCACAAGCGATGCAATGCAGCAGCGCATCATGACGGTACAGGACACCCACCAACGCTGCGAGCTTGAATGGCGTGACCAGTCCGCCTTTCAGTTCGTTATCCTTTCGCGGCCAGTTTCGGGTAAACTCCGTCAGTTCATGCCGCAGCTTATCCACGGCGGCGCTGGGAATAGACAGCGCGCATAAGACGCTGGTGCCAGCATTCTCGGTAAAATGCCCACCCTCATCAATAAACACCATCATGGCGGCGATGTTCCTGACTAGTAGGACAGTGCGTTTTTCAAGTCGTCATGCTCGAAGGCGCTCTCCATGCGCCGGATTTCGGCTGCCGGAGCGCCGTACTGCGTGGCCATATCCCGCCACGCGGACGTTGCATGAGCCACTTCTCTAATGATCTGCCTTGCATCCGTACACAGATCGACGCGCTGGTGAATGCGAGCCAATCGGCCACCGGCGCACTGCAAGCCGCGCAATCCGGCAATCAGTTGATCGCGCTTCAGACCAAGCAGCTTGCCGATCTCACCGCCGTCATGGCGGCAATCGCCCGCGCACAAAGTCTCGACGGTGCACGTGCAATCGAGAGCCAGGAACAGGCGCAGACTGAGACCATGCGCTTTCTCAATTATGGTGCCGGCTACCAGCCCGGCTCTGCTGAGATGTTCCACTGATGCGCGCGCGCTTCATAAATTGGCGTCTCGTCAACTGGCGCTATGTCGGACCATTGCTTGGAGAACTTGCCGTGGCAGCCGGAGTCATTATGGGCGCGATCTATCTTGAGCGTCACAACACAAAAGCGACGCCATCGAGCAAGACGATCGAGCGCACGCAGACCGGTAACGAATTGGTCCGGGAGCTCGCGCATTGCCAGAACCTCGGGCAGCGCGCCGAGGACGACCACGATTGCCTCGCCGCCTGGAGCGAGAACCGCCGCCGATTTTTTGGCAGTGCTGTCCCGAATTCCGCACCTCCAAACGTCTCTCAATCGCAAAGCACGTCACATCGATGAACGGCACCGGCGTTATCGACAGTTTCCTGGGCACCTTCACCCAATACATCGACTCGGGCTTCGGCCTGGTTCAGGGCGATGTGCGTTGGCTGGCCGCCACCCTCATCGCCATAGATATCACGGTGGCCGGGCTCTTCTGGGTCATGGCGCCCGACGAGGACATCCTCGCCCGCCTTATCAAGAAGACATTATATATAGGCGCCTTTGCCTTCATACTTGGCAACTTCAACAATCTCGCCCAGATCGTCTTCAATTCCTTCGCGGGATTAGGGCTCAAGGCCGGGGGTGGCTCCCTCACCCAGGCCCAGCTCCTGCAGCCCGGCCACCTTGCCCAAATGGGCATCGATGCCGGCAAGCCGATCCTCGACTCCATCTCGGGATTGATGGGTTTCACCAGCTTTTTCGAAAACTTCGTGCAGATCGTAATTCTTTTGATCGCTTGGACGATCGTAATCATCAGCTTCTTTGTGATGGCGATCCAGCTCTTCGTCAGCTTGATCGAATTTAAGCTCACGACACTCGCCGGATTTGTCCTGGTGCCGTTCGGGCTCTTCGGCCGAACCGCGTTCCTGGCTGAAAAAGTGCTCGGCAATGTGGTTTCGAGCGGCGTGAAAATCCTGGTGCTCGCCGTGATCATCGGCATCGGACAACAGATCTTTGGCCAATTCACTTTTGGCTTCAACAATCCGCCGACCATCAGCGATGCGCTGACGCTTATACTGGCCAGCCTCTCGCTACTTGGTCTTTCGATATTCGGTCCGGGTATCGCCAATGGCTTGATCGCCGGTGGTCCGCAGCTTGGCGCAGGTGCTGCGATCGGTACCGGACTTGCAGCCGCAGGTCTTGGCGCGGCCGGCGTCGTTGCGACCGGAGGCGCAATGCGCGCGGCGGGGGGCGCGATTACGAGCGCCGCTCATGCCGGCGCGAGCGTCGCCGGCGGGGCGACTGCTGCTTATCGCGCGGGCGGCATTGCCGGTGTCGCGCAAGCCGCCACATCCGTCGCCACGAGTCCATTGCGCAGAGCCGCCTCAAACTTGAACGAGAGCTATGCGGCGGGCGCCCAGGCCGCCACCCAGCGCCCCGCGCCTGGCGGCGGACCTTCGAGCGCTACGTCCGGCGGGGGCGCGCCGCCAGCATGGGCCGAGCGAATGCGCCGCAATCAGGCAATCGCCCACGGCGCATCCGCGGCGAGCAACACTCTGCGCTCCGGCGACCAGCCGAGCACAAGCCAAGGCGTCGATCTATCCGAAGGAGAATAAAATGTTTCGCCGATCAACCGTGCGCTACGGCGCGACACCGACTGCCGAAACGCCCTACCAGAAAGCAGCGCAAGTCTGGGATGAACGCATCGGCTCGGCCCGCGTCCAGGCGAAGAACTGGCGGCTGGCCTTTTTCGCTGCATTGCTGATGAGTGGCGGACTTACGGCAGGTCTCGTCTGGCAATCTGCCCACGGCACGATCACGCCATGGGTGGTGCAGGTCGACAAACTCGGACAAGCACAGGCCGTGGCGCCTGCAGTCGCCGATTACCGGCCGACCGATCCGCAGATCGCTTGGCACCTAGCACATTTCATCGAGGAAGTGCGCAGCATTCCTGCCGACCCGATCGTGCTGCGCCAGAACTGGCTCGATGCCTATAACTATGTCACCGACAAGGGCGCGCTCGCGCTCAATGATTTCGCTCGCGCCAGCGATCCCTTCACCAAAGTCGGCAAAGAAGAAATCGCGATCGAAGTGTCCAGCGTGATCCGCGCGTCCGACGACAGTTTCCGTGTCGGCTGGATTGAGCGCCGCTATGTCGATGACACGCTCGCCTCGACCGAGCACTGGAGTGCCATTCTTACCATCGTCATTCAGCCCCCCACCGACGCCGATCGGCTTAAGAAAAATCCCCTTGGCGTCTACATCCACGCCCTCAACTGGTCCAAGGAGCTCGGCTAATGCGTATGCTCTCCATCGTTCTTTTGACGTCGGTCTCTCTTGGCGGTTGCTCCATATGGACACCGCCGCAAATCACGTACGACGACAAACCGCGGCCGGCTGTTCTACAGACCGACCCGCCCAAACCCGTACAGGTCGTCGAAGTCCCGCGACCACTTCCCTTACCCGGTCAGCTCAAACCCATCCCTAGTAACGCGCCTTCTGTTCGCGAAACCGCCGATCCACAGTCGCGCGTGGAAGCCGCCAACAATGCCGCCCGCATCCAGCCCACCCATGCCGCTTACATCAATGCTGTGCAGGTCTATCCCTTTTCCGACGGTGCACTCTACCAACTCTACGCCGCGCCCGGTGAGATCACCGACATCGCCCTGGAAGCCGGCGAGCAGCTTGTGGGCACCGGCCCTGTGGCAGCAGGAGATACGGTACGCTGGGTGATCGGCGACACGGAGAGCGGCACCGGCGCCGGCAAACGAATTCACATTCTGCTGAAGCCCACCGGGCCCAACCTGACCACCAACCTGGTGATCAACACCGACCGGCGCACCTACCATCTCGAACTGCGTTCGGTGGAGACGACCTACATGGCTTCGGTCTCTTGGGCGTATCCGCAGGATCAGCTTATTGCTTTACATGCGCAGAACGCAGCGGCCGACGCCGTCATGTCGGTCGCTTCGGGCATTGATATCAACAATCTGAATTTTCGCTATCGCGTGGCGGGCGACAATCCAGCTTGGCGGCCTTTACGTGCCTTCGATGATGGGAAACAAGTATTCATCGAGTTTCCGAGCGGCATCGCGCAGGGCGAAATGCCGCCGCTTTGGGTGGTCGGCCCGCAAGGCGAAGGCCAGCTCGTCAATTACCGCGTACGCGGCAACTACATGATCGTAGATCGGCTCTTCGCCGCTGCAGAGCTCAAGCTCGGCGCTGATCCGCAACAGGTCGTCCGCATCGTCCGCACCGATGGAAAACCATCATGAGCGAACAGCACGAAGATTACAGTCCCACGCCCGACAGGAACGATCATGAGACGCCACAAGCGCATCCTTCCGAGATGCGGTTGCGACCGGATCGTCCACCTGTCATGCGCCTTTCGCGCAAAGCCCTGCTTGGCCTCGTTGGCGCTACGGCGGTAGGTGTAGCTGGTGCGCTGTTCTTCGCGCTCAAGCCTCACATTCAAACCGGCGGCTCAGAACTCTACAACACCAACAACCGATCAACGCCGGAAGGCCTCGCCAATCTGCCACACGATTATACCGGTTTGCCGCACCCGGCACCGACGCTCGGCCCGCCCCTTCCCGGCGATCTCGGAAAACCAATCCTCAATGCCGGTGCGCCGGCCCCAGGCATTTCCATCCCTGGAGCGGGGACACCCGAACAACAACGCATGGCGCAGGAACAAGGCGCGGCTCGCGCAAGCCATCTGTTCGCGACGACCAATCCTGAACGCTCTGCCGCAACGGCTCCTCCGACGAGCGCGTCCAACAACAATGCACCGGCCGCGGCGGCCTCGACCGCGCCTACGGACACGGTTTCGTCCGATCACAAACTCGCTTTCCTCAATGCGAGTCCGGACCGCAAAATACAAAGCCCCGACCGCATTGAATCATCACCAAACCCTAACGTGTTGCAGGCCGGCGCAATCATTCCAGCCGCGCTCATCACAGGACTGCGCTCCGATCTTCCCGGCGAAGTCACTGCTCAAGTGACTGAGGACGTCTATGATAGTCCGACAGGGAATATCCTTCTCATCCCCCAGGGTGCCCGACTCGTCGGCCAGTACGATGCGCAGATCACATTTGGTCAATCGCGTGCGCTTCTGGTGTGGAACCGTCTCATCTTGCCCAACGGCCACTCTATCATATTGGAACGCCAGCCGGGAACCGATACCGAAGGCTATGCAGGGCTAGAAGATGAAGTCGACAATCATTGGGGCATGTTGTTCAAGGCCGCTATCCTTTCCACGGTGTTGAGTGTCGGGGCGGAAGCCGGCACCACCAACAGCGAAAACAATCTCGCCCAAGCCGTCCGCCAGGGTGCATCGCAAAGCATCAACCAAGTCGGTGAACAAGTGGTCGGTCGCTCTCTCAACGTACAACCCACCATCACTATTCGCCCGGGGTTTCCCTTCAACGTTCTGGTGACCCACGATCTTGTTCTCGAACCCTATCGCGCTTAAGGAAGGTGCAGATGGCAAAACTGAAACTCGGTACCATCGAGAGCGACAAGCCGGTGCGGCTCACACTCGAATTGCCGGCAACGGTGCATCGCGACCTTGTGGCCTACGCCCAAGTGCTCGCCCGCGAAACAGGACAGAGCGCGCTGGAACCAGCAAAACTGATCCATCACATGCTGGCGCGCTTCATGGCGACCGATCGCGGCTTTGCCAAGGCTCGCAAGACTGTCGCTGGATTGCCACTGGCTCATGCTAAGTCCGCTGAGGGGTAACGCTCTTTAAGCAACGCAACAAACCGCAACAACGCCGGATTCTCATTGTCGCCGCGCCAATAGGCGCTTTGTCCGATCCGGCTTGGACCGTTGCCCTCTCGCGCTTCGCGATAAACGACGCCTGCATATGAAGCCCCCGTGCAAGCTTCGAACAACAAGCTCACTCCGCGGTCGGCACCAACCATGCTGAGAATGTTCTCGCGGCTGACATCATGACAAACCACCAAAGGGTGATCGCCGGGCGCGCCCAACTTCGTCAGCAACAGATCCTTGGATCTCGGGTCCGGGATCGCGGCAGCTCAGCAGAAACCGCTCCCGCTTGAGGTCGGTCCAATAGACGATGTCGTGCGCCGCAAGCCGATGGGTCTGCGGCAAGGCAACCATGATTCGTTCGGTCCAAATCGGAAGTCTCTGGCTCGCACCCAGATTGGACTCGCCGCTGACGATCGCAATATCGAGGGCTCCAGTGTCCAGCTCGGCCAACAGTTGGACGCGTGTTCCCTCCACGGCGTTTATGGTGACGTGCGGATAACGTGCTACATAATCCAACAAGGATGCGCGCAGATGACCGGCGGATAATGACATATAGAAGCCAACACTAAAACTACCCGCCTCACCACGGCTCTCCGCTTTGGCCAGCAAGACCATGGTATTGATCTCTTCGATAATGTGTTCCGCAATTCTGAAGAATTCGCTTCCTGCCGCGGTAGGGCGCACACCGCCGCTATGTCGCGCAAACAGCAATACTCCAAGCTCATCTTCGAGTTGGTGAATGCGCCGGCTGAGTGTTGATTGTTTGAGGCGAAGCGCGGAAGCGGCCTGCCGAAAGCTGTGATGCTTGTCGGCAGCGATCACATAGCGCAGATGCCGTAACTCTATCGGCATTTTATGCACTCTCCTTCGCGTCTAATAGGAACACAACTCCTTCACTCCTTGCCATTTGGCACATTGACAGGAGTCAGATTAGATGGTTGTCGATAGAGTTGCCAAGTTAAATGCCATTAACTACATATGGTTAATATAGTTTTACTGAATTTTAGTATGTATTGGGGCGCAATTCACTCAACATGCCTTCTTGAGAATGCGGCAGGACAAGGCACGGGTTCGAACTCTATTTCTGGCCCACGCCCAACTGGGAGAAGGTGACAATCCTCCTTGAGGAATTAGGCATTTCTTGCTTGATCAGGCCCATCAATGTTGCGCGCAGCGATTGGTTCGCGCCGGAGTTTCTGAAGCTCTCGCCCAACAACCGCCACTAGCACTCGTCGATATCAAGTCCAAGAGCAGCGGCGCGCCAGTCACGATTATCGAATCTGGAGGTACCTTGATGCTCCTCGCCGAAAAGACCGTCATGTTCGCTAAGTACGCCCGGCTTCTTCATGAACAGCCAAAAGCTCTTTTTGAGCGGGTCGCCCTCCCCTTGTCGGCTACAAACACCGGCCCAGAAATCCGGCAGATCTGTCGTGCGCGCAGAAGCCGCTGCTCTCTCCCGCGTGACGCAAACCAGCCATACGTGTTTCCGAGCAAGACAGGTGAGGCATACTTCATCGGCCTGCCAAACCTTTGGAGCAGAATGGCAAAGCGCTGGCGTGAATGGCGTAACGCTGCGTTCACGGCAGTTGCTCCTCCCTGATCGGCGCGGCGGCACTCAATTCCTTCAAACACTCAAAAAAATCATGACGCTTCGCGCACGGGCGAAATGGAGAAGCCTACTTTCAGAGTGGAATAGCGTACATATGGTACCCATCGTCGTTTGACGCTACCGGCCATTAACGAAGTGATCACTTGATTGGCACTGCAGTAAAACCTTCGGATATATTCATGGACCGGCGAGCTGCATCAGCGCTCAGTTGGGATACATCTTGACGCTGCTGGCCACAGAATCCGCGACATGCTCTTTGGTGATTACACCCACAACATCACTCGGTCGCGGAACGCCGAGACCGCGTACGACGAGCGCCATCGTGGCGCGCTTTCGCCAAATGCGCTGAATTACGTCGAAGACGACGTCGTCCTCTCGCACGATCGTGAAATCATTGTTTGCGATATCGCGCAACGTAACATTGGATTGCGCCCCTTCAGAGGCCTGCCTCAGCGCCATGTTGATGCGAGAACGCCGACGATGCGATTGCCTTCGACAACAGCGACATGGCGCATCCGGCCTCGTATTCGAGTTGGGACAGAAATTCGTCAAAGTTGGTTTCCGCGAGCGCAAGAACCACGTCCGTATCCATCACCTCTTTGGCACGGCGGACCAGGAACATGTTCGCATGAAGCGCCTTTGGTATAACGTGTCCGCGACGAAAGAGCTTCATGGTATAAATGTTTTCGCGCGATAGCAGTCGTCGCACGCCGAGGCTGAGCGCGACAGCCAAAATCATCGGCAAAACTATGTCGTAGTCCCGCGTCATCTCGAAGATCATCGTGACGGCCGTCATTGCGGCCCCCGTGCCGCCCCCGACCATCGCGCCCATACCGACCATGGCGAAGGACGGTACGTTGATGGCAAGAGACGGAAACAACAGGGAGAGTAGCGCAGCGAAAGCGCCGCCGATTGTCGCGCCCATGAACAATGAAGGGGAGAATATTCCGCCCGAGGAGCCGGACCCAGACTAAGCGATGTTGCCAGCAGCTTGCAGACGAATAGCAGGAGCAGCAGCCCGGCCGCGGACATTTGACCAAGCAAGATCGCCTGGATCGTCGAATAGCCGACGCCTGCAACATAGTAATGGCCAAAACCGCGTTGCAGGAGATAGATCAGAATGCCCACCGCCACCATGCCCAGCATATGCCGCGTATAACGTCCCTTGACCTTATCGAAATAGTCTTCGGCAAATGCAAGCCGCGGACGAACCCCCAGGCCGCGACGCCGGTGACAGCTCCGAGCAATGCGTAGAGACAAAGAATGATCGCGGATGTGGCGTCGGTGCTCATCGGTATCAGATGAGGAACGGCAAACGCGGGCTGCGGACCGAAGAAGAACCGCCCGATGAACGTTGCTGTGCCGGTCGCCACGCCAGGTAGGAAAGTGCGGACGCTGACTTCTGGCATCATCAATTCGATAGCGAACATGACGCCGCCGTCGGCGTGTTGAAGGTTGCGGCAATCCCCGCACCCGCACCGGCAGCGACGAGAATAATGCGCTGCCCGGCCGACATTCGCACGATCTGCCCCGAAGTCGATCCTAGCGCCGAGCCGATCTGAATGATCGGACCTTCGCGTCCCACCGCCGCGCCGCTGCCGATGGCAACCGCCGAGGCCAGCGATTTCACAACCGCGACAACAGGCCGGATTATGCCGCCCTTATAATAGATCGCGTCCATAACCTCGGGCACGCCGTGACCGCGAGCCTCGGGCGCGAATGTCGAGACGAGAAACGTGACGATTACGGCGCCGACCACCGGCACAAGGATAACCAGCGGACCCCAGGGGCTCGCCGGCGTGAACAGGTTGGCTTCCGAGTGATCTGCCAATCGACCGAGGAATAGGGCGTTGTGAATGAAGCCGATCAGGTCGCGAAATGCCACCGCGCCCAGTCCGGTCACGATGCCGACGGCGAGCGCCAAAAGGGAAAGTTTGATCAAACCGATCTGGCGAATATCGTCATCAGCCGAGTTGGTATCGTGGGTTGCTCTTCCATCGGGCGACGAAATTGGGTCACTCTGTACCGGCATGATGTCTCTCAATTGTGGCTTCGGAAA
>CAVPYO010000001.1:0-52156 GCA_963710025.1 uncultured Alphaproteobacteria bacterium | reverse complement strand
CGACCGACATTTCATCGAGCCCAACCGTGCTGAACTGGTCGTTTTCCAGGGCCCAATTGAAGCGGTACTCGCCGGTTTCCCAAAACGTGCCTTCCTGAACAATGCGCAAGCGAGCCGCCAGTAATCGCCGTCCTGCAGACTGCCGAAAGTGCCGTTGTTCATGCCGCCGCCGGCGTTGCCGGAAAGCGATTCCGTCAGCGGCGGCGCGTCGGCGTCGACGGAGATCGTGAGCGCTTGGCCCTTCTCGCGCGCCTTGGCGCCGATCAGCTTCAGCGCGATGTCGAAGGTGCGGTGCGCATTGATGGGGTGCGGCGCGATTTCCATCTTTCCCGCTTCGATCTTGGCGACGTCGAGCAGATCGTTGATCAGGCTGAGCAGATGCGCGCCAGAGGAATGGATGTCGCCGGCATATTCCTTGTAGCGGGCGTTGCCGACCGCCCCGAAGCATTCCTGCGCGATGATCTCGGAGAAGCCCAGGATGGCGTTGAGCGGCGTGCGCAGTTCGTGGCTCATATTGGCGAGGAAGGCGGTCTTGGAGGCGTTCGCCGTTTCGGCCTCGAAGCGCTTGCGCAGCGCGTCGTCGCGCGTCTCTTCGAGCTCGCGGGCGAGGTCTTCCACCTGGAAGCGCAGCCGCGAATCCTCGTCCAGGCGGTGCATCAACCTGCGGCCATCGACCAGAAGCTGGACCGCGAACGCCGGTATCGCGATGGCGATGCCGAAATCGACCAGCATGGTGCCCATCATGAACCGCACCGCCGCCATCGTGGTCAGCGGCACGATACTCGCCAGGAACATGTCCATGTGGCTCGAACGGCTGACGACCAGCATCGCCAGGATGCCCACCGTCGCGCACGCCAGGAACACGTGATTGACGAGACTGCCCGGATCCCACAACAGCCAGGGCATCAGCCCCCAGGCCGCGCTGATGATCGCCTGCATCGTGACGATGCGCGAAAACCAGGGCTGGGTGCGGTCGTATTCGTTGCTTTCGGAGGTGTCGTACTGATAGATCGAGACGACGGAAGCCGACAGGATCATCGTTGCCGACACGATCACCGGCACGAAGACGGCTACGTTGAAATCGGCATGACCGAACATGCCGAAACTGTCCGAACCCAGCCAGGCGATCGCGAGCGCCCAGAACGGCGACGAAAGCCGCGTCGAACGAACCGTCTGCGATGTGAGATCGAGCTGCGCCTTTAGCACGCGTACGTCGGTGCTTCGTTGGCTGCGCAACCGTTTGATGAAACTCACGGCGTTCCCCTGTTCCGCATCTCGACTTTTGTCGAGCGGGGGATATTACGGAACGTCCGTTAAAATTTACTGAGAATGTTTTCGTTCATCAAAACGCCGCGGATACGGTGTTTGACGAAGGTTTCATGCCTAACGGAAAGTAAACGAAAACTTTCGCGCGGCGCTTGCAAGGCGCTACACTTGCTACGGCTCGCGTTAAAGGAGCTTTCCCTCGAAGACTGTTCGTGCTGTATGGCGAAGCTTTCGTTAACGTATCGGCGACCGGCGAATTACCCTTAATTCCGGAAAGACATCCCCGTAAGAGCATGAGCAAGGCACAAGATTTGTTCGACGCGGCGGCGGCGCCGTCCAAGGGCTACACCGCGAAGGACATCGAGGTCCTCGAGGGCCTGGAGCCCGTGCGGCGGCGGCCCGGCATGTATATCGGCGGCACCGACGTTATCGCGCTGCATCATCTCGCCGCCGAAATCCTCGACAACGCGATGGACGAAGCCGTCGCCGGCCACGCCAGCCGCATCGAGATCGAGCTGGATGACGACGACGTGCTGACCGTGCGCGACAACGGCCGCAGCATCCCAGTGGACATGCACCCCAAGTTCAAGACCAAGTCGGCGCTGGAAGTCATCATGACCACGCTGCATGCCGGCGGTAAGTTCGGCGGCAAGGTCTATGACACCTCGGGCGGGCTGCACGGCGTCGGCGCCTCGGTCGTCAACGCGCTGTCGGAATGGATGGAGGTCGAGGTCGCGCGCGACCGCCACGCCCACAAGATGCGCTTCGAGCGCGGCAAGGCCATCGGCAAGCTGAAGGATGTCGGCGCGGTGAACTGGCGCGGCACCATTGTCTCATTCAAGCCCGACCGGCAAATTTTCGGCGACGATGTGCATTTCTCGCCGGGCCGGCTTTATCGCATGGCGAAGTCCAAGGCCTATCTGTTCCGCGGCGTCGAAATCCGCTGGAAATGCGCGCCCGATCTGATCGACAACGGCACGCCCGCCGAGGACACGCTGAAATTCCCCGGCGGCCTGACCGATTTCCTCACCGGCGAGATCGACGGCAAGCAGACCGTCACGCCGCGCACCTTCTTCGGCCGCACGGAAAATCGCGACGGAAAAGGCGCGGTGGAATGGGCCGTCGCCTGGGCGCCCGAGGCAGAACCGTTCCTCTATTCCTATTGCAACACGATCCCCACCCTGCAAGGCGGCACACACGAACAGGGCTTGCGCAACGCGCTGACGCGGGCCCTGCGCACGCACGGCGAACGCGCCAACAACCGCAAGACCTCGCTGGTCACGCCCGACGATCTGATGGCGTCGGCTTGCGCCATCCTGTCGATCTTCGTCCGCGAACCGGAGTTCCAGGGCCAGACCAAGGAAAAGCTCTCCTCGCCCGATGCGCAGCGCCTAGTCGAGAACGTGGTGCGCGATCACTTCGACCATTGGCTGGCCGAAAGCCCGCAGGAAGCCGACCGGCTGCTCGATTTCGTCATCGATCAGGCGGAGGAGCGCCTCAAGCGTCGGCAGGAGAAGGAAGTCTCGCGCAAGGCGGCGACGCGCAAGCTGCGTTTGCCCGGCAAGCTGGCGGACTGCACGCGCGACGCGGCGGCGGGCACGGAAATCTTCCTGGTGGAAGGCGATTCAGCCGGCGGCTCGGCCAAGCAGGCGCGCGACCGCAACACCCAAGCCGTGCTGCCCTTGCGCGGAAAAATCCTCAACGTCGCCAGCGCCGCGGCCGGCAAGCTGGCGCAGAACCAGGAACTGTCGGACTTGGTGCAGGCGCTGGGCTGCGGCACGGGAGCAAAATATCGCGACGAGGATCTGCGCTACGAGCGCGTCATCATCATGACCGACGCCGACGTAGACGGCGCGCACATCGCTTCGCTGCTGCTCACCTTCTTCTATCGCGAGATGCCGAAGCTGATCGCGAACGGGCACCTCTGCCTCGCCATGCCGCCGCTCTATCGCTTAAGCCACGGCGGCACGACGATCTATGCCCGCGACGACGCGGACCGCGAGCGGCTGCTGAAATCAGCGTTCAAGGCGAATGCGAAGGTGGAAGTCTCGCGCTTCAAGGGCCTGGGCGAGATGATGCCGGCGCAGCTCAAGGAAACCACGATGAAGCCGGGCGGTCGCACCCTGGTGCGCGTGGAGATCGCCGACGACGCGCGCAAGGAAACCGAGAACCTAGTCGAACGGCTGATGGGCAAAAAGCCCGAACTGCGCTTCGCGTTCATCCAGGAGAACGCGCAGTTTGCCAAGGATGTGGATGTTTAAAGGCGAATAGCGAATGGCGAGTAGCGAATGGTTCTATTCGCTACTCCCTATTCGCCACTTTCTTCTTCATCCTTACCAGCAGCACGATCCCCAGATACGACGCCGTCGACAGGCAGATGTGCCAGAGAAAGTGCGTCCCGAACGGGATGCGCGAGCATACCAGAAGGTCGATCGAACGGAATACCGCCGCCGAAACGGCGAACAGAAGGATGAGCGCGCCCAGCGAGGCCTCGCGCGCGCCGAACTTGCGAGCGGTAGCGGCCACCAGCCCCAATCCGATCACCGCGATGGTCGCGAAGGCTGGCGCGAACATCAAGGCGCGCGACAGCGCTCCGCCGGTCAATCTCCACGTCAGCACGACGCTGCCGATCGCCGCCGCGATCATGCCGATGGCGCCGAAGAGTCCGGCAACCGTGCCGAACAACCTGCGAATCCAGAAGCCCGAGAACGCGAGCAGAAACAGCACGCCGGGAATCCAGTCGAGCTGCAGCGCCCACATGGTGCGCAAGCCATGCCACAGCGTCGAGCCGATGCCGACGGCGAACAGCAGAAACAGCAGCACGACGAGATCGGCCGAAAATCCGACGCGCGACCGGCGCACATACATGACCGCGAAGATCGCCGCCAGGATGATGAAGGCGTTGGTGATCGTATTGACCGGCTCGGCCATGAACAGCCAAGGATGTCCGGTCTCGCAATAAATGGGGCCGTGGGGGGACATGGCGGACCTCGTATTTCGCAGTCGGACGGTGCCGCGCTTTGACGTCCCTGTCCATCGCTCGGAATTGGAGTTGTTCTGGACTGACCCGGACTATCCTTGCTCGTCATGGCCGGACCTCATCCTGAAAAGCGCCCTATTCACAGGATGTCCGGTGTCTCGCTTGCCTATGGCGGTCTTTGCTCTTGAGGGGCTCTGGACACTTGTGGAATTGGGGGAGCAAAATTCCTACCGAAGTCGTCTACAGGGGGTTGACTTGGGAACGCTTCGCATAGCTCGGTATTGGGCGTTTTTGTTTATCGCTTCATTGGCAGTGCTCTTGCTAATCGGCACTGCCAGAATGTTTACGCAAACCCGCAACTTTCCCCCGATTACATCACGCAGCCGAACGATTGTTATGTCCGCTAGCAAGCAGGCGACACCGGAACCTCCTTCATTGGCAATGTTAGTTTCTCTAGGCGCCTTGTTGGTGACGGGAATGGGTACGGCTTCGACCATCGTTCTCGGATGGCGCAACGAGAAGCGTCAGGCGATGGAATTCAAGTTGAAAATCGAGCAATTGGAGCTTCAGCTTGCAGAAGCCAAAGCTAAGGCTCTTGCGGCAAATTCCGTGGTCGGAGACGCCAATAAGGACGCGTCGCACATATCCCCCACACCTTGACTTTTCGCGCTTTGTTCCCCATATGGCGGTTCATATAGGGTACGGCTGCCGATCCGGGTGGCCGCGGGCGCTCGAATGCGCCCTCCTTGAGGAGCGTATTTGACCAATGAAACGCCCGCCGGCGCGCAAGCCGGCACAGTTGAAGTAAGTCTTTCGGACACTTCCACTTCTTCGGCGGCCAACGCCGCACCCCCCTCCCCCCCTGAGAATCCCGAGAATTCGAGGTTCAATTCGGCTGCCTCGGACGGAGAGGCCAGTCCCCCGCCCTTCCTGGAGAATTCGAAAGTCGAATATCCGGGAGGCGCAACGCCTTCCGAATCCTCGCAGAATGCTGCGGCTCTGGCCGCCGCCCCGTCTGCCGAAGTTCCGGGACTTTACACCCTCACCGAAACTGCCCCGGCCCCATCCCTGTCGTGGCCTCCGAAGTATCGCTCGTCCAAACCGGCTGCGGCCGAGACCGCCGCAGAGCCGGAAGAAGCGTCTGCCATCCTTATTCCCGCCGACGCCGCCGTTGCAGGTTTCGACTCGCTCGGCTTGTCGCCGGAGCTGCTGAAGGCCGTCGCCGAGGCGGGCTACACCACGCCCACGCCCATCCAGGCGGAGGGCATCCCGCATGTGATGAAGCGGCGCGACATCATCGGCATCGCCCAGACCGGCACCGGCAAGACCGCCTCGTTCACCCTGCCGATGATCGAGCTTCTGTCGCGCGGACGCGCCAAGGCGCGCATGCCGCGCTCGCTGATCCTGGAGCCGACGCGCGAGCTGGCCGCCCAGGTCGGCGAAAGCTTCGAGAAATACGGCAAGTTCAATAAGCTCTCGATGGCGCTCTTGATCGGCGGCGTCTCGTTCGACGACCAGGACAAGAAGCTCGACCGCGGCGTCGACGTGCTGATCGCCACGCCGGGCCGCCTGCTCGATCATTTCGAGCGCGGCAAGCTGATGCTTTCCCAGGTGCAGATCCTCGTCATCGACGAGGCCGACCGCATGTTGGACATGGGCTTCATCCCGGACGTGGAGCGCATCTGCAAGCTGATCCCCTTCACGCGGCAGACCTTGTTCTATTCCGCGACCATGCCGACGGAAATCCGCCGGCTGACCGACCAGTTCCTGCAGAATCCCGTGCGTGTGGAAGTGGCGCGGCCCGCCACCACGGCCGACAACATCAAGCAGGAAATCATCGACGTCCCGAACAACGAGTGGGCCAAGCGCGAGGCATTGCGCCGCCTGATCCGCGAAGCCGGCGAGATCACCAACGCCATCGTCTTCTGCAACCGCAAGCGCGATGTGGACATCGTGGCGAAATCGCTGTCGAAGCACGGTTTCAACGCCGCACCGCTGCACGGCGATCTCGACCAGTCGGTGCGCACGCGCACGTTGGAGGGCTTCCGCAGCGGCGAGGTCACGCTGCTGGTGGCCAGCGACGTGGCCGCGCGCGGGCTGGACATTCCCGCCACCAGCCACATCTTCAATTTCGACGTGCCGTATCATCCCGACGATTACGTCCACCGCATCGGCCGCACGGGCCGCGCCGGGCGCGGCGGCGAAGCCTATATGCTCGCCACCTCGCGCGACGGCAAATATGTGGAAGCCATCGAGAAGCTGACGAAAACGTCCCTGACGCACCGCAAGCTGGAAGGCCTCGCCGAAGCGTCCGAGGCGCGGCCGCCGCGCGACGATCGCCAGAGCCGGGATCGGAATGGCCGTGATCGCAATCGCGGGCGCGAGCGCAACCGCGACCGTCCGGTGAAGCCGCACGGCCAGGTCGCCGCCATGGAGCCGATAAAAATGGACTCCACGCATTCGGCGCAGCAGGCCCCGGCTCAACCGGCCCCGGCTCGGCCGGCGTCTCGCCCGCAGGAACAAAAACAGCATCAGCCGCAGAAGCAGCAAGCTCCGCGGCCGCCGAAGCCGCAGCAGCAGCCGAAACAGCATCAGCCGCGCGAGCCGCAGCAGCCGCGCGAACCCAAGCTGCCCGATGTGAACCAGCTTCCGGCGTTCCTCCTCAGGCCGGTGATCCTGCCCAAGGCGCCCGAGAAGCCGGTGCGGACGGCGAAGAAGGAAAAGACAGAGAGCTAAGTCCGGCGCTTAACGCTTTCTTACGATCCGCCGGTCAAAAATCGGCCGATACGGGTCTCCGCAACGAGACCTGACGGAAAGTTTGGGGGCGTGCGTGCACCGGCAAGAACGCGAAGAGGCCTTGGCCAAAACAGCCCTCGCCCTGATGGGCGACTGCAGCGTGCTTCCCACGCCCGACAATTTCGAGCTGTTTTATATCTACGCCTCGGGCGAGAACGCCGCGCTTTCGCAAATCATCGGCGAGATGATCAGCCAGCGCCGTCCCTTCGCGCCGAAAGTTCTGGACGAATTGCGCGCGCGCGCCTTGTCGCGGGAACGCACCGCGAAGGCCGTGGAAAATGTCGGCACCGACATCAGCGAGATGTTGGACGCCGTCCTCGGCAAGTTGGCGGACGCCGGCAAGCACGCCGGCGATTACGGGCGCACCCTGTCGGAGATGAGCGGCGAACTGGGAGGCGACCATTCGCCCGCCGCGCTGCGCAAACTGGTCGACGGATTGCTCGGCGCCACGCGCGCGATGGAAGAGCGCACCAATAGCCTGGAGGGCGAGCTGCAACGCTCCTCCCAGCAGGTCACCGAACTCAAAACTCAACTTGACGACGTGCGCAAGGAAAGCCGGATCGATCAATTGACCGGCGTCGCCAACCGCAAGGCTTTCGATATCGAGCTGCAGGAGGCCATCGAAGACGCCGCCCAGACCGGCGCCGCGCTGGCGCTGTTGATGTGCGACATCGATCACTTCAAGACCTTCAACGACACGTGGGGCCATCAGACCGGCGATCAGGTGCTGCGCCTGGTCGCCAATTGCCTGTCGGAGAACGTCAAGGGGCGCGACACCGCCGCGCGCTACGGCGGCGAGGAATTCACCGTGATCCTGCGCCAGACCGCGCTGGGCGATGCGATTCACCTCGCCAACCAGATCCGTTCGACCGTCGAGGGCAAGAAGCTGGTCAAGAAATCGACCGGAGACATTCTGGGCCGGATCACGATTTCGATCGGCGTCGCCCAATTGTCCGCCGAGGACCACGCCGAAACACTGGTGCAAAGGGCCGACACCTGCCTGTACCGCGCCAAGCACACCGGCCGCAACCGCGTGGTCGGCGAAAGCGAACTTTCCGCCCCGGCGGAAATCGACGCCGCCTAAAATACTTTCAAATGACGGCGATCCCGGCCATGCTCCGCCCATGAGCCTATGGGGTCCGCATGCGAACCGAATTCGAGCGCGTCCATGTCGTCAAGCGGGGCGATACGGCCTTGCTGGTCCTGAATCATCCCGAGGTCATGAACGCGGTATCCGCCAAGATGATCGGCGGCGCTTCGCAGGCGCTGGACTTCATCGCGCGGCCTGACAACGGATTCCGCGCGCTGGTGATCACCGGCGAGGGGCGCGGCTTCTGCTCCGGCGCCAATCTTGCCGAAGGACTCGCCGAAGGCGCCGCCGACATCCCGGCCGACATAGGAGCGCGGCTGGACAAGCTCTATCATCCGCTCCTGCGCAAGCTGCGCGATCTGCCGCTGCCGCTCGTGATGGCCGTCAATGGTCCCGCCGTGGGGATCGGGATGAGCATCGCGCTGATGGGCGATCTGGTCGCGGCGGCCCGTTCCGCCTTTTTTCTGCAGGCCTTCGCCAGCATCGGCCTGATACCGGACGGCGGCTCGACCTGGCTTCTGCCGCGCTTGATCGGGCTGGCGCGGGCGCGCGAGCTTTCGTTCCTGGCGGAGAAGCTGCCGGCGGAAAAAGCGTTGGAATGGGGCCTCGTCAACCGTGTTTTTCCGGACGACGCACTGCTGGACGAAGCCGTCAAACTGGCCGAAACGCTGGCCCGGGGGCCGACCGTGGCGCTCGCCGCCATGCGCCGACTGTATTGGCAGAGCCCGCACAACACCTACGAGCAGCAGCTCGCTCTGGAGCGCCAATGCCAGATGAAGGCCGGTGCAACGCAGGATTTCATCGAAGGCGTGGGCGCTTTCCTGCAAAAGCGGCCGCCCGAATTTCAGGGCAAATAGGCCGCACCTCGCTCGCGGGAGCGTGACTTGCACGGGGCGGCATTTTCCTGACAGATTCCTTAAAACCGTCGTCGACCGGACAAGATTGTCCGCGCCCTCAGCCCATAACGGAGTTCGACATGCGAAAGAGTCTGTTCGCGCTTATCGGCCTTGTCCTGGCCGGTTGTACTTTCGCCCCCACCGCCCCGCCGGCCGCACCGCCCGCGCCCGCACCGAAAGCGACGCTCGGAACCTGGGGCGTCGATCTGAGCGCGATGGACAAGAGCGTAAAGCCCGGCGACGATTTCTTCGAGTACGTCAACGGCAACTGGCTGAAGACGGCGGTCATCCCGGCGGACCGTTCGAGCACCGGCTCGTTCCAGAATCTCCAGATCCTGAGCGAGAAGCGCATGCGCGAGATCGTCGACGGATTGGAGGCGCGGCCCGCCGACCAGCTGTCGACGGAAGAGCGCAAGCTGCGCGATCTCTATGACGCCTTCGTCGATCAGAAGCAGATCGACGACCGCGGCTTGGAGCCGGTGAAGGCCGACCTCGCCATGATTGCCCGTCTCAAGACCAAGGCGGACGTGGCGCGCGCCATGGGCTCGACCAAGCTCGGCACCGAAAGCGTCTTCGACGTCCGCATCGGCGTCGACGACAAGAACCCGAATGCCTATTCGGTCAACCTAATGCAATCGGGCCTCGGCCTGCCCGATCGCGATTATTATCTGCTCGACGACAAGGCGCTGGCCGCCGCGCGCGACGCCTATAAGAAATACCTCGCCGACATGCTGACGCTGGCCGGCTTCAAGAACGCCGAGGCGCGCGCCGCCAAGATCTTCGCGGTGGAGACCGAGATCGCCAAGGCGTCCTGGGCCCGCGCCGACCGCCGCGACGAGGACAAGGTCTACAACCCGATGTCCTATGGCGATCTCAAGAAGCTGGCGCCGCAATTCGCCTGGGATGCCTTCTTCAAGGCGGCGGACATTCCGACAACCGGCCCGAAGGGCGCCCGCCAAGTGATCGTCGCCGAGAAATCGGCGTTCCCGGAGCTGGCGAAAATCTTCGCCAAGACTCCGGTTTCGGTGTGGCGCGATTATCTGGCGGTGCATTATCTGCATGTCTATGCAGCCTATCTGCCGAAGAAATTCGACGACACCGATTTCGCCTTCTACGGCACAGTGCTCGGCGGAAAAACGGAACAGCTCGAGCGCCAGACGCGCGGCCTGCATCTGCTCGACGACGAGCTGGGCGAAGCGCTGGGTAAGCTCTATGTCGCCAAATACTTCCCACCCGAGGCCAAGGCCAAGGCGAAGGCCCTCGTCGCCAACCTGCTGAAAGCCTATGAGCAGGACATCGCGACCTTGACCTGGATGAGCGACGCAACCAAGCAAAAGGCGCTGGAGAAAATCCGCCAGTTCACGCCCAAGATCGGCTATCCCGACACGTGGCGCGATTATTCGGCCTATACGGTGGCGCGCGGCGATCTGGTGGGCGACATCCAGCGCGGCAACGAATTCGAATGGAACCGCGAGCTGAAGCGTCTCGACGATCCCGTCGACAAGGCCGAATGGGGCATGACGCCGCCCACGATCAACGCTTATTACGATCCGTCGTTCAACGAGATCGTGTTCCCGGCCGCTATCCTGCAGCCGCCCTTCTTCGATCCCGACGCCGACGACGCGGTGAATTACGGCGGCATCGGCGCGGTGATCGGCCACGAGATCAGCCACGGCTTTGACGACCAGGGCTCGAAATATACGGGCGCTGGCGTGTTCGCGGACTGGTGGACGGCCGACGACCGCAAAAACTTCGAGGCGCGCACGGCCGAGGTGGTTGCGCAGTACGACTCCTACGAGCCGCTGCCGGGCCTGCACGTCATCGGCAAGAACACGCTGGGCGAAAACATCGCCGACCTAGCCGGCCTCTCCATCGCGCTGAAGGCTTATCACCTGTCGCTCGGTGGCCAGCCGGCGCCGGTGCTCGACGGTTTCACCGGCGATCAGCGCTTCTTCCTGGGCTTCGGGCAAATCTGGCAATCGAAATACCGCGACAACGCGATCCGCACCCAGACCTTGTCGAACGAGCATTCGCCGGCGCCGTTCCGTGTGATCGGCGCGACGCGCAACGTGGACGGCTGGTACGACGCCTTCGGCGTTCAGCCGGGCGACAAGTATTATCTGCCGCCCGACCAGCGCGTGCGGCTGTGGTAACGAAGTAGCCTGCAAGTAAGGACCGGCGAGTGGCGAATGAGGGAAACCTCATTCGCCATTTGCTTTTTCACGCTCTCATGACGAGAGCTTGAACTGCTTCGGGTGATCTTGGAATCACCTAAATGAATCAGACCACTAGTGGTGAAAACCAGACGCAAGAATCCGACAGAAATCGCCAATCTCTGGGGGCCGGTCGCAAAGTTGGACTCCTTCTGTCGGGTTCTTATCCACTAGATGGGATTAGTCTAATGCAGTAGTCTTTCCTATGGCTTGGTGTAAAGAATGCATCAAGCCAAGTTTGGAAGATGGCAAATATCTATTCACGCATCCTAACCACAGGCCATCGGAATATTGGTCGGGGGAGTCATGATAGAAAAAGATCGCGATAATCTAAAAGAGGCTGGTGAAAATCTACAAGACAAGCGAAGAGTTTATCCCATTGTGATCTACCCTTTTACGCATCCGCGCGACCTCTCGCATCTAGGCTCAGGACTCATTGATTGATCCAGAAGATGACGATAGCTGCGATGCAGATGGCAGAGAAGAAGGTGTGTGCGCAGCGGTCATAGCGGGTGTGGATGCGTCGCCAGTCTTTGAGCTTTCCGAACATGTTTTCGATCTTGTGGCGCTGGCGGTAGAGCGCGCGGTCGTGAGGGATTGGCACTCTGCGGTTGGCTTTTGACGGGATGCAGGGAGTGATGCCACGTTCGGCCAGGACGTTGCGGAACCAACCGGCGTCGTAGCCTCTGTCGCCGAGCAACGTTTTGGCTGGCGGCAAGGCATCAAGCATCAGGGCCGCGCCCTTGTAGTCGCTCATCTGGCCTTCACTGAGCAGCATCACCAGCGGGCGGCCCTCGCCATCGCACACCGCATGGAGTTTGGAGTTCAAGCCACCCTTCGTGCGCCCGATACGTCGGGGAACAGCCCTTTTTTGAGCAGACTGGCAGCGGTGCGGTGAGCCTTAAGGTGGGTGGCGTCGATCATCAGCCGGTCAGGCTTGGCGCCCTTGCCCGCCAGTTCGGCAAAAATCCGGTTGAACACGCCCAGACGGCTCCAGCGGATGAAGCGATTGTAGATCGTCTTGTGCGGGCCGTAATCCTTCGGCGCGTCACGCCAACGCAACCCATTGCGGATCACGAAGACAATCCCCGAGATCACACGCCGATCATCGACACGTGCGACGCCATGAGACAACGGGAAATACGGTTCAATCCGGCGCATCTGCGCACGCGACAGCCAGAACAAATCACTCATCGAAGCACCTCCCGGCGCCAACAATGAATCAACCCTTCGCCATCTCCGCAAGCAAATTAATAGGTCCTGAGCCTAGAAGCGCTATACGAATTTCTCTCTGGTCTCGATAACGACGTTTATTGCCGCCCATTAACGGTGGTCAATCGCCAGACGATAGATAACGTCATTCGCAATCCTGACTTGAACAAGGACAAGCAGGAGCGCGCAGCTCAATCTTTCCATGATTTTTTTCGTAAGAGCGTAGAGCCAGTTTCAGATGTTCATGAGGCCTGGTGCGTGGACACGTGTCAAATGTGGCTCGCAGGATTTGGAAAAGCATCGGATCAAAATCAAACGATCGGAGCCGTCTATTGGCTCATACCGGGAGACTTTTACTACTCGACAGAAAACGGGCAGGCTGTGCTCGGAAAGATAAGAGAAATACCACTGCTCGTTTATGACAATCCTGCTCGAGTTGATCTAGCAATTGGTGAAATCGCTGTCGACATTAATAGTGCTAAACAGCTAATTGATACATACGGAACTTACGGGTTACTTTATAATTGGTTTCCGGCTGAAGCTCAGGGTATCAGGCGCCTAACGGATAAGCCACGCTCTGAATTTTTTGCTATTAGCGATTCGTTCTTGAAGCACGCTCTTAGTCGTCGTTGGTATGCATACGAGCAGACGATAGTGCTTCTCCTTCACGCTTTCTCGGGTCAAACGCTCACGAGGGGAGTGCGCAAGGTTGAACTTGGAAAGATAAACGACGACGAGGCAGGACGTAGTCGTCTAGATGGAGCGATGCAACAAATTGAGCGTGCAGAAAGAGTGCTTAAGCTTTACTGGCGGGAACGGAATCGAGATGACCGAGATTGGCGAGAAAACTTTCGGATTCTCGATGATCAATCGGAGAAAATTCGCAGTGCGGCAATGGTGATCTTTGAACAAATCCTGACTTAAGCTCTCTCCATTTCTAGCGCGGCGCAATAAACGCCCTGAGCGCAACATCCGATTCCTGCTCCATCCCGCGCAATTGTGTCTTGCACCTTGAGCTTATCCTGTTCTTACGGTCGTGATGATCGTGATGAACTTGCTTGCGCAAAAAAATCTCCTGCAGCCTCTTGAAACGCGCGGACTGAATTCCCACATCGCTTCGGTCGGGTGCGCAAAAGGAGGTGCAAGAAATGAAAATCGTGTCGCCGCTGGCGGCGGGCGGAGAAATGCGCGGGAGGGGGATACCTTTCTCTGGCGATTCCGAAGAACAATTATGTTGCTGAAGGCGAGCACGTGAGGGGATACCCCCCTTCACAAAGTCGAAAACAACCTTCCGGCCTTTATGCAGTTGTTTCAATACCTTAGTAAAAACCGTGTTTCCGCCCAAGCCCTCGCCGCCCGGTCGGCGGACGGTCTTCACGCCACGGTGAACGGGCGCGGCAAGCTCGCCTCGCCCCGCGCCCACCGAAATCGGTATGCTGGCCCCGTCATCGAGCGAACCCGACATGATTTGGCGTCAAAGATTTTTGTTCTTCCTGCTGCTCGCGGCCGGCCTGGCGACGACGGCCACCGCGCAGGAGCGCCTGGAGCGTGAATTCACGGAATGCGCCGGCTGTCCGCAGATGGTCGGCATTCCCGCCGGCAAGTTCGTCATGGGCAGTCCGGCGAGCGAGCCGGGCCGCTTCGAGAGCGAAGGCCCGCAGCACGTGGTTTCGATCAAGGCGTTCGCGCTCGGCAAGTACGATGTGACCAGCGAGGAGTTTTTGCTCTTCTTGAAGGAGACCGGCTATCAGCCCGCGCCCTGCAACGCGCTGCTGAACATGAAATGGCGCTCGCTGGGGGGCGGCTTCGCCTACCCGCCCTATGACGAGGAGCCGCGCCGCTGGCCGGCGTCGTGCCTGGATTGGAAAGACGCCGAAGCCTACATCGCCTGGCTGAACAAAAAGGTGCGCCTCGAACATCCGAGCTTGACGAAAAATCCCTACCGCCTGCCGAGCGAAGCGGAATGGGAATTCGCCGCGCGCGCCGGCACCTCCACGGCGCGCTGGTGGGGCGACGAAATCGGCGCCGCCAATGCGAACTGCAACGGCTGCGGCAGCAAATGGGACGACCGCGAGCTCTCGGAGGTCGACAGCTTCGCGCCCAATCCGTTCGGGCTTTACGGCATGCTGGGAAACGTCTGGCAATGGACCGCGGATTGCTGGCACCGCTCCTATGTCGGCGCACCGGGCGACGGCCGCGCCTGGACGGAGACCGCGTGCGGCAAGCACGTGCTGCGCGGCGGCTCTTGGGACAATGTGCCGATCTTCGTCCGCTCTGCGGCGCGCAGCGGCGGCGAATACGACGGCGGAGAGTACGATTACTCCAGCCTCGCCGGCTTTCGCGTGGCGCGTGATCTGCCGTGATCAGCGCTGCGTGTCTTTCGGATCGAGGTCCAGCGTGAAATGCATGACCGCCGGCAAGTCCGCGGGCGGCAAGGCGATGGGCGAGGAAAGGATCACCGCGTTGCGCGCGCTGAGCGCGATGTCGCGATACACCGCGTCGAGCTTGATGCGCGCTTGTTCGACGATATCGGCCGAGACGATCGTGCCGTCGCGCTTCATCACCACGCGGATCGGGATGGTGAAATTGCGCCCCGCCAGCTTGGCGAGATTGAGGCTCCAGCGGCGTTCGACCTGGGCGCGGACATAGTCCTTCACGCTGTAGGTCGCGCGGTCGCCGGGAGCGCCATTGGCGGCGTCGACATTCGAAACGCCCTGCCCACCCTCGATCTTCAGATTGGTCAGCGGCTGACGCAGCCGCGCCAGCGCCCGCAGCTTCGCCTCCAGCGCATCGACGGGCGCCGGCTTGGTCTTGTTGGGCGCGACGGTTTCATCCGTGGGGCTGGAAGCCTCGTGCTTCGCAGAGGCCCGTTCCTGCGGCACCAGGGCCTTGTGCGCTTCGGCCAGAGACTCGGTTTCCATACCGAGGCGAACCAAGTCCACCGGGACGAACGGGATCGCGTGCTGCGGCGCCTGCGACGCGGTTTTGGCGATAAAGGCAAAAACCAAAAGCGCGACAAGCCCGTGCAGCAGCAGCGAGACGATCAAGCCGGGGCCGTTCTCCTCGGCGACCTTCCGCCCCGCGAGGAGAAACCCGCTTTCCGCGTCGCTGCCGGAATTCGGCTGCATCATCGTTAGACCTGGAACGCGGCGGCATATTACCCGCACCGGGGAAGGAGTGGCGAATGGAAACTGCGCTCGATCCGCCTAATCCGCCTTGGCGGGCGTGATCGAGACGGATTCGCCGCAGCCGCAGGCCGCCGTCTGGTTCGGATTGTTGAAGACGAAGCGCGCGCCCAGTTTCTCGTGCACGAAATCCATCTCGGTGCCGATCAGGAACAGGATGGCTTTCGGGTCGATGAAGATCTTCACGCCCTTGTCTTCCACCACTTCCTCCAGCGGCTGGGCGTTTTCGGCGTAATCCATGGTGTAGCTCATGCCGGCGCAGCCGCCGTTGGTGACGCCCACGCGCACGCCCTGATAACGGCCATCGGCGCCCGCCACGATCTCGCGGATGCGCGCCGCCGCGGCATCGGTCAGCTTCACCGCCTTGGGGCGTACGCGTTTCGGTTTGGTCGTCATGGTGCTCATCGATCAGAACATATTCAATTCGAGTTTGGCTTCTTCGCTCATGCGTTCCGGCGTCCAGGGCGGATCGAAGGTCATGTTCACGCTCACCGTGCCGATGCCTTCGACGGTTTCCAGCGCCGCCTTCACCATATTCGGCATCTCGCCGGCCACCGGACAGCCCGGCGCGGTCAGCGTCATATCGACCGCCACATCCTTGTTGTCGGCCACGTCCACCTTGTAGATAAGCCCGAGTTCGTAAACGTCCACTGGAATTTCCGGATCGTAGACGGTCTTCAGCGCCGCGACGAGCTTGGCGGTGAACGCCTCCAGCTCGCCCGACGGGATCGCCGGCGCGGGGGCCTTATCTTCGATCTTCTGCGGTTCGGCGTTCATTCGGATATCGCGGCGCCGCCGCCCTCCAACGCCGACTTCATCGTATGCCAAGCCAGCGTCGCGCATTTGACGCGCATCGGAAACGCCGAAACGCCGGCCATCACGTTGAGGCGGTCGCGGTCGTCGCCCTGCAGATCGCGCGCATCCTCGCCCTTTACCAAGTGCAGGAAGCCGCCCATCAGCTTTTCCGCTTCAGCGATAGTGCGTCCAGCGACCATATCCGTCATCAGCGAGGCGGAGGCTTGGCTGATGGCGCAGCCCTTGCCTTCGAACTTGATGTCGGCAATGCGGCCGCTGCCGTCTATCACAAGATGGACCTTTACCCGGTCGCCGCAGAGCGGATTGTAGCCCTCGCCGGTGTGCGTGGCGCCGGCCAGCACCCCAAAATGACGCGGATGGCGCGAGTGATCGAGGATCACTTCCTGGTAGAGTTCGCGCAAACTATCGTCCATCGTCCTCAACCCAGAATCTTCCGCGCCTTGCGCAGGCCCTCGACCAAGACGTCGACATCCTCGCGCGTATTGTAGAGCGCGAACGAAGCACGCGTGGTGGAGGCCACGCCGAAACGTTCCATGAGCGGCTGCGCGCAATGATGCCCCGCGCGCACCGCAACGCCCTCGCGGTCCAATATCGTGGCGAGATCGTGGGCATGCATCCCTTCCGTCTCGAAAGAGAGGATGGCGCCCTTGCCCGACGCATCGCCGATCACGCGCAGCCAGTTGAATTCGCGCAACGCCTCGCGCGCATGGGAAAGCAGCGAAATCTCGTGCGCCTTCACCGCCGTCCGGTTGAAGGAGGCGATGTAATCGAGCGCCGTCGCCAGGCCTACGCTTTCGACGATCGGCGGCGTGCCAGCCTCGAAACGCGCCGGCGGATCCGCGTAACTGACGAAATCGCGCGTGACTTCGCGGATCATCTCGCCGCCACCGTTGAACGGACGCATCGCATCCAGATGGGCGCGCTTGGCGTACAACGTGCCGATACCCGTCGGTCCGTAGAGCTTATGGCCGGTCAGCGCATAGAAATCGACGTCGAGATCGCACACATCAACGGTTTCGTGCACTGCGCCCTGGCAACCGTCGGCCAGCACGGGAACGCCCTTGGCATGGGCGCGCGCCACGATCTCCTTCAGTGGCGTTACGGTGCCGAGTACATTCGACATGTGCGCGACCGCCGCCAGCTTCGTTTTCGGACCGATGGCGGCATCGAACGCATCGGCGTCCAGCGAGCCGTCATCGCGCACATCCACCCATTTCAGGACCGCACCTTGCCGTTCGCGCAGAAAATGCCAGGGCACGATGTTGGAATGATGCTCCATCACCGTCAACACGATCTCGTCGCCAGCCTGGATGCGCGGCGCGAGGTACGAAGAGGCGACCAGATTGATCGCTTCGGTGCCCCCTTTGGTGAAGACGATCTCCTCGGCCGAAGCCGCATTCACGAACCGCCGCACGGTCTCTCGCGCGGATTCATAGCGCTGCGTCGCCGTGGCGGAAAGATAATGCACGCCGCGATGCACGTTGGCGTATTCCGTGGTCGCAAATTCATTCATGGCGTCGAGCACTCGACGCGGCTTCTGCGCCGAGGCGGCGCTGTCGAGGTAGACCAGCGGTTTGCCATAGACCGAGCGCGACAGAATCTCGAAATCCGCGCGCGGCGGCACGAACGCGTCTGTGGGCTTGAATTTGGCCTGCGCCATCATAGAACGCCCGCCATCGCATGCGGCAAAGCTTCTTCGACTTCATGCCAGACCGTGGCGCGCAGGTTCTCGTCTTCGATTTCCGCCACAGCCTCTTCGAGGAAAGCGTGGACCAAAAGACGCCGGGCTTCTTTCTCCGGAATGCCACGCGAGCGCAGATAAAACAGCGACTCCGGATCGAGATCGCCAACCGCAGCACCGTGCGCGCATTTCACGTCGTCGGCGAAGATGATGAGCTCCGGCTTCAAATCCGCTTCCGCCCGCGTGCTCACGAGCAGCGCCTTTGCGGTCTGGCGGCTGTCCGAGCCGTTGGCGCCTTCGCGCACCGTAATCTTGCCCTGATAGACCGCACGCGATTTGCCGCCCGCGACTTTCTTGAACAGCTGCGTGCTCAATGTGTCGGCCGCCGCATGTTCGACATGCGAGGTCACGTCGGCATGGCTCTCGCCACCCAAAACGCTAACGCCGGAAAGGTGCGCTTCGGCGCCTTCCTCTTGCAGGACGATGTGAATCTCGGTCCGCGATAGCCTGGAGCCGAAATTCGCGAAATGGGCGTAATAACGGGCACCGCACGCTTCAACCACCGCGATGTGTTCAACAGTGATGGATTTCGGCGCGCTGGCTGCAAGCCGCACATGAGAAAGCTTGGCGCCGCAGCCGAGCGCGATTTCGACGCCGACATTGCGAAGAAGCCCCGCATCCACGGTATGGGTTTCCATCAGCGTCAACGACGCGTCTTCCTCCAGAACAACGAGTAAGCGTATATTCCCAGCGCCCGAAATCTGAAGTCGTAGCGGTTCCTTGACGTTGTGCCCGCGGCTCACGCGCAATGCCGCGCCGCCGTCGGCAAAAGCCAGTGAAGCCTCTTCCATCGTCGGCCGATTGCCGACGGCTCCGAGATTCCGCATCACCCATTCCGGCGCGTCGGACGGCTCGGCAAGATCGAAAAGTTCAACGCCTTCCGGCAAGTTTTCCACGCGCCATTTCGCGGTGCCGGCTTGGGCCACCTGCCCGGCGTCGAGAACGGCGCGCAGATCGCTGTATCTCCAGTGCTCGAACCGGCGATGCGGCATGCCGCGCGCGCGGAAATTATCGAGCGCCTCTGAGCGCCGCGTTTCGATCGATGGCAACGCCGCGTTCATGCGGGCTCCTTCACAACATGAGCATAGCCCTTGGCTTCCAGTTCAAGCGCCAGTTCCTTGCCGCCTTCGGCGACGATGCGTCCGCCCGCCAGCACGTGCACACGCTCGGGCACGATGAAATCGAGCAAGCGCTGATAATGGGTGATGACCAGCATGGAGCGGTCCGGCGCGCGCAAGGCGTTGACACCGTCTGCGACGAGCTTCAGCGCGTCGATGTCGAGGCCGGAATCGGTTTCGTCGAGAATGGCAAACGCAGGCTCGAACAAAGCCATCTGCAGGATTTCGAGCCGCTTCTTCTCGCCGCCGGAGAAACCAACGTTCAGAGCGCGCTTGAGCATCTCTTCGGAGACCTGCAGCGCCGTCGCCTTCTGCCGCACCAGCTTGAGCACGCTCATGGCGTCGAATTCGGATTCGCGGCGCGCGCGGCGTTGGGCATTAAGCGCCGTCTTGAGAAAATTCAGCGTGGTGACGCCCGGAATCTCCACCGGATATTGCATGGCGAGAAAGATGCCTTTCGCCGCGCGTTCCTCCGGCTTCATCGCGGTCAAATCCGCGCCGCGATAGGCGATGCGGCCCCGCGTGATCTCATAACCTTCACGCCCCGCCAGCACAAAGGACAGCGTGGATTTGCCGGAGCCGTTCGGCCCCATGATCGCATGCACCTCTCCCGCGCCAACGCTGAGCGTGAGGCCTTTGAGGATTTCCTTGCCGCCGACCGCAACGTGTAAATCCGTGATCTCAAGCATCATCCCACACTGCCTTCCAGGCTGATGCCGACGAGCTTCTGCGCCTCGACGGCGAACTCCATCGGCAATTGCTGCAGCACCTCGCGGCAGAAGCCGTTGACGATCAGCGCTACCGCCTCTTCTGGCGAAATGCCGCGCTGCAAGCAATAGAACAATTGATCCTCGGCGATCTTCGACGTCGTCGCTTCGTGTTCAATGCGCGCCGTCGGATTACGGCTCTCGATGTAGGGCACGGTGTGCGCGCCGCATTTGCCGCCGATTAGCAAAGAGTCGCACTGCGTGTGGTTACGCGCGTTGACCGCCTTGGGATGCACGCTAACAAGGCCACGATAGGTGTTCTGTGCCCTGCCGGCGCTGATCCCCTTGGAAATGATGCGCGAGCGCGTGTTCTTTCCCAGATGGATCATCTTGGTGCCGGTGTCGGCCTGCTGGTAATGGTTGGCGATGGCGATGGAATAGAACTCGCCGACCGTGTCGTCGCCGCGCAGGATGCAGCTCGGATATTTCCAGGTGATCGCCGAACCGGTTTCCACCTGCGTCCACGAGATCTTCGAGCGCGCGCCGCGGCAGTCGCCGCGCTTGGTAACGAAATTGTAGATGCCGCCGATCCCGTTTTCGTCGCCCGGATACCAGTTCTGCACCGTGGAGTATTTGATCTCGGCGCCTTCCAGCGCCACCAATTCCACGACCGCGGCGTGCAACTGGTTCTCGTCGCGCATCGGTGCGGTGCAGCCTTCGAGATAGGAAACGTAGGAACCCTCGTCGGCCACGATCAGCGTGCGTTCGAACTGGCCCGTGTTGCTGGCGTTGATGCGAAAATAGGTGGAAAGCTCCATCGGGCAACGCACGCCCTTGGGTACAAAGACGAATGTGCCGTCGGAAAAGACCGCCGAATTCAGCGTGGCGAAGAAATTGTCGCTCACCGGGACCACGGAGCCCAGATATTTGCGCACCATGTCGGGATAATCGCGGATCGCTTCCGAGATCGGACAGAAGATCACGCCTGCTTCGTTCAGCTTTTCCTTGAAGGTGGTGGCGACGGAAACGGAATCGAACACCGCGTCCACCGCCACACCGGCCAGCATCTTCTGCTCCGAGAGCGGAATGCCGAGCTTCTTGTAGGTCTCGAGCAGCTTGGGATCGATTTCGTCCAGGCTTCCCCGCTTTTCCGTGCTCTTGGGCGCCGCGTAGTAATAGGCATCGTCGTAATCGATCTTGGGATAATGCACACGCGCCCAGTTGGGCTCTGTCATCTCGCGCCAGCGCCGAAAGGCGGCCAACCGCCAGTCCAGCATCCATTCCGGCTCGCCCTTCTTGGCCGAAATGAACCGCACGGTGTCTTCGGACAGGCCCTTGGGCGCGCGCTCCATCTCGATGTCGGTGACAAAGCCGTATTTGTATTTCTCGCCGAGGGCGGCGACCTGTTCCTTGGTATCGGCGGCAGCAGACATAGGCGGCCTCATGCGGCTCTCGCACGAACGCGCGCGAGCAGTCTTAAGATGGAGGATAGCACCGCATCGACGTCGGCTTCGGTCGAATTCCAGCCGAAGCTCGCGCGCAAGGCGCAGCGCGACAAATCTTCGCTCACGCCCAAGGCGGCGAGCACATGCGAAGGCTTGACCTTGCCGGAGGAGCATGCGGCTCCGGAACTCAGCATGACGCCGTCGAGGTCGAGCGCCATCAACGCGGTTTCTGCCGGCACGCCGGGCAGCGCAAAATTCGAGGTATTGGCGAGGCGCAGGGCACACGCGCCAAAAACCACCGCATCGGACGCTATCCGTATCAACCCTTCTTCGAAGCGATTGCGCAGCATGGCGATTTTGTTCACCTCGGATAATTCGCGGGCGGCAATCTTGCAGGCGGCGCCGAAGCCCGCGATGCCCGACAGATTCTCGGTGCCGGCGCGGCGGCCGCGCTCCTGCCCGCCGCCCAGGACTTGCACCGCGAACGGCGCGCCTTCGCGCAGGATCAAGGCGCCCGCACCTTGCGGTCCGCCGATCTTGTGCGCCGAGAGCGAAACATAATCCGCCGCCGGCAAGGCGATTTTCCCCGCCGCCTGCACGCTGTCGACAAACAGCAACGCGTCCGCGTTGCGCGCTAGATCGGCAACCTCGGCGACCGGTTGCACGACGCCCGTTTCGTTGTTGGCCGCCATCAATGCGATCAGCGTGCGGCCTTTGCCCTCGCGCAGCATCGCCCGCAGTGCTTCGAGATCTATGATGCCGTCGCCCGTCACCTGGACGGTCTCGACACGCAGACCCGCAACCCGTTCGGCGAGCGCCGTCGCATTGGCCAGAACGGATTCATGCTCGACGGCCGAGACGAATAGTCGCGTAATGCGCGCGCCGTCGTTGGCCGCGCCATGGACGGCGCCCCAGAGCGCCAACGCATTGGCCTCGCTGCCGCCGCTGGTGAAAATCACATCTTCGATCCGCGCGCCTGCCAACGCTGACACCTGGCCGCGTGCCCGCTCGATGACACCGCGCGCGGCACGTCCGCACGCATGCACCGACGACGCATTGCCGCCAATGCCGAGCGCGTACTCCGCCGCTTCCCTTGCCTCAGGGCGCAAGGGCGATGTCGCATTGTGATCGAGATAAATCATTGCACTCTTACTGCAAATCTTAAGCTGCTGCGCGGCTGTCTCCAGGCTGCAAATCGAGTTGAGCCCGGCCCAATACTCGCTTCTCCACCACGTCGGCAAGCGACACGGACGACAGGAATACATGAATTTGCCGGCCGAGTTCCTCCCAAAGATCGTGGGTAATGCAGCGCGCGCCCTGGTTGGCACAACCCTTGGCGCTGCCAGGTTTGCAACGCGTGGCGTTGATCGGTTCGTCCACCGCCATGATGATATCGGCGACGCGGAGCTCGTCCGATGGCCGACTGAGCCGATAACCGCCGCCAGGCCCGCGTACGCTCGACACCAGGCCGCTGCGGCGCAGCTTGGCAAATAATTGTTCCAGATAGGAAAGCGAGATTTCCTGCCGTTCGGCGATGTCGGCCAACGAAACCGGGCGTGCGCCGGCCTCGTGCAGAGCCAGATCGGCCATCGCCATGACCGCATAACGACCTTTGGTGCTCAGTCTCATAACCTTCCACTCCAAACTGCCGCGCGTTTTTCTTGCTTTCAGGGGGGCCGCTTGGTGTAAGAACAGCGGTCCGCCGCGTGGCGTTCTTCAAGTGTGGATATAGGATTCCTGAGTACCTTGGTCAAGAATTCCTCCAGATATCTCGTGAAGAAAGTACTATGCCGCTGTTTTTGAACGATTTTAGTTTTGGGCAACTAAAGCTAGAAATCCCTAAGAATAACAGGAATAACGCGCAGATTCGCTTGGCGCAGGAGAGCCTCCCCGTCCATGCCTGACATCATCCTCCCCGGACCGGCCGGACGCATCGAGGCCCGTTATCAGCGACAGAAAGCCCCAGGCGCGCCAATGGCCCTGGTGCTGCACTCCCATCCGCAGTTCGGCGGCACCATGAACAACCCGCTGGTCTACGACCTGTTCCACATGTTCCACGGGCTGGGCTGTACGGCGGTGCGCTTCAACTTCCGGGGCGTGGGCCGCAGCCAAGGTACGTTCGATTCGGGATCGGGAGAGCTGTCCGACGCCGCCGCGATTCTCGACTGGATGAACACGCTCTATCCCAACCCGTCCTTCGTCTGGGTTTGCGGCATTTCCTTCGGCGCCTGGATCGGCATGCAGCTTCTGATGCGTCGGCCTGAAATCACCGGCTTCGTATCCATTGCCCCGCCCGCCAGTATGTACGATTTCGCCTTCCTGGCTCCGTGTCCGGCCTCCGGCCTGATCGTGCACGGCACCAAAGACCTGGTTGTCCCCGAACCCGACGTGCAGAAGCTGGTCGACCGGCTGACGGCGCAAAAGGGCATCAAGATCACCTATGAGAAGGTCGAAGGCGCCAACCATTTCTTCGACAAGCACGAAGCCGACGTCGTCGAGATCGTGAAGGAATACGTCTCCAACCGGATGAACAACCCGCACGAAGGGCGGTAACGACGCGAAACAGACCAAGTGAGGCGTAAATGAAAAAGCTGACCGTGATCGCTGCCATAGCGGCCGCAACGATTTTCTTCTCAACACAAGCCTATGCCGATCTTGCGAAGGACGAGGAGACGTGCGCGAGCACAGCTGCGCAAGGCGTCACGCCCGACATGGTCATCACCGGATGCAACTCGGTCATTCAGGATGGGACGGGCGGACCCAGCGTCCTCGCCGGCGCGTACTACAACCGCGGGAATGCCAATTACGACAAGAAGGATTTTCCGCACGCGATCGCGGATTACGATCACGCCCTCCTGCTTAAGCCGAAATATCCGACCGCCATGTTCAATCGCGGCCTCGCGAAGTTGAGATCCGGCGATAAGGCAGGAGGCGATGCCGATATTGCCGCCTCGAAAGCGATGGGCAACTAAGACGACCGGTGCATTCAACCGCCCGCCGCCGCAGATAATCCACGCCTTCAACGTCGGTCTCGAGAATCGCCGCATCGACCCCGTCCGGTGCTCATCAAATCTATGCCTTTTTGAACACCGACCATTCGTGTTACACGTCCTGCTCTTTTCGCTCCGGGCCATGGCATGACAGACGCGCCGAATTTCCTCTCCGAATTCCTCCGCACCGTCGTGGCGCGTGGCCAGTACTACGCCGCGACCGAACCCGAAGTGCTCGACACGCTGTTCGGCAAGGAGCGGGTTACCGCTTATATCGGCTTCGACTGCACGGCGCCCAGCTTGCATGTCGGAAGTCTGGTTCAAATCATGACTCTGCGGCGGCTACAGCAGGCCGGTCACAAGCCCATCGTCCTGATGGGCGGGGGCACCACCAAGGTCGGCGATCCATCGGGCAAGGACGAGACGCGGCAGATCCTGACGCCCGAGCAAATCGAGGCGAACAAACAAAGCATCTTCAAGATTTTCGAACGTTTCCTGAAGTTCGGCGACGGGCCGTCGGACGCCATCATGGCCGACAACGCTGAGTGGCTCGACAAGCTGGAATACATCGCGTTCCTGCGCGACGTCGGCCGGCATTTCTCGATCAACCGCATGCTGACCATGGACAGCGTGAAGCTGCGCCTGGAACGCGACCAGCCGCTCAGCTTCCTCGAATTCAATTACATGATCCTGCAGGCCTACGATTTCGTGGAGCTATACCGCCGTTATGGCTGCCGCCTGCAATGCGGCGGATCGGATCAATGGGGCAATATCGTCAGCGGCACCGATCTCGGACGGCGCATCGAGAACACGGAGCTGTTCGGGCTAACCTCGCCGCTGCTGGCCACCGCGTCGGGCGCGAAGATGGGCAAGACCGCCGCCGGCGCGGTGTGGCTCAACGCCGACATGTGCAGCCCCTACGATTACTGGCAGTACTGGCGTAACACCGAAGACGCCGACGTCGGCCGCTTCCTGCGCCTGTTCACCGAGCTGCCGGACACGGACATCGCGCGGCTGGAGGCGCTGCAAGGCGCGGAGATGAACGAGGCCAAGAAAGTGTTGGCGACGGAAGCCACCGCGCTGGCGCACGGGCGCGACGCGGCGGACGCGGTAGCGGAAACCGCGCGGCGCACGTTCGAAGAAGGCACCATCGACGAAGGCCTGCCGACTTTTGAAATTGCGCGCGGCAAGCTGGAGGGCCTTGCGGTCACCACGCTGGCTCATCTGGCCGGACTGACCACCTCGGCTAGCGAAGCGCGCCGCTTCATCGAAGGCGGCGGACTGCGGTTGAACGATGCCGCCGTGCATGATGTGAGAGCGACGGTGAGCGCGGCCGATGTGAGCGACAAGGGCATCATCAAACTCTCGGTCGGCAAGAAGAAACATATTCTGGTGAAGCCGGTCTAGACATCAATCCCCTTCGGCTCGCAGCAAGCGGCTCGCCTCCCGTAAACGGGGCACAAATAAGCCTCACTGTCCTTTCGGCGTCTGGGTCGTCGGAGCTGGAGGCGTCGGGGCAATGGCCGGCGGCGGCGCCTCCGGCTTGGGTGCATTGTTCGACGGCGCCTGGGAGGCGTTCGGCATCTCGCCTTCGAAGATGCGGCGTAGGATTCCCGGCGCCAGCGCTGAAAGCGGATTGACGCTGACCGAAGGTTCGTCGGCATTGCCGCTGACGCTGTAGGTCATGCCGATGACGCCTTCGCCTTGCTTGGAGGTGAGCACGTCGCCCAACAGCGGAATATTGCCCAGTACGCTGTTGATGCCAAACAGCGGCACCA
This sequence comes from uncultured Alphaproteobacteria bacterium, assembly GCA_963710025.1. Classification (GTDB taxonomy): domain Bacteria; phylum Pseudomonadota; class Alphaproteobacteria; order Micropepsales; family Micropepsaceae; genus Rhizomicrobium. Next base: position 25,923 of record CAVPYO010000001.1, on the reverse strand, counting down.
GCGAACCTTTCAGCGCGATGTCGTTCTTGGGCCGGTCGATATAACCGTCGGCGGTGACACCGATGGCCGGTCCCGTTGCGCGCATTTCGTGGATCGAGAGCACGCCGTTGCGCGAGGAGAAGGGGACGTTCAGCGTATCGACGGCGATGCCCTGGCCTTGCATCAGATTGATCAGTCCGCCGAGCGAACCGGCCGTGAAGAGGCGCGCCAGGAACGGCTGATCGAGGATACGAAAATCCTTCAGCACCGCGTTGCCCTGAAAATCCGGCGCGCTCGGGTCCTTCGGCGCCGTATCGGACGCCTTGCCCGGCAAGGTCGCAACGAACTCCAGTTTACCGCCGCGCATACCGTTGAAGCCGAACAAGCCTTTGCTGAGCAGCCCAATGTCGTTCGTGGCGAAAACCGCGTGGCGGCCCGACTCCGCCGTTGTGATGGAACCGGACACCGTCGCCGTTTTCGACAGCGTGCCTGTTAGCGTCAGGGATGCCATCTTACCGGCAACACCCGAGACGTCGAGACCGAAGGACGAGATCGCGACGCCTTCGCGCAGTGCGAGCCGGTCGAGTTTGGCGTTGATATGGAACGGCCCGTCGAGTTCGTCGCCGCCGCCGCTGTGTTGCGCCAAGCGAGAACCATCGAGCGAATGCCCGTGCACAGAAATGTCCACCCCCGCCGGGTTGCGCGACATGTTCAGAGAAAAATCGTCCAGCTGGCCGACGCGCACAACAGGCGCCTGCAACTGGATCATGTGGCCGTCGGCGTCGAATTTGGCGGTGGCTGTCACGACGGTTCCGGGACCGGAAACGCGCAAGGTTTCGTCGGCAAGCGCGCTGTGAGGACCGAACGTCGCCGCGACGCGCGCCGTGGTGGGAAATCCCGCCGGCTTGTTGACGCCGATCAGATCGAAAGTGACGGTCGCCGGCGTCAGATCCAGCGTCATGTTCGCCAGCTTCAGCGCGCCGCGGTGGCCGGTCAGCGTGCCGCTGATGCCGATCGGTCCCTTGAGGAAATCGTCGGTATGGAACCCCAGGCCCGTGCGCGCCAGCTCGTCGAAAAAACCCTTCACCACGATCCTGGTGGTGATGGCGTTCGCCGTCTTGAAATCCTCTGTCCAGTCCAGCGCCACGCGCGACGCCGAACCGTTGATCCCGGTCGTGCCGATGGCGTGCAGCCGATCATTGTCGATGTCGAATTTGACCGTCCCGTCGGTGAGTTGCGTATGCGGCCCGAGCGCCAGGATAAAGCCGCTCATCGCCGCCTTGATCCCGATGTTGACCTGATCGACGGTCAACGCCTTGCGCATCGGCACGCGAACCGACAAGTCGAGCGCGGTCGTTCCTCTGGTGTCGGCGGGGACGACACCGAAACGCGACGGATAGCCAAGCGGCGGCATGTTCACCAGCGCCAGGACGTCCGGCATCGTTCCTTGAATGTGGCCGGTGATATCGCCGGCCTCGTCCGCGACGTTCAGGTCGGGGATTGCGAATCTGGCTGAGGTCACCGCGAGCGGGCCGATCCGCGCCGAAGAAATATTCGCCACGAAGGAATCGCCGGTCACCGTGGCCGACCCTTGAACGCCCGTCAGATGCGTAAGCCCCTTGATATAATTCACTTCGCCGCCGCTGACCGAGAAGGTCACGGACAACGCGCCCGTCGGCAAAGCGGGCCCGTCGAGCGCGCCGATGGGAAGATGCGTTTCGAACGCGGTCGGCCCGATCGTTCCGGCGGGCATGTTTTCGTCGGCCCAGGCGCGCGCGCCTTGTGCCGCCATCAGCGGCCAATAACGGACGAGATCGCGCACACCGATGGGGCCGATCGTGCCCTTAAGCTCCATGGCCGGCGATTGCCCTTCGGCCAGCGTCATCGTACCGGAAACCTGCAGTGCCAGCGATGCGCCGCTCACACCCAGATGATCGAGGAACAGTTCCCGGGTGGCCGGCCGCCAATCGCCGCGCGCCTCGGCGAGCTGGAACTGGACCGGATCGGCGAAAATGCCTGGCAACGCCAAGGTGATCTTATCCAACCGCATGTCGGCGCGGATATCCGACAAGGCGCCTTGCTTATCGTCGACCAGATCGACCTTGCCTTGCAGGTGTCCTTTGAGCTTGTCGGAATCGATGGTCGCGTCTTCGAGCAGCAATCGTCCGTTGGCTCCGTCATAGCGGCCGATGGCGCGCAAGCTGCGAACATGTACGGGCCCGCCCTTGGCGCCGGGCAGGATGAACACGCCATGCGCGCCGACGCCGAAATCCGCCGACAACAGATGGGTGCCTTCAACCACAAACGACGCTGAAAGATCGAGTTTGAGCGCCGTATCCTTGACGACGGCGAAAGCCTTGCTGTTGGCGGCGAGCGCGCCCAACTCGAACCCTGTGACCGAAATCGCACCCTGGACCTTTCCATTCTTGGGCGGGAATACAAACTCGCCCGCGATATGGGCTGGACGCCCCGAGATTTCGATCGCGGCATCGAGCGTGGCGTCGAGATTCGCTCCAGCCCTCGTCAAACGGAAGTCGGCTTGCGGGGCGACGACGAACAGGCCCGTCGTCTCGTCATAGAAGGCCAGCCTCGCATTGCGGATTGCAAAGCTCTCCAGCGACGTAGCGTTGCCAGTCCGTGCATTGAGCGCATCGGAGATGCGGCTCAAGATATCGCGTTCCTGCGTGTCCTTTTCCATGCCCAACCGCAAGCCGCCGTCCTTGGTGCGCACTAGCGTCAGCTGCACACCGACCAACGCGATGCGTTTGACGACCACCTTGCCCTGCAGGAACGGCTTGGCTGCGAGGCCGACTTCGGCCTTAGGGGCCTGGGCGATGATCCGGCCATCGGCGTCGAACACCCGTGTGCCCAGGATGACGAGGTTCACCCGGCCTTCGTCGCGGGCCCATTCGATTGCAGCCTGGTCGTATTTGACGGTGATCCCGGGCAGCGCTTCGGCGAGCGCATTGGCCAGCGTGCCGCCGAACGGGCCAAGCGACACCGGACCAATCAGCAGGCGTATGGCCGCACCAATGACGAAAAACAGGATCGCCGCGGCCGTGCCCGCCGCAATCAGGGCCGCACGACTGACATGATGGGCTTTGACGTACCGCCGCAGCAGCGTGCCTAGTTTCCATGGGTATAAGTCGGACAATCTCAAGGCCAGCGCACCTCGTCCAGCGACCCTATGGCCATTTGTTGAGGCGCAAGCAGGGCCTTGCGCTGAATCGCGCATCACTTTATCGCCTATACGGCCAGACGTTCGACTGCAACTTACTTTGGGAACAGGTATGGACTTAAAGCCTGGCGATAACGCCCCCGCATTCAAGCTTGCGACCGATGGCGCGGGCGAAATCTCCCTCTCTGGACTGAGGGGGCATCCTTTCGTTCTCTATTTCTACCCAAAGGATAATACTTCTGGTTGCACTAAAGAAGCCCTTGAGTTCACAAAACTATCCAAAAAATTCAACGAATTAGGGGTCACAATCCTCGGCATATCCAAGGATAGCACCGCCTCGCACGATAAATTCAAGACCAATTACAAGTTGAACCTGACCCTAGCGTCTGATCCTGATACCAAGGCTGCCCAAGCCTACAGCGTGTGGGTCGAAAAAAGCATGTATGGAAGAAAATACAAGGGCATGGAGCGCGCGACATTCCTTGTGGATGCGAAAGGCAAAATCCGCCAAATCTGGCGCAAGGTGAAGGTGCCCCAGCATGCGGAGGCCGTACTCGCTGCGGCAAAATTGCTTTGACGTCGCTGCGACCTTTCGGCCCGCGGTTAACCTCCAAGTCGTTTTTCTGGGCTAAGAGCTTGATTAGCCGCCGTCAATTGGGTGAAATGCACCCAATTGGGGTCGGCGCGAACAGAGACGCCAAAAAGGGAAGTCCAGATATGGCTGAGACGCTCGTGGAGCGCGTCTGGGTGTGGCTTCACGAAACCTTTCCTGAACGTCAAGTTTATATTCGGAGCGATGGCCGGGTGCAGTTCTTCACCTTCGGGCCGACGCTGCAAGCGACGCTTGCCGGTCTCTCGCTTATTTTCCTCGGCTGGGTTGCCTTTGCGACCGTGAACGTGATCTTCAAGGACCGCATCATCGCGGCGAAGGATCATCGCTACCAGCAGATGCAGTCGGCCTACGAGAACCGGGTGGCCGATCTCCAACTGTCTTATGACGAAGTCAACGGCGCTCTGGTTTCCGCGGAAGATAAGTTCAAGTCGACTGCCGACGAACTGCAGGCGAAGCAGAACACGATCGTCCATTTCCTCGACCGCAAGCAGCAGGTCGACGCCACCTTGACAAGCGGCGGAATGTCCGGCGTGGGCACAAACGGGTCCGGCGTCCCCGCATCGGACAGTGCGCCCGCCAGCGACAGCCTGGGCGCGGCGCCGCCGGTCACAGGCGCAGGCGACGCCGACGACAGTGATGGCGGCTCTTCTGAACTGACGGTCAGTCCGCAGCCGGTCAAGCCGCAGCCCCGCACAGGCAAGCCGACACACGCTTTCCTGGATCTCGGCGGCGCCGTCGGGCGCATCGCCGGCGCGCTCTTCGGCAGACGCCAGCCGGACGCCATTCCGGAAGCGACCTTCGCCCGCCATCCGGTGCTTAAGCACTTGGCGGCAGAGACCGAACGCGTCCGCCGCCTCAGCACGACCGAGACCGCCTTAATGGCGCGTACGCAGGATGAAGTGATCGAAGGCGTAAACGAAATCCGCACCGTCCTGCACCGGACCGGCATCAATCCCGATCAGTTCACCCAGCGCATCGAGAGCACCGAAGGCGTCGGCGGACCCGAAATCCCGCTGCAAGCCGTGCATATCGAGGGGATCACCGACGAGGCCTTCCAGGGCGCCTTCCTGCGCGCTTCGGCCGTGCTCGACCAGATGAACCAGCTGCTCATGGGCATGCGTCATGTGCCGTTGACCACGCCGGTTTCCGGCCCCGAATTCGAGCGCACGAGCGGCTTCGGGCCGCGCATCGATCCGTTTACCGGCCGTTATGCCTTCCACCCGGGTCTCGATTTTGCCGGTCCGTGGGGCTCGACCGTGCGGTCAACTGCCCCGGGCACCGTGGTTTGGGCCGGTCCTAGAGGGACTTACGGCAAGATGGTTGAAATTGACCATGGTTTCGGAATCCACACGCGATACGGACATCTGTCATCGATCTTAGTACAAGTTGGCGCTAAGGTGACAAAAGGCGCTCCGATCGGAAAACTCGGATCGACGGGGCGCAGCACCGGACCGCATGTACATTACGAAGTGTGGTACGATGATGTCGTAAGAAACCCGAGAAACTTTATCGAGGCAGGCCGCTATGTTCTCCAACAAAAGTAAAGATAAGGATCTTGCGCCCATGCCAGCTCCCGCTGCTCCAGGTAGCCCGCAACTCAAGCGCATGCCGCGCACGTCGGCGGCGCCATCGATCATCAGCGCCGATCTCGTCGTAACCGGCACGCTGACTTCCACGGGCGACATCCAGGTCGACGGCCGCGTCGAAGGCGACGTCCAAAGCGCTGGTCTGGTGATCGGCGACAAGGCCTTTATCCATGGCGACGTGATGGCGGAAGAAGTGACCGTCCGCGGCCGCGTGCAAGGCAGTATTCGCGCCCGCAAGGTGCTGCTGGCCTCCACCTGCCATGTCGAGGGTAACATTCTGCACGAAGCCTTCGCAGTCGAAACCGGTGCCTTCTTCGAAGGCAATTGCCGCCACGCCGACAATCCCCTGGCCGAGGAGGCGCCGAAGAAAACCTCCGACTTCCGCACGGCCGGAGCCACGGCGGCAGCCGTGCATCCGTCCACGCCCACGCCTTCCGCCGTGTCCTCGATGGTGTCACGGCCGATGGCAGCCGGCGGCGCAACCGCCGCGGCGTTCACTCCGCTCAAGACCAATTAAGCAATCGGCCTGACGGTCTGCAAAACCCCGCTTCGAGAAATCGAAGCGGGGTTTTGCTTTTACCTCTATTTCAGATCCTCGATCTTTTCTGCCTTCTTGCCGCCGACAGCCTGGGCCAACGCCGCCGCCATGAAGGGATCGAGATCGCCGTCGAGCACGTCTTGCGGAGCGCGGCTTTCGATACCCGTACGCAGGTCCTTCACCAACTGATAGGGCTGCAGAACGTAGGAACGAATCTGATGCCCCCAGCCGATATCTGTCTTCGTGCCGATGAAGGCGCCGGTTTCCGCCTGCTTCTTTTCCAACTCGATCTCGTAAAGGCGCGAACGCAGCATATCCCAGCAGATCGCGCGGTTCTGGTGCTGCGAACGTTCGGTCTGGCACGATACCGCTATGCCCGTCGGCAGATGCGTGATGCGCACCGCGCTTTCCGTCTTGTTGACGTGCTGGCCGCCGGCTCCGGACGAGCGATAGACGTCGATGCGCACCTCCTTTTCGGGAATGTCGATCTCGATGGTCTGATCGATCACGGGATAGACGGTCACCGAGGAAAAGCTGGTGTGCCGCCGCGCGTTGGAATCGAAGGGCGAGATGCGTACCAGCCGGTGGACGCCGGCCTCGCTCTTCAGCCAGCCATACGCGTTCGGCCCTTTGACGAGAAGCGTGGCGGATTTGATCCCCGCGCCCTCGCCCTCGCTTTCTTCGAGAAAGTCGACTTTGTAGCCCTTGCGCTCGGCCCAGCGCATATACATGCGCAACAACATCTCGGCCCAGTCCTGGCTCTCGGTGCCGCCTGCCCCCGCATGGATTTCCAGATAGGTGTCGTTGGCGTCCGCCTCGCCCGACAGCATCGACTGCAGCCGTAACTCGTCGGCGCGTTTGGCCAGCCCGGCGATGGATTTTTCGGCGTCTGTCACCATCGCCGTATCGTTCTCGGCCTCGGCCATCTCGATCAGGCCTTGAGCATCGGTCAGCTCCGCCTCGATCTTGCGCACGGAGGACAACGCCTCATCGAGCCGCTGACGCTCGCGCATCAGTTTCTGGGCTTCCTGCGGATTGTTCCAGATAGAGGCGTCTTCCGCCTTGGCGTTCAACTCGTCGAGGCGGCGGACGGACTTGTCCCAGTCAAAGATGCCTCCTCAGCAGGGCGATGGCCTGCTCGATGTCGGCAATGTTGCGTTCGGTTTCCGGGCGCATGGGAGTCTCTCTGGGATCCCGGGATATAGAGATTCGAGGAGCCTGTTGCAAATCGGCAGACGGCCACGGACCGCTACCCCTGGGGAAAAAGTATAAACGCAATTCAATTCGTCTTTTTTGCTCATAACCGTCGGAAAAAATACAATTTTCGTCTTGCAACGCCGACGACACGAGGGCGCATTAGCAGGCATCTTGCCTTCCTGAAGTGCAAGCGAAGGGCTAACGCGCCATCGCGATTGCGTTGCATCATTTCCAGCGCGGTCAAACAGCCATTGGGAAATGGGGAGCGAACGGGATAGTTTCAAGTGCCCCAGTGACAAATACCGTCCGGGCCCTCAACGGGGGAGCGGGGTGATTTAAGTAAGTATTGCGTCCCCGGAATTGCGGCCATCCAGCGAGAAAAGAATCTTTCGGCGCGCGGACGCGCGCTGGCTGGGTGGCCGGGTCAAGCCCGGCCATGACGAATGTGGGGTTGTTCAGTACAACCCGCCGGTGCCCTCTTGGACGTTGCCGTTGGGCGACGTGGCGTTGGTGTCGGTCGGCGTGTCGCCGCCGATCACAATCGTGGGCGGCGCTCCAGGATCACCGGGCGCGGTTCCCGACTTAAAGGCTTCCTCGATCGAACCCGGCGTACCTTCCGGCTCCACCGCGCCCGTGAGACGGTCCACCGGAACGAACTCGATGCCAGGCGGCACGCGGAACGGCGTCGGCGGTACGTCGGCCAACGCGCCCTTCATGAAATCGCGGAAGACGGGGGCCGCAACCGTGGCGCCCTGCTCCAGCTTGCCGAGCGTGCGGGGATTGTCGAAGCCGACATAAACGCCGCACGCCAAGTCGGGCGAGAAACCCACAAACCAAGTATCTCTGGACTCGTTGGAAGTGCCTGTCTTGCCGGCCAGCGGCTTGCCCACCGCAAGCACCGACTGGCCGGTGCCGTACTGCACAACACCCTGCAGGAAGGAAACGATCTGATAAGCCGTGCGAGGATCGACGATCTGCTCGCGTGTGTCGGCGAGCATCGGTTCGGCCTGGCTGCGCCAGTCGGAGGCGTTGCAATCATCGCACTGACGCTGATCGTGACGCCAGATGGTCGCGCCGTTGCGGTCCTGGATGCGGTCGACCAGCGACGGCGTGATCTTCTTGCCGCCGTTGACGAACTCCGAATAGCCGGTGGTCATCCTGAGCAGCGTCGTTGCGGTCGACCCCAAGGCGTTGGCCAGCAGCGGTTCCAGGTGATCGTAAACGCCGAAGCGGTCGGCATAAGGCACGATCTTGTCCATGCCCACGGCCTGGGCCAGGCGCACCGTCATCAGATTCTTGGAAAGCTCGATGCCGCGGCGCAGGGTCGCCAGACCGATGAATTTCTGCTCGAAGTTTTCCGGCCGCCAGAGCGGCAGGCCGGGTCCCTGCTCGATCACGAAGGGCGCATCCAGCACCTTGCTCACCGGCGTGAAGCCGTTGTCGAGCGCGGACGCATAGACGAACGGCTTGAAAGCCGAACCGGGCTGGCGCAACGCCTGCATGGCACGATCATACTGGCTGGAAGCATAGGAGAAGCCGCCCGACAACGCCAAGACGCGGCCCGTGTGCGGATCCATCGCTACGATACCGCCGTTGACTTCCGGCACCTGACGCAGGCCGTAATTGCCGCGAGCGTCGACCGCTTCGACATAAACGAGGTTGCCGATTGTCAGCGCGTCCTGAGGCTTGGCGGGCGACGGACCGACCTCGGCGTCCGGTAATTCCTTGCGTGCCCAAGAGAGCTCGCCGAAGGGAATGCGTGCGTGCGTCCCGTCGGAAAGTCCGATGCGCACGCTCTTGTCCGGCGCGAAGCCCAGCACCACCGCGACGCGCCAGCTGTCGATGCCTGATTGGTTGCCGACGCTTTTCAGCGTGGTCTGCCAATCGCCGTCGACATTGACGTTCCCGAACGCGCCGCGCCAGCCATGCCGCCGGTCATAGCGCACCAGTCCCATGCGCAACGCGTTTACCGCGTAATTCTGCAGCCGCGTGTCGAGCGAGGAACGCACCTGCAAGCCGCCGTCATAGAGCGCCTGCTCGCCGTATTTGGCGTAGAGCTGACGGCGCACTTCTTCCACGAAGTAATTCGCGTCTTCCGTCTGGCTGCCGAGCGGGCGCGTGTTGGCGTCCAACGGTTCGGCCATTGCGGTCTTGGCCTGTTCTTCGGTGATGTAGCCGTTCTCTTCCATCTGCCCGATCACCCAATTGCGACGGTCGATGGCGGCTTGATGGTGATAGCGCGGATCGTAATGGCTGGGCGCCTTGGGCAGGGACGCGAGGAACGCGACTTCGGCGATGTCGAGATCGTCCAGCGACTTGTCGAAATAGTTCAGCGCCGCAGCCGCAACGCCGTAGGAATTCTGGCCGAGATTGATCTCGTTCAGATAAAGCTCGAGGACCTTCTCTTTCGAATACGTCGCATCGATGCGCAGCGCCAAGACCACTTCGCGAATCTTGCGCGACACTTTCACGTCGGAATTGAGCAGGAAATTGCGCGCGACCTGCTGGGTGATGGTCGAGGCTCCTTCGGGCCGGCGTCCTTCGACAATCCTGCCGATATCCTTGAAGGCGGCGCGCAGCATTCCGCTCGGATCGATGCCCGGATGATTGAAGAAATTGCGATCCTCCGCCGAGGTGAACGCGTTCACTACCAGCTTGGGCACAAATGCGATGGGCACGAAAATTCGGCGCTCGCGCGCATATTCGCCGAGCAGCGTTCCGTCGCCGGCATAAACGCGAGTGGTAACGGGCGGCGTGTAGTTCTGCAGCGCTTCGACGCTCGGCAGGTCGCGCGTGACCGACCAGATATAGATCACGACCGCCAACGCGCCTACGATCAGCAGAACGGCGGCGGACAGTCCGCCGTACAACACGGCACGGGCGCGCCAGCCCCTCCAGGAGCGCCACCAGGAGAGCCAAGACCGCGCGCCGTCCGGCGGCGGTTCCTCCGCGTCCGACGGCGGCTCGAAATCGTCCGGCGGCGCGGCGGCGTATCGGGTAAAACCGTCCGGCGCGGCGGAAAATTCCCAGGGCTCGCGATCCCGCGGCGGTTCCTCGGACGCGGCCAGCCCGTCCGCAGGCATGGTCCCAACCGGCGGCGCGGCGACGTCCGGCGCCGGCGCGAGCGGCTCGCGCGGCTCCTCAGGCGCTTGCGAAATGCCCCCTTCCGTCGCGGGGCGATCTTCTGGACTATCGTTCATGGGACGTGATTATGACCGTGCAAAACCCCTTCGTCACTGCGCACCTTGCACCGTTTTCTGCTCGCCCGCTGCTGCAGTTGCGAAGTGACGATCTACTGCCTCAGCGATAGCATTGGCGACACCGTCGCGCCAAGCGGCAGTTTTCATTTGTTCGGCGTCGTGCGCGTTCGACAAGTAACCGAGCTCGACCAGAACTGCAGGCACGTCCGGAGCCTTCAGTACGACCAGCGCGGCAGAACGGTGCGGTTCGCGCGGCAATATGTCCGTTGCGTGCGAAAGTTCCGCAATCGCGGTTTCGGCGAAACGTGACGATTTGTTCATGGTATCGCGCTGCGCCAAGTCGATGAGGATAGGGGCTACGGCGGAATTGTCGCCCGACAGATCGACGCCGGCGATAATGTCGGACTGGTTCTCCTTCACCGCCAGCGCAGCGGCCTCTTTGTCCGATCCCTTCTCAGACAGGGTATAAATCGAAAGGCCTTCGACGCTTGGATCGTGGATCGAATCCGCGTGGATCGAGATGAACAGATCGGCATGCCAGGCACGGGCCATGTTCACCCGCTGACGCAACGGAATGAAGACATCGCTGTCGCGCGTCATATGCACCATGTAACCGTGCGCCTGTAGCGATTTCTTCAGCCTCAGCCCTTCGGCGAGCACCACGTCCTTTTCCATTGTCCCGTCTATGCCGATGGTGCCGGAATCGAGGCCCCCATGGCCCGGATCGATGATAACGATCTTCCTGGCGGAGACCTGCGGAAGCGGCGTCGGCGGTTGCGGCGGCGCGGCCATCTGTTCTGCGGCATATTCTCTGGCTTTGAGGTCCGCCGGCCAGCCGGCGGTGTGCTCGAATTTCGCCTGCGTGGTCGCAAACAGGTCGATGACGATGCGGTAGCCATAGCCCTGCTCCGGCGGCAGGACGAGCGCGTCGCTCACCGTCACCGGTTGGTTAAGATCGATCACGACGCGGGAATTGCCCGGCCGGAATAGCCCATAGCGATAGCTTTTCACCGCCCCTTGGCCGGAGGGCCGGGGCGGCCCCTCCAGATGCCACTGCACGGCGGGCATATCGATGACGACGCGGTTTGGATTGGTCAGGGTAAAGGTGCGGATATCGATGGGATCGGACAGTTCCACGACGAATCGCGTGCGGTCCGGGTGCTCGCCAATGCGCGCGCTCATGACGATGGGGTCGGTGGCGGGAGCTGGAGTCTTGACCGCCGGGCCCTTTTGGGGACCCGGAGAGGTCGTGTCCGGCGCCTCCTTGAGGATATTCGAGATGACGTCGTCGACCGTCTCTGGCTTTGGCGCGTTCTGAGCTGCGGCGGTCCCGACGAACAGGCAAGCCGCTATGCCTAAAGCGATATTCCGCACTTTTCGCATCGCTACCGGAATGTTCTCAGGCCTCGAGACCAAGGGTCGGGCATAAACCATTTACGCTCCGTTAGCACCTTAGGAATTTGACTAATCCGCTTGGGGTCCTCTTGCCGTTGCGCGGCAGGACACCTACAAGTGGTTAAAGCTGCGTCGCAAAAGGGCAGGTTTTGGCCAGCCCTTAGGGTCCGGACGCAGGCCAGAATAGATCCAAGGGTGATCCTTGGGTTATGGCCGCCAGGTTTTCCCAGCCACGGCAGCAGCTTTCCCAACCAAGCGGTTTTGCGCCGCTTGGCCGCAAATGTGATGAGATGAACGACTTAGCGCTCCCCATTTTGCACCAGCCGGCGGCACAGCTGCGGGCGGCGGCACGGCGGCGCTTGTCCCCAACAAGGCGGCCCATTTCGAGCCCGGTTCGCGCGCAGAAGCGCCGGGCGAGTTCCTGCGCGCCGCCTGGAGATTTCAATGCCCAAGCGTATGTTGATCGATGCCAGCCACCCCGAAGAGACCCGCGTCGTCGTTCTCGACGGACAAAAGGTCGAAGAATTTGATTTCGAGGCCGCGTCCAAGCGGCCGCTCAAAGGCAACATCTATCTCGCCAAAGTAACCCGCGTAGAACCGTCGCTGCAGGCGGCTTTCGTCGAATATGGCGGAAACCGGCACGGGTTCCTCGCCTTTTCCGAAATCCACCCGGATTATTACCAAATCCCGGTCGCCGACCGCATAGCGCTTCTAGCCGAACAAGAGGCCGATGCGCGCCGCCGCCAGGAAGACGATTTCGAACCCTTCGAAATCGGCCCCGGGGCGAAAGCCGGCGCCAAGGCGCAGGAACCTGAAGCCGACGAGATTTCGTCGGAAGAAATACAGGCCTCGTCCGGGGAAGAGATCGCCTTCTCCGGAACCGACGATCGGGGCGAAAACGAGTCGGGCGATGCGTCTGGCAATGACGACGGTGCAGCGTCGGATGAACAGGCCACAAACGACTTATTCCCAGACGAAGGCGATCAATCGGAGCCCGCTTTCGACGAGCGTGAAACGTCCGAACTTATCGAAGCGGGCGAGCAAGCCGAGTTCGACGAAGCGCGGGCCGAAACCGGTCCCGGCGAAGGTGAAACTTTCGAACCGCCGACCGCACAGACTGGCGAAGGGGCGTCACCGACGGCAGACTCGGAAGGCGCCGAATCTGGTACGGGCGAAAGTGCGCAACCGCTGCAGGCCGGACGGCCGTCGCAGCGTTGGATGCGCCGTCGCCATTACAAGATCCAGGAAGTCGTCAAACGCCGCCAGATCATATTGGTGCAGGTCGTCAAGGAAGAACGCGGCAACAAGGGCGCGGCCCTCACCACCTATCTGTCGCTCGCCGGCCGCTATTGCGTGCTCATGCCCAACACGCCACGCGGCGGCGGCATCAGCCGCAAGATCACTAATGCCAACGACCGCAAGCGGTTGAAATCGGCTGCCCAGGCGCTCGAACTGCCCGAAGGTATGGGCCTCATCATCCGCACGGCGGGCGAGAACCGCACCAAGGTCGAAATCAAGCGCGACTACGAATATCTGCTGCGGATGTGGGACACGATCCGCGAGCTGACGCTGAAATCCAATGCGCCGGCCTGCGTCTACGAGGAAGGCGATCTCGTCAAGCGCGCCATCCGCGATCTCTACAACAAGGACGTGACGGAGGTCGTGGTCGAGGGCGATGAAGGCTATCGCAACGCCAAAGACTTCATGCGGATGTTGATGCCGTCGCACGCCAAAAACGTGAAGCCGTTCAAGGAGCCGGTGCCTCTGTTCCAGCGCCACCACATCGAAGCGCAACTCGATGCGATGTTCTCGCCGACCGTGACGCTGAAATCCGGCGGCTACATTGTCATCAACCAGACCGAGGCGCTGGTCTCCATCGACGTGAATTCGGGACGCGCCACGCGCGAGCATTCGATCGAGGAAACCGCCACCAAGACCAACCTCGAAGCCTCCGACGAGATCGGCCGCCAGTTGCGCTTACGCGATCTGGCCGGTCTCATCGTCATCGACTTCATCGACATGGAGGACAGCCGCAACGACCGCGCGGTCGAAAAGCGCATGCACAATGCGGTGAAGAACGACCGTGCGCGCGTGCAGATCGGCAAGATCAGCCAGTTCGGCCTGCTCGAGATGTCGCGCCAGCGTCTGCGCGCCGGCGTCATAGCAGGATCGACAGTGCCCTGCCCACACTGTGGCGGCCAAGGCATCGTCCGTTCGGTGGAATCGACGTCCCTGCGCGCACTGCGCGGGTTGGAAGAGGAAGCCCAGAAGCAGCGCGCGGAAAGCCTTGTCGTGCGCGTCGCGACCGACGTCGCCATTTACACGCTCAACCAGAAGCGCCGCGAGTTGGCGCGCCTGGAGAGCGAATACGACATCACCATCAGCTTCGATCCGAAGGAAGATCTAAAGACCGGCGATTTCAACATCGACCGTATCGGCCTACGCGATCCGGAAAGCCGCCCGCGGCCCGTAACGCAGTTTGAAGACGCTCCGCCGGTTGTCGAAGAGGAGGCCGAACCGGAAATCGTCGAGGAAGCCGAACCGGATCGCGCCGAGGATACGGCGCAGGAAGCGATTCCGGCTGAATCTCGCGAGCATCAGCAACAAGGTGACCCCAATCGCCGTAGGCGCCGCCGTCGCCGCCGTGGCGGACGCGACCGCGATCGTCCATTCCAGAATGATCAGAGGCATGAGCAGAGTTCTCTGCCCTTGCAAACGCCGGCAGACGTCAACGGACAGGAAGCGCGCACCAGCGATGCGGTCGAGGGCGCCGGCGATGCGGGCGCTAGCCCCGTCCCGCCGCCACAAAACGGCGAAGCCCCGCAAAACGAACAGCAAGGCCAATTCGGCGAAGGCCACCGGCGTAAACGCCGGCGCAGACGCGGACGCCGTGGCGGGCGCGATCGGGAGAATTTTGGCGGCGAACAACGTGCCGACAACGACGCACCGCGCCCAACCGAAGCGTCGGTCGAGCACCGTTTGGGCCCGCCGGACGAAATCGACACAACGCCGCGCGAGGAACCGAAAAAACTGACGGAAATTCAACCGGTCAGGATCTCGCGCCCGGAGGCCGTTCCCAACGCCGCCTCTACGCCCGTCTGGTCGCTCGAGGCCGAACGCGCCGAGAAGCAGCCGAAGCCGCGGGAGGAAAAAGCCCCTGCGCCTAAACCTGTCGAGGCGACGCCCGAAGCGCCCGCGCCCACCAAAAAAGGCTGGTGGCAACGGGCTTTCCGGACCGATTGAGCGCGCCTATTGCACCGATACGGCCGCGCCCAAGCCGCTGGCCGCAGGATCGGACAACGCGGCGCAGATGCTGCTGGTACAGACGATGGCGTTCACCGTGTCGTACGGCGCCACACCTGTGGAGTGCAGTTGGCTGCGCGTTAGGATTTCCTCGCCGTGCGCGATCCGCGTCAGCGCATAAGCTATGGCCGCACTGCCATTGGGACCACCCGCACCGGCTCCGGCAAGCGTCGCCGGACGGTCGCCGCTGGGACTCGCGATCACAGGTGTGAGAAACGCGGACGCAAGACCAACCGCCCCCGAAGAGGGCGCACGCGCCAACGTCACGCCGGTCCCCCGCGCAGTGTGGCCCGACCCAAAGGGACCGTTCATGGTCACTGCGCAGGCGACCGCCTGCCCGGTCGCATCGGTGGCGGCGAAGCCGGTGGCGCCGAGGTCCTTGGGCAGACTTTCGAGGTGGAAGTCGTTCAGCGTCTGCTTGACGGCAACGATCACCGCGGCCTCGGAGTCTTGCGAACCGGTCGGCGTTGCCTGCGCCCGAGTCAGATTGTCCAGCAGTGCACCGGCAAAAGCGCCGGCCCCGGTATGGGCCGCCGGCAGGAATACATAGTCGCTGCCCATCTGCAGCACGCGCGGCGTCGTGCGCTCGGCCCGATAAGCCGCCAACTCGGCCTGTCCTATGGCACCACCCTGCGACGTGGAATAAGCCACAATCTTGTCGCCGACGGTGCCGGCATAGAACGCGTCCGAGCCTTGCGTGCGGATCGCCGCCAACGTGTCCGCAAGCTCGGCATTGAGCGCGATGCTGCCGGTACTCTTGAGCTGACCCGATTCATCCATGAATTCGGCGGCCAGACCGGCGTCGAGACGAACCACATCCGCCGCATCCGCGAGACGGGCCGCCAGAGCGCGCGAAATAGGAAAGCCCGTGCGTGCATAGCCCTCCGCAGGCGCAATCAGCTTTTGCCAAGGAAGCGCACCGTAAACGCTCTGCATCAGCACAAAACCGCGGACATTTCCCGGAACCGCATATGCTCCGCCCTGCGCCGCGTCACGCGCCAGGAAATCAAACTCTTCGCTCTGGTTGTGCGCCGGATCATGGACGATGCAGATACCGCCGCCGCCCAGCCCGGCCGCGACCGGATAGGCGACGGACAGTGCGAAATACATCGCCGTCGCCGCATCGACCGCGCTGCCACCTTGCGCCAGCGTGGCCGCTCCCACTTTCACGGCAAAGGGTTCATCGCCGACAACCTGAGCCGTGGGTTTGTCCGACCCGCCGAGACCGAGCGTGCTACCGAGGTTGAACGAACAGCCTGCGAGCAGGAAAAGGCCGGCCGCGCCGGCGTAGACGTATGAGCGTAACATGAACCGGATGTAATCCTTGGCTGGTTAACTTGGCTGGTTAACGAGGAAACGGCGTTTTGGCGTCCGTTGACGCAAACATGGGACGCACCTACCGTCCCCTCACGGGTTCGGGGGGAGAGGAGAGTTCAAGCCTTGTCAATTTGCAACCCTTTGCGGCGAATCCTGAGGCTCAGGGGCACCCGATTGGTGTCTGGGCGCATGCTCGCCTTTCTCGTGGGCTTCTTTGGATCGTTTTACGCCTTGGTGACGCCGGCTTCCGCACAGGCCATTTCCTTGTTGCAGGATACCGAGACGGAAAGGCTGCTGCGGTCCTACGAAGTTCCGATCTTGCACGTGGCGGGCATCGATCCCGACGCAGTCAAGATGTATATCGTCAACGACACCTCTCTGAACGCTTTTGTCGCCGAGGGACAGAACATTTTCGTCAACGCGGGGTTGTTTATCCAGCTCAAAACCCCCAACGAACTCACCGGCGTTCTGGCGCACGAAACCGGCCACATGGCCGGCGGACATTTGATCCGCGATACCGGCGCCATCGCTAAGGCTGAAATCCCCATGTTGCTGTCGATGGTCGTGGGGCTGGCCGCGGCGATCGCCGGAGCGGGCGAAGCGGGCATGATCATCATGGGGATGGGCCAAAGCGCCGCACAGGCCGAATTCCTGGGCTTCAGCCGCGTCCAGGAGGCCACCGCCGACCAGATGGGCCAAAGATTCCTGCGCGAGACGCATCAGTCGGGCCTCGGCATGGTCCATGTGTTCGACCGCATGGCCAACGAGAACGCCAGCGCGGGCATCGACGAGAAAGAGTTCGCCAGCGATCACCCGGCGGACCGCGATCGCGTCGCCTTGCTGCAGGAAGAAGCGGATGCCTCTCCGTACCGCGACGTACCCGACAGCCCGGCGTCCATTCATGCCTACGAGATGGTCAAGGCCAAGGTGATCGGCTACCTGCTGCAGCCGCGCGACGTGCTCTATCGCTATCCGCTCTCCGACAACAGCGAGCCGGCTCGCTACGCCCGCGCCATGGTCTATATGCGATTGCCGGACCTTCCGAAGGCGTTGGCGGAGATCAAAAGCCTGATCCAAGACGAGCCCAAGAACCCGTATTTCTATGAAGTGCTTGGTCAGATTTACGTCTCGATGAGCCAGCCCACAAAAGGCATCCCGCCTTATCAGACGTCGGTCGATCTTCTGCCGGATGCGCCCGAGTTGCGCGTCTCCCTGGCTGCGGCGCAGATCGCCACGGAAAGAAAGGAAATCGAAAAATCCGCCATCGATAATCTCAGGATCGCCTTGCAGCAGGACAGCGACGAGCCTTTCGCATGGTACGAAATGGCCCAGGCCTACAGCGATCTGGGCAACGAGCCGATGGCAAACCTGGCGACCGCTGAGCGCTATTACACGTACGGCGCCCTGCCACAGGCAGCCGTTTTCGCGGTGCGCGCACGACTTAAACTTACCAAAGGCTCCCCGGACTGGGAGCGCGCCAACGACATCATCGCCGTGGCTGCTACCCAGCCAAGAGAGCAAAGATAGCAGGATTGAATCTCATGAACGAGCAATGGAAGACTGCCGTCATCGGCGGCGCAATCGGCGCGGCCTTATCGCTGGCGATCGTGTTCGGCGCGGGCGCGATCGGACTTCTTCCCGGCACCAGCGACGCCAGGCTCCACGCCTATCTCGTGGCGCATCCCGATGTGCTCGTCGAGATGACGAACAAGCTGCAGAAGCAAGACGCCGATAAGGAAGAACAAGAGCACCAGGGGGCGATTGCCAAGTTGGGACTCAAGCAGTTCTTCGATCCGTCCGTCGCCTACGTCACGGGTCCCGACAACGCGAAAAACACGTTCGTCGAGTTCTTCGACTACAACTGCATCCACTGCCGCAACTCCATGGCGGCCGTGAAGAGATTCTACGAGGCCCACAAGAGCGACACGCGTTTCGCCTTCATCGAATTTCCGATCTTCGGCGACGCATCGACCGCGGCGGCGCGCACGGCCATAGCCGCCCGCGGGCAGGGCAATCTATACCTCACCCTGCACTTTCTCTTGCTGGGCGAAGCGAATGCAATCGACAACGACGTGCTGTTCGCGGACGCCAAGAAAGCGGGGCTCGACATGGCCAAACTCGATAGCGCTTTGGCTGCCCCAAACGTCAATCGGGCAATCGCCGCCGGGCACAAGCTCGCCGAACAGGCAAAAATCGACGGCACCCCGACATTCATCATCAACGGCAAGGTTCATCCCGGCGAAATTACCGACGCCGAGCTGAAGGAAATGACTCGCTGAATACGGCGCGAACCGCGCAAGCGCTGCGGCGTCAGATCAATCCGGCCAGCGGACTGGACGGATCGGCGTAGCGCTTCTTGGCCATGCGCCCCGCAAGATAGGCAAGCCGCCCCGCCTCTATCGCATGCTTCATCGCGCGCGCCATCATGATGGGGTCTCTCGCTTCGGCGATGGCGGTGTTCATCAGTACCGCATCGCAGCCCAGTTCCATCGCCACAGTGGCATCCGAGGCCGTGCCGACGCCCGCATCGACGATCACCGGCACTTTGGCTTCCTCGACGATCATGCGGATGCCGACCGGATTCTGCACGCCCAACCCCGAACCGATGGGCGCGGCGAGCGGCATGATCGCGCAGGCGCCGATCTCCTCGAGCCGCTTGGCCATCAGCGGATCGTCGCTGCAATAGACCATCACCTGGAAGCCCTCCTTAAGGAGAAGCTCGGTGGCGTGCAGCGTTTCGATCATGTTCGGATAGAGCGTTTTCTTGTCGCCCAGCACTTCCAGCTTGACCAGCGTCCAGCCGCCCGCCTCGCGCGCCAACCGTAGAGTGCGCACCGCATCCTCGCCCGTGAAACAGCCGGCGGTATTCGGCAAGTAGGTGTATTTCTTGGGATCGATGAAATCGACCAGCCGTTCCTGGCTCGGATCGGTCAGATTCACCCGGCGCACCGCGACCGTGACCATCTCGGCCCCACTGGCCTCCAGCGCCGCCGCGTTCTGGGCATAGGTCTTGTATTTGCCCGTGCCGACGATCAGACGCGAGCGGAAAGTTTTGCCGGCGATGACCAGGGGTTTATCCACAGGCAGGGCCGGTTCCACGGCATTGCCGCCCCCGATGAACTGGACGATTTCCAGCTTGTCGCCCTCTCCCACCGCCGTCGCGTCGTATTGCGAGCGCGGAACGATCTCGTGATTGCGTTCCACGGCGATTTTTTTGGGATCGAGCCCCATCCCGGTCAGAAGCGCCGCCACGCTGACGGAATCGCCAAGATGCCGGGTTTCTCCGTTAATAGTCACCGTCACGGCCATAAAGCCTGTTCCCGATTGGTTGTTTGCCTTGCGTCCAAGGCCCAGTATAAAGCCAACTTCGACGAAGTTAACGGAGCCCTTCGTGGCCAAGAATTCCAAGGTACTGCCGATATATGTCCTGAGCGGCCCGAACCTCAACCTTCTGGGCCTGCGCGAGCCGCAAATTTATGGTCGCACCACATTGGCCGAGATCGGCAAGATGGTTGCCAAACAGGCGAAAACGCACGGACTTTCCGTTGTATTTCGCCAATCCAACCATGAAGGCGAGCTGATCGACTGGATCCAGGAAGCGCGCACCATGTCCGCCGGTCTGATCATCAACGGTGGCGCCTATTCGCATACCTCCTTGGCGCTGCACGACGCCCTGCGCGCCTTGGACAAGCCGTTGGTGGAGGTTCATCTCTCCAACCCGTTCGCGCGGGAAGAATTCCGCCATCATTCGCGCATCAGCCCGGTCGCCAAAGGCGTGATCGTCGGATTCGGCGCGCAGAGCTATGTGCTGGCCGTGGACGCGCTGGCCTGCCTCATCGAAAGTGCCGCCGCATGAACATGAAGGATGTGAAATCGATCGGCGCCCGCATTACGGCCGGCGGCAAGGGAAAGTCCCTGCCCGCCATCGACGGTGCGGCGATTCGCGAACTGGCCGAGCTGCTGGCCGAGACCGGCCTGACCGAGATCGAGATCGAACAAGGCGGCGCGCGGCTGCGCGTCGCGCGCCAGCCGGAAGGCAGCTTCGTTGCGACTTCCGCCGCGGCTCCGGTTGCCGCGCCCAGCGCGCCCGCCCCGGAGGCGGCGGCGGCCAAGGGCCCACAAGCCGGCGCGCTCACATCGCCCATGGTGGGGACCGTTTATGTCGCGCCGGAACCCGGCAAGCCGCCTTTCGTGAAGGTGGGCGATCTGGTTCAAGAGGGCGATACGCTTCTGATCGTCGAGGCGATGAAGACGATGAATCCGATCCTCAGTCCGCGCGGCGGCAAGGTGACCGAAATTCTGGTGCATGACGCCGAGCCGGTCGAGTTCGGCCAGACATTGCTCGTCATTTCGTGATGTTCGAAAAAATCCTCATTGCGAACCGTGGCGAGATCGCGCTGCGCATCAACCGCGCCTGCAAAGAAATGGGGATCGCCACCGTTGCGGTGCATTCCACCGCCGACGCCGACGCCATGCATGTGCGCCTGGCCGACGAGAGCGTGTGCATCGGGCCGCCGCCCTCGGCGCAATCCTATCTCAATATTCCTGCCATCATCTCGGCCTGCGAGATCACCGGCGCGCAGGCGATCCATCCG
Source organism: uncultured Alphaproteobacteria bacterium (assembly GCA_963710025.1). Lineage (GTDB taxonomy): Bacteria > Pseudomonadota > Alphaproteobacteria > Micropepsales > Micropepsaceae > Rhizomicrobium. The sequence continues at coordinate 5,022 of CAVPYO010000001.1, read as the reverse complement.
GGCTACGGCTTTCTGTCGGAGAATGCGCGCTTCGCCGAGATCGTGAAGGAACACGGCATCACCTTCATCGGACCGCAGCCCGAGCATATCCGCCTGATGGGCGACAAGATCGCCGCCAAACAGGCCGTGAAGGCGCTCGGCATCCCGACGGTTCCCGGTTCCGACGGCGAGGTGGGCTCCGACGAAGAGGCCACGCGCATCGCCGCCGACATCGGCTATCCCGTCCTCATCAAGGCGACGGCGGGCGGCGGCGGCCGCGGCATGAAAGTGGCGAACAAACCGGCGGATTTGAAGCTCGCGCTCACCACCGCGCGCGCCGAAGCCAAGACCGCCTTCGCCAACGACGCCGTCTATATGGAGAAATATCTCCAGAAGCCGCGCCATATCGAGGTGCAAGTGCTGGCCGACGGCGCCGGCCATGTGGTGCACCTGGGCGAGCGCGATTGCTCGCTGCAGCGCCGACATCAAAAGGTGTGGGAAGAGGCGGGCAGCCCGGCGCTCAACGAAATGCAGCGCGGGGAAATCGGCGGCATCGTCACGCGGGCATTGGAAAAGCTCGGCTACCTGGGCGCCGGCACGGTCGAGTTTCTCTTCGAGGGCGGACGCTTCTACTTCATCGAGATGAACACCCGCTTGCAGGTGGAACATCCGGTCAGCGAGGCGATCACCGGCATCGATATCGTGCGCGAGCAAATCCGCATCGCCAGCGGCGCGCCGCTCGAGATCGAACAGAAGGACATCGTCTTCTCCGGCCACGCCATCGAATGCCGCATCAATGCGGAAAATCCGTTCACCTTCATGCCCTCGCCCGGGCTAATCACGCAGTTTCACACGCCGGGCGGATTGGGCGTGCGCTTCGATTCCGCGATCTATGCCGGCTACCGCATCCCGCCCTATTACGACAGCCTGGCGGGCAAGCTCATCGTCCACGGCAAGACCCGCAACGAATGTCTGATGCGCCTGCGCCGCGCGCTGGACGAACTCGTGGTCGGCGGGATCGAGACCACCATTCCCCTGTTTCAGCAGCTTGTGCGCGAGAACGACATCATCGACGGCAATTACAACATCCACTGGCTGGAACAGTATTTGGCGAAAAAGGGAGCGTGAGATCAGGGATCGGGTATCAGGTATCAGTTGCCGCTCGCTTCTTGATCCCTGATTCCTGATCCCTGAATAACAGAAGGCGGGCTTGCGTCCGCTTATAAACGGCACGAACCCGCCTTCGGCGCAAAGCTACGGCGGGCAGCCGGAATCCGCCGGGCGGAAACCGATCAGCACCTTTGCTTTTCCTCAGGCTGCGCAGAGCAAGCGTTTCGCAGTTCCGGCCGCCCTTGGCGGCCTTTTCGCCGGCCCACTCCGTTCGGATGCACGCGAAATCGCATCCTTGACCCTGTATGTTTCCGCGTCGGTCGCAATGATCCTTGCGGCGGCCCGTAGGCCGCCTGCGGCAACACCTCCAATTTCGATAAGCATCGCGAACGGATGCAATGGGGGTGAAATGGGAATTGAAAAACGCATTTCAAGGGGTGCGAAAAAATATTTTGTGCGAATTCAATGCATTATAATTCGCATGAAGGACAATGATGCGTGTACGGATTATATCTCACGTCACTGCACGAAGAACGCCTGCACGCCACAAGGCGAACGTTCGCAAAATCCCGCTGCAGGTCCCAGATGCGCCCAATAGACATTCACCCTCCCCCAACGCGGCGAGCCGGGTGGGGGTACTCCCGTCTGCTTTGCGCGGCCATTAGCAGCCGATCCTTCACCGCCCAAGTCTCGGGGCACACCAGAGTTTCAGCTATCCACCGCCCAGGCGCTGCAATAGGTCGACCAATTGCACGCGTTCGGCGGCTGTGAGCGGCGACAGGAAACGATCTTGTACTTTCTTCAAGGCCGGACCGAGCTTTCTGAACTCGGCCGCGCCTTTGGCTGTCAGGCGGACGCAGTGTGCCCTGCGGTCGTGAGGATTGACGCCCCGCTTCACCCAACCGCCCGCCTCCAATAAGTCGAGAAACAATACCAGTGACGATTTTTCGATTTGGGCTACTTCGCCCAATTGCCGCTGGCTCATCTCTCCCATGTCCGCGAGCGCGCCAAGCACGGCCAACTGCCCGCCGTGTAACCCACTGCCGGCAACCGCCTCCGCGACTCCTTTGTAAAGCCGGCTTTGTGCCAGATGCAGCAAGAAGCCAACACTGGTCAGCGACGGCGATTCTCGGCTGGGCCGGTCCGTTCGGGGCGCCGGGCTGGAAAGCATCATGGGCAAAAAGGTCACATATAGATAATCTATTAATAGACAATAAGCGGCCTCGTCGGTATTGTCCACGGCGAAGCCTGCGAAAAGCGCCAGGCGGGAGGGTGGGTCATGAAACGGATCGCGGCTGTCATCACTCTGGCATTGCTGTCGCCGCTTATTGCCGAATATTTGAGCGGCAGCATGTCGTTCGCGCAGATCGGTGCGATGCCCGTGATGCTCGCCATGTACGGCGGCGGGGTGGTTCTGATCCGCGAACTGATGCGGCGCACGGGGCGCGGCTGGCCTTCCATCCTGTTGCTTGGGCTGGCCTACGCACTGGTGGAAGAGGGCATCGCCGACCAGTCGCTGTTCAATCCGAATTTCATGGGGCTGCACCTGCTCAAGCCCGGATTCATCCCGGCGCTCGGGATCGGCGTGCCGGCGACGATCTTCGCCTTCGGCCTCCACGCAATCTGGAGCATTGCCGTGCCGATCGCGCTGGCCGAGAGTTTGTTTGCGAGCATCCGCAACGAGCCTTGGACGGGACGCATCGGCGTGGCCATCGCGGCCATGTTCTATGCCGGGGGCGTGGCGTTGATCACACTGTACTTCGCGAAGAAGTTCTTTGCTTCGCCGGCCCAGATTGCGGCGTCGGTAATCGGCATTGTCATCCTGGCGGCGGGAGCCTTCGCGCTGCCGCGCGCGCGGCCGAAGCCCGCCGGCCCGGCGCCGAGTCCGTGGATCGTGGGCATTGTGGGCTTCATCGCGACCTTTGCGTTCGTGCTGCTTTACGGCCAGGGCGTGCGGCATTGGCCGTGGGCGGCTGCGGGCGGCATGGCCTTGGTGTTGGTTCTACTGCTTGCGTTTGCGTCTGGGGCCAGCCGCCGTACCGGCTGGAAGCCGATGCATACGTACGCCTTAGCCGCAGGTGCGCTGCTCACCACTTGCTGGCTCGGGTTCTTCACCGAGATCGCCCTGCACGGCCACTCGATGCTGTGGGCGCACGCCGTTCTGGCCGCAGTGGTGGTCGCGCTGCTGGTGCTCGCCGGGTTCAAGACGCGGTCAAGCATCTGAGATGGCGCGAGGGGCGCGGGGGAATGTCCGTTCACTGCGGCGCAAAGCGGACGTCAATCCCCCCACCCAGCTCGTGCTTCGCGCTCGCCACTCGTACGCTGACGCTACTCGACCCCGCGTTGGAGGAGGGTGAAAACAAAATCGCACTGCTCTACTCTCCCCCCATGCACGCCCCGCGCCTCACGCCCGACATCCTGCTTCGCGCCTATGCCGAGGGGCTGTTCCCGATGGCGGAGCGACGCGACGATCCCACGCTCTATTGGGTTTCGCCGGAGAAGCGCGGCATCTTTCCGCTCGAGGCGTTCCATATCCCCAAGCGGCTGGCGCGCACGGTGCGCTCCGACATCTTCCATGTAAGCGTCGATACGGCCTTTGGCGACGTGATGCGCGCTTGTGCCACTCCGGCGAAGGGCCGCGAAGAGACCTGGATCAACGACGAAATCCTGCGCCTCTACACGGCGCTGCACGCGAGCGGCCACGCCCATTCGCTGGAATGCCGGCGCGAAGGCCGGCTGGTTGGCGGGCTCTACGGCGTGCGGCTGGGCGGCGCGTTCTTCGGCGAGAGCATGTTCTCGCGCGAGACCGACGCCAGCAAGGTTGCGCTCGTCCATCTGGTGGCGCGTCTCAAGCTCGGCGGATTCAAGCTGCTCGACGCCCAGTTCCTGACCGAACATCTGGCGCGTTTCGGCGCGGTGGAAATCCCGCGCAAGGCGTATCTTGCGAAGTTATCCGACGCGATCGCCGAGCCAGCCTATTGGCCGGCGTCTTCCGGAAGTGTGGGCATGCCTTCGTCGGCGCCCGCATTGGGGGACACGGGCTTGACCGGCGCGGTGGCCGTCACGGACGGCGCCTGGTCGGGCGCGTTGGTCTTGCAGCTGATCGCCCAGACGTCATAGAGCGGGTGCTGCATCCCGTTCAGGCCAGGGCTTGAGGCATACATCCAGCCCGAGAATACCCGCCGTTCCGCCTGGTCCGGACGGTGATCGTCGATCTGCAGGAAGGCCGAAGTTTCCGGCGTCTCGCTCGCCGGCGTCGAATAGCAGCTGCGCGCGACGATGGTCAGCGTTTCGAATTTCACCGGCACATTGAGCGGCGCCAGCAGCACGCTCGCCCGGCCGGTGATCTTGTCGAGCGCGCGCAACTCCAGCACCGGATGCGCGGCGGACGCCGCGTGCGACACCGGCGCGGGCGAAAGCTTGAGGTCCACCGAAGTCCCCGACGAAGACTGCGCCTGGGCCGCCGCCGCAAACGCAGCCACGGCCGCAATAGCCCACTGCAGTCTCATGGCTTGGTTCCGCCGCCATTCGCGTTGCCGCCTGCCGCACTACCGGCGAAGCGCGACAGCAGACTCATCAAATCGACGGAGCCCTGCGTGTTGTGGATCGCGCCGCCGGCCGCCAGCATCCTGTCGCTGCCGCCGGGCGAAATCGACAGATAGGAACTGTTGAGCAGACCGGAGGACGTCACCACCAGCGACGAATCGTCGGGAATTTTCACGTCGTTGTGGATGTTCATATGCACGACGACGAGATAGTCCTTCGGATCGAGGGTGAGCGCTTTGACCTCGCCCACCTTGATCCCGGAAAGCTTCACGTCCGTGCCCACGGCGATGCCGTCCACTCGCGACATCTTCGCCGTCAGTTCATAGCCAGCGGTCGCCGCCGAGCCCGTGCTAGCAATACGCAACCGCGAACCAGTAGGCTACACAG